>CAYFSW010000028.1:0-6358 GCA_964345885.1 uncultured Gemmatimonadota bacterium | reverse complement strand
ACTGAACGATCCGCGGGCTCTGAGCGATCTGAATCCCTCGTTTCGAGTGGAAGAACCGTACCTGCACCCGCAGTTTGGCGTGGCGGCCGACTACGCCGCCTGGCGCGACTACCGCGTCGCCTACGAGGCCTCGGTCGACGAGCACTACCGGCTCGAGCGTCTCGAGCTGGAGCGGCAAGCGGGTGAGGACCCGCCGAACGCGGCCAGCCTGCTCGACGGTTGGGCCCGGCGCATCGAGACCGCGGAGTCGCTATCCCAGCTCGCCGCGGCCGGCGTGGAGGCGGCCGACATCCCGGTCCCCGCAGCCGTTCCGTTCGGCGATCTCGAGAGCGCGGTGGACGCCCTGGACGGCGCGGCGCGTGGGGTCCACGCGATCCTCGCTGGAGAGGCGCTCGCGACGCTCGGAAAAGAGGATCGTGCCCTGCTTCCTCTTCTGGTACGCTATGTGACGACGACCGGTGGCACATATCAGGCGAGCTCGCTCGATGCGCCGCCCCACAATTGGCACCTGTCGAGGTTCGAGGAGCAGAGGGCGTTTGCTCCCGGAGCCTCGCGGACCCCTACCGGCCTGGCTGTCCCGGAGGCGCTGCCCAGCCTGACATCGATCTATCACTTCTATCGCTCGCTGACGGGCTACGACATCGACACCGGGGGCGTGGACCCCGACGAGCGGGAGTGGACCGGTAGCCATGCGACCTTTACGGGACGTCGCATCGATTTGGCTGCGACCGCGCGTGCCCTGGCGACGCTCGCACCGATCCTCGAAGCGGGATTCCTCGCCGAGTTGGAGGGGGAGTGCGGTGAAGTGTCGGCGCTTGCCGCCATGCCCGGCGTTCCAGGCGTGGAAGGCGATGTGCTGGTCTATCGGGAGACGGACTACGGCGATCTGGTCATCGGCGGTTTCGGGCCCAACCGGTACGCGACCACGCAGGCGGCGGTGATCGTGGATGTGGGCGGCGACGATATCTACGAGGTCGATTACGATCTCGAGCGTTTGGGCCACTACCCGCTGAGGGTCGTGGTCGACCTTCACGGCGATGACGTTTATTCCCACGCAGGGCCCGTCGGTCCCGGCGCGGGCGTCTTCGGGCTGGGCGTCCTCCTCGACCAGGAAGGGAACGACATCTACGCGCAGGAGATGGATCCGGACCGCGGTCGCGACCGCGGGGCGCTGCTGGAAGACGCGCCGACCGAGAGCCGGGAAGGGGGGGCCGATATTCGCGTGGTCGATCCGGAACGCGTCTACGGCGGTGCGGAGCCGGCGAGCCTCGACGGGGGCTTCTCGTACGGCGCGGCGTTCTTCGGTATCGGCCTGCACATCGATCGGGCCGGAAACGATACGTATCTCGTGGACAAGTGGGCGCTGGGCGCGGCGCACGGTCCGGGGCTCGGGTTGCTGGCGGACGAGGAGGGTGACGACTGGTACGTCGCAGCAATTCAGAGCATCGGGATCGGGTTCAACAAGGGGGTAGGGATACTCAGGGACCGCGGCGCGGGCGACGATTTATACCAGTGCTGGGGAGTGTACAGGAACTCGTACAACCGGGAGGGCGCTCCCGATCACGGCTTTCAGGGCTTCGGCATCGGTGTCGGCTTCGCCTGGCGAAGCGAGCGATACTCCGAGGCGCCGACTCACGGGCCGGGCTTCGTCGGCGGGATCGGACTGGTGAACGACGGCGGCGGAAACGACACCTACGTCGGCGGCACGTTCGGGCTGGGCGTCGGCTTCACCGCCGGCATCGGGATGATGGTCGAGAGCGCCGGCAACGATGTCTATCTCTGTATGAAGGGAGACGCCGAGCAGCATTGTGGGATGGGAGGAGGCATACACCACGGGACCGGCATGGTGCTCGACCGATCCGGCGACGACTTCTACGCCAGCAGTACGGCCACCGGCGGTGGCTGGGATCTCGGCCTGGGGCTCTTCGTCGATGTCGCAGGGTCCGACACGTACACCGATCTGTTCGGACTCGCGCACCGGCCGGCGGTCTCCCAGGTCCAGACGTTCAGCGTCTTCCTGGAGGGCGGCGGCGCCGACAGCTTCAGCGAATCGTCGACCCGTTGGGCAAACGCGGCCTACATCGTGCCGACCGCTCATCAGGGAATCGGCGGCAACTTCGCCTTCGCCCTCCTGTTCGGCCCGGAGACGGATCGGCTGCCCAGCGTGATGCAGGAGCCGCTGCGCCCCGGCGTGTGGCTCGCCCCGGTGTCCTCCGGCGCGGAAGAGGACGGGATCAGGTATCCGCGCGGCATCGGCGTCGTAATAGCCGAGTCGATCCTCGCCGGCACGCGGTAGCGCGAGGCCGCGAGCGTAACGATCCGGGCGCCGGACGTAACGGGTCGTTCCGTCCGCACGGACCACAACTGAGCTGCCCCAACCCTCAGAACCCGCATAATTACTGGCCTTTGACCGCCCGGCGGCCCTGGCACGCCGCTCGCCAGGGTCACTCTCCCGAAGGGTCCACCATCGCTAAGCCCAAGTCAGGCCATGATCGAGGACTACGAGATGAAGAGAGCGATCGGAATTCTCGTTTTGGCGGGTACGCTGACCGGCTGCGGTTCGGACCGGCAGCCTGCCGCCGATGGCGGACAGCTGCTGACGGCCGGGCTCCCGGCCGCCACGGCGAGCGCGAGCGTGGCGGAGCAGGACTCGTCGCCGATGGTCGTGCGCAGGCTCTTGTTCTCCCCGTGGAACCTCGATTTCTCGGGTGGGCCGTCGCCCGACGGGCGGTACTTCACGTTCGTCGACTGGGAGACCGAAAAGCTGGCGGTCCACGACTTCAGGTCCGGGGAGGATCGCCAGCTTACGACCTGGCACTCGTTAGCCGACTCGCGCGAGGTGGGCTACCCGGGGCGATCGACCGTTTCGCCCAACGGCAAGCTGGTGGCCTACAGTTGGGAGGCCCCCCGATCTGGAACGCTGAACTCCGCATCATCGGGTTCGATGGGTCGGACCCTCGCGTCCTCTTCGCGGACGAGGAGTTGAACGTCAGTCCGGTGGAGTGGACCGCCGACGGCACGATGATACTCGTGAGCGTCGAGATGATGCCAGACGGCCCGAAGCAGATCGGGATCGTGTCGCTGGAAACCGGGCAACTGCAACTGCTGGTCACGCTGGAACAGCCCGCTTCGTTCGAGCTCAGCATCTCTCCCGACGGTCGATATGTCATCTATGACTCCCCGAGCGACCAGGGTTCCTCGGAGCACGATATCTTCGTGGTGAACGTCGCCACGCGGGAGGTACGCACCCTCGTCGAGCACCCGGCCGAGGATTACGTCCTCGGTTGGACGCCGGACGGCAGGCACATCCTGTTCCTCAGCGACCGCACCGGAACGCTGGGCGCCTGGCTGATGCCGGTGGCGGATGGGCGACCGGCCGGGCCGGCGCGGCTGGTGAAGCCGGAGATGTGGCGAATCGAGCCCCTCGGCTTCGCACGAGACGGCTCGTTCTACTACGGCGTGCCCATGGACATGACGGATGTGTACGTCGCGGCGTTCGATCCCGAGACAGGTCGACTGCTCGAGCAACCGACACGCATCAGCCAGAGTTTCCACGGGAGCAACTTCTATCCGGTCTGGTCGCCTGACGGTCGCTACCTGGCGTACCTGTCGCAGCGCGACCCTCTGGGGAGGCCCGGTACCGATGTGATCGTCATCCGCTCGATGGAAACGGGCGAGCAGCGAGAACTGACGCCCGGCATCGGTCCGTCGCATTATCCGGACTGGTCGCCCGACGGTCGCTTCATTCTCGTGGAGAGCAGCGACGATGATAACAAGGGCCTGTTCCGGGTCGACGTGCAGACTGGTGAGGCCGAGCTGGCGGTTCCTAAGGCACCCGACGAGTACTTCATGCTCGCCTATTGGCGTGCGGACGGGAGATCGGTCTTCTGCTGGACGGCCGCCAGCGACGGCAGGCGGATAAGCATACGAGATCTCGAGAGCGGCGCCGAGCAGGTACTCATACAGGACGCGGATGACGCGGGCATAATCTACAACCGGTTCGCGGTGTCGCCCGACGAGAGCCGGCTGGCCTTCACCTATCAAGAGAGCCGAGAGAACGGCGGTGATTATAGCCTGATGGTCATGTCGACCGCGGGCGGGGAGCCGCGCGCGTTACTCCACTTCGAGGGAGGAGCCTCGTGGCCGCAGGCAATTTGGTGGAGCCCGGATGGCCGGCACATCTACTATAAGCGACACGGCGGTGGCGACGAGTATGTCGGCCTCTGGCGCGTGCCGGCGGAGGGCGGTCAGCTCGAGCCGTTGGACTGGTACGAGGAGGTGGGCGCTCGAGGGATGCGCTTCCGTCCCGACGGGCGGCGCGTCGCCCTCAAGCGTGGCGATTACGGTTCCGAGGTCTGGGTGATGGAGGACTTCTTGCCGGTGACCGTCGGTACTTCGGACGAGAAATAGGAGCAGTGTGCCATGAGTAAGATTGTCGGCGTTCTCACACTTGGTGTTGTCGTGCTCGCGGGCTGCGGCCCAGAGTCCCAACGAACCAATGGCGGCGGCGATGTGCTGGCGGCCGGGATCCCGGGCGCCGTGGCGGCGACCGTGCTGGCCGATCAGGACTCGACGCCGATGGTGGTGCGGCGTGTCGCGGGCGGCCCTGACGTGGGTACGTGTTGCGACGTGTCGCCAGACGGCCGCCACCTGGCCTTCGTCGGCCCGAACGGTGACCTGGCGATCCGCGATTTCAGCACCGGCGAGGTGCGCCTGCTGACCGATGAGGCTTCATGGATGAATCAGTGGGTGGAAGACGCTGCGATATCGCCCGACGGCGAGCACGTAGCCTACGTGTGGTATCGAGACGGCCAGGAGCATCCTTACGAGCTGCGTATCGTCGGTTGGGATGGCGGCAGTCGGCGCGTCGTGTTTAGAGGCGAGTCGTTCGAGTGGTACGGGACCGCGGGTTGGTCTCCCCACGGCGATCAGGTTCTCATCTCCGGTTCCGGAGAAGACGGGACCTACAAACTGGCGCTGGTCTCCGTGGCGGACGGGTCGGCGCGAACGTTGAAGGAGATGGGCTCGTCCTGGCGCTGGCCCGTAGAAGTGAGCTTCTCTCCGGACGCTCAGTACCTCGTCTACGACCTGCCGAAAGAAAGATACTCGGAAGAGCGAGACATCTTCGTGCTCACAGTGCGCAGCGGCGAGGAAGTTCATCTGATCCAGCACCCGGCCAATGATTTCGTGTTAGGCTGGGCGCCTGACGGTGAGCACGTCCTGTTCGCCAGCGACCGCACCGGCACGTTGGGCGCGTGGGTGCTGCCTGTAGCGGAGGGACGCGCCGCCGGAGAGCCCAGACTCGTGAAGCCGGACATGTGGCGCGTGTCACCCATCGGCTTCACCATCGACGGTTCGTTCTTCTACGGCGTGCCCATGGACAACCGAGTCATTTACGTCGCCAGCCTCGACCCGGAGACTGGTGCGGTGCTGGCGGCACCAACCGCGGTGGGCGGGGAGCACCTCGCCAGAAACACGTCCCCCGACTGGTCACCCGACGGCCGTTACCTGGCCTACGTAACGCTGAAAGGACAACAGGCCGGGTGGTACACCGGTGAGTACACGATTTCGATCCGTTCTGTCGAGACCGGCGAGACCCGGCAGCTGCGTGTGCCAGACCTGGACCTCTTCGGTGGCTTCCGTTGGTACGCTGACGGTCACCACCTTCTCGTGCCGGGCGTGGACCGAAACGAACGAGACGGAGTGTTCAAAGTCGATATTCAAACCGGCGAGGCGGAGCCGCTGCCGGCGTTTTGGGACATCGAGATCGCGCGACCGATCGATTGGTCGCCGGACGCCAAATCCGTCTACTACAGAGTCTGGCAAGGCGACGAGACTCGCATCGCGGTGATGGACCTGGAGAGCGGTAGACAGAGGGTGCTGTACGATGAGCAGCCGAACCCTCCCGTCGCCCTGTCGCCGGACGGCCACCAGCTCGCCTTCGCCGTTGGGGGCGGCGGTGAACGCAGCTTGATGTTGATGCCGGCCACGGGTGGCACTCCCCGGGAAGTGCACCGGTTTGAGACCGAGAAGAACTACAATGTCTTTGATATCGCTTGGTCGGTTGACGGGCGCTATCTGTTCTATGTGACACCCTGGGACGGGAGCCTGGAGCTGTGGCGCGTACCGGCGGCCGGCGGGCCACCCGAGAAGCTGGATCTGTCGATGGAACAAATGCGGAAGATCCGCTTCCATCCCGATGGCCGGCGTATCGCCTTCGAAGCGGGGAGCAGTGGGGCCGAGATCTGGGTGATGGAGCACTTTCTGCCGGGCTACCGGTCCGGGTCCGGCGAGTAGACGCAATATGGGAGTGGAGTATCATGACAAGAGCATGTGCTATTCTGGTACTGGTGGTCAT
>CAYFSW010000027.1:0-1635 GCA_964345885.1 uncultured Gemmatimonadota bacterium | reverse complement strand
AACGGCGACGGCGTCAGAGTGGGCAAGACCAGCGGCGCAGCCACGACCGACTACGTCCTCGACCTGGCGGCCACGCTGCCGGTCGTGATCAGCGACACCCATACCCTCTACCTCTACGGGCTGGACATCATCGCGGAGCAACTGGAAGGAACCGACCGGTACTACTACGCGCACGACGGGCTGGGGAGCGTACGGCAACTGCTCGACACCACAGGCCAGATAGCGACCAGGTACGCCTACGATCCCTTCGGCGTGCCGCTGGCGGGCGACGGGGTGCCCAACCCGTGGCAGTTCACCGGCGAGGGCTGGGACTCCGGGGTGGAGTTGCTGCACCTGAGGGCCAGGTACTACCAGCCGAGGACCGGGCGGTTCATCACGAAGGATCCGTGGGCGGGGGACGTGTGGCGGCCCGGCACGCTCAACGCGTATGCGTACGTCCGGAACAACCCTGTCAATCAGGTTGATCCGACTGGATTGAATGGTGACTCGGTACCGGAGATACCGGCGGTGGCGACATATATCCGTTGGCGAATGCAGCGAGAGGCACAGAGTCCAGCGTTGATGACCATCTGGTGGCTCAACTGGCAGAACAGATCAGTGCCCGGTGTTCAATCCGGCCTGGCAAAGCTAGATGCGTTCTTGGTGTTTGGATGGATGGTACAGCAAGATGGACCGTGGGATCCGAAGCCGTACATCAGGACCCACGGGGAGCCTCAATACTCTCACCGGATTGGTGAGTGGTGGTACTACTACGATATCTGGGGCAACATCATGTTCGGGTATCTAGGCACCGCGGCCGGATTCTCGGAATCTGAGTTGCTCGAGGGCGCAGGCTTGGAGCAGATCGGTTCCGACCTTAGATACTGCGTACGAGATTTGCTGCGAGGTGAACCTTGTACTTTGCCCTGCCGCGAGCGCGGCGTCACTGGACTAAAAGCCTGGGACCATCGTCCTGACCGAGTCACCGCGAAGATTGGCATCCGCCTCTGGAAACAACACGACATCAATGTGCAGACACATCACATCGTCGACGCGATTGTGGATGCGGGTGACAAGCACGAGATTAGTAGGCAGCGTAAACCTTGGGGTGCGGAGACGGGGCCCATGAGATGGTGGGGAGGGCCGTGAGATGACACCGAAGAAAGCAGGTGCGCTGGCCTCCGCGGTGTTGGTCTGCGCGTGTGTCGCGGTGAGTGCGGTACGGCCGGGGAGCAGGAGAACGGGATCGGTGGACATGTACGACCTGATGATACATGCATCAGTCTTTCCTCAGCACTGGCACGTGTGCGTTGGCCCTACGCCGCCACCGGAACACATATGGAGCGAACGGGGCGAAATCGAGTTCCTTTATGTAGGGTTTTGCCCAGAAGGCTTTGAGCAAGGCACCGGGGGCGCGCAACACGCCGTCTTCAGGTACGGTCCCGGACTCGATGTGGCTGTCGCATATTACTTAGACTTCTCTAGGCGGGAATTCTCCAACCGATATACGACAACGCCGTATGCAATCCCCGAGGAGTGGTCGTACCAGAGTGCAGTTGCGGACCGCTTCAAGTTCGCTTGCGCTGAGATCGAGCCGTTTGGGTCGACCCGCCGGGTGCGCACCTGCACTGCTCTCGCGCAATATGATGAGTACAT
>CAYFSW010000026.1:0-1829 GCA_964345885.1 uncultured Gemmatimonadota bacterium | reverse complement strand
AAGGACGCCCAGAACAGTTCGCTGGTCCAGCGCGCGCAGGTGGAGGAATTCGTCCAGCAGGGTGTGGACCTGATCATCATCAGCCCCAAGGAAGCGGCGCCGCTCACCCGGCCGGTGGCTGAGGCGTACCGGGGTGGGACACCGGTGATCGTCCTCGACCGCGAGGTTCAGGGCGAGGAGTACACCACCTTCATCGGGGCCGACAACGTGCGGATCGGGCGCGAGGCCGGCAGGTGGATCAGCGAGCAGTTGGGCGGCACGGGCAAGATCATCGAGCTCAAGGGGCTGATGACATCGACGCCGGGCCAGGACCGCAACCAGGGGTTCCTGGAAGGGCTGGAGCTCGACCAGAACCCCGGACTCGAGATCGTCTTCACCGGCGAGATGCAGTGGCTGGAGCCCAACGCGCGTCGCGAGATGGAGTCGGCGCTGGCCACCAACCCGGAGATCGACGTGGTCTACGCCCACAACGATCCCGGCGCCCACGGCGCCTGGCTGGCGGCACGCGCCGCCGGTCGCCATTGCGAAATGATGTTCGTGGGCATCGATGCCCTGCCGCACGAGGGACAGCAGTACGTCGAGCAGGGTATCCTCGACGCGACGTTCCTTTATCCCACTGGCGGCGCAGAGGCCATCGAGCTCGCCCTTCGCATCCTGCGAGGTGAGGAGGTTCCGAAGAAGATTGTCCTTGGGACGCGAATCTTCACCCAGGAGAACGCCGGCGAGGGCGGCCGACCGATAAACTAGAGAGATCCAGGAGGAACGACCGTGAAGCAGCGAATCGCTCTGTTCTGGCCCGGTGACGGTCGGGAAAAGCCCAATGAGCTTGCTCTCCCGAACATCACCGAGGCGACCCAGCAGATGGAGGCGGCGCTCGAGAAGCTCGGCGCGGAACCTTATCTAGTGGAGGGCTTTCTCACCAAGCCGCACCACGCGATCGAGAAACTCGGACCGCTCCAGGACCCGATGATCGGGATTTGCGTGCACTGGTTCTACGGCCCGCACACCACCGAAGGCGTTGTGGGCAAGGACAACCCGCTGCTCCTCGCCAGCAACTTCTCCGGCCAGTGGCCGGGGCTGGTCGGGCTGCTGAACACCGGCGCCTGCCTCGAGAGCCTCGGCAGAAAGTTCTCCCGCGTCTGGACCGACGCGCCCGACTGGACCGCCGATGAGACGTTCATGGCGCGGCTCGAGGAGTGGTGCAAATCGGGGCAGATCGCTTACGGCGAAGAGGACATCGCCTACAGCGCTCCCGTCTCGAGCGAGGCCCGTGAGTTGGCGACGAAGGTGGCGCAGGGCTTCAAAGACCGCCGCGCGCTCATCCTGATGCTCGGCGATACTTCGATGGGCATGATCAACGGCTACTTCGGTCCCCGCTTGCTCAACCGTCACGGGTTCACCGAGCACAAGGTGGACCAGGCGTGGATCATCGACAGGGGTCGGAGTATCGACGCTGCACGCATCGATGATGCCTTCGCCTTCGTCAAGAAGAACGGCGTGACGTTCCACTGGGGAGAGGCCGGCGCCGAGGACTTCACCGAGGACGCCACCCGCGAGCAGCTGCGCGACTACCTGGCGGTCCTCGACATGGTCGATGAGTACAAGGCCGACTGCCTGGGCTGGCAATATCAGCTGGGGTTGCTTCCCCTGCGACCGCCCTCCGACTTCGCCGAGGGGCTCTTCAACTCGGCCTGCCGGCCGGAATCGAACGGCGACACGGTGGTCTGTGCCACGGAGGCCGACCAGGGGAACGCCGTACCCATGGAGATGATGAAGCGACTGCTCGAGGCCAAGGGGCTGCACGGGGCGGTGATGTTCCACGACGTGCG
>CAYFSW010000025.1:0-2141 GCA_964345885.1 uncultured Gemmatimonadota bacterium | reverse complement strand
GTACACATTGCCGAAACGCAGGGCGACCGTACCGAGCCCCCACGAGCCGTGGTACGCGAGGCAGTAAGCCTCACCGGCCAGCTTACTGGCACCGTACGGGGAGATTGGCAAGGGCGCTTTATCTTCCGTGGCGGGGGGGGCTTGCCGGCCAAGTGGCGCGTTCGACGAAGCGAAGACGAAGCGCAGGCGTCTGCCGTGCTGTTCCTCCTCCTCCCGGCACGCATCAAGCAGATTCAGGGTGCCAACTACATTGGTCTCACAGTCCCGGTACGGGTCGACGAGAGAGCCTGAAACGCCCGTCTCGGCCGCAAGGTGGACCACTGCATCCTTATTTCGAATCAGCTGCCGTACGAGGTTTCGGTCCTGGATATCTCCCTCGATGAACTCCAGAGGAAGGTCGACCAGGTACTTCCGGACACCGGCCGCCAGGTTATCCAGCACCGTAACCGCGGAGTGCTGCTCGAGGAGAAGTCGAACCAAGTTGGCGCCGATGAACCCAGCTCCGCCAGTCACCAACACGCGAGACATAAACGTTGGCTTTTGCTCTGGTGCACGCATGACTATTTCATCCTCACGTATCGACCCATTCGCGTACTCCACCCAGCTCCGCCCCTTGCCCGCGTCGGGATGACTGATCCGCTCCGCGAGGACTAGGGCGCGCGCCGCGTTGCAGACGAGCCGCGCTGGAGTACAGGGTCTGTCAGTTCCGGCTGATCACGATCACCATCGTGGTGACTGCCGTCAAAAGGGTAACCAGGCTGCGGAAATCGATGGCAGCCCGGTCGCCCGACGGCTTCGCCGGCACAAAGACACGGCTCCCCGGCCCCGGTTTCGGCTTGGACTTGAAGAAGAGGAACGAGCTGATCGTCCCCACCGACCCGTTGGCGTACTCGACACGCGTCCTCCCCTTGTCCGCGTCGCGGGCGTAACCGCCAGCGTTCTTCACGTAGTAATCCAGGCCTTGGCCGGGCTCGAAGCGGACGCTCGTTGGAAAGAGTACCGCGCCATCGACGTAGACGGTGCCGTCGTACTGGGGTATGTGGACGGAGTCCCCATCGGCCAGCACCATCTTGTTGCGTGGCGAAGGGTGCTCGAGGATATCGACGAGGTTGACATCCACGCGGGACAGCCGCACCTCCGGATCGCCGACCACCTCCTGGCGTCGGAAGAAACGCACTCCCTCCGGGTAGGCTTCACCGGTCAGGCCGCCGGCCCGCTCGATCAGTCCGTGCAGATCCTCGTCCTTGCTCTGCAGTGCGTAGGCGCCAGGGAAGCGCACCTCTCCCGTGATCGCGACCGTGCGCTGCGGTTCGAACCCGGGCTGAGAGCGGATGAACACGTTGTCGTAGCCAGCCAGAACGAAGTCGGGCGCCGCTCCCGATGCCGCGTCTCCGTCACTCGCCCCAGCGCCGGCGCCGCCTGCGCCCGACTCAGCAGCTATGTACGAGCTGTCGATCGGCACCGTGATGACCTCCGCCAGATCGCCGGGGCTATCGGGCTGCACCGAGATCCTCGAGACCTCCGCTTCTCCGACGTAGGCCTCGTCCCGCAGCCCCCCGGCCATGAGGACGAGATCGCGGATCGTCATCTCCTCACTGAACTCGTAGACGCCCGGGTTCTTTACCGCGCCGTGGATGGTGACGAAGCGCTCGTCGCGCAGCTCGGCCACCGAGTAGACGATTACCTCGTCGTATTCCTGGAGCTCGGGATCATCGTCTGCCAGCAGCGATACCGCTATGACTCTGCGGGTGAGGTCGAGCGGGTCGAGCCGGATGATCTGTGCTCGGCCCAGATACGTATCGTCCCTCAAACCGCCCGCCCGCTCGACAAGCTCGCTCAGCCGTAATCCCGGCTCGTACCCGAAGACGCCTGGAGCCCAAACATTGCCGCGCACCGTGACGGAGTTGCGCCGCGCCTCCGTCACTGCGAACACGTAGACCCTGTCACCCGGTTCGAGCGGTACGAGCTCGCCCTCGCTGTCGAGGAGTCCGGCGACGTTGACGTCGAGCAGGCTGCGCTGCACGCCAGGCTGTCGCTGTTCGAGCGGAAGGACGCGGTCGACCTGGACGCGCCGCAGATCGGCCTCGGGCTCGATCCCACCGGCCAGCTCCAGCAAAGCGCGCAAGCCTTCGGTACCCTTC
>CAYFSW010000024.1:0-113387 GCA_964345885.1 uncultured Gemmatimonadota bacterium | reverse complement strand
ACAGCAGACCTAACACGAGCGACCCCCGCTCAAGCGGTCCCCCGAGACGGAATGGAAGCGGGCCGCGAAACCAAGATTATGTAACCCATAAACCCCCACTCCAACGCCCCTCCCCTTCCTCTCCCACTAAGTACCGAAAGTACCGGGCGACCAAGTCGGACCATAGTCATCGACTGGCTCGTTCGTCAGGTTCACCGGGTTCCCGTCCTCGGTGCCGGTCACGTAGATTTCCGCGTCGCCATCGCGGTAGCTAACGAAGGCGATCTCCGAGCCGTCCGGCGACCAGGAGAAATCGAGATCGCCTGCCGAGTGGTTGCTCAGGTTCAGCGGGTTCGATCCGTCGGCCTCCATCACGTAGACTTCCGCATCTCCGTCGCGATAGCTCCAGAAGGCGATCTTCGTGCCGTCGGGCGACCAGCTCGGCATACCGTCCTCCCCCGGGTCGGCCGTCAGTCTCGCCAGGTTCGTGCCATCGGCATCCATCACGTAGACTTCCGGGTCGCCGTCCCGGTCGCTCACGAAGGCAATCTTCGCACCGTCGGGCGACCAAGCGCTGTGGTAGTCAGCCGCCGAGTGGTTTGACAGGTTGCGCGGGTTCGAGCCGTCGGCGTCCATCACGTAGATCTCCTCGTTGCCCTCGCGGAGGCTCTGGAAGGCGACCTTCTTGCCGTCGGGCGACCAGACAGGAGCCCAGTCCCCTGCCGGATGATTCGTCACGTTAAGCTGGTTGGAGCCGTCTGCACCCATCACGTAAACTTCCGCGTCGCCGTCCCGGTCGCGCACGAAGGCGATCTTCGTACCGTCGGGCGACCAGGCGAATCTGGAATACCACGCTACGGTGGCTAACCTCATCGGGTTCGCGCCGTCAGCGTCCATAACCCAGATGCCATCGCTGCCGTCGCGGTCGCTCAGAAAGGCGATCCTCGTACCATCGGGCGACCAGGTTGGGTGCCGATCGTAGGCCGGGTCATCCGTCAGCCTGACCACGTTGGAGCCGTCGGCCTCCATCACGTAGATCTCCCAGTTGCCGTCGCGGAGGCTCTGGAAGGCGATCTTTGGGCCGTCGGGCGGCGGCGGTCCGCTTACCCCGTCCCCACAGCCGACTATTGCCACCGCGAGCGACCCCGCGACAAAGGCGGAGGCCGCAATCGTCCCGTTCATTCCCTCTCGCTGAGGGCAGTGCGAATATCCGCTGCGGGTGGCGCCGCCGCCCCCCTGAGCATGACCGCCAGCCCCGCAGCCACGTTTGCGAGCCGCGCCGCATCCTCGAACGGAGCACCGGCGGCGAGGGCGAGTGTGTAGGCGGCGATCACGGTGTCGCCTGCCCCAGTCACATCGACGATGTCCTGGAGTCTGGATACCGGTATGTCGAGGCGCTTCTTATCCGGTTCGAAGAGCGCCATCCCCTGTTTACCCCGGGTGACGAGCAGCGCTTCCAAGCGGAGTACGCGTAGAGTCTCGCCGGCCGCTTTATCCAGAACTTCCTGGTCGTCGCCAATCGACACCCGAGCCAGTTCTTCGAGCTCCGGCTCGTTGGGTGTCGCCGAGGTCGCTCCGGCGAAGTCATCGAGATCGTATCGCGAATCAATGACGCTAACCAGAGAGCGTTTGCGGACGACCGAGGCGAAGAGATCAGCGCGAACGGTGCCCAGCCCGTAGTCGGAGACGATGACGCCGTCGGCGCCCTCGAGCGCAGCCGTCAGGCGTTCGCTCATCCCGGCATCGGAGAGTGTGCTGTAGTCGCCGTGAGAGTCGATGCGGATGACCTGCTGTTTAACCGTGTGCAGGCCACCGGCCAGCACCCGCATCTTTACCGCCGTCTCCCCTCCCACTCGTGTCTCGATGAAGGACGTGTCGACGCCCTGCGCCTCGAGTTGCACAAGCAATCGCTTCCCCATCTCATCGTCGCCGACAGCGCCCACTGGCACCGGCGTACCACCGAGTGACGCGACGTTCATCACCGCATTGCCGGCGCAGCCGGGCGTAACGCTGTCCCATTCCTTTTCGAGGATGAGGACCGGCGCCTCGCGGGAGATGCGAGACGTATCACCGTACAGCGTATGATCGGCTACCAGGTCGCCCCAGATCACGATCCGCTTGCCCTCGATGGCGGAGATCCAGCCTATGAGCTTGTCTTTCATCCCGACTCGTCGTCTCGCGATAGTATCCAGTTTACAGCGTCTAGTAGGTCGTCGGAGATCTCGTCGGGTTGCTCCGTCCAGTCCGCCGACCAGCCTTCGATCTCTCCCAACCCGTAGCCCGTCTTCACCAAAGCGTCCTTCATCACCACGGCGTGGGCGAAGACGATATCCGAGTGCTTGTCGCCCACCATGAACGAGCGTGCTACGTCGATCTCCAAATCTCTCTCAGCCGCCTCTATCATCCCCGGTTTGGGCTTACGGCAGCTGCAATCCCGGCGGTAGGGCGGCTCGCCGGCCGTCGGGTGATGGGGACAGTAGTAGATAGCGTCAAGGTGCGCACCGTCGCGCGCCAGCATCTCTTGCAAGCGCCCGTGCACCCGGCGAACCAGCGTTTTTTTGAAGTAGCCTCGTGCGACGCCTGCCTGGTTGGTCACTAGCACAGCGAGGAAGTCCGAGTCATTGATCTTGCGAACCGCCTCTGCGGTGCGCGGCAGTAGGCGCAAGCGGTCAATGTGGTTGACGTAGCCGACCTCCTCGCTCACCGTGCCGTCGCGATCGAGGAATACCGCCCGGCGTCCCATCACAGCTTTCGGACGATCCTGAGCAGGCGAAGCCACCAAACCTTCCACACCGCCTCGCGTATGATCTTACCGCTCATCTTGCTCGTGCCTTCGGTGCGGTCGGTGAAGATGATCTTGAGCTCGCCGATCTTGAAGCCTTTGCGCCAGGCGCGGAATGTCGTCTCGATCTGGAAGGAGTAGCCCTCGGAGGTGATCCCGTCGAGGTCGATCTCCTCCAGCACCTTGCGACGGTAGCATTTGAAGCCGCCGGTCGTGTCGGTGAACGGGAGGCCCGTGATTACGCGGGCGTACTTGTTGGCGAAGAAGCTGAGCAGCAACCGTGACATCGGCCAGTTGATGACGGTCACGCCCTTCAGGTAACGCGAGCCGAGGACCAGGTCATATTCCCGTGCCGCTTCGAGGAACTGCGGAATGTGATCGGGGTTGTGCGAGAAGTCCGAGTCCATCTCGAAGATGTACTCGTAGTCGCGTTCCAGCGCCCACTTGAATCCGGCGATGTAGGCGGTCCCCAACCCCTGCTTCCCCGGCCGCTGAATGACGTGAATCCGCTCGTTCTCCGCCGCCATGGTCTCCGCGAGCTCGCCCGTTCCGTCGGGAGAACTGTCGTCGACGATCAGCACGTGGATGCCCGCATCTTGCGAGAGAACCAGCGGGACGATCTGTGGAAGGTTCTCTCGCTCGTTGTACGTCGGCATCACGATCAGCGTTCGATCCGGCTTCTCTGTCATCGGACCATCGCCTCGCGGTCCTTGCGCAGCCGGGCAAGAGCCCAGGCACCGCCCGCCAAGCTCAGCGGAACCAGTTCTCCCACAGTCATCCAGATACGCGCGATCACCGCCAGCACGGCCGCTGCCGCGGCGCCGGCCCAAGGCGCCAGCAGAAGCGCCAGCGCGCCCTCCCGCACACCGACGCCGGCGGGCGCGACAAGCGCCGCGTAGCCGAGGAAATAGGCTGCAGCAAGGGCTCCTACGGCCCCGGGCCAGAAAACGGCCGGCAGCGCCGGAAATGAGGCCCAGAGCAGCCCGAATGCAATACCGTAGCCCAACCAGACCGGCAAATAGAGCGCCAGCCAGCGGGCTCCGAACCAGCCGTCGATCCCGGGCGCCTCCTGCCCCTTCCCGCCCAGCTTGAAGGCGATGCGTAGCCCCAGGCGCAGCGCCGCCGGCACTAGCGTGCCGACGGCCACCAGAACCAGCAGGGCCAGTGCCCAGGGCAACAGCTCCCGCGGGTAAGCCGAGCCGACTCCCAGGGCCAGCCCAACGGCCGCCACGCACGCCGCCGCTCCCAACGAGAAGATCTGGCCCAAGACAGCGGACGACGTAGCGATCGGCAGGGTCACTCCCCTCTTACTCGCCAGATAAGCCAGCCCGGCCAGTTGCCAGACCTTGCCAGGCAAGTAACGGCCCAAGTTCGCCAGGAAGAAGATCCTCACCGCGTCGGCCAGCGGCAGCGCCGGGCCGCCGAGGCGCCTGACCATCGCAACCCAGAGCGTGACGGCATATACGAACACGGCGAGCAGGACGAGCAGCGAAGCGACGAGTGGAAGCAGCCGCGGTCGCCACGACCCGGCATCCAGCTCGGCGACCTCGCTCCAAGAAACGCGCAGCGAGCGAAACAACAAATAGGTGACCGATATGGTGAGCACAATCCTCAGCGCCCACACCAGCGATCGCTTAAGCGATTCAGTCAACCTACCCTAAGTCCTTCTTCAACATCCACTGTCCACTATCCAACGCCTCGAGATCGTCTGCGCATATACAGACCCGCACCAATCAAACCGACGGCACCGAGGCCCGATACGATCGTCGTCCACAAGGCC
Source organism: uncultured Gemmatimonadota bacterium (assembly GCA_964345885.1). Lineage (GTDB taxonomy): Bacteria > Gemmatimonadota > Gemmatimonadetes > Palauibacterales > KS3-K002. Next base: position 108,846 of record CAYFSW010000024.1, on the reverse strand, counting down.
GCGCGCAGCATCGGCGACCGATACTCGAAACGTACCTCGTGGTCTCCGGTCGGAACACGCACAGCGCGAAGTGTGAGGTTCGCCCGCAGGACCGGCGAGCTTTCGCCATCGATGGTGGCCGTCCACGCTGGGTAGTAGTTGTCGGAGACCACGAGCAGTACTGGTCCGCTCGTTTCGACTCGTAACGTTTGAGCGTTGACTTCTCGCTCCACCCATTCAACCCGGCCCGTCGCGTCCGCCCTGATGCTCGACTCGGGTGCCTGCTCGAGAACGACCGTACGAGCTGGATCGAAGGCGGGATCTTCTAGGCGCGGAAGCGCCAGTGAATCGGGGAGGACCTCGAAGTCCGTTGCGAGGAATGCCCGCGGTAGCTCGCCCGGCAGCTCATAGACGAAGCCCGTCCGGCCCCGATACGCTTCCGGCAGTCCGGCGATCGCGGCCTGCGCGCCGGAGACAACGTATCGAACGTTGACCAACTGGAGGATCCTGGCCGAAAACAACCGCCGCCCTCCGGTCAGGTCGAGATAGCGGCCCAGCTCGTTGCCGTGATGCCCGGCGACCTGTTCGATGCCGTAGAAGGCAAAGTGGTTCGAACCCTGCACCGCATTTGGCAACCGCAGGACCCGGAATGGAACACCGTAACTTTGCTGGCGAAGCAGGAACTCCGTTACATCGTCTCGCGGATAGAGCCGATTCACATCGATGACCCGCACGTACTGTGTATCCACGCGCGCGAGGTCTACAACGCTGAGCACGACCAATGCACCCACGAGAACCGCTTCCGGCGCCTTGCCCAAGGTGCGCAGCTGCCAGGCCCCCGCCGTTAGTGCCGCAAACAGCGCACTCAGCCACAGCCCCCGCTCGATGTTCGGGAGGTTCGACTCCAGCGCCGCCGCCTTCGCCGGCTCGATGCCTCTGTACAGGACGCTTACCCAAAGATCGGTCAGCACCCCGGTGGCGCCCAAGACCGCGAGCAGCAGCAGGGCACCGCAGGCGCCCCAGAGATAGCGCGTGATCTTCCCGACCCGCTGGTTCCAATCCTCCCCCGGCGAGCCCTGCCTCGCGCCTTCCAGCCCTAGGGCCGCCGCCGTCACCACCCCGATGGCGAAGATGAACATGACGCTGCTCGGCGCGCGGAACTGCTTGACGCCGGGCACCAGCCAGTAGAACAAGCGGAAGAGCGGTGTGGTCGCCCCCACCGCGTATATGAGGCTCGCTGCCGCCAGGCCGGCGAATAGCCACGCTTCCCCCCGTCGCCGGCCGACCAGGAAGGCGAGCGGCAGCAGCAGCAAGGGTATCAGGCCGGCGTACTCGTGGTTCAGCTTAAAGGGGTTGCGCCCCCAATACGTCACGACGCTGCCCTCTTCCGTCGACATGTTGACGCCGATGAACTCGGGCACGATCAGCGAGAACACTTCTTCCGGGTGCAGCGACCATGAGGTAGAGTAGGCGTAACCCGTCGCCTCTTCCGCGCCGGTCGTCTTCGCGACCCGCTGCGAGTACTTGGTCAGGTAATTGACCGGCGTCCAAAGCTGTACCGCCCCGATGGCAAGCGCGCCTATGATACCGGCGACCGCCAAGCCACCGAAACGTCTTACCACGCGCCCGGTCGTCTCTCCGGCACGCCGCGCCTCCACTAACCTGTAAACCGCGACGATCGCCATCGCCCAAGTGGTGAAATAGGCGAGCTGCATGTGGGCCGTGAAGATGAGCAGCGCGACGGTGATTGCCAGCGTCGCGAACCGCCAGGCGCCGCCCCGGGTGACCGCCCAGTCGGTGACCCAGAGCGCCAGCGGGGCCAGCGCAGTCACGAACAGCTTCCCGTCATGGCCGGGGAAGACGAGGGTAACGAGGACGGGGGCCATCATGTAGGCTACGCCGCCCCAGGTTGCGATCGGCCGGCTGATCTTCAGGTGCCGCAGCCAACCGAAGGTAACCACGCCGGCGAGGAAGACGTGGAGCACGATCTTCCACCCCATGGCCCGGTGGGCCGGCATGATGAAGCTCAGGATGGTGGTCGGATAGAAGATGTCGCCGTGCATCGCGTCGACGAACGGCAGGCCACCGTAGATGTACGGATTCCAGAGCGGGAATGTGCCGGAGCGGACCATCTCCGCGTACCAGTGCCGCGCGTAGTAGCCCAAGGCCCCGACGTCAGTCCCGAACAGCAAACCGCTCGAGACGATGAACTCCCGGAACAGAAAGACCGCGAGCACACCGAACACGGCGTAGGGCGCCCAACGTGGCAGCCAGGCCGAATCCATCGGCGGACTATCGCCTTGAACCTTTTTCTTTCGCCTCATCCAGCAATCCGTTATAGATCTCGAGATGTCGTTCGACCATGCGGCTGATGCTCCAGGTCGCCACAACCCGGCGCCTGGCCTCGCGTCCTAGCTCCTGACGGTCGGGCCTCCTCAGCAGCGAGACGACCGCGTTCGCAAGCGCACGAGGGTTCTTCGGCTCGACCAGCGCACCGACCCCCTCATCGATGATCTCGGGCAGCCCACCGACTTGAGAAGCCGCGATTGGGAGCGCGCAGGCCATCGCCTCGAGCGCCGCGATCGACGTCGCCTCCATGAGCGACGGAACGACTGCGAGATCCGCGTCTCGCAACAGGCCAGGCATCTCGTCGTTCGGGCGGGCGCCCAGAAACTCGACACGGTCGTTGACCCCCAGCTCGATCGCAAGGCTCTTCAACCTCTCACGCTCGGGACCGTCACCTACGATGCGCGCCTCGGCGTCGAGTTCTGCGACGACGAGTGGCATCGCCCGCACGAAGTACTCCACCCCGTTCTTCGGGTACAGACGTCGCGGAACGACAATCCGAAATCGACCGCCCGCTTCCCTGCCCTCGCCCGGGGTGAAGCGATCGGTGTCCACCGCATTCGTCATGACCTCCGAGCGTGGGTGCGGGTGGATCCCCAGTGCCACACTCAGGATCTCCTCGCTCGTCGCCAGCAGGTAGTCTGCCGAAGCGATGACGCGGGCGAACAAACGACGCCACCGCGGCGACTCGGCCCGCATTAGGAAGTGGCTCGTGTGAAGCGTGACCACGAGTGGACGCCGGCCGCGCCGCCACCCAACCATCGCGGGTAGCGCGCTGGCGAAGGTGTGCGCATGCACGACGTCGGCCTTGCGCGCCAATCGCCGATGGACTGGGATCGTGCCGGCGGTGTGTGCAGCCCAACCGAACGGGTGCTTGCCGGGCATCCAGACCCTGCGGACGTTGACGCCCCCCAACTTCTCCCGCCTCGCTGTCCCCGACTGCGAGCGCGAGGTCAGCATGTCCACGTAATGGCCGCGCCTGGCAAGCCCCTCGGCCAGGCCAGCGACATGGCTTTCGAGGCCGCCGACCTCCGGTGGGTAGTAAAGGCACTGCAGCAGGACTCTCAGTGCCAATCCTCCGTCTGACGGGGAACACCCAGTAGCCGGTGTAGAAGGATATCCGCGATTCGCTCGCCCGCGCGTCCGTCACCGTACGGGTTCATCGCCTGTGCCATCCGGCCGTGCGCTTCGGGGTCGTCCAGCAGCTCCCCACCCTGCTCCAGGATGAGCTCACGCGACGTGCCCACAAGTCGCGCCACACCCGCCTCGACACCCTCCGGCCGCTCGGTCACCTCCCGGAGAACGAGTACCGGTACACCGAACGACGGCGCCTCCTCCTGGATGCCACCCGAGTCAGTCAGGACGAGCCACGAGCGGGCCAGCACCTGCACGAGGTCTGAGTACGATAGGGGCTCGAGGAGTCGGAAGTTCGGCATACCGGACAACAGTTCGTTCGCCGGTCCCTGCACGTTGGGGTTCGGGTGCACCGGGTAGACGAAGACGTCGTCGGGGTGTGACTCGGCCAACGCCCGCAGCGCGGCGAAAGCCTCGCGCAGCGGGGCACCGAAGGCTTCGCGCCGGTGCGCCGTCACGAGGACGATCCGCCTTCCCGAATCGAGTATCTCCCTCAGCCCCGAATCACCGACCGGCGCTCCAGAGCCGGCGAGCGCCCTGACGGCGTCGATCACGGTGTTCCCCGTCACGTTGATCCGGTCCTCGGGGACGCCCTCGTCCAGCAGGTTCGCCCGCGCCCCGGCCGTCGGCGCGAAATAGTGGTCCGTCGTCACATCGGTGAGCCGCCGGAAGATCTCCTCCGGGAACGGCGCCCACTTATTCCGCGAGCGGAGGCCCGCTTCGACGTGCGCGACTTGGGTGCGCTCGAAGAATCCGGCCAGCGCCCCAAAGAAGACCGTGGCCGTATCCCCTTCGACGACGACGACATCCGGTTTCAGCGACTGAAACAGCGGCCGCAGGCTACGCAGGCACTCAACACCGATGTCGTAGAGATCCTGATCCGGCCGCATGATCTCCAAATCGTTATCGACCGCCATCTCCAAGCTGGCCAACGCCCCGTCGAGCAGATCATCGTGCTGTCCCGTCGAGATGACTCGAACCTCGACCGGCTCATCGCGACCACGCAGCGCCCGGGCGACCGGCGCCAGCTTGATCGCTTCCGGACGTGTACCGAGCAGGATGAGAACCCGGGCGGGATCGCTCACATCAACCCTCCGCCTCGGGGACGACCGGCGAGTCGCCCTCGGGGTAGTACTTCAGCACGTACGATGGGATCGTTCTGCCGTCATCGATCTCATAGACGACCTCGAAGCGTTCCGGCACACTGAGGATCACCGGTAACATGTACTGGTATGTCGTGCGACTCACCGGCACAACCAGCACGTAGTCCGCCTGCACCTCGTCCAGGAAGGTCAGCATCTCCTCGTCCTGCGTGGTGAACGGATAGACATCACCTCGCCGGCCCGAAAACAGATAGATCAGACGTGGCTTACGGCCGACTACTATCGCGTCCTCGGGAATATTGTCTCTGACCCACTCTGCCACTTCCGCAAAGGCGCGCCATGGCCCCGGATAGCATGCGAACTCGTCGCCCTGCCGGTAGATCCGCATGCACCGCTGGCTGTAGCCTATCGATACCACCAGGCTGGGCACGGCCAGCAGTACCAGAACCGCCCCATACACGGCGAGCGACCAGGCTATTCGCCGCACTCGCAGAAAGTCCAGACACCACTGCAAGCCGCCGGCGCCCAACAGGAACACGACAGGCAGTACTGGCAGGAGGAAGCGCCTGTCGCTCCAGGCTTCCGGCCAGAGGACGATCAGTGCCACGTAGAAGAATAGGAACAGCTCTAGGACATGTCCTCCGCGAATGCCGCGTACCCACGCTACGAGGGCCAGGGCGATCAACAGTAGCGCCACGACGAACGCTGCCAACAGCGTCACGAAGCCCGGCGTCACACCCACCAAAGACTCGGGCAGCACCTCGATCGCGTAGAGGCGGGTGTTATATATCACTCGCGCCAGCAGTCCTCCCGGCCCGATCATCCCCAGTTCCGGGTCGTACGGGTCAACGAGCAGGAAGTTGCTCGAATAGACCTGAGCCCCTTCGGCGACCGCCAGCCTCCCCCACGACCACCAGCCGAGCACGACAGCCAGCGCCCCGCTTGCTGCGGCGGCTAGTTCGCGCCACCTCCGCTTCGACGCCAGCACCACCAGCAGCGCCAGCACGAGCGGCAGCCCTGCCGACCGAGTCAGATACGCTAGCAGCGCGAAGCCCAGGGAAAGGGCGAGCCAGCGCTTACCGTCGGACAGCCGCTCCGACGCCCATAGCGCGATCAAGGTCAACAGGACGAACAAAGCCTCCGACAGTACCCAGTGCGAGTAGTAGAGGAGCACCGAGCTGACCGCAAACGGGGCTACGACTGCCAGAGTGCCCTCCAGCGATAACCGTCGCCTGGCAAGCAAGAACAGGAAGACCAGCGAACTAGAGGTGAAAACCGCCGATAGGATTTTGAACGTGATCAAACCGCCACCCAGCACCGCGGCGATCGCCAGCATCGTCGGGTAGACCGGAGGGTACTGGCCGTGCTGTGGCGCGCCCGGAATATGGATGTCCCGGTAACCCTGCCCCGTCTCGATCGACTCCGCCAGGATCATGTACCCGGCGTTGTCGCCGCCCACGAACGGTTTCGGGTCGAACAGCAGGACGGCTAGCGCGACGTGCAGAAAGACAAGCCCTGCAAGGAAGACCCATGCCAGCCCCTCGCTGGAAAGACTCCGTCTCTTCAGCTCTTCAGCCTCCTCCATCCCCACCCCTTCAGCCTGAGGCTAGCCGTCCTCTTTGAGCTCTCGGATCGATTCCCTGAGATCGTCCACTTCCGCCCGCAACGTTGCCACCAGCTCCGCAACGAACCCGAAGCCGAACAGTGACACGCCCAACACCGCCAGGAGTATCACCAGGTTGAGCAGCGGCCGAAATCCTTGCCCCATGATGCGCATTACAACAGCCACTACGCCCACCAGTAGACCCAGTCCTACCAGTGCCAGCCCGGTGAAGCCGAACAGCAGCATCGGCTTGCGGCTGAACAGAAGCAGGAACCACACCGCCACCAGGTCGAGGAACCCTACGAAGATCCGCTGGCGTCCACTGTACTTCGTCGCGCCTCGCACCCGCGGATGCAGCGTCACATCGATCTCACCGACGCGATGACCGCGGGCGTGGGCGAGGACGACGAAAAAGCGGTGCCAGTCATGACGCAGGTGAATCTCGTCCAGGACCGTCTTGCGGAAGATCTTTATCGAGTTCAAGTCCCGTACCGGCACGTGGAACAGTATGCGAGAAAGCCAATTGTAGATGCCGGAGACCAGGCGCTTCTCGTACTTGCCGACCTTGCGTCCGCAGACGATGTCGTAGTCGTCCTCGACTGCGGCCAGAAGCCGTGGGATCTCTTCCGGCAGATGCTGCAGGTCGGCGTCGAACAGTACTATCCACTCCGTGTCCGCCGCCCGTACTCCCGTGACCAGCGCCTCTGTCTTGCCGAGGTTGACCTTGTGCCGCTCTAGCCGAAACCGCCGCAGGCGTTCGCCTTCGCGCCGCGCGACCTCCACCGAGTCATCGTTCGATCCATCATCAACGAAGATGACCTCGCCGTCCAGGTCGTGCTCGCGGAATGTCACGTCCAGCTGCTCAAACAGCTCCGGGATGTTCTCGCTTTCGTTCAGCGCCGGAATGACGACGGAGAAATTGTCACGGAGGGCTGGAGCCACCTGCGGACGCTGCGGCTTCGACTCGCGGGTGCCGGCCGCCTGAGTCATACGCGCTTGCGCATGCGGGCGGAGAGGATGCCCAACTGATCGCGGTACTTGGCAACCGTGCGACGCGCTATGTTGATCCCCTCTCGCTTCAGTATGTCCACGATAGTCTGATCCGTCAGCGGCTTCTTCGTGTCCTCCTCGCCGACCAACTTCTGGATCCGCGCCTTGATGCCGCGGGCCGAGACGTCCTCACCCGAATCGGTGGACAGGCCGCTCGAAAAGAAGAACTTGAGTGGGAACACGCCGCGCGGAGTCTGGACGTACTTCTGATTCGTTACACGCGAGACCGTCGACTCGTGCATATTGATGACTTCTGCAACCTCTCTGAGCGTCAGCGGCTTCAGGTGCTCGATCCCTTCCTCGAAAAAGTCGCGTTGCCGGTCGACGATGAAGTTCATCACCTTCAGCATGGTCTGGCGGCGCTGTTCGATCGCCTGCAGCATCCAGTTGGCGTTGTTCAACTTGTTTGAGATGAACTCCTTGTTCTCGCCCTTGAACTTCGCCTTGTCCCTAGCAACCTCGCGGTAAGAGCGCGACAGCCTCAGGCGCGGAAGTGCGGTGTCGTTATGGAAGACGATGTAGTCGCTGTCGACTTTTTCGACGACGAGGTCGGCTATGATGTAGTTGCCCTCACCGGCCGAATACTGCAAGCCCGGCTTGGGATCGAGCTTGGAGATCTCATCCGCCGCCGCCTGCACCTCCTGTGGGGAGACACCCAGTTCCTTGGATATCTCAGCCCAGCGGTGGTTGACGAGGCGGTCGAAGTGCTTGTCGACGATGTCGTAGACAAGCGTATTGCCCATGTCTCGGTCTCGCAGCTGCAGGAGCAGGCATTCCCGCAGGTCGCGGGCGCCGATTCCGGCCGGATCAAGACTCTGGATAATACCTAGAACGGCTTCCGCTTCTTCGATCGTAAGCGGCGCTTCATCAGCGAACCCAGCGATCTTGGCATCATCGCTCTGCAGAAAAGCGTTCAGTGATCCGACGATCGCTTCCAGCTCACAAGTCAGGAAGCCAGCGTCATCGATGTTACCGATGATCTCCTCGGCAATTATGACCTGACGCGGGTCGAGACGGAGCAGCGCGATCTGGTCGCGCAGGTGGTCGTAGAGGTCACGAGTAGCGACAGCGGTGGGCTCGTAGTACTCCCTTTCCTCGTACTCCTCTCGTCTACCACCGGTCTCGAATCCATCGAGCAGAATGTCCTCCCAGTCGACCTCGTTCTCATCCTCGGTCTTCTCGTTTTCCTGGTCCCCCTCCATCCCATCTTCGGTCGGCTCGACGAGCTCGAGGAACGGGTTGGCGACGAGCTCCTGTTTCAGGTGCTGCTGCAGGTCGAGCAGGGGCATATAGAGGAGATCCATCGCCTGATAGAGGCGAGGATTGATCCTCAGCTCTTGCCCCAGCTTAACGCTCTGCTGCAGACCGACTTTCATCGTCCTCCCTCTCCCTAGAGGCGAAAGTCCTCACCCAAATATAACTTGCGAGCCTGGGGATCGTTAACCAGCACGTCAGAGGTGCCCTCGATATGGATTCGGCCGTCGAACATGATGTATGCACGGTCGGTTATCGAGAGGGTCTCGCGGACGTTGTGATCTGTGATCAGCACACCCAGGCCCCGCCGCTTCAGGTCGGCTACGATTCTCTGAATATCGTCCACGGCGATCGGATCTACACCGGCGAACGGCTCATCCAGCAACATGAACTTCGGGTCGGTGACCAGAGCTCTCGTGATCTCGAGCCGTCTCCGCTCGCCACCGGAAAGCGAGTACGCCTTGTTCTTTCGCAGGTGCTTAATCGACAGTTCGTCGAGCAGATTGTCGAGGCGTTCGCGACGTTCTTCATCGGACAGCGGCAACGTCTCAAGGATTGCGTTGATGTTCTGTTCGACTGTCAGCTTCCGGAACACCGAGGGCTCCTGTGACAGGTAACCGATTCCGCGACGCGCCCGTTTGTACATGGGCACGTTCGCCAACGGCCGTTCATCGATGTACACCTCACCTGCATCCGGCGCCACAAGCCCAACGATCATGTAGAAGGTCGTCGTCTTACCGGCTCCGTTTGGGCCTAGCAGGCCGACGATCTCACCCTGACGAAGCTCGAGATCGACGTCGTCGACGACGCGTCGCTTCTTATAGATCTTCACCAACCCTTTGCTGCTCAGCCGGCTGCCGTCGGCAACAGGTGCCTCGACCTTTTCCAACCTGGCGGGAGGGCGCAGTCTCTGCTCGATCTCACGCTCGACCAACTGGCCAAACGCCGCACGGTCCGACGTTATGCCCGTCCAGATTTCGGTAGCGAACGCCACCCCACCGTCGCCATCGACCTGGAGCCAGCCGTCGGCGGCCAAGCGGCCGAGTATCTGCTCGCCCAGGTACATGTCTACTTCCCCTGAGGTCATCCGGCGGATTTCGAAGAGTCGGCGGCTCTCGGGAGTGCCCTCACGGGCGATCTCCCCGTAGCGCTTGACGTACGCGTCACGAAACGCTTCGATCAGCTGGCCGCGCGAGACACGGCCCGACTCATCGGCGGCCGCCAGGATCTCGTTCACCGCGATCAGCATCGGCGCTTCGTGCGCCGGTAGCGCTTCGACGTAGGAGCGAAACTCCTCGAGCCCCCCGTTCATCCTACTCCTCGCAAACTTGCCGCCTCTGTCACCGTGGTGTCGGGAACCGAACGGATCGTGTCGCCGATTGCTGTGTCCGGAAGCACCGCGGTGCTGTCACCGTCGGTCACCACGGGTAACGGCTCCAGGTAGATGCCGGTGCTGGGGCCCACCACGCGGGCGTTTTGGACCTCGCCTTTCTCCAGCCAAAGCGTTACGATGCGCCCGATGACGTAGTTGACACCCGGGAGGGTCGGCGCCTCCTCCTCTTCCGTCTCCTCGTAGATGTGATAAAAGGCACGGGCTATATCGCCCGACGCCTCGAGGTGCGACAGCGCGACCTCGGCCACACTATCGCCGGGCTCCGGTGCCACGAAATAGCCCGTGATCGTGTCGCCCTCCAGCCAGTCCGTCCCCAAGGGCTCGCCGCCCGGTGACAGTCGGTCGACGGTGGCGGCCCGGGCACGCTCCACCGCGACCACTCGCTCCAGGCGGCCACCGGGGCGCTCGATATCGATGGAATCCGCCGTCAGCACATAGTCCTGGGATATGCTCCGGGCCCACGGTTCACGGCCCGCAGAGTCGACTGCGCCGGTTCGTTCCGCCGCGCCGGCCGATGCTACCGCGCGGCTGATCTCCTCACCGTCGACGAACATGCGTATTTGCGGAGCCATGAGTGACAGTCCGCTGCCCTGGGCCGAGCCGTTCGGCCACGCCAAGATCTCCCGTACCCGGCTCTCCTCAAGGAGGATGAGGATCGAGTCGCCGTCGAGCAGCGTCTCCTCGGCCTCGACGCTCGGGTTCCCCAACAGCCAGAGCTCGTCGCTACCCAGGTCGAGGTCCATCGAGTCGCCGTAGGCGGTGAGGTCGCCGCGCACGGCCACCACGGTGCCCTGCCCAGCGATCGCCGAGTCGCCGTAGATGTGGATGCGGTCGGCGTCCACCTCGAACGGCGCCGCCTCTTCGGCCGTTGTCTGCTCGGCATGATAGACCAGGTGCGGTCGTCCGGGTGCGAAGATTCGCTCGAACGGACGGTTCGCGTTGAGCGGGTAGTACTCGAGCACCGGCCCCGACAGCGTCGAGCCGCCCAGTGTATCGGTCAACACTACGTCCCCTTCAGCGCGCACCCAGTCCTCGTCCTGATAGTAGATCGCTCGCTCGGCTACCAGAGTACGTCCCTCATCCTCGTATTCGATGTTCCAAAAGAGATACAGCACGCCACGTCGGTCGAAGAACACAGCGCTATCGGCGCGCAGCCATTTGCCACCACAGGTGGCCTCGATGCCGCCCCACACATCGTTGCGCGTCTCGCCGTCCGGCAGGGTCGTCATCTGCGACCTCGCGCCTCTCATCGTCTCGACTTCGAGGTTGCAGGACGCCTCCTGCTGTTGCGCAGCGCCGGCCAGCGCAACAGCCGCTCCGGCGAGCAGGCCGATAAGCGTAAGCTTGCGCATCACTGCTGGGGCGGCGCTTGCGAGCCCGGCCTCGTCAACCGGGGCGAGTCCAGGTTGATCTGTTCCATCCGCGAATCGGACTCGAAGGCCGTGCCCTCGACGATCGTACCGTCAGCCTCGATCATCGTCGTATGCTCATCACTCCAGATCCTGTCCTCGGGCCGCAGGTAATACAGCACCGAAGTCTCGAGTCGTCGGCCCTCGGCGCGATTGACGACGACCACGTCGTTCCTGGCGGTCATGTCGCCGCTGTCCCAGTCATACGTACCCTCCTGAGAGGTCAGGACCGACGTCTCTTCACCCTCCATGTTGTAGAAGGTGACCCTTAACACCCGTAGCTCGACTACGGGGCGACCCTCCAAGAAGAACGCGGTGTCGGCTTCGACAAGCGCGCGCCGTATCCCGTCGGCGGTCACAAAGTGCTCGAGGCCGAAGACAACCTGGTTCGCGTCGGGGTTGAGCTGGATAATCTCCTCGGCCACCAGAGGTGGTTCGCCGCTCTCCCCACACGCTAGGGCAAGAAAGGCCAGGCAAAGCGCTGCGACGGCTCGGGCAAACATCCTCAAACCACTCGTGCCCGCATCAGGTCGTGCAGGTGCACGATCCCCATGAGCCGGTTCTCCTCGTCGCAAACCGGTAATGCCATGATGCCGTACTGCTCCATGTGATAGAACGCCTCGGCCGCCAGGGTGTCGGCCGTCACCGTCTTCGGCTCGGCATTCATCGCCTCCCACACTTCCCTGTGGAAAAACTCCTCTTTCTTGTCGATGAAACGAGTCAGGTCACCCGCCGTTATCACCCCGACGATTCGGCGATCGCTGTCGACGATCGGCACCGTGCCCCTCTTGTAGGCGATCTCCAGCATCGCCTCTCTCAGAGTCGCGTCCCGCCGTAGCGCCGGGACCTTCTCGGGATCGGTCAGCATCACGTCGGACACGCGTAGCAACCTGCGCCCCAAGGCGCCGCCCGGGTGCAGCTTGGCGAAGTCGTCCTGCGTGAAGCCCTTCTGGATCAGCACGGCCACCGCCAGCGCATCGCCCATCGCCAGCGCTGCGGTCGTGCTCGCGGTCGGCGCCAAATCGTGCGGGCAGGCCTCCTCCTCAACGCTCACATCGAGGGCCACATCCGACTCCTGAGCCAGCGTCGAGCTCGTGCCACCGCTGAACGCGATCACCGGCACGCCCAGCCGCTTGACCACACGCAGCAACTCGTAGAGCTCATCCGACTCACCACTCTTCGATATCACGATCAACAGGTCGTCACGCCGCACCATGCCCAGATCGCCGTGCATACTCTCGACGGGGTGCAGGAAGAACGCCGGCGTACCGGTGGAGGTGAGCGTCGCCGCAAGCTTACGAGCGATGATCCCCGACTTGCCCACACCGGAAACAATGGCACGTCCCTTGAGCGCCGCGAGTAACTCTACGGCACGCACAAAGCTCTCATCGACCCGGTCCTCGAGCTGCAGGACGGCCTGGCCCTCCAGCTCCAGTACACGGCGCGCCGCATCGATCAGCTCACGCCGATTCACGGCCCGCCCCCTCCGTCGCCTCCGGGTCCCGCTTCGCCAGATAGACGCTCACTACGGTCATCCAATCGCCTCGCGCTTTCAACAAGGCTTCTGCAAAGTCCCGCACGGCGCCTGCGCCGCCGGGACGGCGCGTCTGCCAGCGTGCCAGAGCTTTCACCTCCGGTACCGCGTTCGCCACTGCTACCGGCAGGCCGACGCGACGCAGAACCGGGATGTCGGCGAGGTCATCGGATACGAAGGCTACCTCGCTCCAGTCGATCTTCCTACGAAGCAGGATGCCGCCGACGATCGGCAGCTTCTCGGCTGCCGGGTCCTGGTGCACTTCCTCGATCGCCAATTCCCGCGCCCGTAGCTCGACGACTTTCGATCGCCGGCCCGTGACAATCGCGACTTCGATTCCCGCCTCCTGCATCAGGAGCACACCGAGCCCGTCGGTTATCTCGAACCGCTTCAGCTCGACGGTCTCGCCGGCTTTCGTCGCCCCATAGTAGACGCCACCATCGGTCATCACGCCGTCCACATCGAGGACGACGAGCTTCACGGCGCGCGCGACATCGGCCGGGATCGCTGGTTGCTCAGACATCTGTGCTGCTCCCTCCAGAGCCCAACGCTTCACGAACCGCCAAAACCCGGGCGATCAAGTCCTCCAACTCGTCCAGCCTCAGCATACTCGCCGCATCTGACAGGGCCGACGCCGGCTCCGGATGCACTTCGACGAAGATCGCATCGGCGCCCGCCGCCGCAGCCGCAGCCGCCAGCGCCTTGATATGCCGCGGTTCACCGCCACTCTTCGCTCCGGCGCCGGCGGGCAGCTGGACCGAGTGGCTCGCATCGAATACGGCCGGACACCCGCACGCTTCCTTGATCAGAGCGAACGAGCGCATGTCGACCACCAGGTTGTGGTAGCCGAACGCCGTGCCGCGCTCGGTTACCGCGACGGCCTCGGCACCGGCGTGGCGTGCCTTTTCCACCTGGTTCGCCATATCCTGCGGCGCCATCCATTGACCCTTCTTGAGGTTCAGCGGACGGCCCGCAGCGGCCGCAGCGATCACCAGATCGGTCTGCCGGCAGAGAAAGGCCGGTATCTGCAGCAGATCGACCACCTCGGCCACCGGTACTGCCTGTTCCGGGAGATGCACATCGGTCGTGACGGGAAGTCCAGCGCTGGACTTTATCTTGGCGAGCTGGCGCAGCCCCTCGTCCAGCCCCGGGCCGCGGGGTGAACTGACGCTGCTGCGGTTGGCTTTGTCGAAGGAGGCCTTAAAGATGGCGGGCACACCCAGCCGCTCGCCGACGCGCGCAACCTCCTCGGCGACGGCCAGATTGGTGCTCTCGTCCTCGAGCACGCAAGGGCCGGCGATGAGGAAGAAGCCGCCATGCGGCTGGAAAAGCGCCTGGAAATCTGCCATGCGACTTTGACCCCCTCACTCCCCTACCCCGACGGCCTCCAGCTCGCCCGCCCCTCGTTCGCCGCGGCGGCGCACCGCCGCCCCGATGAACGAGGCGAATAGCGGGTGCGGGTGGGCGGGTCGTGACTTCAGCTCGGGGTGGAACTGTGTTGCGATGTACCACGGGTGACCGGTCAACTCGATGATCTCGACCAGCATGCCATCGGGCGACAACCCGCTCATCCGCAGTCCGTGCGCCCCCAGAACGTCGCGATACTCGTTGTTCACCTCGTAGCGGTGGCGATGCCGCTCGCTGATCTCCGACACACCGTAGACCTTGGCAGCGAGCGAGCCCTCCGCTAACTGACAGGGGTAAGCACCCAATCGCATAGTACCACCCATGTCGGTGATTTTGCGTTGGGAGTCCATCAGCGACACGACTGGATCGTCGCACTCCGGCGCGAACTCACGCGAATGCGACCCTTCCAGATTGCACACGTTGCGCGCAAACTCGATGATCGCCGATTGCAGGCCCAGGCAGATGCCGAAGAACGGAAGCCCGTTCTCGCGCGCCCACTGAATGGCCCGCACCATCCCTTCGACACCTCGTACACCGAAGCCGCCAGGCACGAGCAGCGCATCGTAGTCACCCAGCCGGGTAGCGTCCTCCGGGCCGTTGATATCCTCCGACGACAGCCAATCGGTCTTCACGCGCACGTCGTTCGCTATGCCCCCATGAATCAGCGCCTGCTGGATCGACTTGTACGAGTCGACCAGATCCGTGTACTTGCCGACGACCGCGACCCGGACTTCACCTCGTTGCGGTCGTTTCACACGCTCCACCAGAGCGCGCCAGGCGGTAAGGTCCGGAGCTGGAACGTCCAGTCCGAGTTTGTCGACCACGAGCTGATCGAGGTTCTGAGCATGGAATACCAGCGGCACCTCATAGATCGTATCGACGTCACACGCCTCGATGACAGCTTCGCTCTTCACGTTACAGAACAGCGCGATCTTACGGCGCAGGTCCTCGCCCAACTCGTGCTCCGCCCGGCAAATCAGGACGTCCGGCATGATCCCGATCTCCATCAGCTCCCGAACGGAGTGCTGCGTCGGCTTCGTCTTTAGCTCACCCGCCGCGGCCATGAATGGGACGAGCGTCAGGTGTATGAACAGCGTGTTATCACGACCGGCGTCGCTCCTTAGCTGCCTGATCGCCTCGAGGAACGGGAGGGACTCGATATCACCGACCGTCCCGCCGATCTCGGTGATTACGACGTCGTAGTTCGGGGTCAGGCGGCGGACGGCTGACTTGATCTCATCTGTGATGTGCGGGATGACCTGGACCGTGGAGCCGAGATACTCGCCACGCCGCTCCTTCGTGATGACGTCCTGGTAGATCCGACCCGTCGTAACGTTGTTGGCCTGGGAGAGTGATTCCTCGATGAACCGCTCGTAGTGACCCAGGTCCAGGTCGGTCTCGGCACCGTCATCGGTGACGTATACCTCGCCGTGCTGGAACGGTGACAGCGTTCCGGGATCGACATTGATGTACGGGTCGAACTTCTGAATCGTGACCTTCAGCCCTCGCTCGACCAACAGTCGACCGAGCGACGCGGCGGCGATCCCCTTTCCAAGAGAGGAGACGACGCCGCCGGTCACAAAGATCATCTTGGCAGGTCCAGACCTCTCGCTCATGTAGGTTCTTCCCTCCCTCGCAGGATCTCCTCTGCTCGTACCAGGTCGGCCTCCGTGTCCACGCCAGGGCCGCCGCCTCCCACGATGCCCACGCCGATCCGCAGGCCCGCCGACAGCCAGCGCAGCTGCTCGAGCCCTTCCCTTTCCTCCAACGGATGCGGGGGAAGCGTGGTCGCGCGCCGCAGCGCCGCTCGGGTGAAGCTGTAGATCCCGACATGGCGCAGCGGCACGGCCCGCTCAGCGGTTCCCAAAGGGGCGCTCCTGGTACGATCGTGTGGGATCGGCGCCCGGCTGAAGTAGAGCGCGCCACCCTCGTCGTCCAAGACGACCTTCACGGACGACGGGTCTTCCCACTCCTCGGAACTCGAGATCGGGGCCGCTGCCGTCCCCACATCCCAACCCGTCTTCACGAGCTCGATCGCCGCCTCGGCTGCGCCGGCCGGCAAGAACGGCTCGTCACCCTGAAGGTTCACGATCCAACCGAAGTCGCGGAATTCCGCCAGCTCCGCGACTTCCGCCACCCGGTCGGTGCCCGACACGTGATCCTCCCGGGTCAGGACCGCTCGGCCCCCAAACCCCTGCACGGCGCTGACGATTTCCGGGTCGTCAGCGGCGACGATGAGCCGATCGAGCAAATCGATGGCGGTCATGCGCCGCCAGACCCATTCGATCAGCGGACGCCCGGCGATTGGGATCAGCGGCTTCCGGGGCAGCCTGGACGAGGCGAGGCGGGCGGGGATCACTCCCAAGACACCGCCGCCGTCGGCCTCTGCCGACTGATTCACACGCGAAAAAGGGGCGCCGCTAAGCAATTTTCACGCCAACAATACTAACAAGCCACTAAACGGTTGTCAAAATTGGCTATCCGCAGCCAGGAGGGGTTCAGCGGAGGCGATCGAAACCGATAGCCAGGACCGTCTTGAAGTCATCGCTCGGTGCCGTGTACACCGCCGCGGCCACGGGCCCCAAAGAGATCCCGGCCCCCAGATTGTGAACCGTAGACGGGCGCCCGGCCCCTTCGACCCAGGCGTTCCCTGCCGCGTACTGCAGCCACGGCACCAACTCCCAGCGCGTCCCGACCCGGCGACCCAGCGGCACACTCAGGCTGGCCGCCGCCCACCACATGTTGTCCCCCTCTCTCTCGACAGGTCTGAGGGTGGGCAGCGTGCCCCACCCGCCCAGCGCCCGCCAGCGCTGGGCCGGCGCTCCCGACGAAGTCGGGAGCTGGCCACGCCCCTCGAGAACGAGCGCGCTGCGGCCCCAGGCGGACACCTCGGCGAGCAAGGCCGCACCGAACACGGTAAACGAGAGGTCGCCTGCCACTTCGGCGTCGGCGTGCTCGATGCTCAGTTCGACATCGAGCGGGACAAGGGATGGATCCAGAAACTCGACGGCGCTCACCAGTTTCAGGCTGGCTACGTCGCCTTCGCTGACCGGCGCGTTCAGCTGGAATCCGCCCCGCACCTCGAAGATCGAGAATACGTCCCGGTTCTCCAACGTGCTGGCATGCTCCCAGCCGACGACGATGTCGTTCGTCAACACGACACGCGAACCGAAGCTCAGACGAAGGTCCCCGTCGATGAAGCCCGCGTCGTAGTAGTTGCGCGTATCCAAGCCGCCGATCACCGCGTAGAGCGAGTTCTCGACGCCGCCGTTGATCCAACCGTCGTTCGAGCGCACCGTCCGGCCCCCCCTCAGCACGAAGGCGTGACGCCCGAACCCCCAGGTCAGCTCCAGCTCGCCATCGAACTGCCCACGCACTGTCCGATAGCGGATCCGCGCCCGCGCATCGGGCATCCACGGCGCCGGCCCTCGCTCCAGATCCAGACCCCACGGCAATGTCACCGCGTTTACCCGGTCGTACTCCGGTAGCAGGAAGCCGTACAGCCCCGGCAAGTGCAGCCGCGCCCGCCCACCGGGTGCCATTACCACATATGTCCCCGACTCGCCTTCTTCGACGCTGTACAGGTACCGAGACGCGTCGATCGGCGGTGCCCCCAGCTCCGCCAGCGATGACCCGTAGAATCCACCGCCCAGAACCGCTACCGTCCCGTCTATCCGTCCACCGGGGCGGGCGAAGATGTCGCTCTGCACCCCAACGACGTCCCCTGCGATCCGTCCCGCCAACCGAAGCGTCGCCCCGATGATTATCACGTCCGACCCTATCACCTCATCCGCGGCCAGTACCGTGTCACGCGTCAGCACACGGTAGCTGCCTCGGGACAGCACACTTCTCAAAGCCTGTTCGGCCCGCGGCTCACCCCGCGTGCCGCGTCGAAACTCGACAGCCTGAGCAGTCGCGTCCCGAAGGCCGCTTAGGCCCATGGCCAACGCGAAGCCGATGCCCAGAACTCGTGAAAGGTAAGCGATGTTAGCTGTCACTCGCATAATGAGTTAGCGCATTGCCTCTCCGGCGCCCTCTAGGCGCGGGGGTGGTAACGCCGGTGTACCTCGCTCAAGTAGCCACGGTCCAGATGCGTGTAGATCTGGGTGGTCGAGATGTCGGCGTGACCCAACATCTCCTGGACCGCCGCTATATCCGCACCTCCCTGCAGCAGGTGCGTAGCGAATGTATGACGCAATGTGTGTGGCGTCACGCGTGTCTGGATACCGGCGCCCAGAACCTGGCGTTTGACTATATCCCACGCACCCTTGCGGGTGAGAGGATGGCCCCGGCGACTGATGAACAGGGTGCCGACTTTGGCGCGGCCGGCGGCCTGGGCGAGCGCCGGACGTGACTCGCGCAGATAGACGACCAAGGCCTCCAGCGCCGCTCCGCCGAAGGGGATGATCCGCTCCTTCGACCCTTTCCCTCGCACCTTGACCAGGCGCTCCTCAAGGTCGACGTCGCGAAGCCGCAGCGTTACGAGCTCCGAGATACGGACCCCGGTGGCGTACATGAACTCGAGGATCGCCCAATCACGGAGGCATAGGGGATCGTCGGTCTCGGGGACCTCCAGCAAGCGATCGATCTCGGCCTGGCTGAGTACGGTGGGCAGGGCGCGGCCGAGCTTCGGTCCATCCAGTAGTTCGCAAGGATCCGATTCGATCACGTCCAAGGTTTGCAGTAAGCCGAAGTAGCTCCTGAGCGCCGAGATCTTGCGACCGATGGTCCTCGCTGTCAGTCCCCCGCTCCTCAGCTCATATACGAACTCGCGCAAGTCGGCCACCTCGACACCGCGCGGCGAGTCGAAGCCACGACCCTTCAGGAACTCAATGAACTGGCTCAGGTCCGACTTGTAGGCCGCGACCGTGGCCCCGGACAGACCTCGATCTATCTGGACATACTCCTCGAACAACTCGAGATAGAACTCCCGGGTCGCTTCTTCAGTCACCGCTCGCCTCCGTCGCCGGTCGCCCGCTCGGCCGGATGATGACGGGTCTTCCACCAGACGACGATCAGTATGACGCCTAAAGCGCCGGCGACTGAAAGCAGCGTCGCGTTCACGCCCTTCAGCGCCTCGAAGATCGTCTGCCAGTTGCGCCCGAACGCCGCACCGAGGTAGACCAAAACGCCGTACCAGACGGCCGACGCGGCCGCGATCGGCACCACCGTCCGCCAAAACTTCAGGTGGGTTATCCCTGCGAACACCGGTACGAGAGACCGAAAAGCGGGCAAGAAACGGCTGGCGAAGATGATCTTGCTGCCGTGCGCGTTGTAGAGGGCGGCGATCTTCTCCAGCTGCCGCGGCCGCAGAACCCAGCGCCCCACCCTGGTCCCCATCACCTGGCGTCCCCAGCGCCGCGCCAGCCCGTAGCTCAGCAGCGCGCCGCCCGTGTTCATCGTCCAGGTCACCAAGAAGACGCCCGCCCCTGTCACCTGACCCTGAGCCGTCAGGAAGGCACCGAAAGCCACGAAGGTGTCCGCCGGCAGAGGCGGAAAGAAGTTCTCGATGACGACACCCACCGCGAGCACCAGGTATACCCAGTGCGGCGCGACGCCGGCTAGCTGCTCTAGGACCTGCTCGACGGTTCCCTGGCCCATCAGCCAGTCAGGGGGCCGGACAAGACCCAAGGAGAAGAGGCCCACTCGCCGTCACCTCAGGGGAGCTCGGGGCTCCGCATCCGGTCGATTAGCACCACCGCCCAAGCCCCGATACCCTCGGAGCGGCCCAAGGCACCCAAACCTTCCGCCGTGGTCGCCTTGATCGACACGAAACCGGGACCGATCCTTAGAGCGGAGGCCAGACTCTCACGCATCGCATCCACGTTGGGTGCCAGACGCGGGCCCTCAGCCACGACCGCGACATCCAGGTTAACCGCCTGGTAGTTCTCGTCCTCGAGCATTCGCCTGACCGTCGCCAGCATCTCCATCGAGGAGGCGTCGCGCCAGCGCTCGTCTGTGTCTGGGAAATGCGACCCGATGTCGCCCAGGCCAGCGGCACCCAGCAGCGCGTCGATCACTGCGTGAGTGACGACATCGGCGTCGCTATGGCCCTCGAGCCCCGTCCCACCCTCAAACTCGACCCCGGCCAGTATCAGCCGCCGCCCTTCGGCGAAACGGTGCACGTCGAACCCGATCCCCACTCGCATGCTCTAACGTTCCCTCAGGTGCTCCTAACTGGGTTGAACAACACTCTGGAGGGTAAATAAGCGGACTTCACACGCGGAACAAGGCTGCGAGCATCGGCTCGAAGATCCTATGCCCGACGACCACACAGAAACAGGGCAGCCAAAGCTGCCCTCTATCACTCCGCTCAGAACTCACCTGCCGATACCACGGCGACACAATCAGTCACACTTCCCTACCTCCCCGAATCCCCAACTCCCTACTCCTCCCAGCGCTTGATGGCCAGGCAGACGTTGTGGCCGCCGAAGCCAAATGAGTTCGTCAGAGCGAGCCGAATCGGCCGCTCCAGCGGCTCGTTTGGCGCGTATTCCAGGTCGCAGCCGGGATCGGGCTCGTTGTAGTTGATGGTCGGCGGGATCTTGCCCTCCTTTAGCGCCAAGGCCGTGATCACGCCCTCGACCCCGCCTGCCGCGCCAAGCGTGTGCCCGGTCATCGACTTCGTCGAACTGACAACCAAGTCGTAGGCGTGCTCGCCGAACACCTTCTTGATCGCCTGGGTCTCGCTCAGGTCATTGAGCGGGGTCGACGTGCCGTGCGCGTTGATATAGTCGACCTCGCTCGGCGACGCTCCCGCATCCTCGATGGCGAGGACCATGGCTCGCTGCGCACCTTCGCCCTCAGGAGCCGGTGCGGTCATATGGTGGGCGTCGGAGCTGAGGCCATAGCCAACCAGCTCCGCGATAATCGACGCACCGCGCGCCTTGGCAAACTCCAGCTCCTCCAGCACCATCATCCCGCAACCCTCGCCGAGGACGAAGCCGTCGCGCGTGGCGTCGAACGGCCGGCTGGCGGTCTCCGGGCTTTCGTTGCGGAAAGAGAGCGCTTTCATCGAAGCGAAGCCTGCCATGGTCAGCGGAGTCACCGATGACTCGGTGCCGCCACTGATGAAAACGTCAGCGACACCTCGCTGGATTAGCTTGAAGGCATTACCAATGGCGTGCGCGCTCGACGCGCAGGCCGACTGGGTACTGTAGTTCGGCCCTTTGGCGCCATACTTCATCGAGATGAGCCCCGGCGCCATGTCGGCGATGAACATCGGAACGAAAAACGGGGAGACCCGGTCCGGCCCCTTGGTCAGGTACACCTGATGCTGATCCTCGAGCGTGGTTATGCCACCGATCCCGCTGCCGGTGATGACGCCGAATCTCTCCGCCGGGATTTCCGGCCCCGCATCGCCGAACCCGGCATCCTTCATCGCTTCAGCAGCGCCGACCAGGGCAAAATGAGTGAAACGATCCGCCCGTTTCACTTCCTTTCGATCCAAGTAATCTGTGGGATCGAAGTTCTTCACCTCGGCCGCGAAGCGCACCGGTTGATCGGAGGGATCAAACGTGGTGATCGTCGCACTCCCGCTCGCCCCGGACAGCAACGCATCCCAGTTACTGGGTACGTCGTTGCCAACCGCCGTGATCAGGCCGGCACCGGTGATGACTACTCTGCGATTCCCGGAAGCCATGGGGACAGCTAGGCCCCTTCCTTCTCCTCGAGGTACTTCATGGCTTCGCCGACAGTCTCCATCTTCTCGGCGTCTTCGTCGGGGATCTCGATCCCGAACTCCTCCTCGAACGCCATGACCAACTCCACGGTGTCGAGGGAATCGGCACCCAAGTCCTCGACAAAAGAGGCCTCAGCGGTGACCTTCGACGGCTCGACCCCGAGCTCGTTAACGATGATATCCCGAACGCGGGATTCGATGTCTGACATTGGTGTTCTCCTTTGCCTTTTCTCCCTGTGACAAACTGTACTGAGGGTGTTGGACACCCCGAAACTACATGACCATGCCCCCGTCCACAACGATCACCTGGCCCGTGACATACCCCGAGGCGGGGCCCGCCAGGAAGCGGATGACCGTTGCCACATCTTCCGGATGACCCAACACTCCCATGGGTATCTGAGCCATCAGCATTTCTTTCGCCTTCCCCGGTAGCCGAGCGGTCATCTGTGTGTCGATGAAGCCCGGCGCCACGGCGTTGACTCGAACACCGCGGGGAGCCAACTCCTTGGCCACCGCCTTGGTAAAGCCTATGACGCCGGCTTTGGCGGAAGCGTAGTTGGCCTGACCTACATTACCCATAATACCTACGACGCTGGCCACGTTGACGATCGAGCCCGAGCGGCGCTTGACCATCCCTTTGCTCACCGCCCGCGTCATGTTGAACGTGCCCCGCAGATTCACGTTTAAAACCAAGTCCCACTCCTCATCCTTCATCCTCAAGAGGAGGTTGTCACGAGTCACGCCGGCGTTGTTGACCAACACGTCTATCCCACCCGACTCGGACTCGATGGTCGCGACCGTCGCTCGTACCTGCTCCAGGTCGCAGACATCACAGATGAAACCGACACCGCCCGCTAGCTCCTTCTCGGCAACCGACTTTCCGGGCTCGTCCAGATCAAGAACAGCGACACGGGCACCGGCAGCGGATAGCTGTTTGGCCGTCGCCAGGCCGATTCCCCGGAAACCACCGGTGACAACCGCTACCCTGCCGTCAAGCTCCGCCATCAACTCCTACCTTCACGAAACGTTCGACGTCTTCCGGCTTCCCGATCTCGGCACCGGCGAGCGACCGATCGATCCGTCGCAGCAGGCCCGTCAGGACCTTGCCGGGCCCCAGTTCTACGAAAGCGCCGATCCCTTCTTGCGCCATCCGCTGCACGCCTTCAGTCCAGCGGACCGGGGCCGTCAGCTGCCGCACCAGGTTACTCCGGGCCGTGTCCGCTTCAGTCACCGGCTCGGCCGTCACGTTCGAGACCACGGGAAACTCGGGGTCCTTGAACTCCACCGCCTCCAGCGCCTCGCGCAGCCCCGTCTCGGCATCGGTCATCAGCGGCGAGTGAAACGCGCCGCTAACAGGAAGCGGTCGCACCATCTTGGCACCCGCCTCTTTGGCAAGGTCCGCGGCACGCTCTACCGCTTCGACCTCGCCCGAAATCACTATCTGCTGCGGCGAATTGTAGTTCGCGGCGACGACCACCTTGCCCTCACCGCTCACTCGCGCGCATATCGCCTCGACATCCGCAGCGCTCAGCCCGACGACGGCCGACATCGTGCCCGCACGCGAAGCGGCCATCAGCTCGCCCCGTCGGCGCACGAGTCGCACCGCATCCTCGAAGCTAAGCGAGCCCGCGGCGGTGTAGGCCGTGAACTCACCTAGCGAGTGGCCCGCGCCGAATCGAACGCGTCCCGCCAGATCGCTCCTCACGACCGTCCAGGCGGCGAATCCGTGCACGAGGATCGCCGGTTGCGCGTTCTCCGTCTGCTTGAGCTCTTCCTCCGGGCCCTCCCAGCACAACTGAGAGAGCGCGAATCCCAGCGTCTCATCCGCTTGTCGGAAGATCTGGCGAGCGGCAGGATAAACCTCGGCGAGCTCGAGGCCCATTCCGACGTGTTGGCTGCCCTGCCCCGGAAACAACGCGGCGAAATCGCTCACCTGCTGTCTCTCCTCACCAGCGCAGCAGGGTGCCGCCCCATGTGAGGCCTCCACCGAAGGCGACCATCAGAACGAGCGAGCCGTCCTTGACCACACCCTGCTCCCGTGCTTCGCGCAGCGCCACCGGGATCGTCGCGGACGACGTGTTACCGTAGCGATCCACGTTCACCCAAACCCGCTCCATGGGAACGCCGGCGTACTTCGCCGTGGCTTCTATGATCCGGATGTTGGCTTGGTGCGGCAGCAGCAAGTCGACCTCGTCCTTCGACACGCCGGCCTGCTCCAGCACGGCGTCCACTGACTCGCACATCGAGCGAACGGCGTTCTTGAATACCTCGCGCCCAGCCATCCTCAGGTGCCCGTCACGCACAGTCAGCTCGGCAACGTCGACGGGCACACTCGACGGACCGATCGGCCGCCGGTGCAGCAACTCGGCCAACTTGCCATCCGAACGCATGTAGCTGGCGAGGATGCCGCGGCCCTCCTGGTCCGAGCGCTGAACGACGGCAGCACCAGCCGCGTCGCCGAACAGCACGCAGGTAGCGCGGTCCGTCCAATCCGTAATGGCGCTCATCTTCTCGCTCGCGATACATAGCGCCGTATCGATCTGGCCGGACAAGATCAAGCCGCGGGCGACGTTTAGCGCGTACAGCCAGCCGCTGCAGGCCCCCCAAATGTCGAACGCGACTGCGCCGTTCGTGCCCATTTTCGCCTCGATGTCACATGCGGTGGCCGGCAATAGGCGATCCGGGGTCGCAGTGGACACGATGACGGCATCGACAGCGGACGGTTCCAGTTTCGCTCGCTCCAGCGCCTGCATAGCCGCCCGATATCCCATCTCGACCACGCCGACGTCGTCGGCAGCGATGCGCCGTTCCCGAATGCCGGTGCGCTCGACGATCCACTCGTCGGTCGTGTCTACCATGCGCTCCAGGTCGGCGTTCGTGAGGACCCTGCTTGGCACCCACATTCCAGTCGAGACGAGTCGAACCGTCTCCACCGACACACCTAGGCCCTCGCGCTCGCGAGACCGGACAGCTCGCGCCTCAAATGTTCGACCATGTCACTCTCCACCGATCTGGCTGCGACGCGCACAGCGTTACGGATCGCCCGGGCCGGCGAGTCACCGTGACAGATGATCGTCACGCCATTCGCGCCCAGCAGCGGTGCACCGCCATACTCCGCGTAATCGAGCACGCGGCAAACGGCTAGAAGATCTACGTATTGCTCGGAGCCGGCGGCCGTGCGACTCACCAGATGAGCCACATGCTCGGCCACAGACTCGTAAGACTTGAGGACCACGTTGCCAACGAAGCCGTCGCATACCAGGACATCACAAGCACCCGTGACAAAATCACGGCCTTCGATATTGCCGATGAAGTTCAGCCCACTCCCTTCCAACAGGCGATAAGCCTCCTGGGTCAGCTCGTTACCCTTGTCGGGCTCCGCACCGATGTTCAGCAGGCCGACTTTCGGACTATCCCGACCCTCCACGTCCTGCATGTAGATGTGGCCAAGGTGCGCAAACTGTTCCAGTTGCTGCGGTTTGCAGTCGACGTTCGCTCCGGCATCTACCATGAGCGTCGGGTGCGCCGCCGTGGTTGGCAGCAGTGCACCGATCGCTGGCCGATCCGTGCCTGGCATCGAACCGAGGATCAGATTCGACGCGGCCACGATCGCGCCTGTGGAGCCCGCCGAGACGAACGCATCGGCCTCTCCGGTCTCCTGCAGCCTCACGGCGCGGACGATCGAGCTATCCGGTTTGCGCCTCACCGACTCGACCGGCGCATCACCCATCCCGATCACTTCGCTCGCCGGGATGATACGGAGGCGATCGCCCGGTATGTACTGGCCCTCCAGTTCCTCTTCGATGGACCCCGGATCGCCCACCAGGAGCAGCTCGAAATCACCCTCCAGGTGTTGGAGCGCCTCTACCCCGCCGCGAACCGCTACGGCCGGGGCGTGGTCGCCTCCCATCGCATCGAGGGCAATCCGCATCTCTTGCCGACTGTTATGCTGGCAGTCGATACATAACGAGCACGCCAACCGGTCGCCCAGACGGCGCGCCCCAAGCTCGAATACCCGGGCCCAGCCCGGAACGGATGCCGAGACTCTTCCCGCTCGCGGGTGCTAGAACTCCGTCTCTACCTGAATGACTTCAGTATCTTTGTAGTAGCCGCACGTCGGGCAGACCCGGTGGGGCAGTTTGGGGTCCCCGCAGCGAGGGCACGCCTGTGCGGCGTTGGCCTTCGTCTTGAAGTGCGTGCGACGCTTTCTCTTGCGCGCCTTGGAGGTCCGTCTCTTCGGTACTGCCATTATTCTCCTCTAGCCTTCTATTCTCGAGTCTTGCCCCGCAACGCCTGCAGCGGACTCCAGCGCGGGTCGGCGTCCGCCGGCGCACAGCCGCAGTCCCCTTCGTTCAAGTTTGCCCCGCAGCGATCGCAGAGGCCGGCACAGCTTTCTCGACACAATGCGAACGAGGGCACGACCAGGACCAGGCGCTCTGCCAATGGGATCCGTAGGTCCAACTCCTCGGCTCGCGGATCGAAACCGTACAGCTCCAAGTCTCCGTCGTCGTCGGAGGTCGTGGCGTCAAACAGAACGGTGAAATCCTCGCTGACGTCCAGCTCCAAGCGCTCGAGGCACCTTCGGCACGCCGATCGAACACGAGCGCTCATCTGCCCGCGTACCCAAACGCCGCGGGTCGCTGACCCATCCGCCCTCGCACGCACCACCAGCGGCGAGGCCAACTCGAGGCCGCTTTCGTTCCACAGCGGATCGTCGCTGCCGATCTCGCCGTCGACCTCCACCGGCGCCTCGTTCAAGCGCCGTAAGTCTATGATCAGCACAGCCCAATAGTTTATCGGCGGGCCCCGATCCTGTCAACGCGACAGGTCGGGGTTCAGGGCGGCCAGTCTACCCCGCCCCCATCAGGTCTCTCTTAGAGAAGAAGAAAGCCAGCTCCTGCTGGGCCGTCTCGTCCGAGTCGGACGCGTGGATGGCGTTGCGTTCTTTGTTTTCGGCGTAGAGCGCCCGGACCGTGTCGGCCTCGGCTTCGGCGGGATCCGTAGCCCCGATCACTTTCCTCAGGTGCGCTACCGCGTCCTCTCGCTCCAGGGCCATGGCCAAGATGGGCCCGGACGTCATGAACCGTTTCAACGCCTCGTAGAAAGGGCGCTCCCGGTGCACGGCATAGAACTCCCCGGCCCCGGCCTCGTCCAGCTGCACGAACTTGGCCGCGCGTATCGCGAATCCCTCATCCTCCAGGTGCGCCAGGATCCGGCCAATATTACGGCCCTCGACCGCATCTGGTTTGATTATCGCAAGTGTAAGACCCATAGAGCATTCACACCGAATGTTCAAGTAATTTCACGAGGATGTCGGTGCGCGACAGAAAGCCTACCAGCTTACCGCCGCTGACCACCGGGAACTGTGCAACGCTCTTGCTGAGCATGGTCCCCAGAACATCCGAGATCAGCTGGTCCTCCGACAGACACATCACGGTCCGCTGCATTACGTCACGCACATCGACGTCCTCGACCGGCGCCTGCCCACCGTCGGGCAGCGGCGCAGCGCCCAGCACTTGCGGCAGGAAATGCTGGAGAACCTCCTGCTGTGTTACGAGTCCCAGGACTTCCCCGTTATCGCTGACGACCGACACACCGCGGCGTCCGTGACGAACCATGACGTGAAGAGCTTCCGAGAGCGGAGTGTCAGGTGAGACCGTCTGGAAGTCACGGCTCATGAGATCGCGCACCATCAGCTCCGGGTGCACGACGATGTCGGCGCCGGCGATCACCCTCAGAAACTCGTCGACCGATTCTGCCTCGGCCAGCGCGTCGGCAACGGCAGAGTTAGCGAGAGTCGCACTTAGTGCAGCGAGGGTCTTGAGGTAGGTCTTCGCCGCCCAACGCGGGGCGATGATCAGGATAAGGAACACAGCCTGCGACGCACTCGGCGGTGCGAACTTGAATGGTTTCGTGCTCGTGCCTACCGCTACTGCCAGCTCGTTAGCGGCGTCGCTTCGATAGTGGGCGAGGAGTGCGCGGGCACCGATGGTGGGTTGCTCCCGGTTAACGACTTCAGCCTCTACCAGGTCGTCGAGCGCAGTCCGATCGTTGATCAGGCCCGCCGCGTCCAGGCGATCGAGCAGCTGCGCCACCGCGTCGGAATAGGTAGACGCTTTCAGCCCGACAATGACTCGGTCGGGAAGTAGTAGGCTTGACAACGCCGTTGGCTTAGCCATTCAGCACCTTTCCTACGAGGTCCGGCATGTCTACCGGGCGCGCTGCGACCTCAACGCCATTCTCTTTAAACGTAGCGATTTTCTCCTCCGCAGTACCAGAGGACCCGGAGATGATGGCTCCCGCATGGCCCATGCGGCGTCCGGGCGGCGCGGTCTGACCGGCCACGAAGCCGACGACTGGCTTCGAGATCTCCTGCCTGATGTGTCGCGCCGCGTTCTGCTCGTCCGTGCCGCCGATCTCACCGATCAGCACGATCGCCTTTGTGTCCGGGTCGCCCTCGAAAGCATCCAGACAGTCGATGAAGGTCGTCCCGATCACGGGATCGCCCCCGATCCCGATGCAGCTCGACTGTCCCATGCCGGCGCGGGTGAGCGCCCAGACCACCTCATAGGTCAGCGTTCCGGAGCGGCTGATCACCCCCACGGGCCCTTCCTCGACGATCTGGCCCGGGATGATCCCTAGCTTCGCCTTGCCCGGCGAGATCATGCCGGGGCAGTTGGGGCCGATGAGGCGCGCACCGCTATCCGCCACATAGCGTGTCGCCCTGAGCATATCGAGGACCGGTATTCCCTCGGAAATACAGACGATCAGCTCGACGCCCGAATCGGCCGCCTCGCAGATGGCGCCGGCCGCAAATGCAGCCGGTACGTATATCACACTCGCGTTCGCCCCTTCCTCGCGTACTGCCGCTTCAACGCTGTCGAATATCGGTATGGCGTCATCGAACTTCTGGCCGCCCTTCCCCGGTGTGACGCCGGCCACCACCTGGGTCCCGTACTCCATCATCTGACGGGTGTGGAACGAGCCATCCCGTCCGGTGATCCCTTGGACCACTACCCGTGTTCTGCTATCCGCGAATATTGCCATCGCTGTCGCACCTGTGTTCAGTTCTTCGCCAGCTCGACCGCCTTCTGAACGGCCTCATCCATACCGGTCATCGCGCTGAAGCCTGCGGCCTCGAGGATCTTGACCGCTTCCTGCTCATTCGTACCAGTCAAGCGGATCGTGATCGGGACCGTCAGTTCGATGTCCTGCGTTGCCTCGACGATTCCATTCGCCACGTCATCGCAGCGGGTGATCCCCCCGAAGATGTTGAAGAGGATCGATTTGACCGCCGGGTCGGAAGTGATGATCTCGATCGCGGTCACGACTTTCTCCGGACTCGACGAGCCGCCGATGTCCAGGAAGTTGGCCGGTTCACCACCGTAGTACTTCACGAGATCCATCGTCGCCATCGCCAGGCCTGCACCGTTCACACAGCACCCAACGTCGCCGTCGAGCTTGATGTAGGTCAGCCCCTGGGCGCGGGCTTTTACCTCCTCCGGCGCCTCGGCCTCGACGTCGCGGAGCTCGGCGATCGTCGTCCGCCGGAACAGCTCATTGTCATCGATGTTCATCTTGGCATCGATCGCCTTCAACTCGCCCGATTTCGTCGTTATCAGCGGATTGATCTCCAACAGGGAAGCTCCGGCGTCGATCATGGAGGCGTAGAGCCTCGTGATGATGTCGGCCGCCTGGCGAGCTCGGCCCGAATCGCCGGCGTAGAGCTTGTAAGCTAGGCGCGAGGCCTGATGTGGTAGCAGGCCGTAGCGCGGGTCCACCGTCTCCTTGTAAATCAGTTCCGGCGTCTTAGCCGCCACCTCCTCGATGTCCATACCGCCTTCCGGCGACGCCATCAACACCACGGCACCGTTGGCCCGATCGACGATCGCACCCACGTAAGCCTCGTGCTCGATCTCCTCGATCGGACTCACCAGCACTCTGGTTACCGTCAACCCCTTGATCTGCATACCTAGTATCTCAGAGGCTACTTCACGCGCTTCCGCCGGCGTCTTCGCCAGCTTGACGCCGCCGGCCTTGCCGCGACCGCCGGCATGGACCTGAGCCTTCACAACGACCCCCATGCCCAGCTCCGCAGCGATCTTCTCCGCTTCCTCCGGGGTCGTGGCAACCTCCCCCGGCCCTACCGGCACCCCGTGTTGCCGAAAAATCTCCCTCGCCTGGTACTCGTGGATATTCATTTCGTCACCTGCTTCTGATCTCGGTGCCCGCCTCGCCACACAGCGCGGCCAGGCCTTGATCGAGTTGCGCGATCAGTGCTCTCCTGCCCCCACCCTTGAGGAACCTGACAGCTGCCTCCACCTTCGGCCGCATGCTACCCCGGCCCAACTCGTCGGTCTCCAGCATCGCCTCGGCCTCTTTCAGCGACAAACGTCTCAGCGGCGTTGCATGCTCTGTGCCGAAATCGCGGTAGACGGCGTCGATGTTTGTAAGAATCAACAGAGTGCTCGCTCCGATCTCACAGCCCAACACTGCTGCTGCGAGGTCCTTGTCCACGACGACGTCCACGCCTTCCAGACCCAGCTCCGGGTCCCAGTAGACCGGGACGCCTCCGCCCCCCGCGGCGATCACGATCACGCCGCGGTAGACCAACCGCCGGATCGTGTTCCACTCGATCGTCTCCTCCGGCCTCGGGCTCGCCACCACCCGGCGGAGCACACCACTGGCGTCTCGCTTCACCAGCCATGGAGATTCCCGAAAGCGCTCGGCCCGCTCCTCACTGATTGCGCGCCCGATGTACTTCGTCGGGTCCTGCATCTCCGGGGCCTCGGGGTCGACCACAACCTGCGTGATCTGGGTGACCACGAGTCGGTGAATACCCGCCTTCCTCAAGCTGTTTTGCAACGACTGCTGGATCATGTAGCCGATCCAACCGGCGGTTGACGCGACCAGCACACCGAGCGGCTGCTCGGGTAGGACGTCCGCCGCCATCTCATTGCGGAGTAGCTCGTCGCCCACTTGCGGTCCGTTGCCGTGGACGATCGCAATTCGCCACCCTTCTCTGGCCAGCTCGACGACGCTCGTGAGGCTCTGCCGCGTGAACCGGAACTGGTCGTAGATGGTGACGTTTTCACCCGGCGGCCCCAGAGCGTTACCGCCGAGCGCCACTACCACTGTCTTACGCGTCGCCACCATGGGAGTTGGCGATTCCCTTGCTAGACCGCGAGCCCCTGATCCCGCAGCCAGCCGTACACTTCGTCACGGATTTCGCCCAGCCGCTCGTCGCTGGCCGCTTCGAACCGTAGCACTACTATGGGCTGCGTGTTGCTCGCGCGGATCAGCGCCCAGCCATCAGCGAACCTTATGCGGGCACCGTCGACATCGATGACCTCATAGTCTTGCTTGAAGTGGTCCACAGCGCTGGCCACCAGCTCGAACTTCACTTCGTCGTCACACTCGACCCTGATCTCGGGGGTCGATGCCAGGCGCGGAACGTTCGCCAGGAGGCCCGAGAGGGGCCCACCCGAGCGGGCGACGACGTCGACCAGCCGGCAGGCTGAGTACAGAGCGTCGTCGTAGCCGTAATAGTCATCGCCGAAGAACATGTGACCGCTCATCTCGCCGGCAATCCTGGTGCCCGTCTCGCGCATCTTTTCCTTGATCAACGAGTGGCCCGTCTTCCACATTATCGGCCTTCCGCCGGCTCCCCTGATGCCGTCCTCGAGGCTCTGCGAGCACTTCACGTCGAAGATGACCTGCTCCCCAGGCCTTCTCTTCAAGGCATCGAGCGCATACACGAGCAGTAGATGGTCCCCCCGCACTATCTCGCCATTTTCATCAACGGCGCCGATCCGGTCGGCGTCTCCATCGAGCGCGATCCCCAGCTCGGCATCCGACGTTCGCACACGCTCGATCAGATCCGCGATGTACTCATCCACCGTAGGGTCGGGATGATGGTTGGGGAATGTGCCATCCGATTCGCAATAAAGTGCATCGACCTGCGCGCCGATACGCTCCAGCATGGTAACCGCGCCCAGGCTACCGGCGCCGTTCCCACAATCGATGACGACCTTTACCGGGCGCTCCAGCTTGAATCTGCCCGCGACATCGGAGATATATGCCTCGAGTACCTCGCGCTCCGCCAAGCTTCCCCTTCCCTCGGCAAAGTCCTGCGAGTCGATCCGCCGCCGCAACTGCTGAATCGAATCGCCGTAGAACGGGCCGCCCGCGGTGAGCATCTTGAAGCCGTTGTAATCGGGCGGGTTGTGCGAGCCGGTGACCTGAATGCCAGCGTCGCAGGCGAAATGTTGGACGGCGAAGTAGAGCGCCGGCGTGGGCACGAGGCCGACGTGCGTCACCTCCGATCCCGCAGCCTGCAGGCCTTCGGCAAACGCTCCTGCAAGCTCCTCCGAGCTCAGGCGGTTGTCGTGCCCCAGCGCCACGGACGGGGCCGAAAGGCCGAGGTCATCGCGCAGCTGGGTACCGTAAGCCCGCCCCAGCAGCCGCGCGACATCGGGCGTCAGGTCCTCGCCGACGATTCCCCTGACGTCGTATTCTCGAAAGATGTGATGGCTAACCCGCGTCACCTTTCACCTCCAGCGGGGCCGCGCCTCTCACGGCTCTTCCTGTTGTACGGGGAAACAGATTAGGGTCGCGCGTCGGCGACCTGCTCGGCGACGGGCGCTAGCCCTTCAACGCTCTGCCGCGCCTTGAGAAGCGGCCACGACGGCATAATGCCAAGGTAGATCGTGATCGCCGCACAGACCACCAGAGCCACCCGCAGCGCGCCGCCCCACGCGACGCGACCCAGGTCTGCCACCGATGGCTTCATGTACATGGTGACTATAACTCGCAGATAGTACCAGTACGAGATGAGCGTCGTGACCACCAGGATCACCGGCAGATCGATATAACCCGCTTCGACGGCCGCCCTCAGAATGTAGAACTTCCCCACGAACCCGGCAGTCGGCGGCAAGCCCGCCAGCGACACGAGGAAGATCGAGAGCACTGCAGCCGCCCACGGATGAGTCCAACCGAGCCCGGCGTAGTCGGACAACCGCTGACGTTCGTCTCCCTTCCCCGCCAGCACTAGGACGACCGCGAACGCACCCACGATCATCGCAGTATAGGCGACGAGATAGAAGAGGAACGAGGCCATCCCCGACTCGTTTGCCGCGATCAGGGCGACCAGCAGGTACCCCGCGTGGGCGATTGACGAATAGGCGAGCAGTCGCTTGATATTGTCCTGCACCAGCGCGATCAGGTTGGGAACGATCATGGTCAGCGCAGCCAGGACCCAGATCAGTCGCTCCCAGTACTCGTGTAGGTCGCCCAGCGCCACCACGAAGATCCGTATGAACGCCGCAAACGCCGACGCCTTTATCGCCGCCGCCAGGAACGCGGTGATCGGGGTCGGAGCGCCCTCGTACGCGTCAGGCGTCCAAACGTGGAATGGAACCGCCGAGACCTTGAAGCCGAACCCTATGGCGAGTAGCGCGAGCCCCGCGATCGCGATCAGACTGAGCGACTCCCCGTCGAGCAGGCCCTGCATCTCGGCGAGATTCGTCGTGCCACTGGCCCCATACAGCATCGCCATCCCGTAGAGCAGGAAGGCGCTGGAGAATGCGCCTAGCAGGAAGTACTTAAGCGCGGCCTCCGCAGAACGGGGATCGCGACGGTTGAAGCCCACCAGCACGTAGACCGCGACCGACATCAGCTCGAAGCCCAGGAAGATCACTATCAGGTCCCGGCTCCCGGCCAGTAGCATCATGCCGACGACAGCGAACAACAACAGAGCGTAGAATTCGCCCTGTGTCAGACCTTCCCTGCTCGTATAGTCGAACGATATGAAGATGACGAGCGCCGCCGCGCCCAGGAACAGGAAGTTGGTGAAGATGCGGTAGCCATCCAGCGCTACCATTCCAGTCGCGCCCAACTCCTCGACCCCCATCAACCAGACATTGGCGACCGCGGCCAACGCCAGCACGATTACGCCGCCCCAGCCTACGGCCCGCGAATCTGACGATTCCCTCCTGCTGAACCCGTCGTACATGAGCAGGAGGACCGCACCCGCCGTGAGGACGGTCTCGGGCAGCAGAGCCCACAAGTAGTCGAGATGATTGGAGAAATCTATCTGCATCGCTGCACTCACCGCGTTTCTGTCCGGCCGAGCGATCTGCCGCTGGCAGCCAGGTTCTGAACTGTTCGGCCGTCATCGCGCTCAGCAACAGTCACGATTCGTTCGCTCAACGCCTCCGCCGAAGCTGCGACCCGATCCATAAACGGCTTCGGGTAGACGCCCATCAGCACGATCATGATCAACAGCGGAACGATCACCGCCAACTCCAGCCGGGAGAGATCGAGCAGTTTCCGGTTCTCTTCAATAGTCACTTCGTTCCAGACTACGCGCCGTATCATCGGCAACATGTAGTAAGCGGCGAAGATCACGCCGGTCGTCGCCAGCAATGTCACCCATGGATGTCTCCCGAACGAGCCCACGAGGATGAGGAACTCACCCACGAATCCGTTCAGGCCTGGGAGGCCGATAGAGGACAGCCCAACGAGGACCAGGGCCCCACAGTAGACCGGTATGACATTCGCAAGCCCCCCGTAATCCGACACCTCGTAGCTATGGCGACGGTTGTAGAGGAACCCCGCCAGGATGAACAGAGCGCCCGTCGAGAACCCGTGGTTAATCATCTGCAGGACACCACCAGTCACCGACTGCGCGGTCAGCGCGAACGTCCCCACCATGATGAACCCGAGGTGCGCCACCGAGGTATAGGCGATCAGCTTCTTGATGTTCGGTTGGACCGCAGCCACCCAAGCGGTATAGATGATCCCCATGAGTGAAAGGAACATGATGGCCATCAGAACCGTCCGATCCAGCGCCACCGTGGGGAACAACGGGATAGCGAACCGCAGGAAGCCGTAGACACCCATCTTCAGCAGCACCGCCGCCAGGATCACCGAACCCGCCGTGGGAGCTTCAACATGCGCATCGGGCAACCACGTGTGGAACGGGAACATCGGCACCTTGATGGCGAACGCCAGGGCGAACGCCAGGAACATCCAGAGCCGCAGTCCCGTCGGCACCGCGACCCGCAACATGTCCTCGTATGCCAGGCTGGCGAACCCGAACTGGGACTGGTGCAGGCGATATAGCACGATAATCGCCACGAGCATCAGCAACGAGCCGAATGCCGTGAAGAGGAAGAACTTCACCGCGGCGTAAATCCGGCGCTCGTGCCCCCACACACCGATCAAGAAGTACATGGGGATGAGCGTGACCTCCCAAAACACGTAGAACAGAAAGAGGTCGAGCGCCACGAACACACCTAAGATCCCCGTGACCAGCAGTAGGAGCATGGCATAATAGGCCCGCTCCTTCTCCTTGATCTGGTCCCACGACACTAGCACCGAGATCGGCAGCAGGAACGTTGTCAGCAGGATCAACAGAATCGAGAACCCGTCGACACCCAGCGCATACGAGATGCCCCAATCGGCGATCCACGGCACCGAGACGTAGTTCTGCCAAGCCACGTAACCTATCTCGAACGTCCAGAAGAGCGGCAGCGAGACGAGGAACTCGATCATCCCCGCCAGAAAGGCCCATCCGCGTAGCCAGCGCGACGGCAAGAACAAGCAGACGAGACCCGCAACCGCTGGAAAGAAGACCAGGAAGGTTATGACCCAGTGGCTACCGTAGAAGCTCGACATCGATCCCAATTCCTATAGCGTCACGGCCCCGAGGACGATGAGCACCCCGAGGACGATGATCAGCACATACGTGCCCAGGTATCCCGTCTGAAAACGACTGATTACCCAACCTCCAAACCGGGTCGTATAACCCACGCCATTGACCATGACGCCGTCGATCAGCCCTTGATCGATCACTCGCCAGCTGAAGACGCAGATCCAGTTAAACGGCCGCACGATCACCAGGTCGTACAACTCGTCTACGTAATACTTGTGATAGAGCAGGCCCCAGACACCCGTCGGCTCCTTCGCCTCCCGCACGGGCAGGTATTTCTTCCCGCTCAGAGCGTTGAAGACGAGCAGGATGACGACGATCGCGGCAGCGGTGGAAATCAGCGCCCACATCCCCTCGCCACCGCCGATAGGCGACGCGTGCGCCGCCTCACCCATATGCTCGACGATTATGTGCTCGGCCTGCGCGAAGCTCGGGTGGAGGAAGTGATGGAGCCAGGTGAACTCCGGTAAGAGCGGCAGCGCCTCCGGAACATTGATCCAGCCGGTGACTACCGAACCGATCGCTAGCACGACTAGCGCGCCCACCATGATCGGGACCGCCTCGTGCAGGTAGCTGCGCGCTTTTTCCCCCGCGCGATTCTCGCCGTGGAAGGTCATCACCAGCCAGCGGGTAATGTAGCCCGCCGTAAGCATGGCCGTGATGATCGCCACTACCCAGAGTACGGTCTGACCGCGGGCCCCGACCGACCAGATGATCTCGTCTTTCGAGAAGAAGCCCGCCAGAGGGAAGACGCCGGCGAGGGCAAGCGCACCGACCCAAGCGGTCTTGAACGTCGTCGGCATGTGCTTCTTCAGACCGCCCATGTTACGCATGTCCTGCGTCATGTCCTCGCCCGCCGGCTCACCAGCGTGCTCGAGCGCGTGATGCATCGCGTGGATCACCGCGCCCGAGGCCATGAACAGGAGCGCCTTGAAGAAAGCGTGCGTGCCCAGGTGGAATATCCCTGCCGTGTAGGCCCCCACTCCGACTGCCAAGAACATGTATCCCAGCTGCGAGATCGTGCTGTAGGCGACGACGCGCTTGATGTCGAACTGCTGCACCGCGATCGTCCCCGCGAACAGCGCCGTTACCCCGCCGATCACCGCCACGACGTTCATGCTCAGCGGCGCCAGAGCGAAGAGCACACCGGCCCGCGCCACCAAGTAGACACCCGCCGTGACCATCGTCGCCGCGTGGATCAACGCCGACACCGGTGTCGGACCGTGCATCGCGTCAGGCAGCCACACGTAGAGCGGTAGCTGCGCCGATTTCCCCGTACAGCCGAGGAACAGGAACAGCGTTATCAGGGTGACCGCCGCGCCGCCGTACTCGAAGGCGCGCGGCGCCGCCTCGAACACGCCTTGGAAATCGAGGGTCCCCAGATAAGCGAACATGGCGAACATCGCCATCAGAAAGCCGAAGTCGCCTATCCTGTTGACGATGAATGCCTTCTGACCGGCGTCCGCCTTCACACTCTCCCGGAACCAGAAGCCGATCAACAGATAGGAGCAGAGCCCAACGCCTTCCCAGCCGATGAACATGAGCGGGAAGCTCGCGCCGAGCACCAGCACGAGCATGAAGAAGACGAACAGGTTGAGGTAAGCGAAATAGCGCGCGTACCCCGGATCCTCGCCCATGTAACCGACACTATACACGTGGATTATGAAGCTCACGCACGTCACGACCAGCGCCATGATCATCGACAGTTGGTCCAACTGTAGCGCCGCATCGATCCGCAAGTGGCCGACCTCGATCCACGTCCAGTACGAGCGGAGCACCGGCTCCGCGTCGTGAACCCGCGCTATCAGCACCAGGTTCACTGCCGCGATCACGAACGCCAGACCCAGGACCCCCGGCCCCACGAGGCTGACCAGCTTGCGGCGGTCGGGAGCCAGGTAGGCGATCACCCCGTTCAGTACGAAGCCCGCAAACGGCAGCAGGATCATCCAGGAGGGAAGAAACGGGACGAAGCCCCGTTCATGCGCCCCCGCGGCCTCTTGGGCGAGCGGGAGCATGAGATCTATCAGGGTGGCCCCTACCATCTCAGCAACCTGAAGTTCCGGACATCAACCGACTCGTAGTGGCGGAAGATCGAGATGATTATCGCCAGACCGACGGCGGCCTCGGCGGCCGCCACCGTCATCACGAAGATTACGAACAGCTGGCCTTCGATCCCCACGTACCGCGAGATCGCCACGAACGAGAGGTTCACCGCATTGAGCATTAGCTCTATGCACATGAACATCACGATAGCGTTTCGGCGCAGCAGAACACCTGCCACACCCACTGCGAACAAAATTCCGCTCACAACCAGTGACTCGAAGAGCATGCGTCAGGCTTTCCGCTTGGCGATCACGACCGCACCCACCATCGCGACCAGTAGCAGTACACCGGTCACCTCGACCGCGATTACGTAGTTCTCGAACAACGGCTCCGCCACCACGCCGACGGCCCCCTGATCGGCCAGCAGCCGGGCTAGCATGGCGGACTCCGGTCTTTCCGGGACGTCCCGCGCCAGGACGAACAGCTCGGCGAACAGCACCAGACCCAACCCGAAACCGATGACCCACCAGAACTTGCCGCGGATGTCGGGGTCGAACTCGTGCCCGAGATTGAGCAGCATGATCACGAACAGGAACAGCACGAGGATCGCCCCTGCATAGACAACGACCTGTAGCGCGGCGAGGAAGTGGGCGTCGAGCAGCACGAAGATCGCCGCCACCGAGAACAGCGTAAGCACCAGGTACATGACGCTGTACACCGGGTTCCTGCGCGTGATCATCAGCACGCTGCTCGCAACGGCGAGGCCAGCGAAGGTGTAGAAGACCAGCTGACTGATGTCCATTATGGGCCTATCGATCCACTCCCGCTTAGCCGCCCCAGACTCGAGTCACTCCGACGCAGGGTCCTCAGGGTCCCAGAGCTGAGTGAACGGGTGGTCCTGGGCGCAGAGCCGCTCGAGATCGTAGACGAACCTCTCGCGGCTGTACTCGGCGGCCTCGTAGTGGACTCCAAGGTGTATCGCTTCGACCGGGCAAACCTCCTGGCAATAGCCGCAGAAGATGCAGCGAAATTCGTCGATCTCGTAGACCGCCGCGTAACGCTCGCCGTTCTCATCTTCGGCGGGGATCAGCTTGATACAGTTCGCCGGACAGATCGTCGGGCATAGCCCACAGCCCACGCACTTGGCCCGCCCGTCTTCGTGCACCGCCATGCGGTGCGTACCACGCATCCGCGGCGCAAGCTCGTACTTCTCCTCCGGATATTGCTGCGCCACCGTGACCGGCCTCACCAGATGCTTGAAGGTGAGCGCCATACCCTTGAGCGTCGCTCGCAGGTACGATGCACCGACCTCGGGCCGGTCGACTTTCTTTACGCCTATCGCCATGCCTATCCGCGCGATCGAGCTTGTTGCGGGCGTGCCTGCTTCCAGGCACCGCCCAGGACAATCCGACTCCTGTCAAGCCAGAACATGATCAGCAAAAGGAGGACCAAGTTGATCCCCGCCAGCCACAATCCGTACCGCACACCGAACTCGATCCCGGTCGCCTCCAGCGCCAGCATCGCCCCGCCGAGCACCGCGATGTACACGACGAGCATAGGGATCAACACCTTCCAGCCCAGAGCCATCACCTGGTCGTAGCGGAAGCGCGGTATGGTCCAGCGCACCCAGATGAAGACTAGGATAAAGAAGCCTGTCTTCGCGGCGAACGACGCGAAGGTCAGCAACGTGACCCACCAAGCCGGTGTCGCACCAATGATTGACCCGTCGGTCGCGACGCTGATATTGTCACCGGCCCAGAAGGGGATATCCCAACCGCCGAAGAAGAAGGTCGCCATGAGCGCAGAAGCGGTGACCATGTTGGCATACTCTGCCAAGTAGAACATCGCCATCCTCATGGCCGAGTACTCGGTGTGGAATCCGTAGACCAGCTCCGACTCCGCCTCCGGCATGTCGAAGGGACCTCGGTTCGTCTCGGCGAAATACGACACGCTGAAGAAGAGGAACCCCACCATTAAGGGGAGGATGTACCAGAGCGCATCCTGCTGCTGCCGCACGATCTCCGGCAGCGTCACGTTGCCGGCGAGCATGAAGATCGGCACCAGGCTGAGCCCGAGCGCTACCTCGTAGCTAATCATTTGCGCCGAGGCTCGCACGCCGCCCAGGAAAGAGTACTTGCTGTTCGACGCCCAGCCGCCCAGCGTCAGCCCGTAGACTCCTAGCGACGCCAGTGCCAGCACGAACAGGAACCCGATAGGCAGGTCCGCCACGATGACCTCGACCAGCCCCCAGGGCGTCGGCAAGGGGGCGGCCACCGGGATCACGGCGATCACGACGAAGGCCGGGAACATCGAGATGATCGGTGCCAGGAAGAACAGCCAGCGGCTGGCGCCGCCCGGGATGTGCTCTTCCTTGGCGAAGTTCTTAATCCCATCGGCGATCGGTTGGAGGATCCCCCAAGGCCCAACGCGATTTGGCCCGCTGCGATCCTGGATCCAGGCGGCGATCTTGCGCTCCGCCAGCGTCACGCCCGCGACCACAGTCAGCCAGCCGACGAAGATCACCAGGACCTTCGCAACGGCGGAGATCAGAAACGCTGTCGTCGAAAGGGGACCCATCGTCCTCTTAGCTCGCTGTCGCGCCCGACTCGGCGGCCGCCGAGACGGCGCCGGTCAGGCCGATCTTCTCGTAGCTCAATCCGGAAAAGGCACTGAACTCGCCGGCCAGCGCGGCGAAGGCCGCTGCGGCCGAGGTGAACGGCTCGCCGCCTCCCAGCCGTGCCAGCACGACCGATCCGCTCATCCAGATCGGCCGGGCCAAGCCGGGCGGCCGCAGGCCTTGAGTGAAGCGCTGCACGCGTCCCTCGAAGTTGGTGAACGTGCCATCCATCTCGGCGAAGGTCGGCGACGGGAGCACGATGTCGGCCTTGCGGGCGGCAGGACTCAGCACCGACCCGATGTAGACGAAGAGCGCCGAGCCGTCGGCGAAGTCTTGCGGCGCGTCATCCAGCCGCTCCTCGAGGACGAAGAGGACGCCCCTGTGGCCCCCAACCGCTTTGTAGATGTCCTCGACGCGGCCGAAGCCCAGCGTCTCGGCGCCGCGAGGGTTCGCGGCCCGATCCTCGCGTAGCGCGAGTTTCGGGAAGCCCTTCAGCACCTGGCGCGGGCCGCTGCTGACCCGGAAGCTGCCGCCGTCGAAACCCACCTGATCCATGAGGCGGCGTACAATGTAGAGACTCTCGTTGGAGGCGCCGGGATCGACGATCGCCTTCGCGCCTCCCTCAGCGCCCTGCAGAGCCTCCACCATTGCATCGAGGGCCCGCGACCAATCGACGGGAACCAGTCGGTCCGCTTCGCGCACCATCGGGACCTCGGCGCGCATGCCGGCGCCCCAGCGCACCACTTCCCTGCGGCCGTGATCGCACATCCAGTACGAGTTGACCTCGGGGTTGAACCGCGGCTTCAGCCGGACGACCCGATTCTCCTTCGTACCGAGGGCGACGTTACAGCCCTGCGAGCAGCCCGGGCAGATGCTCGCCGTCTGATCGAGGTCCCAGGACCGCGCCTTGAACAAGAAGTCCTCGTTCACCAGCGCACCGACCGGGCAAACATCGACGATGTTCATCGAGAAGGGGTGCTCGAACAGCTCGTCGGTCATCGTATCGATGTAGCCGAGGTGTCCGCGGTTCACCACCTGGAGCACCGACTCCTGCGCGATCTCGTCCATGAAGCGGACGCAGCGGGTGCAGAGTATGCAGCGGTCGGCGAAATAGACGATCTCGGAAGTCACGTGATCGCGGCCGAGCACGACCTTCGCTTCTACTGCGCGCCGTCGCAGCTGGCCGGTCTCGTGCGCGTAATCCTGCAACATGCACTGGCCCGCCGCATCGCAGATTGGGCAGTCAAGGGGGTGATTCAGCAGCAGGAACTCGATCACTCCACGACGTGCCTTGCGTGCTTCGACGCAGTCCGTGCTCACCACCATGCCGTCCTGCACTTGCTGCACGCAGGCCGGCAGCGGCTTCGGCGCACCCTCCACGTCTACGAGACACATACGGCACTGGGCCGGCGCGCTCAGTCCGGGGTGCCAGCAGTACCGGGGTATGACAATGCCGAGCCGCTCGGCGGCATTCAGGACCGTCGTACCTTCGGGTACCGTGACCTCGGCGCCGTCGATCGTGATGGTTACTTGCTTGCTCTCGCTATCCATGGACCTCGCTAGTCGCTCAGCGCTTAGCCGTGCAACTTCCGTCACGGATGTGAGCCATGTACTCCTCCTCGAACTTCTGGATCGAGCTGACAACCGGAACCGCCGCGCTGTCCGAGAGCGGGCAGATCGTCGTCCCCGCCATATTGGAGCCGACGTCGAGAAGCAGAGGAATATCTTCCTCGCGCCCATCGCCGCGCTCGATGCGTCGCAGGATCTTCGTCAGCCACGTCGTGCCCTCGCGACACGGCGTGCACTGCCCACACGACTCGTGGGCGTAGAACTCGACCATTCGTCTGACGGCCCTGACCATGCACGTCGAGTCGTCCATTGCGATCAGGCCGCCCGAGCCCAAGAACGAGCCGGCCGCCTCGATGCCCTCGTAACTAACGTCGCAATCCAGTTCGTCCACGGTCAGGATCGGCACCGAACTGCCGCCCGGGATGACGCCCAGCAGTTCTCGCCCCTCCGGCGGACCGCCGCACAGCTCGTAGACCAGCTCCTTGAGGCTGAAGTCGAGCGGCACTTCGTAGTTGCCGGGCCTCTGTAGATGGCCGCAACACGAAAAGAGCTTGGTCCCGGGGCTCTTCTCGGTTCCCCACTGCCGATACCAATCGGCGCCGTTCAGCACGATATGGGGGACCGAAGCCAACGTCTCCACGTTGTTCACCGTCGTCGGCATATCGAAGGCGCCCTTCTGCGCTGGGAAGGGCGGCTTCACGCGCGGCTCGGCCCGGCGGCCCTCCAGCGAGTTCAACAGGCCGGTCTCCTCGCCGGCTATGTAGGCCCCTGCCCCGGTGTGGACCGTAAGGTCCAGGTCGTAAACGGAGCCGAGGATGTTGGCGCCCAGATAACCCCGCTCGTACGCTTCGACGACGGCGCCGTTCAGCACTCGGACGATGTCGACGAACTCCCCGCGGATGTAGATGTAGGCGTGCTGAGCGCGGACCGCGTAGCTGGTGATGATGATCCCCTCGATGACCTGGTGAGGCGTCCAGCGCATCAGCTCGCGATCTTTGAACGTGCCGGGCTCGCTCTCGTCGGCGTTGCAGGCTACGTAGTTGGGAACCTTGCCGTCCTTCGGCATGAAGCTCCACTTCAGCCCCGCCGGGAAGCCGGCCCCGCCCCGTCCGCGCAGCCCCGAGTCCTTGACGACCTCGATCACCTCGTCCTGCGCCATGCCCAGCGCCTTATGAAGCGCCTTGTAACCGCCGCGCTCGATCCAGCCGTCGATCCCGATGGCGTCCTTGTCTCCGAAGTACCGGGAGAGCATCCGCTCCTCGCGGGGATGCTCGTAGGGATACGCCATGCTCAGTCTAACTCCTTCAACAGGCCCTCGACGTCCTCTGCCCTGACGCTCTCAAAGACCTTGTCGTTCACCTGAACGACCGTGGGGAACGCACAGGCTCCCAAACACTCGACCTCGACTACTGTGTACTTGCCGTCGTCCGACGTCTCGCCGATCCGCGTCTTCGTCAGCTCGAGGAACCGCTCGATGACCTCCTCCGCCCCGCAGAGGTCACAGCCGATACCGACGCAAACCTGGATCAGGTACCTGCCCACCGGTCGCAGGGCGAACATGGTATAAAAGGAAGCGACGGAGCGGACGTAAGCGGGCGTCAGGTCGAGTAGCTCAGCTACACGAGCCATCGTCTCCGGCGAAATCCAACCGCGGAGCTCCTGGGCCAGGTGGAGAACAGGGAGTAGCGCGGCCCGCTTGTTCGGGTAGCGCGTCAGAATACCGTCGAAACGCTCCTTGTAGGCCCCTTCGAACAGCGGCGCGTCGGGGTTCTTCTCCGCCCGCTGTGACGGCTGTGCGCCCGCGATGGCGGGGTGCATCGCGTCGCTCATCGATCGATCTCCCCGAGCACGATATCGATGCTCGCGTTGACGGCGATCAAGTCGGCGATCAGTTCACCCTCTACGAGATATGGTAACGTCGACATGTTCATGAACGAGGGCCCACGGAACCGGCAGCGAACCGGCTTCGGTCCTCCGTCGGCGACCAGATAGAAGCCCAGCTCGCCCTTCGAGCTCTCGATCGATGACCACACCTCGCCTGCCGGCACCTTTAGACCTTCCATCACCAACTTGAAGTGTGAGATCATCCCGTCGATCGAGCCCATCACCTGCGACTTGGGCGGCAGGATTACCCGCGGGTCGTCGACGTTGATCGGACCGCTCGGCACCCGATCGAGCGCCTGCTCCAGG
Organism: uncultured Gemmatimonadota bacterium; assembly: GCA_964345885.1. GTDB lineage: Bacteria > Gemmatimonadota > Gemmatimonadetes > Palauibacterales > KS3-K002. Next base: position 64,820 of record CAYFSW010000024.1, on the reverse strand, counting down.
ATGCGGAGCGACTGACGCATCTCCTCCATCCGTACCAGGTACCGGTCATAGACGTCGCCGTGCTCGCCGATCGGGACGTCGAAGTCGTATGTCTCGTAGTCGAGGTACGGCTTGTCTTTCCGCACATCGTAAGCCACGCCGCAGGCCCGCAGGTTGGGTCCGCAGGCGCCGACGTTCAGCGCGTCCTCAGCGCCGATGGCGCCCACACCCTGAGTCCGCCCGATCCAGATAGAGTTCTGTGTCAGCAGTCTCTCGGTCTCGTCCAGCGTCTTGGGGAACGTCTCGACGAAATCACGGACGCTGTCCAACCAACCTGGTGGCACGTCCGCCATCATTCCGCCCACTCGACTGACGCTGGTAGTCATCCGGGCACCGGCATATGCCTCGTGCAGGTTATAGATCCGCTCCCGTTCCTCGAACGTGTAGAGGAACGGAGTCATGGCGCCGATGTCGATTGCCGTCGTACCGACCCAGATCAGGTGCGAGAGAATGCGATTGAGCTCCGAACAGATGACACGGATCACCTGGCAGCGCGGCGTGATCTCGATGCCGAGCAACGCTTCGACCCCCATGGCGTACCCGATGTTGTAGAGCATCGGCGCCAGGTAGTCCATGCGGTCGGTGAGCGTGATCACCTGGTTCCAGGTGCGGTACTCGGAGAGCTTTTCGAATCCGGTGTGTAGGTAACCGATGTGGGGGGTGCACTTGACGATCGTCTCGCCGTCCAGCTCGCATACCAGCCGCAACACCCCGTGGGTTGCCGGGTGCTGCGGTCCGATATTGAGGATCATGTTCTGCGTTTCGAGACCCTCATCCGGATCGGCGTCGCGCCTGCCGCTCCGCCCGCTCACCGCAAGCTCGTCGAGGCTGTAGAGGTCCTCCAGCTCGCGCGACATGGCGAGCCGTGTCTGCTCAGCCCGCGAGAACCGCCCCCGCAGCGGAAAGTCCTTACGCAGCGGGTAACCCTCCTCGTAGTTCTCCGGCATCAGGATGCGACGCAGGTCCGGGTGGCCTTCAAAGATGACGCCGTACATATCGTACGTCTCACGCTCCAGCCAATCGGAGGCGCGCCACAGACCGAATGCGCTCTTGAGCTTGGGGCGATCGTGAGGTAGGGCGGCCTTGAGCCGCAGCGACTTGGACCCCCGCGTCGACCAGAGCTGATAGACGACCTGCAGCGGGCGGCCACCACCGAGGTCGAGCCCCGTGATGTCCTTCAGCATGTCGTACCCTTGAGAGTCCCGTAGGTACTCGAGGACCTCGAAGGTCCGCTCCGGATCGACCTTGACGACCGGTTCGCCCGCCGCGTCGGTCTCGATCGAGCGAATCGCCTCGCCGAACCGGGTCACGACATCCGTCACGTCGGGCCGCTCTCTGACCGTGTCAGCCTCTGCCTTTATTTGATTACCCGAGACAGTACTCGGCGACATACAATCCGACCCGTGGTTCAGGTGGACGCCGTTCAGCGGGATCCGTCACTCCTTGCGATCGCCTGGGCGATGGACGGGAGATGAGCTCTCTAGCCCACTGACGCGGTTCTGGAACGTCGAGTTCCCGAACGGCTGGGCGATCTCGTCGATCTCGTCCGGCGTCAGGTGAGGTTTGCCAACGCGCTCAGGGTCCTCCTCACGCGACCGCGGATCAACCACCGACTCGCCTTTGATCTTCTCCTGGATCATCAGCAGCGCGTACAGCAATCCTTCGGGACGCGGCGGACACCCGGGCACGTAGACGTCAACCGGGACGACCGTGTCGATCCCCTGCATCAACGTGTACGTGTCGAATACGCCTCCGGTCGAAGCGCAGGCCCCCATGCTGATACACCACTTGGGCTGGGGCATCTGGTCCCAGATCCGGCGCATTACTGGGGCCATCTTGTAGCTGACGCGACCCGCTACGATCATGACATCCGCCTGCCGTGGAGTGTATCCCATGCGCTCCATGCCGTAACGCGCCATGTCGTACTTCGAGGCCGCCGTCGCCATCATCTCGATGGCGCAGCAGGCTGTGCCAAACGGCATCGGCCAGAGGCTACCGCGCCGCGCCCAGTTGACAACCAGGTCGTCGAGCTTTGCGATGAACCAGTTGCGCGGTATCTCGGTCCCTACCTGACTTCGCGCGCCGCTTCCCGCGCTCTCGCTTCCCTTTGACATGCTATGTCTTTGCCCCAGAGTCCTCCCAATTCGTCATCCAGGCTGGAAAGGCGTCAGTCCCACTCCAGAGCGCCCTTCCTCCACTCGTACAGCAGTCCAACGATCAACAGTAAGATGAAGATCATGATCGCCACGTACCCAAACAGCCCCAGTCGGCGAAATACGGCGCCCCACGTGAACAGAAACACTACCTCCACGTCGAACAACAAGAACAGCATCGCCACGATGTAGTATTTCACCGCGAACCGCTCCCGCGCATCGCCTACCGGTGGCATGCCGGATTCGTATGGCTCTTTCTTGACCGTCGTCGGCCGATAGTTGCTGAAGATGGCCGACCCAATCACCATGACGGCGCCAGCGCCCAAGCTCATGGCGAAGATCATCAGGACGGGCACGTACTCCCGCAGCATCGTCGGTCATCCCCCAGCGCTCAAGAATTGGCCAGAAAGCGCGGCCATAATAACATCGAGCCAGGGCCTGTCAATAGAAATTCCACCAAACCCACACCTATGTCAAGCGCTTGTCCACCTGTCGAGCGCGCCAACGTCCAAGACAAATCCACCTTGATGCCACCCTCCTTGGCGCTATATTCGTGCCACCCTGCACATTTGGAATTCGGCAGTCAAGGATTTCTGAATTCCCCCCTCTTTACCCTGGGTGGCGTCACCCCCTGTCCCTTGCGGAGTGCAAATGAGCATAAAGAGTGACCGCTGGATCCGTGCGATGGCCCTCGAACAGGGGATGATCGAACCGTTCGAGGAGAAGCAGGTGCGAGAGGGGGTAATCTCGTTCGGACTGAGCTCCTACGGCTACGACATGCGGGTGGCCCGAAACTTCCGGATCTTCACCAACGTCAACAGCGCCATCGTGGACCCGAAAGAGTTCGACGCGCGGTCATTCGTCGAGTACGAGGGCGACGTCTGCATCATCCCGCCCAATTCCTTCGCCCTGGCATCGTCGGTCGAATATTTCCGCATACCGCGCACGATCATGACGATCTGCGTGGGCAAGTCGACGTACGCCCGCTGTGGGATCATCACCAACGTGACGCCCTTCGAGCCCGAGTGGGAAGGGCACGTCACGTTGGAGATCTCCAACACAACGCCTCTCCCGGCCAAGATCTATGCCGGCGAGGGGATCTCGCAGGTCCTGTTCTTCGAGTCGGACGAGGCGTGCGAGGTGAGCTACGGCGACCGGAAAGGCAAGTACCAGAAGCAGACCGGAGTGACGCTGCCGAAAATCTAGTGTTGGGAATTCGGGAATTCGGGGATCGGGGAATCGGGGGATTCGAGAATCCAGAATGCCAGAATCCGTGGAATCCGTGGTATCGGGGGATTGGGGATCAGAGAATCCGGATTTACCGAATCTGAACTTCCGAATGCCGGAACTCGCCAACACGTGAATTCCCGAATGCCACGGATTCCACCGACTCCTGGCATTCAGTTCCCAGTTCCCGATCCCTCATTCCACCTTGGCCGTTCTCGGGCGTTCGCCACGGCGAGCCCTACCCGAAACGCGACTCGCCCTTGCTGTACGGCGCCTCGCAGATCCGAGTCCGGCCGGTACTCGTCGCTCGGCTGACGATAGTGTTCCTCGCGATAGTCGTTCATCATCCCGGTACCCCAGCCCCGCATCTGCCCGATGAAGTCCAGGCCGTGCCCGATGTGCACCGCAGGAACCTCGGCTCGCATGAAGGTGAACTGGCCTGATCCGTACAGGTGACCCTGCTCCGGTGCCCAATCGCCCTCGAGCCTGAGATCCTCGGCGGCCGCCGCGCGCACCACGGCCTCGTCGAGACTCGAGGCCCTACCCGCGATCGCCACTATGTCATGCGTGGGCCCCCACAGATTGACGCCATCGAGGTTGACGTTGGCGACGGTCGCCTCGAGCGGCACCAGCGGGTTCTCCACGTAGTAACTTGTTCCCAGGAGATCCGGCTGGTCGGCCGTCACGGCTAGAAAGAGTATCGACCGGGCCGGGCGCTCGGAAAGCCGGGCGAACGCCTCGGCCAGCAAGATGAGCATCGCGGTGCCCGAAGCATTGTCGTAGGCTCCGTTATAGATCGAATCCGAATCGACCGCCGGACCTATCCCGAGATTGTCGAAATGTGATGTGAACACAACAACCTCGTTGGCCAACTCGGGGTCGGTCCCCGGCAGCAACCCGGCCACGTTGGCATCGACCAGAAGCCGAACCTCGCTCCTCACGCTGGCCGACACGGTTAGACCGATGGCGATCGGGCGGAAGTTCTCCGAGGTTGCCGACTCGAGGAGCGTTGCGAAGTCGAGGCCAGCCATCGCTACGATTGTCTCCGACGCGCCCCGACTCATCATGCCCTGGAATTCCGGACGCGGAGTTCCCCGCGGCGGTTCCAGCTGCAGCTGCTCGCGCCTGCGGACACTCTCAACGAGGTGCCACCCGTAGCTGGCCAGATCGCGCGTGTGGATCAGAATCGCCCCCAGCGCGCCTCGTCGAGCCGCCTCTCCGTACTTGTAGTCAGGCAATCCGTAGTAGGTGAGCGTGTCCCCCCGGAAGCGACCCACCGTACCGGAGCCGGGATCGTTTAGCAGCATCAGCAGGACCTTCCCGCTGACATCAACGTCCTTGTAGTCGTCCCAGCCCGCTTCCGGGGCGGAGATCCCGTAGCCGACAAACACGAGCTCGGTCTCGATCTGTGTTTGTTCGGCCGGCCTCGACGACCAGGCGACGAAATCGGGGCCATGCGCCGCCTCGAATGAGGCACCACCGCGCGCCCGGAAAGCCAGCCTCGGCCGTGAGGTCACGGCGGCCAGCGGGACCGGCTGCAGGAAACTGGAGTCCCCAACCAGCGGGTGTAGGCCGGCAAGCTCGAACTGCGTTGCTACGTAGAGGGCCGCCAGCTCCGCCCCCTCGCTCCCCGGTGCGCGCCCTTCCAAGAAGTCGCTGGCTAGAAAACGCAGGTGCGCATCGAAGCCCTCTGCAGTGATGACAGCAAGCCCGCTGGCGGCTTGGTCGACGGAGCAGCCCGCGATCGCCAGGCTAGCGAACGTTAACCATACCGACAGCAGATCCCGCCTCATCGTCCAGACCTCATCCATCCCCTTCATTCTCCGACGACTCCTCGCGCATCTTGCGGTCGTCGACCTGCTCAACGAAGTAGCGGCCGTCCTCATCATCATAGTCGCCGAGCACCACCAAGGCCCCGAGAGGGATCTCGTTTCCTTTGGTCTTGCACATGACGGTGTGCAGCGTCTCATCGTCACCCATGACGTGAGCGCGACCGGCGCGGTAATCCGCGCTCACCATCCGGCTCACCACCCGGCCTTCTCTCCCGCTCAGACCGCTCTCGCCCCAGCTCACCGCCCTGAATTCCGGAAAGTGCTCCTCGAACACTCGCCCCACCAACCGCGTTACGACCGCGGCAAGCAGAACCGTCACTACCAGGCCGGGGACGAACCCCCGCTCTTGCCCCGCAGGCCAGTAGTCATGCAATGCACCATTCACCGTCAGCCCCACCACGCTCAGTGCCACGGCGAAGGCACGCAGCACAGGAATGCCCGAGGCTCGCTTCAGTCCCAGCCAGCCACCCAGTCGGACTCCCAGCGCCTCGAGGATAGCCGGACGGGCGAACGACACGGCCAGTACGAGAAGCCCAACCAGGTACGGCCAGTTATACCACTGTATAAGAAAGGTGAGATAGTTCACGCCCGTACCCCCGGGGGGCCTCCGATACGCCCGGTTGACTCTCTCTTAGGTCGCTAGACCTACTAAACTGGCAAATAAACACTTACACCGCCTACCGCACAATTCGCCTCAAGGACCACCCAGCAGCGCCGCGCGCTTCACCTCCGCGATCGCCCGGGTGACCTGTATCTCACGAGGGCAGGCCATGGTGCAATTGTAAACGGTGCGGCAAGCCCAGACCCCGCCGCGTCCTGTGAGGCGGGCCAACCTTTCGGCCGTGGCGTGGTCGCGGGTATCGAAGATGAATCGATGGGCCTGAACGATGGCTGCCGGCCCGAGGAAAGAGTCGTGGCCCCAAGCAGACGGGCAGGCGGTAGTACATGCGGCACAGAGGATACACTTGGTCGTGTCGTCGAAGCGCTGCCGGGCCTCGGGGCTCTGTAGCCGCTCGCGCGGCGGGGGCGGATCGTCGTTCACCAGGAATGGTAGGACGCTGCGGTAGCCCTGAAAAAAGCGGCGCTGGTCGATGACGAGGTCTCTGACGACAGGAAAGCCGAGAATCGGCTCGACCCGGATACGTTTGCCCACGTCACGGATCAGCGTCTTACAGGCGAGCCTATTGCGGCCGTTGATACGCAAGGCGTCCGAGCCACAAATGCCGTGCTCACAGGAACGGCGGAAGGTAAGCGTTCCGTCCTGGCGCCAACGGATCTCGTTGAGGCCATCCAATACGCGGTCGGTTTCTTCCAGTTCGACTTCGTAGTCCTGGAAGTACGGCGTTTCGTCCCTATCCGGATCGTACCGCTTAATGTCGAACCGGACCCGCATGGCGCCCCCTAATAGACTCGTTCCTTGGGTTCAAACCGCGTAATAGTGACGGGTTTGTAGCTGAACTCGACCTTGTCACCGTCGCCCAGTATCTGGAAGGTGTGTTTCAACCACTCCTGGTCGTTGCGCCCCTGAAAGTCCTCTCTGTATTGAGCGCCACGGCTCTCGGTGCGATTCATGGCGGCCGTTGCCGTGGAGTAGGCACAGTCGAGCAGGCAACCCAGCTCAAACGCTTCCACGAGATCCAGATTGTACCGCTCACTTTTGTCATCGATCTTCACGTCACGGTAACGCTGGCGGAGTTCCTCGATCGTCGCAACTGCCTCCGCGAGCCCGGGCTCCTCTCGGAATACCGAGACATGTTCCGTCATCACAGCCTGCATCTCATCGCGAATTGCGACTGCACGGTCACCCTCGCCGTTGTGGATCCGCTCAAGCGCCTCGATTGCCGGGCCGGTTGGATCGTCAGGCAGAGCGGCGTGATCCGACCCGGCCGCGAAGACGCCCATGTGCAAGCCGGCGCGGCGGCCGAAGACTAGTAGATCGAGCAGCGAGTTCGTGCCCAGCCGGTTGGCTCCGTGTACCGAGACACACGCACACTCACCGGCCGCGTATACACCGTCCACTATCGAGCCGTCGGCATCGGCCAGCAGACGGCCGTCCAGGTCGGTGGGGAGACCGCCCATCGCGTAATGTGCCGTCGGTTGTACCGGCATGGGATCGATGGCCGGATCGATGCCAATGTATGTCCTGCAAAAGTCGGCAATATCAGGCAGCTTCTCATCGATCAGTTCGCGACCCAGATGGGTGGCATCCAGGTTGACGTACGCTTTTCCCCCGATGCCCCGCCCCGCCTTGATCTCCAGATAAATCGCCCGCGACACGACATCACGCGAGGCCAGGTCTTTCATGCTCGGTGCGTACACTTCCATGAACCGCTCGCCCTCACTGTTCCTGAGGACGCCACCCTCGCCACGCACCCCCTCTGTTATCAGGATGCCGAGCTTGTAGATCCCCGTCGGGTGGATCTGAAAGAACTCCATGTCCTCCAGTGGTAGCCCGCGCCGCCAGACCAGCGCTGCCGCGTCACCCGTGAGCGTTACAGCGTTGGAGGTGATCTCGAACATGCGACCCCAACCGCCGGTGGCAAACAGAACCGCCTTCGCCTGGAACACGTGGAGCACGCCCGTGGCGATCTCGAGCGCGACTACACCCTGGCAGCGCGAGCCCTCGACCAGCAGGTCAATGACCTGGTACTCGTCGTAGAACTCCACGCGATGCTTGATGCATTGCTGGTAGAGCGTTTGGAGGATCATGTGGCCGGTGCGATCGGCCGCATAGCAGGCTCGGCGCGACGGTTTCTGACCGAAGTTGATCGCGTGGCCGCCGAACCGGCGTTGCGCTATGCGGCCATCCACGGTTCGGCTGAACGGCAGCCCCATGTGCTCCAGTTCGTAGACAACCTCTACCGCCTCCCTACAGAGGATCTCGACCGCGTCCTGGTCGGCCAAGTAGTCGCTCCCCTTGACCGTGTCGAACATGTGCCATTCCCAGGAATCGCCTTCCGGGTCACAGTTGCCCAAAGCGGCGCCGACACCGCCTTGAGCCGTCCCGGTGTGCGAGCGCGTGGGATACAGCTTGCTGATGACGCCCGTACGGATCCCGGGCTGCCGCGCTAGGTAGACCGCAGCGGCCAGGCCCGCTCCGCCTCCGCCTACCACGACGGCGTCTAGCCGATGGACTTCAACGCGTGTCGACATTCACGGGACTTTCATCTGAAAGTCACGATTACCCAAGCCCCCAGCACGAGGAGTACTAGATAGAGCAGACTCAAGACAATCTTGAGAAACAGCCGCCAGCCGCCTGCCCTCAGATATTCGTCCATGAGGATCCGCGCGCCATTCATACCGTGGGTCAGCGCCAGCAGCAGCAGGAAGAGGTCGTACAGTCTCCACCAAGGGCTGCCCCAACGGGCCGCCACCACCCCATAGTTCAGCTGCTCCACACCGATCCCGTAGTGCATCAGCAGTAGGTGGAAGACGGCCATGAACAGAAGAACGATCCCCGATACTCGCATGAACAGCCACGAGTACATCTCGAAGCGACCCGTGGGGGGGACTGCAGGGCGGCCGGCCATGATCACAGCTCCCCTCTGATGACCGGTAGCAATCCCCAGACGGCCAGCGGGACGAAGACGAGGATCAGGATGACGAAGCCGACCCAGACCAGGGCACGCTCGTAGCGCCACAAAGCCGGCCAGAAATCCTGGATAGTGATTCGGATCCCGTTGATTGCGTGATAGAGGACCGCAAGGAGCAACCCGATCTCCGCCACGCGGAAGAAGACCGTATTGTACAGCTCCATCGTATGGTCGTAGAAATCGGGTCCGAAGCTGAGCGTGAACGTTTCCAGGATGTGAATGCTCAGGAACAGCAGGACACAGAGACCCGTGATGCGGTGCAACACCCAGGCCCACATGCTCGAGCCGCCCCGGTAGCTCAACCCTTCCCGGAAGCTCGTCCTTTCAAGCATGACGGAGCTCCGCGTTTCCGATGTCGGTGACGAAAAAGCGAAGGGGCGCGAAACTCGCGCCCCTTTTTGACTAGGTGAGTTCCTTGAGCTTCGCTATCGTGCCCCTTACGTGCTCGGCCGACTTCTCTAGTGCGGCCTGCTCGTCCTTGGTGAGCTGCACCTCGATGATCTCTTCAACGCCTCCCGCGCCCAGCTTACACGGCACACCGAGGTACGTGTCGGAGATCCCGTACTGGCCTTCCATCCAGGCGGCACACGGGAGGATGCGCTTCTTGTCCTTGGCAATCGCCTCCACCATCTGAGCCACGGCGGCTGAAGGCGCGTAGTAGGCGCTGCCCTCTTTCAGATAGGCCACGATCTCGGCGCCGCCTTTGCGTGTTCGGTCGATCAGCCCGTCGATCTCGTCCTGGCCCAGGAACTGGGTCAGCGGAATGCCGCTGATAGTCGTGTAGGAGACGAGCGGCACCATTGTGTCGCCGTGACCTCCCAGTACCAGAGCCTGGATGTCCTCAACGCTGACGTTCAACCTCTCGGCGATGAACGTGCGGTAGCGCGCCGTGTCGAGTACGCCGGCCATACCGAAGACCCGGTTGGCGGTGAAGCCCGTCGTCTCCTTGGCCACATAGGACATGACGTCGAGCGGGTTGGAGACTACGATGCAGATGGCGTTGGGGGACGTCTTCTTCACCGCGTTGGAGACTTCGCGCACGATCCCGGCGTTCGTCGCCAGAAGGTCGTCGCGGCTCATCCCGGGCTTGCGTGGGATGCCTGCTGTGATGACGACTATCTCGCTGCCCGCAGCCTCGTCGTATCCGTTGGCACCAATGACGCGAGTGTCAAAACCCATAACCGGGCCCGACTCATACATGTCGAGAGCTTTGCCCTGTGGGATGCCCTCCAGGATGTCGACGATCACGACCTGCTTGGCGACCTGCATCTCTGCCAGACGAAGCGCCTGCGTTGCGCCGACGTGTCCTGCACCAACAACCGTAATTTTATTGAACATACTCGGTTCCCAATCCCCCGCACCGTCCGGACGCGACCCTTCGGCGCACGAGCTCCCGGCGAACTTGAAACGCTGGCCGCCCGCCGGATCGCCGCGGGCTTAGCTGGTGATGGGGCTACGTATTGAGAGAGGACTTCGTGCCTGCCAAGCTAAGGTGTGGAGTGGGGGTAGGCAAGGCGTTCAACGGCTTTCGGAGCCCAGCATCACGACTTCCCCGCCCCGGGTACGTCGGGAGTGGTCCCGTCGCGCCAGACCTCGCCACCGTCCGAATAGCGTTCCCTCTTCCAGATCGGTACCTCGCTCTTGATGCGCTCGATGATCTCACGCGAGGCCTTGTAGGCCGCATCGCGATGAGGGGCTGCGACGGCGATGACGACGCTGATCTCCCCGATTTCCAGGTCGCCGACCCGGTGGGCCACCGCCAGCTCGCCGACCTCGAAGCGGGTACTCACCTCCTGACAGATCATCTCCATCTTCGCGACCGCCATCTCCTCGTAGGCTTCGTAGGCGAGCGCTTCCACGGACCTACCCTCATGGTGGTCGCGTACTACGCCGGCGAAGAGGAGTACTGCTCCGTCGGCGTCGCTACGCACACGCTGCAGAAGCTCAGCAGCATCGATCGGGCCACGCGAGACCACACAGTACATTCAGCCCCCTGCCACCGGCGGTATGAACGCCACCTCGTCCCCGTCGCGTAGCACCGTATCGACCGAGGCGTACTCGCGGTTCACCGCGGCAACCAGCTGCCGCGGCAATGCAGCTGCGCCGGCCCGGGCCCGGACATCTTCGACCAGCGCACCCAACGTCGATCCTTCGGGCAACTCGAGCTCGATCTCTTCGGCCCCGAAGAGCTCACGGTAGGCGGCGAAGAACAGGCATTTCACGCGCATAACAATCCCCGACGATGAAACATCAATCCCTGCCCATCGTAGAGCGCGCAGGGCCGTCCAGCAAGCAGAGGCGCGCTTGCTTTCAGGCCCCGGTCACGGCGGATTCTGTCTCCAATTGCAGCAGAAACTGACCTATGGAGGGGTGGTAGCGAAGAGTAGAGCAGCGGACGCGCGTCCGTTCGCCATCCTGCGAAGCGGAGATCGCCAGCTGGCCACGGAAAGCCTGGAAGCGGATGAAGCCTCCGCCCTCTTCGACCAGCGTGCCGGCATAACCAGAAGCGGAACCGGTGAAGAACCGTCGCGCGAGCTCGAGGACTCTTTCTGGCGGCAGGGAAACCAGAGCCTCTCTAGTCATCCTATTCGTACCTTCCTTTTGGCAGGCCGGGCACCTGGCATCCCGGCGGGGGAAAGAAAGGTCTAGCCCCGCATGCTCTCGAATGCAGCCTCGGACTCGCCGGCGACCTGTGCCCTGAAGTTCTTCGAGGGCTTGAATACCGGAACGGCCCGCGCCTCCACTCTCACTGGGTCACCCGTTCGAGGGTTCCGGGCCACACGAGCGCGTCTGTTGCGAACCTTGAACGTGCCGAATCCCCGGATCTCGATGTGATGGCCGTCGGCCAGCGCCTGCCGGACCGCATTCAGAAAGCCATCCACCACCGCGGCGCAGTCCTTCTTAGTGATCCCAGGCCCAATCGCCTGGGCAACCTGTTCGACCAAATCGGCTTTGGTCATCCCTTCCTCCAGCAATCGAAGAGTGAAAACGCCCGCAGCGAACGAACGGTTTCCATCGCGCCCCGTGCCGCCGCTACCGGTACCTGAGCAGATACATGAGCCGCGGCCCCTGATCCAGAGCGGGCCAGGTTTCGCCCAGGGGCCCCACGGCTCCGCCTTGGCCTGTGGCCAAAGCGGCTAACGAACCGAGAAGGTCCAACCAGGTCACACGGCGGCGTTCCTCACGCAACACAGTTCGCGGCTCCGGCCCAAGGCCCGCCATGTTGCCAGCGACAGCGATGGCATCGACCAGGTCACCTTCTCCATCGATCAGTCCATAATCCACGGCGAGACGGCCCGACAGCAGGCGGCCGTCTGCGACCTCTATCACCGAGTCACGGGACAAGTCACGCTCCTCCGCAATCACTTCCAGGAACTGGTCGTAGACATCGTCGACCACCTCCTGGAGAAGCGCTCGCTCGGCCTCGGTCACTTCTCGGTAGGGAGAACCCAAGTCCTTGTGCTCAGCGCTCTTGATCACCTCGAAACGAACCCCGACCTTTTCGAGCAGCTCCTGAGCGTTGGGGAACTCCATCAGCACGCCGATCGAGCCGACCAGCGAACCGGGCATCGCCAGGATCGTGTCCGCTCCCAAGGCCGCGTAGTAAGCTCCGGACGCCCCCACCGATCCTATCGCGGCGACCACCGGGTAGCCCTCGTCGCGAACCCGAGCGAGCTCCCGATAGATCGTCTGCGACGGAGCGACTTCCCCGCCCGGCGAGTTCACCCAGAGGACGAACCCCCTGACCGAACTGTCGTCCCGGTAGTCCCGCAGCTCCCGGATCACGCGGTGGTTTTGTGTGATCACACCGCGTAGCGGCAGTATCGCGATCCGATCCCGGGCCAGCACCGTGATGCCGTCGCTGGGAGCGGCCGTGTACATGATCAGGAGTAGCCCGGTGCCGAACACGATGACAACTCCGGCCACCACCAGGGCAACCCACCAGCCTCGGGGACTCTTCTTACGAGCTTCCATTTACCTGGGACGAGCACTCTGACGTGCCGTCAAGGGAAATCGATAACGGGAGGGAGATGGGCGCCTAAGTTACTGTGTCAGAACGACTAAGTCAAGTCCGGGGGCTCCCGTTTCCGGACGCCGGGGCCGGTGGTGTCAGGCGGGCCGCTGCTGACCCATCAGACGCACGAACTCGTCGAACAAGTAGCGGCTGTCGTGGGGTCCGGGGGCGGACTCGGGGTGGTACTGGACGGCAAAGACGGGCAGTTCTCGGTGCCTGACCCCTTCCAGCGTCCCGTCGTTCAGGTTTACATGCGTGGCGCGGAGATCCGGCGCACCGGGAACCTCCTCTCCTTCGCTGCGCACCGCGAAACCGTGGTTCTGCGAGGTGATCTCGACCCGGCCGGTCGCCAGGTTGCGGACCGGGTGGTTCCCGCCACGGTGCCCGTAGAGCAGCTTGAAGGTTTCGGCGCCGAAACCGCGCGCGACCACCTGATGCCCAAGGCAGATTCCGAACACCGGGATCTGCTGCGCCGCCAACGAGTCGATCAGCTCGATGACGCCCGGCACTGCAGCCGGGTCGCCCGGACCGTTGGATAGAAACACTCCGTCGGGAGCACCGTCGAGGGCGACCTCCGCTGGCGTGGTCGAGGGGTAGACGGTCAGATTGCAGCCGTGCCCGGCCAGCAGATTCAGGCTACGGCGCTTCACCCCGAAGTCGTAGACTGCGACCCGGAAGCGCCCGACCCCTCTGGCCCGCACGGTGTAGACCTCGCGGGTGGTTACGACGTTTGTCAGATCGAGTCCGGTCATCGGCGGATGCTCGCTGACGCGCGCGAGGATTTCGTCCGCACCCAAGTCCTCGGGCCCGATGCCGCAGCGCATCGCGCCCTGCGACCGGATATGGCGCGTCAGCCTGCGCGTATCGACACCCTCGATGCAGGCAATACCGTGATTCGTCAGGTACTCCTGCAGGCTGGTCCGAGCTCGCCAGTTGCTGTAGCTCGGGCTCAGCTCACGGACCACCAGACCCGCTACCCACGGCCGCGCCGCCTCGTCATCCTCCGGCGTGACCCCGTAGTTGCCGATGAGGGGCGCTGTCATGGTAACGATCTGGCCGGCATAAGACGGGTCGGTCAGGATCTCCTGATAGCCAGCCAGACTGGTATTGAACACGACCTCTCCCAGCGCCAGCTCGTCCTCGGCTCCGGCCAGGCGGCCGGGAAAGACCGAGCCGTCTTCCAGCACCAGGAGCCCTCTTCGCGCCCCGTGTTGTTCCTGGTTAGCTTTAGTCGTCATGAACGCCCGTGAATTCCACGACCTCGTCTGCATCCACGCTGACGAATCGTGCCTCGGCAACCAGTTCAGCGACCAGGCACGGCCTGGTGCCGCCGCCGGCCTGATCGAGCTGTTCGACGAGAGGCGCGGCTGGATCCGGCGTGACTATTTCGTCTGCGAGCCCGATACGACCAACAACCGCATGGCGCTGCGCAGCGCCATCGAAGGCCTGGGTGCCCTCAAGGGCCGGTGTCGCGTCGCCTTCCACTCCGACTCGAGCTACCTCGTCAAGGGGATCAAAGAGTGGGTCCCCAACTGGATCGCCCGCGGCTGGAAGCGCAAAGGCGGCCCGATCGAGAACCTCGAGCTGTGGCAAAAGCTGAAGAATATTGCGGATCGTCACAAGATCGAATGGCTCTGGGTGCGCGGCCATGCCGGCAACGCCAAGAACGAGTATGTCCATCACCTGGCCGTCCAGGCTGCCCGCCGACAGAAGAGCTCCAAGGGGCTCATCGACTCGGGCTTCGGCGACTGGCTCGAAGCTCAACAGGAAAAGGGTCGTTTACTCGAATTCCTCGACCTGCCGCCTGAAAGCTCCGAATAAGAAAACGGCCCGGTGATCCGGGCCGATTCGAACCGCCTCAATTGCCACCCTCCGGCGGCGGCTGACCCTCCTCACCCGTGGCCGCGCCACCCTCCTCGCCCAGGTCGATGACCGCCGGCGCGTCCTGTGCGCTCTCCCGTTCCAGTAGCGGCGCTGGAGCTTCCTCCACCGCCGGCGGCGCGAACTGACCCTCGAGAACCGAGGACGGCGCCCGCGTCCGGGCCGAAAGGATCGCCAGGAGCAGGGCCAGACCCATGAACAGGCCGCCCGTCACCCAGCTCGCCTTGGTCAGCAAGGTCGCCGCCTGTCGGCCACCGAGGAAGGTGTCGGCGGATGACGAGGCACCGCCAAACTCGGCGGCCAGCCCGCCCCCCTTGCCCGACTGCAGCAGTACGACCAACAGGAGCAGGATCGCGTTCAAGATGAGCAGCATGAGGATGAACCTATACACTGCCTGAGCCTTCCGTCCGTGCCTCGTTCGCGTTAACGGGGTGTCACCGCCCGAAGGCGGAACCGCCGTACTATATATCGATTGCGGGGCCTGTCAACGTTGCCCGTGCCGGGATCGGCGAACGGGATCTCGTCAACCTCCTCCGGCGCTACAGATCTCGGCGAAATCGGACGCCTTGAGGCTGGCCCCACCCACGAGCACGCCGTCGATCTCGGGCGCTGCCAGCAGCTCCTCGATGTTACTCGGCTTGACGCTACCGCCGTAAAGAATCGGGATCGCCCGAGCCGCCGACTCGACGCGTTCGTTCAACAGACCCCGGATCAGCTCATGGGCCTGATTGGCGTCCTCGGGACTCGCCGTCCGGCCTGTACCGATCGCCCAAACCGGTTCGTAGGCGATTACGATCCCCTCCACCTGATCCGAGCTCAAGCGGCTCAGCCCCGCGGCGAGCTGCCGAGTGACCACCGATTCGACCTCACCGCGGTCTCGCTCCTCAAGTAGCTCCCCCACACAGAGGACAGGCACAAGGCCCTCGCCCGTTATCGCCGCGACCTTGCGGGAGACGTCCTCGTCCGAGTCGCCGAAGACATGGCGGCGCTCCGAGTGACCCGCCAGCGCGAATCCGGCGCCGGCATCCTTTGCCATGTTGGCCGAGATCGAGCCGGTGAAAGCTCCCGAACCCTCCCAAAAGACATCCTGAATACCGGTCAGTAGGTCGTCTCTGCCGGCGGACGCTGCTCTGAACTCGGCCAGCGAGATAGCCGGCGGAAAGAAGACGACGGTGCGATCGTCATGAGGCGCGTAATGCTCCAAGAACTCCTTCAAGAAACCCCGCGTCGCACTCGGCCCGTGGTTCATCTTCCAGTTGCCGCCGAAGAAAGGTCTGTTGAAGCTCATCTCTATTCCCGTCTATTCCCGATCGGTTAACGCAGCGACGCCGGGAAGCTCCTTACCGGCCAGGAACTCCAGCGAGGCACCGCCGCCCGTGGACACGTGGCTCATCCGGTCGGCCAGGCCCAGTTCGGCCACGGCGGCCGCGCTGTCTCCGCCGCCCACTACGCTGGTCGCACCCGCAGTCGTCGCATCGGCGACAGCCGCAGCGACGGCCGTCGTGCCGTTCGCAAAGGCGGGCTGTTCGAACACACCCAGCGGTCCGTTCCAGAGGATCGTGCGCGCACCGCCGAGGGCGTCGGCGAACGCGGCGGCGCTGTCGGGTCCAATATCGAGCAACATCTCGGCCACCGGAATCGCCTCACAACCCACAACGTGCGCCTCGCCTCCGCGATCGATCGCCGGGGCCACCACCGCATCCGTCGGCAGCACGAGGGCATCACCAGCCTGCTCCAGCATCCGGGTCGCGAAGTCGACGAGATCCTCTTCCACCAACGACCTCCCCGTCTCCAGCCCCATGGCCCGCAGGAACGTACAGGCCATCGCTCCGCCGATGCAGAGCCGATCTACCTTGCCCAGGAAGTTCTCGATCAGGTCGATCTTGCCGCTGACCTTCGCACCGCCCAGCACCGCGACGAAGGGCCGCGCCGGGTCCTCCAGCAGGCGGCCCAGGAAGTCGAGCTCCCGCTCCAACAGCAAGCCGGCCACCGCGGGTCTCACAAACGCGGCGACACCGGCCGTCGAGGCGTGCGCCCGGTGTGCGGCACCGAACGCATCGTTGACATACAGGTCTCCCAGCGCCGCCAGCTCACTGGCCATGGCCGGATCATTCTTCGTCTCCCGCGGGTCGAATCGCGTGTTCTCGAGGAGCAAGATCTGGCCCGGCCTCAGACTCTTCGACTTGGCCACCGTCTCCTGCGACACTGTCTCCGCTGCAAAATCGACGTCCTCGCCCAGCACCTGCGCCAGGTGAGCGCCGACAGGCCGCAGCGAGTACTTCGGATTCGGCTCGCCTTTGGGCCGGCCGAGATGCGACATGAGGACCAAGCTCGCTCCTCGCTCGCGTAGCAACTGCAGTGTCGGCAACGTTGCACGGACACGCACGTCGTCCTCCACCCGGCCCTCGTCATCGAGCGGCACGTTGTAGTCTACGCGCACCAGCGCCCGCCTACCCCTCAGCTGATCATCGCTCAGGTCGCGGACGGTCAGTTTGTCCAGCATCGTACTGTCTCGCTCTAGAGGCGTTCGGCGATGTAGCCGGCCAGATCGACACACCGACACGAGTAGCCCCACTCGTTGTCGTACCAGGAGAGGATCTTGACGAGGTTGTCATCAATCACGTTTGTCGAGAGGCCGTCGACGATCGAGCTCGCTGGGTTGCCGATGAAGTCGACCGAGACTAGCGGATCTTCGCTATATGCCAGAATCCCCTTCAGACTGCCGTCGGCGTACTTCTTGAACGCAGCATTGATCTCGTCCGCGCTGGGGGTCTTCTCGACGACCGCCACGAGGTCGGTCAGCGACACGTTCGGCGTGGGAACCCGCACGGCCAAGCCGTCGATTTTCCCTTTCACTTCCGGGATCACGACACCGGTCGCCTTAGCCGCCCCGGTCGTGGTTGGAATCATCGATACCGCCGCGGCACGCGCGCGCCGCAGGTCCTTGTGGGGAAGATCCAGGAGCCGTTGGTCGTTGGTGAAGCTGTGGATCGTCGTCATCATGCCACGCTTGAAGCCGAACTCCTCCAACAGGACCTTGACCACCGGCGCCAGGCAGTTGGTCGTGCAACTCGCGTTCGAAATGATGTGGTGGGCCGCGGCGTCGTAGGCTTCGTCATTTACGCCGAGGCAGATCGAGATGTCCTCACCCTTCGCCGGCGCCGTGATCACCACCTTCTTGGCACCTGCGGTCATGTGTTTGCTGGCACCATCTCGCGAACGAAAGATCCCCGTTGACTCGAAGACGATCTCCACGCCCAGCTCCTGCCACGGCAGCTTTTCCGGATCGCGCTCCGAGAGCACTTGCACTTCATCGCCGTCGATCACCAGGCTCTCACTCTTGGCCTCGACCGTGCCTTCGTACCTGCCGTGAACCGAGTCGTAGCGGAAAAGGTGGGCCAGCGTGTTGGTATCGGTGAGATCGTTGACCGCCACGAAATCCATGTCCGTACGCCCATACTTCTTGGCTGCCCTAACGATCATCCGACCGATCCGCCCGAAACCGTTGATTCCAACTCGAACCGCCATCTCTCTCCGACCTCCTTCGCTCCCGTCCAGTATGCCAGATCCAAACCTTACTACTTTACCGTCAGAGGCGGGTCCCGGAAAGTATCACAGACATTTGCGGGGCAACTCGCGGCGCGCTCGGGCGAAGGTCAGAACGCTCACCGCCCGGGCACCCGCTCCGCAAAGGGCCCGAACGCAGGCCTGCGCTGTGGCAGCCGTCGTCAATACATCGTCTACCAGCAGCAGGTGCGCGTCCTCGATCTGCGCCCGGTTCGCAAGCAGCACGCCGAACGCGCCGGCCACGTTGTCCGCTCGCGCCCGCGGCGCCAGGCGTGCCTGGCGCCGCGTATGACGGCCACGCACCAAAACCCCGGGGATTAGCGGCCAGCCCCGCCGTCGCGCTACCGCGCGACCCAACAGCTCCGCCTGATTGAACCCCCGCTCCCTGAGCCGCGCCGGGCTCAGCGGCACCGGTACCAGCGCCCCGATCTCGGCCTCCACGGCTGGCGCGAAATGCACCTCGGCCATCCGCGCGCCCATCTCATCGGCCAAGTCGGCCCAACCGCCGTACTTGAGAGCGTGGACCATGGCAGCAGCCGTGCCGGACATGGTGTAGGGCGCACGGGCGACGCGCAGATAAGGCAGCCAGTCCGCGCATTCGATACAACCCGAGGTCGGACGTTCTATTCCTTTTTCTTGTATAGAGATACCGCTGTCGTACAAGGCGATGCCGCAGCGGTCACAGCGGGGGTGACGTTGGGCCCGGGCCCGAGCCCAGCAAAGGCCGCAGACGCGCCATTCCACGCTGGCCAAAGGGTCTCCGCAGACGACACAGACCGGCGGCAGCAGCCGGTCGAGCCAGCGACGAAGCGTCGGTCGGCCGATCCCCGATCGGCTTACTCGCCCGCTTTCCATGGAGTCGAAGCTGACCAGGACGGGTCAAGAGATCCTGAACGCGCGCCGGGGTGCCTCTCTCCTCGCGTCCTTCGGCCCTGAGGGCGGCTAGCTCCCTTTCTCGAGGACGATCTTCTTTGCCTCGTTGTAGAGGTCTAGCGCGTCGCTGACCTCCTCAGAGATCAGTCTCTCAGGCTGGGGTCGGGCCTGGCCGCTCGCCCAGGCGAGGCGGCCCGCGGCGAGGATGGCCGCGATGATCGCCACAATTTGGTCGTCGTTCATTCCTGTCCTCCCTGACTCCTGCCCTTAGTCGAAGCGCGGGTTCACCACATTGTTGTATATCGAGCCGAACGTATAGCTGAGGCTGAAGCCGAGGCGATAGCGCCAATCCGTACCGAGCTCCCGGCGTCGCAGCAGGACCTCCTCATCGGTCGCGCCGCCCCTGGCCAGATGGATCTGGTCCTTGATCCTCTGGACGCTGCCGTTGAGGTTCAGTTCCAGCCCCCTGACGAGCCGTATGTTCAGCCGCCCGCCCAAATCGAAGCTGTGCTGCTTCAGATTATCGAGGTACGAAAACGCCGCAAAACCCATATTGATGGTGCCAAACGGCTGCCGCACCGAGTACTCGATCTCCAAGACGCCCGCGGGCCGACGCTCGGTGGTCTTGTCGAAGATCGTTATCTCTTCGTAGTCGAAGTAGTTGTACAAGGCGGCGACCGCAAAGGTCAGCGCCCTCCTCGTCGATTCCGAGTAGGGGAAGATGTTGTATTCCAGGGCAGGGCCGATCTCGATCGCCAGGTCGTGATTGCGGAAGGTCGAGACTCGCGCCTCCGCCGTTCCTCCCAACGACCAATGGTCACTCAGACTCTTTACAGCGAAGACGCCGGTCGAATAGTTCCTCGAGACACTCTTCGTCTCCGACCCGTCGCTGAACTCGAAGTTGTCCTCGCTATACCAGCCGCTCGCGTGCAGCCGGATCTTCCAATCCTCGGTCGTCCGGTTCGCCGAGAACGAGCCGTTCGTCGCGTAGAGGCTCAGTCGTTCTTCGCCGCCGAAGTTTCCGCCAATACGAACCCTGAGGATCCAGAAGTTCCAGGGATCGTCCTGCACCTGGGCCGTGGGCGCTGCCTCCAGCGTATCCGGCGCCTCGTAGGTCACGTCGAATCGCTCGGCCATCGGCAGGCGCGCCACATAGCGAACGAGACCCAGCTTGAGGGTCCGGGTCAGGCCATCCCGGACCTCGTACTCTACGTCGGTGTCGCTGGAGAAATAGATGAGCCTATCGTCGACCGTATCGAAGTCGTCTTGGCCGATGAACTCGATCGTGAACTCGTCGCCGCCGCTTCCCGTGCGGCGCGTCGTCACCAGTACGTGGACGTCCGAGTCAGTCCGGTCACGTACGTAGTTGACGAACGCGATCTCGCGCCGGAAATGGTCGAAGTCGCAATAGCGGCTCCGGCAGTCCAAGAAGACACGCAACGCCTCGTCGGGCGCCTGGACCGTGTCGTCCGCCTCCTGACCCAAGGCGACGGCGGGTAGCGCCACGGACAGCGCCAGCAGAACTATCAGAAGGACCGGTGCTCGCATCGCCTCTCCCAAAAGAAGCCTTAAGATAGGCAAGATGTCGGTCGGCGCTACTGCAAACAGCCGGCCTCGGACCAACGTTGTGTGGCGATAATTTCGGCCGCCGGACCCTGGCCGCCCACCCGAGAGCTTCGTAGTATCCCACCCATGCGACACAACTCAGTCTTGGCGACCGCCGTGATCGGCGCCGTCGCGCTCTCGGGGCTGGGGCTCGAGAGCTGCGGCGAAGGGACCGTAAGTCCGCCCAACATCATCTTCATCCTCGCCGACGACCTCGGGTACCGAGAGCTCGGGAGCTACGGCCAGACGAAGATTCGCACACCCAACATCGATCGGTTGGCCGCCGAGGGAATGCGGTTCAGCCAGCACTACTCGGGCAGTCCCGTATGCGCACCGTCGCGGGCGGTGCTGCTCACCGGCCTGCACACCGGTCACGCGTATATCCGGGACAACGACGAGATGTCGGAGCGGGGCGACGTTTGGCGCGACCTCAGCCTGGAGGGACAGCGGCCCCTGCCGGCAAATACGTTCACAATTGGGACGATGCTGCAGAACGCCGGCTACACGACGGGCGCGATCGGGAAGTGGGGGCTGGGAGGACCGGGCAGCAGCGGTGAGCCGAACCGGCAGGGCTTCGACCATTGGTACGGCTACCTGTGCCAGCGGATCGCTCACGGCTATTACCCGCCCTACCTGTGGCGCAACACCGAGAAACACGTCCTCGAGAACGAGTACGTCCACCCGCACCAGAGGCTGCCCGAAGACGCCGACCCGTTCGACCCCGCATCCTACGAGCCCTATTCGGGGACGCAGTACTCGATGGACCTCATGTCCCAGGAAGCGCTCGACTTCATTCGACGGAACAGGGAGGAGCCGTTCTTCCTCTACCTGCCCTTCCCCGTTCCTCACGTCGCGCTGCAGGTGCCGGAGGAATCAGTAGCCGAGTACGAAGGGGCCTTCCCTGAGACGCCGTACGTCGGTGACCGCGGCTACCTTCCCCATCGCACACCTCATGCGGCCTACGCGGCGATGATCACCCGGCTGGATCGGGAGATCGGACGAATCAGAACCCTACTCGAAGAGCTCGGACTCGACGACAACACGCTCATCATCTTTACCAGCGACAACGGCCCCACCTTCAACGGCGGGACCGACTCGGAGTTCTTCAACAGCGCCGGACCCCTCAGGGGTTTGAAGACGCAGCTCTACGAAGGCGGTATCCGCGTGCCGCTGATCGCCTGGTGGCCGGAACTTATCGAGGCCGGCGGCACCAGCGACCACGTCTCGGCGTTCTGGGATTTCCTTCCGACCTTCGCCGAGCTGGTCGGGACGGAGATCCCGACCGAAGTCGACGGTTTATCACTGCTGCCCACACTGTTCGGCCGGTCCGACGAGCAGGCGCGTCACGAGTATCTGTACTGGGAATACCAGGGCCGCCAGGCAGTGCGACTGGGTGACTGGAAGGGCTACCGCGGGAGTGTCGACGGTGCGATCGAACTCTATGACCTGGCGGCCGACATCGGCGAGACCCGAGATGTCGCCGACTTACATCCCGACGTCGTTGCCCGGATCGCCGAGATAATGCGGAGCGGGCGGACCGAATCGGAGCTGTTCCCGCTGGTCCGGAGCCGCTAAGGAAACTCGTCATTCCCAGCGAGGAGATAATCGTGCGCACCTACCTGCTCGCCATCTTCGTGATCGCGTTAGCGGGTTGTGATCGCCCTCAGCCCCCAAACATCATCTTCATCTTCGCCGACGATCACGCCGCCCACGCGGTCGGCGCTTACGGCTCGAGGCTGAGCGAAACACCCAACATCGATCGCCTAGCACGCGAGGGAATGCTCTTCCGGAACGCGTTCGTCACTAACTCCATCTGCGCCCCCAGCCGGGCCGTGATACTGACGGGAAAGCATAGCCATCTGAACGGTGTACCGACCAACCGGGAGCGCTTCGACAGCGCCCAGGTAACTTTTCCGAAGCTGCTCCAGGCGGCCGGTTACCAGACCGCGATCATCGGCAAATGGCATCTGAAGAGCGAGCCGACCGGCTTCGACTACTGGGAGGTCCTCCCCGGCCAGGGGACTTACTACAACCCTGATTTCCGGACGCCGGCGGGTGTTCTGGAACACACCGGCTATGTGACCGACATTATCACCGACAAGGTGCTGGAGTGGCTCGAGCGCGGTCGCGACCCTGAGAAGCCATTCGTGCTCATGTACCAGCACAAGGCACCGCATCGCCGCTGGGAGCCGGGCCCCGAGCAGTTGACGCTCTTCGACGACGTCACGATCCCCGAACCCACCACCCTCTTCGACGACTACTCGGGCCGGGCGAGCCCCGCGGCGGTCCAGGAGATGACGATCGCCCAGCATCTCTACGAGAGCGACCTCAAGCTCGTACCGCCGAGCCAGCTCAACGACGAGCAGCTCGGTCTCTGGAACGCCGCCTACGAGCCGAAGAACCAGGCGTTCCGTGAAGCGAACCTCGCGGGCGCCGATCTCGTGCGCTGGAAGTACCAGCGCTACCTGAAAGACTACCTGCGCACGATCACATCGATCGACGAGAATCTGGGACGCCTCCTCGACTACCTCGATCGGTCCGGGCTGGCCGAGAACACCGCGGTGATCTACAGCTCGGACCAGGGCTTCTACCTCGGCGACCACGGCTGGTATGACAAGCGATGGATGTACGAGGAGTCGCTTCGCATGCCGCTGATCGTCCGCTGGCCGCGGGTTGTCGAACCGGGGTCGCAGAACTCGGACCTCGTCCAGAACCTCGACTTCGCCGAGACGTTCTTGGAGATGGCCGGCGTCGCCGTGCCGCCGGAGATGCAGGGCCGCAGCCTGCTGCCGCTCCTCCACGGCGAGACGCCCGACGATTGGCGTGACGCCATCTACTACCACTACTTCGAGTATCCCGCCGTACACATGGTGCGACGCCACTATGGGGTGCGCACCATGCGCTACAAGCTCATCTATTATTACGAGATCGACGAATGGGAGCTGTTCGACCTCGAACGCGACCCGGACGAGCTCAGCAGTGTATACGGCCATCCAGACTACGTCGGAGTCCAGGAAGATCTCGAAGACATGCTGCAAAGTCTCAGGGAACATTACGGAGTTCCGCAGCAGGACCCGGTGCCCTATCCCGAGGGTTGAGTCGTGTCGCTGCCCACGCAGCAACGAACGTGGAGACGTAACATGACAACGAAGACTATCCTCCGCCCGCTGTTGGCCCTCGCATCGGCCATGCTGCTGGCGTGTGCGACCGAACCGCCGACCTCGGCGCTCGAGTTCGCCATCTCGTTCGATCAATCTGTCGGCGCTGAGCCGCGGGATGGTCGAGTCCTGCTCATCTTGACGACAAGAGAGGAACCGGAGCCCAGGCTCCAGGTCACCTCCAGTCTCGGCGCGCCTCAAGTATTCGGCATCGATGTCGACGGCCTGGCACCCGGCGCGGAGGTGGTAATCGATGCGGACGTGTTCGGTTTCCCGCACGCGAGACTAGCCGACGTGCCACCGGGCGAATACTTCGTACAAGCCGTGCTGCACGAGTACTCGACCTTTAATCTGAGCAACGGGAAGACCGTCAAGCTTCCCATGGACCGCGGCGAGGGTCAGCGCTGGAATCGCGCACCAGGCAACCTCTACAGCACCCCTCGAAAGCTGCGGGTGGATCCGCGGCGGCCTAATCGGCTATCGATCTCGCTCGACCAAGTGATGCCGCCGATATCCCAGCCCGAGGAGACGAAGTACATCAAACACGTCAAGATCCAGAGCGAGCTACTGAGCGAGTTCTGGGGGCGGCCGATGTATCTCGGCGCCCACGTCCTCGTGCCCGAGGGCTTCGACGAGCATCCGGAAGCCCGCTATCCCATCGCCATCTTCCACGGCCACTTCCCGGCCGACTTCGGAGGGTTCCGCACCGAACCAGCCGATCCGGATCTCGAATGTACCTACAGCCAACGCTTTCGCGTCGATTGCTACAACAGGATCCAGCAGCAGGAGGCCTACGAATTCTACCGGCAGTGGACGAGTCCCGATTTCCCGCGCCTGCTCATCGTCGAGGTCCAGCACGCCAACCCTTACTACGACGATTCGTACGCCGTGAACTCGGCCAACCTCGGCCCTTACGGCGACGCCATCACCTACGAGCTGATCCCCCACATCGAGGAGCAGTTCCGTGGTATCGGTGAAGGGTGGGCGCGCTTCCTGTACGGCGGTTCGACCGGCGGCTGGGAGGCGCTGGCCGTGCAAGTCTTCTACCCCGACGAGTACAACGGCACGTTCGCCGCCTGCCCGGACCCCATCGACTTCCGCGCCTACACGCTGGTGAACATCTACGAGGACGAGAACGCCTACTACGTGGACGGCCAGTTCAAGCGGGTCGAGCGTCCCGGCCACAGGAACTGGTTGGGCGAAGTCGATCGGACCCTGAGAGACTTCAACCACCTCGAGCTGGTGCTCGGCACCAACAGTCGGTCGGGTGACCAGTACGACATCTGGGAGGCCGTCTACTCGCCGATGGGCGACGACGGGTACCCCAGGCGAATTTGGGACAAGTACACAGGTGAGATCGACCACGAGGTCGCCGAGTATTGGAGGGAGAACTACGACCTGCGCTACATCATGGAGCGCGACTGGGCGACCTTAGGTCCCAAGCTCGAAGGCAAGCTGCATATCTACTGCGGCGACATGGACAACTACTACCTGAACAACGCCGTCTACCTGACCGAGGAATTTCTCGAGAGCACGACGGATCCGTACTACAACGGCGAGGTCGACTACGGTGACCGGGCCGAGCATTGCTGGAACGGCGACCAGGAGAACCCGAACCACATCTCGCGCCTGCGCTACAACACGATGTACCTGCCCAAGATCCTAAGGCGGATCGAGGCGGCGGCTCCGCCGGGCGCGGACCTGACCAGCTGGAGGTACTGACCCCGGTTACCGGGGGTGGGGGGTGTCGGGGCGGGTGATCTCGCTCCGGCCTCCGACCTCCGGGATCCGCCCTCAGAAACAGCCAGACCGTAGATCCCGTAGAGATTCGTGTGTGCTACGCCCCACTGCTTCCCGGAGGAGTACTCAAATGAACATCGCTCCCTCCTTGCGCATCGCTCTGCTCGCCGCATCCGTCGGCTCTGTCGCGTCCGTGATCGCTTGCTCCGACGATCCGATATCAAGCAACGTCGAGATCGGCGGCCTCGAGTACGTCACCCCCGAAGAAGTCGGGTTCTCGTCGGCCGCGCTCGCGGAAGCCAGAGAGTACTTCGACCAGATCGGCTCGGCGGCGGTCGTTGCGCTGTACGACGATAAGGTCTTCGTCGCGTGGGGCGAGTACGAAAGGAAGTTCTGGTGTCACTCAATCAGAAAAGCCTTTCTCAGCGGGCTCTACGGCATCTACGTCGGTCGCGGAATGATCGACACGACCAAGACCCTCGCCGACCTGAACATCGACGATATCCCGCCCAGTCTAACGGCCGAGGAGAAGCAGGCCAGGGTCGCCGACCTATTGAAGTCTCGCTCGGGCGTATATCACCCGGCCGCGGCCGAGGCCCCCGAGATGGAAGCGGCGCGCCCCGAGCGCGGCAGCCATCCGCCGGGCACCTTCTTCTACTACAACAACTGGGACTTCAACGTGGCCGGCGTGATCTTCGAGCAGGAGACCGGCGTCGGGATCTTCGAGGCCTTCAAGCAGGAGATCGCCGATCCCATCGGCATGCAGGACTTTCTGGTCAGCGACGGCCAGTACCAGTACGAGCCCGAGAAGTCGATGCACCCCGCCTACCCCTTCCGGATGACCGCCGTCGACATGGCGCGCTACGGGCTGCTTTACCTGAGGAACGGGAGGTGGAACGGCACGCAGATCATCCCTGAGGACTGGATCGCGGTGAGCACGACGCCGCATTCGATAGAGGACCCGGAGTCAGGGGTGGGCTACGGTATGATGTGGTACGTGGTGCCGGCGGACTTCCCACTTTTCGGCCCGGGCTTCGCACACTCCGGGGCCGGTGTACACCTGCTGCTCATTTTGCCGCAAGACAACCTGGTGATCGTCCATCGGGTCAACACCTTCGAACCCTGGACCATCACGGGTGAGGACTACCTGCCGCTGATCAGCATGATCGTCGACGCGCGGATCGACAACTGAGTTACTGGGCGGCGGCCCCCTCCGGAGCCTTACGGTCGCGCGTGACGTTCGTGCAGCTTTTCGGCAACGCGGGACCCGACCCTGCAGACCAGGAGGAAGGCGACCTCCAGCAGGATGATGACAAGCGCACCGGCGGCCAGGAGCCCTACCACAACGAGGGCAGGCTCTAGGAAGTCGGTGACGCTCAGCGGTACGAACTCGGGCATAGCGCGTCCCTCCCTCGAGTCCGAACTGTAGGCTCAGCGCGGTCCGTCCCGCGCCGCTACCGCTGGAATCCCTGTGTCTTTTGGGCGTTAGAGCTGTATCTCCCTGGTGAGCGCGATGCCCGCTGTGCTCTCGCGCTCGACTCTATGATAAGGTAAACCGCTCTCTCGCGAAAGAATTGAGCCCTGCCGGCAGGAGGGGGCGGGGATTCAGGAATCCCCGAATCCCCGAATCCCCAAATCCCCGAATCATCTCCCTCCGGCCACCCGCCGCTCGAACGCCGGCGGAGCCGGGAATACCGGTGGATTCTCCTCGATCAGCCGCATCACCTCGGCGACGGCCGCCTCGAGCTGCGGGTCCCTACCCCGGGCCAACTCGCTGGGATCGTCGACCACCGGGATGTCGGGGTCGACGCCGTGGCCTTCGGCGAACCACACTCCGTCCGGGCCGTAGAGCCGCCCGGGCGGCGCCGTGTAGAACCCACCGTCGATCAGGCCGTGTCCCGACGCCGGTCCGATGAGACCGCCCCACGTCCGTTCACCGATGAGCGGTCCTACGCCCAGTTCCTTGAAGAAATAGGGGAACGCGTCACCACCCGAGCCGGCCCAGCCGTTGATCAGCATCGCCTTTGGCCCGTAGTGATTCACCGGCGGGTAGGTGACCACAGCGCCATGGCGGAAAAAGATCCGCGTCACCATCTGCCGGTTCATCTTTTCAATGAAGCGGTCCGGCAACTGTCCGCCGGCGTTGAACCGTTCGTCGATGACGAGGCCATCTCTCAGCATCTGGCTGTTGAACTGCCGCACGAGCTCGGTTTGCCCGGGGACGGCGGTGTTGGGCACGAAGATGTAGCCGACCCGGCCACCGCTGGCCTCGTCGACGCGCTGCCGGTTCGCCTCGATCCACTCCAGGTTGCGAAGGCGAGATTCGCTGCTCAGGGTCTCTACCAGTACTTCCCTCGCCCCCTCCAGACTGGGCCGGTCGTTGACCGTCAGCAGAACCGCGACTCCGGCCAGTCCCTCAAACGCCGCGAATGGTTCTACCCCGGTATCGAGCGGCCGACCGTTCACTGCCAGCACATAGTCGCCCTCGTCCACATCGACCCCGGGCTCGGCCAGCGGCGAGCGGACCTCGATGTCCCAGGGTGCACCGCGCACGATGCGGGCGACTCGGTACGCCCCGTTCTCGAGGGACCAGTCGACGCCCAGCAGCCCGACGCGCCGGGAGGAGGCCCTCTCGATGTCGCCGCCGCCGACGTACGTATGGGACGCGTTCACCTCGCCGATCAACTCGCCGATAACGAAGTTCACGTCCCAACGCGTGACCGCATCCTCAAGCAGTGCTCCGTAGTGACTGCGTAGCGCGTCCCAGTCCAGGCCGTGCATCCCTGGGTCGTAGAACACGTCGCGGTAGGTGCGCCACACTTCGTTGAACATCTGGCGCCACTCTTCCCTCGGGTTTACGGTCATCTCGAGATCGCCCGTGGCCAGAACATCCTCCATTTTCTGACTCGGCTTGATATCGATGATCGCCCAGCGACGACCATTGGCGACCAGCATCTTCTTGCCGTCGGCCGAGATGTCGAAGCCGTCGGCATCGTCGATGACCGTCTTCTCTTCCCGCTCTTCAAGATCGAAGTAGACGATCGGGCTCCGGTTGCCAGCGGACCCGCTACGCGGCGTACGTCGGTACACCACCTTCCCCGGTGCAGCCCGCAGCCCTCCGTAGTTGCCGGCCTCGGCTGGGAGCACGACCGCACGTGATTCGAAGCCGTCGAGATCGATCTCCACGCCCTCAGGCTGGTCGTCCTCAGCTTCCTCACCCTCCTCCTCGCCCTCCTCTGCGATCGGTTCCTCATCGTTGCGCGGCGCCAGCGGCGACGGCACGTCTGAACGGAGCGGTACGGCCACGATGTTCGTTGTGTTGGGATACACCCACGTCGCGTCTATGTCGGAATAGATCGGCGAGAGGGTGCGGTCGGAGAGGTAGTACAGGTACTTGCCGTCCGGGTCGAAGACAGGCGCGTTGTCGCTGTAATACCCGGATGTCACCTGGTGACGCCGGCCGTTCTCCAGATCGAACAGGAAGATCGCATTATTGTTCGTCTCCAGGCCGCGAGCGTAAGCCAGCCAGCGGCTATCGCTCGACCAACTCACCTCGAAACCCTGCAGCGCCCCGTGCAGCCACCAGAGACCTCGATCAACATCGGTCAGCCGGTCGGAGTCGACATCGTAGACCCGGATCGTCTGCGTGTGATCGATGAAGGCGATCTTCCTGCTGTCCGGTGACCAGAAGGGTTGGTAGCGGTACCCCGCCCCCATGCTGGTGAGGCTGCGCTCATCGCCCGATCCGCCCGCCGATCGCAGCGTCAGCTCGTACTCGCCGCTGCGATCGCTCCAGTAGACGACGTGCTCGCCGTCCGGCGACCAGGCTGGATAGCGTTCGGCGACGCCCGGACTCCGCGTCAACTGCCGGATCGGGCCGTGCTCCGCCGGCACGGTGAAGATCTCACCGCGCGCTTGGAAGACGGCCCGCTTGCCGCTGGGAGAGATGTTGGCCCATTGTATGAGGTCGGCGACGTTTTCTGAATGGGGACGCAGGCTGGCCAGGTCCGTCACCAGATCGACGTTAAGCTCCCTGAGCTCCTCCGTGGTCAAATCCAGCAGATAGAGGCGACCTCCGGCCTGGAAGACGATGTCGGAAGGACCGATGGCCGGGAAGCTGATATCGAAATCGGTGAACCGCGTCACCTGACGCATCTCACCGCCATCCAGCTCGTAGGCCCAGATGTTGGAGCGCTGGGCGGCACCGCGATCCGACAAGAAATAGATCGTTCGCCCGTGCCACATCG
Organism: uncultured Gemmatimonadota bacterium; assembly: GCA_964345885.1. GTDB lineage: Bacteria > Gemmatimonadota > Gemmatimonadetes > Palauibacterales > KS3-K002. The sequence continues at coordinate 34,890 of CAYFSW010000024.1, read as the reverse complement.
GCTGGGCATCGTTGGCGTCGCTGTTGCTGATGTTCCTAGCATCCTGCGAGCGCAAATCGAACAGCCAGATCTCCGGGGCCATGCCACCCCGATACCTCTTCCAGGTGCGAAAACCCCTGTCCTTAGGCGTGTAGGCCAGCTGGCGGCCGTCGGGTGACAGGGTCCCGAACTCGCCGTAGGGTACCGGGAGCTTCTCGGCCAGGCCGCCCTCGGCGGAGATCAGGTACAGCTGGCTGAAGCGCCCCACGCCGCTCTCGCGACCCGAGGCGAAGAGCAGCCGCTCGCCGTCGGGACTCCAGTCGACCAGGCGGTCCCGGGACGGATGGTAGGTCACCCGCAGCGGCTCGCCGCCCAGGGCGGGCACCACGTAGACGTCGGCGTTCCCATCGTAGTTGCCGCTGAAGGCGATCCTAGACCCGTCCGGTGAGAAGCGCGGGAAGAGCTCCTCGCCCGGCGGGGAGCTGAGACGTTTCGCTGTACCGCCGCCCTTTTCCACCACCCAGATGTCTCCGGCGTAGACGAAGGTGACGTGCCTCTCGGAAACGTCCGGGTAGCGGAACATGCGGGCATCCACCTGGGCCCGAGCAGGCGCTGCTAGGAGGAGAACGGCGGTCGCGACTAAGATAGAACGCTTGGCGGACATCGGCTCCATCCTTTGTACTGTGAACGGCTTGGGTGTGCGATGAGCCTCGGCTCAAAGGACACTACGAGTGGCGCCCCCAGGTGTGTCAACAGATCACGCTCGATCTCGAGCCACGTGTGGAAGCTTGTTTCAGGCGGCGACTCACTGCCGAAACGCGGGACGTCGCTCCGCCGCCCCGCTTAACGCGGCTTGATCTCCTGGAAGATCATCAGCTCGCCTGCCACTTGGGCGGGATCGATGTTCCTATGCCGATGGTTGTCCCAGGCGCTGCGGTCGCAGTCGTGTGCCGGATCAAGCCCGATTCTCAGGCCGTTGTAGTCCCAGTGGCTGTCCGTGGTCATCAGGATGGTGTTCCAGCCCTCTCTGAACGGCCCGGCCACCTGGAGCTGCAGGTTGCGGATCCGGATGATCGGCTTCGAGCAGACGGCCTCTTCCACGAACCGGTCCACCGGAAATCGCTCGTGCGGATGGAACTCGCAGACCGGTACGCCGTTCACTGCCACGCGGATGCCGGGTCGCCCGCGGTCGGCCGACGCGTAGGCTCGCCCCATCAGCTTGAGCGTCCAGACGAATTCGATGTCGCGAACCGCGGGTGACAGCCGCCGCAGGAAATCGTCCCTGTCGATGTGCACGCGCTTCAGCGCGTGGTCGTCGTTATAGTCGATGGTGAAGCTGCGGGTGGGACCGCCGGCCGGCAGCGCGAAGCACAGGTCGCCGGGACGGCAGCAGTCGGGCGGACAGCTGGTGCAGTTCTCGCCGCCACTGCAGCGGCCGTCCCCGCACACCGCCGCCGCCACCGGTCGTGGACGCAGAGCGAGCGCCACGGCAGCCAGCGAGAGTTGGTGCATGGCCACGTAGCGCTCGTGGTGATCGAACAGCTGCCTGCCCAGCTGCAGCACCTTGTCGCGCTGCGAGAGCGTGGCGTTGAAGTCCGCCATGCTCTCGACATCTCTCGCGAATACGCTGTCCGCGCCCGCCACACACTCCCGGTAAGCCTCGAGCCCGGCCACCGCGCTCTCGAGCCGTGTCGCCGTCGCCGCCGCATCGAGCGTTCGGTCGTACCCGTAGGCCTTCAGCGTGGCGCGCGCATCGGCCGTCACCTGCAGCGGATCGGCGTTGCAGTAACCCGACCGCATGTAGTTGTAGGCCGCCTCCATGCCGCTCTCGTATGCCGCCATGTTGATGGCCGAGGAGACGCCCGAGTTGACGTCGTTGATCAGGTCCACCGCCATCGTCGTATACTCGGCCAGCATCCAGACTTCGCTCACCGCGTAGAAGCCCGGAATCAGCTCGAGCGCTTCTACGACGATGTCCGCCCAGTTACCGCCCGGATCGCTGTAGATGTCGTAGTACTCGATGAACATCCGAGCGTTGTACATCAGCCGGTTGGCTGCCGCCTCCAGCAACTCCTGCGACGAAGTGCCGTCGGCATACTCCCGCACATGCTCGAGGAACAGGCCGTAGCCTGCCTTGGCCGCCTCGTTCTCTATCAGCGCGTTCAAGGTGAGCAGGTTCCCGCGGCTGGGCTGCCGGACGAGCGTGAATCCTTGACTCTCCGTGTCGGAGGATCTGCCGCTCTCCGCCTTCAGGCGGATCACGAAACGTTGGAGCAGCTCGCTCATCGAAAGCGTCCCGCCGCCTTCGAACGAGCCCTCGAGCTTGTAGGTGTGGTACGGGTTCCAGTCCGTACGCTCCTTCGAGTCACGCCAGACCACGGTCCAGTCTTCTGCCCTGCCGAGCCGCCCGAACACGTCCTGCACCAGAAGCTCGGCCGTCGCGCGTGTGTTGAACGGCTCAGACCGCTTGGTGTCCTGGAGCTTATAGCCGACCTTGAAGGTGTAGCTGTCCGGGACGATGAAGAGGTTCTCGGCGGTGGGGTTGGCGTTAAGCGATCGGTCGATCGCGGTCACCCGACCCAAATTCAGCTGCGACGTCTGGGTCTGACCCTGTGCCGCGTCCGGCACCAGCAGCAGCGAGACGGAAAGCGCGAGCACGCACGACTGGCTTCTCATGACCGTCACCTCCGATTGCAGACGGGAGCCTGCTGGAAGTAGGAACGCCCTACACTCCAAGATGCGGTCGCCTGGCCGGCGGTGCCAGGACCGTGAGCGGCAGCGGCAAGCAGGCAAGCCGGTTGCCAACGCCGTTCGAGCAACGCTAGCTTTCGAGTTGTGACACGGCCGTCAGGACGGTCACTTCCAAGCCAACCCCTAGCATCTCGAGAGCGCCATGCACACATACGCTCGCCTAATTCGTCGCCGCGACTTCCTCCGCACCACCGGCGCCGGTCTCGCGGTTCTGCCACACATCGGGCTGACGCGGTTCTTCGATTTTGGCTACCCGGCAAAAGCACGAATCGCTCTGGTCCGCACTTCCGATCGGAAACAGGGTGTGGCGCAAGTGTTGCGACTGCTCGACCTCAGCGGCGTGAACGGCAAGCGGGTCCTGCTGAAGCCGAACTTCAACACGGCCGGCGACGCACCGGGGTCGACCCACAACGACACGCTGAGCCAGCTCGTCTACGAGCTACACGAGCGCGGCGCGCGCGCGATCACGCTGGGCGAGTCGAGCGGGCCGCCGGACACTCGGGACGTGATGGAGCAGAAGGGGATCTTCGACCTGGCCAGCGACTTGGGATTCGGCGTGGTGAACTACGAGGAGATCCCGGAGGCCGACTGGATCCACTTCGGCCCCAGCGGCACGCACTGGCCGGAAGGGTTCTGGTTGCCGCGGCACGTAGTCAACGCGGAGTACAACGTGTCGACCTGCTGCCTGAAGACGCACGGCTTTGGCGGCGTGTTCACGATGTCGCTCAAGCTCTCGGTGGGGCTCACCCCGAAGAACATCCGCATGCCGATGCACCGCTCGCCGGACATGCGGCGCATGATCGCCGAGCTCAACACGGGATACCGGCCGCAGCTCATCGTGCTGGACGGGGTGGCCGCGTTCACCGACGGCGGTCCGTCGCGTGGCGAACTGAAGCAGGCCGACGTGATCGTCGCCGGCCACGACCGGGTGGCGATCGATGCCGTGGGTCTGGCGGTGCTGAAGGAGCTGGGCTCCAACGAGGCGATCATGGGCCGCAAAATCTTCGAGCAGGAGCAGATGGCGCGGGCGGTGGAGCTCGGCCTCGGGATCACGAGCGCCGAGCAGATCGAGTTCGTGACGCCCGACGAGGCCAGCCGGGAGTACGCGGAGAGGCTAGAAGGGATCCTGGCGCTGGGCTGAACCGACAAGCCTGCTGGGCTCCTGAGTCCGGATAAAGAAGATCGCGTCCAGGTACTCGCTCCAACGCGAAGTCCAGCTATAGAGCAAGGGGCGAGCGAGGAACGATCCGCCGGGCCAGGCGCCGGACTTGCGGGCTCCCCGTAAATCCACGATCGCGAGCTCGTGGCCCGCCGCGACCATCAACTCCTCGAACTCGGTCGCCGGATGCTGATCCGGGACGATGTCCCAGGTGGGCAGGCTCGGGCTGGTGATCCAACGGTACGAGCCGTCATACGACGAGAAGCCCACGACGTAGCTCTCCTCGCCCAGTGCCTCCCAGACGCCGTCCCCCATCAGGTAGTCTGCCCACACGTCGCGTTCGAGCATCGTCGGCTTGCGCATGACGTGACCCGTATGGGCCCAGACGATGATCTTCCGGCCCGGGAAATATTCATCGGCCTGCCACACGAGGTTCTCCGCCATCTGCCGATCGCGGCTGTCGTCGTATCCGCGTCCCGCCGCCGCGTCGAACAGTACACGAGCCTGCAACGCCGTGCTCCGAAGTACCTGGGACCACAACTTCGCCTCGCGCGAGTCCACCGCGGCTTCGATCTCTCGGGCCATCTCTCTGAGGAAGCGGATGAAATCCAGCTGCCCGATGGAGTCGGGAAGCGAGGCGGGATCGGAGTAGAAGCGCGATTCGAGGACTGCCTGTAGCAGCTCCCCATTTCCACCCTCGAGCTCGACACGCAGATCGGTCAGCCCGTTCGCCCCCAAGAACTGCCTCAGTTCGCTGACTAGAGTCTCCTCGGCCGCCGACCCGGTAAACTGCGGATCGAATCCCGCCAGCTCCAACGGATTCTCGGTGTGGGCAGAGGCGGCGACGTAGGCGATCAGCGGTTGCACCTGTTCGGATTCCACCCAAAGCCGGCTCAACCCTAACAGCAGCGCCTCACGTGGCGGCTCACCGCTCTTCACCGCCTGCCACGCCTTGGCGACCCCATAGAGGCTGGCCTCGAAGGCGAGAACGTCGAAGCCCATCTCCTCGTGCAGAAAACGGATGAGCCGGCCCTTCGCCAGGAAATCCGAGCCGTCCCCGTGATGCGCCTCGCCCAGCAGCACCACGCGCACGCCTGCGAGGACATCTCTGAGGGGCTCGAGATCGGAGAATTCCGTGTCTGTGGGAGAGATCGACCGCACGGCGATGGCATTATCGGCCAGCCAGCGAACGCGTGAATCAGCCGCCAGTTGCTGGCGCTCGACTTGTCGGCGTCTCGCCGACAAGTGCTCCTCGAGCGCGACCTCCACGCCCTTCGCCTCGGGCTCCCAACCGCCGACTTCCGCCTGCAACAAAACCCGATAGCTACCAGGCTCGGCCGCCTCCCATGCGAGGGCTTGACGGTTCTCTTCGCCGCCCCAGACCTGTATTCGCAGGAGGGGGATCGTGTCACCGGGCGGCAGGACCAGCGCCTGGAACATGCCGGAGTCGGCGCCGATCGAGAGACGCGCGAACTCTCCTCGGGCCATCGACAGTAGCAGGCACTGCCGTTCGCCGGCCCCGAGATCTCCCAGCCACGAGCCGGCGGAGAGGTCGTGGGCCGCTAACGCGTCGCAGTCGGGGGGACGCCGAACCGCTGTGTCGCCCCTCGTGACGAAGGCTCCCGCCAGCAGCGAGACCGGAAGCAGGACAGCGCCAACGATCCGCGTCGAGCCCATGGCGATCGAAGCTCTCACGTAACCTCGCTGATCTTCAGCGGTGAGGTTTCGGCAGGCGGCCGCCATGGTAGATGATGATCCCCGCGACGACGAGAAATACCCAGCCAGGCTGTTTCAGCCACAGCGCGAGCGCGGCGCCGCCAATGACAACGCCGGCACCTGCGACACGCATGATTCGCGACGGTCTCTTTGGCTTCAGCTGGTCATTCATCTCTCTAGCAGCCACACCGATATGGTTCTCATCGGGTTCGATGTGCAGTCGGATAACTCAGCGACGACACCGTCCGCGCGCCAGGACAGATACCCGGAATTGACCACCAGCACGGAGTAAGTTCCCGGACGTCGTCTAGCTGCCGTCAGCTCGACCCACTCCCCACCTGGACGATCCAACTCGACCAATGCCGAATCGGTATACATCCCCTCCTGAACGACCAGCTTGGTGGAACCTGAAGGGGCACGCCCCGTCAGAACGTCCCTAGCCAGAACCTGGATAGCCGGCGCGTTCACGTACTCACCTTCGCACCCCCATCCTAGGGATACGGAACTGAGCGCGAATCTGAGGAGGTGCCCCGCAGAGGGATCGACCGATACAGCGATGCTCTCTGTAAGATACCCCAGCGCTTCCGCGGTCAGTTCGATGTCGCCAATGGTCACCCCTGATAACTCGAACCATCCCTTAGCATCCGTCGCCGTACCGCGTTCACCCTTTACGTATACCAGGGCTTCGGCCAGCGGCGTACCGTCGGACGCGTCGACCACTACGCCTCTTATCGTGCCCGGCGGAAGCTCGGCAGAAGAAACGATCTCGCTGGACTCGTAAATACGATTCTGCTGAGCCGAGGCCGGGATAGCAAACGTCAAGCACAACCCAATACTGTAGGTCAGTAACTGTCGCATCTATAAGATGTTCCTCCCCTTTGACTCGCCGGCGCTGATGGTGACCCATATCGTCCTAGGACATACCACGAGACGTCAAGCCCGCAAGAGCCGCCGCTACCCGCGTATGAATCGACAACGGCGGTGCCTGCTGGTCGCCAAGGGTACGCCGGGTTCTCAACCGCCGGCCGGCGCCCGAACCCCGGGTCGGCTATCCTCGAGGCTCGCTCGCCCAGCAGTGAGAAAAGCTGCTGCACGATCTTCCACTTCCCCTGGTCGAGGATTCGCGTCTCGGAGTAGCGCCAGGGTCCGCCGGAGACCAACCCGTACGGGTATCGCACGGTGCCGTGAATGTAGGCGCTGGCCACCGCGCTATTGCCTTGGACCTGAACTCGGACGCGGTGCGGCTCCAGATCGAACGCGTACCCCTCGAAAGGAGCATGCCACGCTTCCACGCCGGTCGAGTCTATACCTTCACGGAAGCCAAGCCCACACCCGAAATGGAGAAACAGTTGCGCCCGCGGCACAAAGTACGATAGAAACTCCTCCACCCGCCCGGCGTTTAGCGCCGCAAACGTCTGCTGCAACGCTTCCCTGACCTCGGTCTCCTGCGACAAGGTGGGGCCGGGCGCAATCAGGAACGCGGCGAGCGAAAGTGCCAACGACCGACTATCCATGAGGAGACCCCCCAAGAATCCGCGCTCAGCGTGCGACGATTGGCTGCCTCGCGTCGCGAAGCCCAGTGGCCACGAACGGCGGGTCGAGCGGTATCAGCTCGTGGCTCGCACCGATCCGATACTGCTGCAGCACGCCTCCTCGCGTTGTGTCATAGTCCGTGAGGTAGCTGTACAAGTAGAAAGCCTCATTTGCGCGAACCAGAGCTCCTCCATGATGGGACGAATACATCGTCGCCAAGGCCGCGAGCCGTCGGTCGACCTCAACGAGCCGGCCCCCCTCGCCCTCGAGCTGATAGCGGACGATTTCATGAGGGAAAGATTCGAAGTCACCTAGAATCGCGTGCACGGTAGCGTACGCGGACCTTCCGTCAGGGTGGACAATAAAGGTGCTGGGAAAGATCTGCGTCTGCCCGACATCCAGCACCGAATCCTCCGGTGTGAGAACCCGGACTGCTGTCGTATCGTGTAGCCGCAAAGTGCCGTCCGGCTCCACGGCAAAGACGAGAATGTAGGCACCGGGACCTCCGGGAGCGGCCGTGTCCCTCGTGCCTACGGGCTGGTAAAGCCAACGGGCGGACGGGTGCAGCACTGGGTCGCTGATTCCGCCATCCATGTTCTCGAGGACGTGGTGCTCGCTGAAAGTCAGCGCGCCCCCAGACTCGATGGCCCACACCTGCAACGCGAGCTCCACACCACGACCGGCATCGGCGTTGTTGCAGTTACTATACAGCGTGCGTCCGTCGGGGTGCAGCGCCAAGCGTCGCGACTGAGCGCAGACGACGCTCCCACCCTGGGTGGTGTCGTAGCTGTCCTTCGGGACGGGGAGCCGGTCGTCCCCCAACTCAAAGTGGTGTATCTCACGAACCGACGCCGTGGACTGGTAAAGCCACTCTCCGTTTGGATGAACCTCCAACCCGTAGACCCGCGTGTTGGAGGCAGTCTCCGCTCCAGTGCGCGTGCTGGCCAGGAGAGGCCCTATGGAGCAGTCGGAAGGGTCGTAACCGAAGGCTCGAACGTGAGTACCATACTGCCGTTCGCTGATCTGGGTCAGCGTGGTGACGTACACGTGCCGCCGGTCGGGATGGAAGGCGGCGCGCATGTGGTGGGCGTCTCCACCGACTTCACCCACGCTCTCCAACAGCCCCGATCGAAGTACTCGATACGATCGAGTTAGTCCTTCGGAGGAGGCGGGAAGAACAAAGCAGCTCGCCTCGACTATGTCCCTGGCTGAATGATCTTCCGGTGAGTCGTCGTTCGCGCCATCCGCGCAGCTGATCAGGCCGAGCGTCACGAGCATATAAGCCGTTCGGGTGGGTCCCCTGCCCGGTCTGCGAGTCCGCCTCAGGATGCGCTCGGCTATCCCCAGACTTCTCGGATCAGCTCGGTGTTTTCGGTTGGACGTACGGCGTGAGCTTCTCAGCACAGTGGATGTTTTTGCCATCTGAACCTCCATAGGCAAAGCGATGGTCGAGCCCCGGCCGTGCGCTCCTTCCAACGTGAGGACGATTGATAGAATATCAGTCCTTTAGCGCGTTGCAGCCAAACTGGGCGTCGGGATAGCAGCACTCAACCTACCGTGGCCGGGACGACGCACCGTGGTCATATTCGCAGCAGGACTTTCACGCAAACCCGATGGGGTGGCAGCGAGGGGGTGGCAGCGAGTGCAAACACCCAGCGGGAAATTCGCCCTCGTCAGAGGGGTGCCGGAGACCTTCCACCGAGCAATCACTCCCGGCGAGCCCGGCGAGCCCATCGACGTGGCGCGGGCCCGGGAACAACACGACCGCTACTGTCGGGCTCTCGAGGGGTTGGGGCTGACGCTCATCCGCATCGCCGCCGATGATCGCTTCCCCGACTGCCCGTTCGTCGAGGACACGGCCCTCGTGGTAGGCGACCGAGCGATCATAGCCGCCCCGGGTGCCGAGAGCCGGCGCGGCGAAACGGCGGCGGTGGAGGAGCGCCTACGAGCGCTCAAGCCGCTCCACCGCATCGAGGCGCCTGCCACATTGGATGGCGGCGACGTCCTGCTTGTCGACGATCGGCTCTACGTCGGGCTATCGACTCGGACCTCTACTCTGGCAGCCGAACAACTGGAAAGGATATTGGGCGACGCCGGCTACCAGATCGTCCCGGTGGCGGTCCGCAGCATCCTGCACCTCAAGTCAGCCTGCACCTATCTGGGCGACGGCGTGCTCGTTCAGCTGCCCGGCCACCTCGACGACGACCTCTTCGCCCGCTACCAGCGGATCACGGTTCCCGCCGCCGAGCCGCACGCCGCCAACTGCCTCGCCGTCAACAGCGTCGTGCTCGTGCCGGCCGGTGCGCCGCAGACAAGGAAACGAATCGAGGCGGCCGGGTTCAATACGCAGGAGATCGACATCTCCGAATCGCACAAAGCCGGCGGCGGTCTCACCTGTTCTTCAATCATCTTTTAGAGTGGCGAGCTGGGGGACACGCCTACTCCACCAGCCCCGCCGCCCGGAGCAAGACTTCCCGCGGCGGATCTCGGTCAAACCATTTCATGAACGATAGCGCTGCCTGTTCGACCAGCATCAGCCGCCCGTCGGCCGCCTCGATGCCCGCCGCCCGCGCCGCGCGCACCAGAGGCGTATCGTCGCGCCCGTACACCAGATCGAGAAGCGCCCGCGCCTGGACCGACTCGGGCTCGACCGGTAGGGGGTCGGTAGGATCGAGACCCAGCGAGGTCGCGTTGACGATGAGGTCGTACGTCTCTCCGCCGACCGCTTCCCCACCCTCCAGCACCTGCACGTCCGGCGGCGCGCCCAGGTCTCCCACCAGCTCATCCGCGCGGTCTCGGGTCCGGTTGAGGATCTCGACCCTGTCGACCCCGGCTCCGCAGCAGGCATGTACGACGGCGCGGGCTGCACCGCCGGCTCCCAGCAGCAGCACGCGACGGCCACTCAGCGCACCGCCCAGCAGCGCCTCAGCGGCGGTGCGAAACGCGGCGGAGTCGGTGTTGTCACCGCACAACCCGCCATCTTCATCCCACCAGAAGACGTTGCAGGCGCCGGTGGCGCGGACGTCCTCGCTGGGCTGGTCGAGCGCAGCGGCCGCGGCGCGCTTGTGCGGCAGAGTCACGTTACCGCCAGGGAGCGACCTCATGAACGGGGCGACCAGGTCGTCCCAGGTCCAGAGGGCGACGTAAACCGCATCGATTCCTAGAGCGTCAATCGCGGAGTTCTGGAGCGCCGGTGAAAGAGAGTGGTGTACCGGAGCACCGAGCAGAGCGTAGAGCGAACGATCCATCACGGCGAGAGGATTGCGGAAAGGCGAACCAGCAGGCCTTCGACGGCGCGGGCGATGCGGTCGCGAGCTTCGGCGTACTCCTTCGAAGAACCGCCGATCGGATCGGCGATAGGCTCTCCCGCCTCCGGCCCGTCGATAAACTCGCTGAGCAGCGACACCAGAGCATCCTCACCCAGCACCTCCACCGCCTCCACGTGATTCGGCGTCATCGCCAGTATGATGTCCGCGCTCTGCACCAGCTCCGCCGTGACCGGCTGCGAGCGGTGACCGGAGAGATCGAGCCCTATCGCCTCCGCCGCCGTCATCGACCCTTCCGATGCCGGCGCACCCCACACCGCCGAGGTCCCGGCTGAGTCGACGCTCACATGGTCCCAGCCCCGCGCCTCGAGAGCCCGCCTGGCGACCACCTCCGCCAGCGGGCTGCGGCACGTGTTCCCCGTGCAGACGAAGAGGATGTTGTAGGTCGTCGGTTTGTCCTGCGTCATTGCGTCAGACGGTTCAGAGTAGGTCAGACAGCCGGGCCTCGACCTCCTGACGGCTCACAGCGCCCTCCCTCAGCAGCCGCGGCGGCGACTCGACGAAGCTTACGATCGTTGACGGCAACGTGCCCCGGGTCGCCCCGGCATCGAGGGCGAGGACCGGCCGCTCGATATCCTCCAGGTCATCGCGTCCGCTGAACACCTCGAGAGCGCTCTCCAACGTCCGGGCCGGCTCGCGTCCCGCCAGGTTGGCGCTACTCGACGTCAGCGGGCGTCCCCAGGCTGCCAGCAGCGCCGCCACCGTGGGATCCGGGCTGATCCGCACCGCCAACCCATCACCAGGTCCCCGAAGTCCGTCCGGACTGCCCGGGCAGCGCACCACGATCGTCAGCGCACCCGGCCAGAACGAGGCGGCCAGCTCAGCTGCTTCTACCGGCCACTCGAGTCCTGGAAACGAGGCACGTAGCGCCTCGAGATGAGGTACGAGCAGCAGCAGCGGCTGGTCCGCCTCGCGTCGCTTTACCCTGGCGATGAGCCGATTGTTCGCCGCCGAGCCATCGCCCCCGATCCCGTAGACCGTCTCCGTCGGGTGAACGATCAGGCCGCCATTACCCAAGACTTCCGCGGCCACGGAGGCAGCCCTCTCGAGATCGGCGCCGCCTCGCGCCGGGACGATCTGGATTTCCATCGTTAGTGGCCGGGTCTCGCGGGTGGCGAAAGACCCTGTCCGGCGAGCAGCGCTTCAGCGATCCGCAGGTCACGCGGGTGTGTCACCTTGGGGTTGGGATCGTCGATCTCGACCAGCACGACCTCGAGGCCGTAGCGCTCGCAGAGCCCGGCGCAGTCGGATGCGACGACCCCATCCGCCGCCGCCCGGCGATGCACGTCGATGATCGGCCCGCGAGGGAAGACCTGAGGCGTCTCGGCTCGCCAGAGGTTCTCGCGGTCCACCGCGCGCAATACGCGCCCTCCCGCGTCCGCCTCCTTCAGCGAATCGGTGACGCGGCGGGCGGCGACTGCCCCGTGTCGCGGGCCGGCCGCCTCCAGAACGCGTGTGATCGCCCCGGCGCTGATCAGCGGGCGCGCGCCATCGTGAACGGCGACGAACTCTACGTCGTCGGGCACGGATGCCAGGCCGAGCCGGGCCGAATCGGAGCGTGCGGCGCCCCCGGCGGCTAATAACAAGCGATCCGAGACGAGCCGCTCGAGCCAGGCCGGTGGCGCCTCGACGCTTTGCGGCGGCAGCACGAGAGTCACGCCGGCAAAGGACGGGTGATCCCTGAACGCCTCGAGCGACCAGAGCACCAAAGGCTTGCCCGCCAACGCCGCGAACTGTTTCGGTTCGCCCGAGCCGAACCGTACCCCACGCCCCGCGGCCACGATGACCGCCCAGTTGTCAGTCGAAGAGGACATCGATCAGTCGCCTGAGGTCCGACACCTTTTGCAGAGCGACCGGCACACTCTTGCCGGAGATCTCGGATGTGGCCGCCAGGTAGGCGCGCCGGAACCCCAGGCGCCCCGCCTCGCCGAGCCGGCGATCGAGCTGCCGCACCGGCCGGATCTCACCGCCCAGACCGACTTCGCCGACGAATACCGCCTCCCCATCGAGCACGACGTCGCGGATCGCCGATGCGACGGCCGCGACCACGGCGAGATCGGCGGCCGGCTCGCTCAGCCGCAGGCCGCCAACGACGTTGAGAAACACATCGAGGTCCGAAGTACGCAGCCGGGCGCGTCGCTCGAGCACCGCCAGCAGCAGCGCCAGTCGCCGGCTATCGAAGCCGGTGGTCACTCTCTGCGGCGACCCGTAGACCGACTTGTTGACCAGCGCCTGCACCTCCACCAGGACCGGGCGCGTGCCCTCGAGCGCCGCGACCACCGCCGAGCCGCTGGCCCGTTCCTGCCGCCCCTGCAGGAAGAGCGCCGACGGATTGTCCACCGGCTCCAGGCCGGCAGCGCCCATTCGGAACAGCGCGATCTCGTCTGCGGCACCGAAGCGGTTCTTGGTACCGCGTACGATGCGATGATCGAGGCCGGTCGGCGACTCGAAGTAGAGGACGACGTCGACGATGTGTTCCAGCGTCTTTGGGCCCGCAATGCCGCCCTCCTTGGTCACGTGCCCGACGAGGAACGCCGCCATCTCACGGCGCTTCGCCACGCGCTGCAATGCAGCCGCCACCTCACGCACTTGCGCAACGCTACCCGGCGCACTCTCCAACCGTTCCGTGTAAAGCGTCTGGATCGAATCGATGACCAGGACGTTAGGCTCGAGCGCCTCGACCCGATCGATCACCACCTCGGCCGATGTCTCGGCCAGCATCAGCACATCGTCGCAGGGCTCGGGCAGCCGCTGCGCCCGCAGCTTCACCTGGTAGGCCGACTCTTCGCCCGAGACGTAGAGTACCCGGTGGCCTGCGGCCGCCAGGCGCGCCGAGACCTGCAGCAACAGCGTCGACTTGCCGATCCCCGGCTCGCCGCCCAGCAACACAAGCGAACCCGGCACCACGCCGCCACCGAGGACGAAGTCGAGCTCGGCCAGTCCGATCTGCCAGCGCGGCCGTTCGACCCCTTCCACGTCGGCAAGCGACACGGCGTGCGACTCAGCGCCGCGCTCCGCCCCGACGCGCTGGGCGGGCGGCGCCGGCCGCACCCGCTCCTCGACCAGCGTATTCCACTCCTTGCAGTGAGGGCACTGGCCTTCCCAGCGGTGGGTTTCGCCGCCGCATTCAGTGCAGAGGTAGATAGTGCGGACCTTGGGCATGCTACAGAAACGCAACAGGCGTAGGTGATATCATATCAATATCCAGTAATCGATATTCACTGACCAGATGATCAAGGTCATATCAAGCGAAAAGGCTCAAGGCCCAATCCTCGATGATCATCGAGCGTTGGGCCTCGAGCCTTGTTACTTGAGGACCACTTGGGCATCGATTACTGGCTGTAGGATATTGGATATTGATTTGTCATACGGGCTCGGCCACAACTCGGGACACCGATTCGAAGCGCGTATACTCCTTGCGGAAGAAGAGATCGATCGTCCCGGTGGGACCGTTACGCTGCTTGCCACAGATCAGCTCCGCCTTCCCTTCCAACGACTCGCCCTCCAGGCCGCCTTCCTCGCGCCGGTAGACCTCGGGCCGGAAGATGAAGAGCACGACGTCGGCGTCCTGCTCGATGGCGCCGGACTCGCGAAGGTCGGCCAGCTGCGGCCGGTGGTCGGTCCGCTGTTCGGGCGCACGCGACAGCTGAGACAGAGCGATCACGGGAACGACCAGCTCCTTGGCCACGGCCTTGAGCGCTCCGGAGATCGCGCTGATCTCCTGCACGCGACTCTCGGATCGCGGCCCCCGCATCAGCTGAAGGTAGTCGACGACGATCAACCCGAGATCAACTTCCGCCTTGAGGCGCCGCGCCTTCGCCCGCAGCTCGAGCGCCGTGATCGCCGGCGTGTCGTCGATCCAGATCGGCGCCGTGTTCAGGTGGCCGGCCGCCGTCGCCAGCTGCATGTACTCCTGCTCCGAGAGCCGGCCGCGCCTCAGGTTCTGCGAGTTCACCTGGCCTTCCGCACAGAGCAGCCGCTGCACGATCGCTTCCTTCGCCATCTCCAGTGAGAAGAGGGCGACGGGAGTACCGTGCTCGATGGCAGCATGCTGGATGATGTTCAACACCAACGACGTCTTGCCCATCGACGGGCGGCCCGCGATGACGATGAGGTCCGAGCGCTGGAACCCGGCGGTCAGGTTATCGAGGTCCGGGAAGCCGCTGGGCACCCCGGTGACCGAGCCCTTGGCCTGCTGCAGCCGCTCTATGTGCTCGAACGCCGGCCAGAGGACCTCCTTGATCCAGACGAAGCCCTTGCGCTGGCCCGCCTGCGAGATCTGGAAGATCCGCTGCTCGGCGCGATCGATGGTATCCTCCACCGCCTCGCCCGAGGAGTCGAACGCATCGCGTATCGTGTCGGTCGACGCTTCGATCAGCCGTCTGAGCAGTGCCCGGTCACGGAGGATTCGCGCGTGATATTCGATGTTGGCGGCCGTAGGCACCGCCTCCATCAGCTCCGCCAGGTACGCCGGGCCGCCTACCGAGTCCAGCTCACCGCTAGTCCGCAACTCCTCGGTCAACGTCACCGGGTCGATCGCCTCGCCGCGCTCGAACAGCCGCCGCATCCCGCGATAGAGCCGCCGGTTCGCCTCCCGGTAGAACATCCCGTCGTCCACCAGCTCCACCGCCTTGGCGACAGCGTCGGCGTCGATCAGCATGCCGCCCAGGACGGAGATCTCGGCCTCCGGCGACCAGGGGGCCTGTCGCTCGGCGAAGGCGTCGGACGCCCGCACGCCGCCGCCAGACTCGCCGCCCGGCGCCTGCCAATCAGCCACGGCTGCCTCCCGGCGCTCGGCCGCCTGCCTCGTCATAAATGCGGCGCAGCACTTTGAGATCCTCCCAGGTCGGCCGCTTCCACTGCTGATTCCGCAGCAGGGCGGCTGGATGGTAGGTCACAACGACTGGAACTCCCATGAACTCGTGCGTCGCGCCACGCAGCCGGCCCAGCGAGAGATCGGTGGCCAGCAACGTCTGGGCTGCGAAGCGGCCGAAGGCGCAGATCGCCTTCGGCGCCACGAGCTCCACCTGCTTACGAAGATAAGGCCGGCAGGCCGCAACTTCATCTGCCACGGGATCGCGGTTCTGGGGGGGCCGGCACTTCAGCACGTTGCAGATGAAGACCTCGTCACGGCGGAACCCGATGGCCGCCAGCATCTTGTCCAGCAGCTTTCCGGCCGGGCCAACGAACGGCCTGCCCTGCCGGTCCTCTTCATAGCCCGGCGCCTCGCCCACGACCAGCAGGTCGGCGTGCCGATCACCTTCGCCAAAGACCACGGTAGTGCGGCCTTCTGCCAGCCGGCAACGGGTGCAGGAGAGCGCGTCGGCCCGGAGCTCGTCGAACCGGTCAACGGTACCTGTCGCATCCTCAGGAACCGATTCGCGAACCGTCGGCGGATCGACTCCGATCACGCCCGCGTCCCGGGCCACGCCGCCCGCCGCTGGCGCGCGCAGACGTTGGAGCAGCTCGGCATTCGTGCAGCTCTCGAGGTACAGCTCGCGCTGTCCCAGTTCGGCTCTCTGTCTCAGATAGCGGGCCAGAAGCTCGCGCCTTGTCGCTCGCTCAGTCACCCGGCAGGAGTCTCTCCGCTCGGTCGAGGATCTCGTCGGCTACTTCCGCCTTCAGCATCTGGGGCAGCGTTTCCGCAGCTCCCGATTTGTCGATGATCGTCACGCGGTTCGTCTCGACCTCGAACCCGGCGCCCGGCTCGCTGGGGTCGTTGAGGACGATAAGGTGGGCGCCCTTGTCCTCCAGCTTGCGGCGCGCCGAATCAACCCCAGCTTCGCCAAGTTCGACGGCGAACGCAACAAGCAGGCAATCGTCGGGCGCGACCCGGCCGGCCGTGGCCAGGAGATCGGGACAGGGCTCGACGGCGATGGACTCGAGGCCGCTGGCGCGCCGGATCTTGCCCTCCTGTGGTGCGGCCGGCTTGAAGTCGGCCACCGCCGCAGCCATGAAAACCGCCGAAGCATCGGTAAGCGCCTCGTTCAGCGCGGCCCCCATCTGCTCCGCCGTCTCGACCGTCCGCACGTCGGCGATCTCGGGCGGCGCCGGGACGTGAGAGGGCCCGGTGATCAGGACGACGTCGGCGCCGCGTCGCCAGGCAGCGGCAGCGATCGCATGACCCATGCGGCCCGAAGAACGGTTGCCGATGAAGCGAACCGAGTCGACCGGCTCCCAAGTCGGGCCCGAGGTGACCACGACACGCTTGTCGCGCCAGCTGCTCTCACCCTCGAGCGCCCTGCCCACGTAGGCAAAGATGACATCGGGCTCGACCATCCGCCCCCAGCCCTCCTCACCCTCGGCCAGCTCGCCGAACGCCGGCCCCACCAGCTCGTGCCCGTAGTCGCGCAGCGTCTCCAGATTGGCCTGCGTCGCCGGGTGCTCGAACATGCGGACGTTCATCGCCGGGGCGAGCAGCGCTCGGCGCGGTGCGGCCAGAAGGGTCGTGGTGAGCAAGTCGTCGGCGATCCCCGCCGCCAGCTTCGCCAGCAAGTTGGCGGTGGCCGGGGCGACGACGATGGCGTCCGCCCAGCGCCCCAGATCGATATGCTGCAGCGAACCGTCCCAAAGCGACTGCAAAACGGGCCGACCCGTCAGACCCTCGAACGTCGTGGGTCCGACGAACCGCGCTCCGCTGCTTGTCAGGATGACTTGTACGTCAGAGCCCGCCTGGAGTAGTTGGCGCACCAGCTCCGCCGTCTTGTAGGCGGCGATCCCACCGGATACGCCGACCAGCACCCGCTTGTCGTGGAACGGGCGCATCGGCTTGGCTCACGGCGCCGCGCGGCGCCGCTTTACTAGACGGAACTCGATCGACCCGCCCGTAAGCTCCTTGAGGGCCCGGGTCGTCAGCTTCTCCGGCCCGTACGGGGAGTCAGCGATTCGGAGGGCGTTGATCTCGCGAGCATAGCGGGCCGCCACGAGCACACCCAGATACTTGTTGCCGGCGGCCGTTTCAGCGATCTCGTTCGGGCTGAAAACCTTCATGCAGTTCGTTGCCTCTAGACGGTTAGGTCATGTGCGAACGGACAAACTTACTCGCTCGACACGTCCCTTGGAAGGGCCCGCTCAAGGGCACTCCCGCTCCAGCCCCTCCTGCAGCTCACGGCGCAGCTCCGCGATTTCGGCACTCCGCCGGCTGAGCCGCTGGCGCTCGCCCCCGACGATCGTCCGGATCTGCTCGACTGCGTCATCCAGCCGGTCGTTGATCACGACGTACTGAAACTCGTCGATGCACTTGAGCTCGTTCTTCGCCGTCTCGAGCCGACGGCGCAGCCGCGCCTCGTCCTCGCTACTCCGCTGCCGCAGCCGTTCCATCAGGACCTCGAACGAGGGCGGCAGCAGGAAGATCGTGACCGCGTCGGACAGCGCCTCAATCACCTGACGCGCACCCTGAACGTCGATGTCGAGGATCAGCAGGCGACCCTGCCGTTTCGCCTCCTCGAGATTCGCCCGCGGCGTCCCGTAAAGTTCGCCGTGCACCTCGGCCCACTCGAGCAGCTCGCCGTTCCGAATCATCGTATCGAACTGGTCGCGCCCGACGAAGTGATAGTCGATCCCCTCATGCTCGCCAGAGCGAATCGCTCGCGTCGTGGCAGACACCGAGAAGACGAAGTTGTCTGACTTCTCGATCAGCGCGGACGCCACGGTCGTCTTGCCTGTACCGGACGGAGCGCAGATCGCCAGCGCGAAGCTCCTCTTCATTCGACGTTCTCGACCTGCTCGCGCAGCTTCTCAATCGCCGTTTTGATCTCCACGGCCAGCCGCGCGATCTCCGCGTCGTTGGCTTTCGAGCCGATCGTGTTCGCCTCCCTGTGCATCTCCTGGACCCAGAAACCCAGCCGTTTACCCGCCGGCTCCGAGCCACCGTCGTCCAGTAGCGCCTCGAACTGAGCCATGTGCGAGCGCAGTCGCACGACCTCCTCGTTAATGTCCCAGCGCTCGGCCAGGTAGGCGATCTCCCGCGCCAGCCGTTCCTCGTCGACCTGCGCTTCGCCGCTCAGCTCGGCCACCGCCGCTCGCAACCGATCGCGCTCCTCGACCAACCTCTGCGGGGCTCGGGTCGCAATCGCATCGAGGGCCTCGACCATCGCGCCCAGCGACTCCCGCAAGTCGGCTGCCAGCGCTCCACCTTCTCGCTCACGCATCTCCGCCACCATGGTCAGCGCGTCTCGCGTCGCCTGCGCGACCTCCTCGAAGGGCAACAGCTCGAGCTCGTCGGGCGGCGATGTGAAGATGTCTCCGAATCGCGTAACCAGACCGACATCCACGTCGCCGACAAGCTGGTGACGCTCCTTGATGTCGTGCAAAGCGGCGAGGTAGGCGGCCAGCCGATCGTGATCGATTTGAACGGGGTGCACGACCCCAGGCCCTGGCCGGAAGGCCAGCCGGTAGTGCACCGACCCGCGCGAGATACTCCTACGGAGAATCTGGGTGATCTCGGTCTCCCAGCGCTCGGCGCCGCTGGGCAGGCGAAAGTGTGTATGGAAGTGCCGATGGTTCAGCGTGCGGATCTGAACGCTCACGATCCCGATCGCGCTCTCCTTCTGGGCCTCACCGAACCCCGTCATGCTGCGGATCATGAGCATCCCTCCCATACACGGGCCGCTTCTAACATCGAATCCATCTCAATATCCATTATCCGACATTCATTGACCAGATGGTCAAGGTCTGGTCACGTGGCAGGTATCAGGTCCCGATATCCAGCGGTCGAGGATGCAGGCGAGAGATCATCGTCCCGTTGGGTGTCGGAGATTGAGACCTGACACTTGAATAATCCTTGAGAATCGGCGACTGGACGTCGTTTAGTGGATATTGCGATCCAAATAGCGGGCGCAGGCGACCAAGGCCTCAGTTCCAGAACTCCCATTTGACTCCGAAGTGGATCCGGGTCTGCGGCAGAATCAGTCCGGGGATATCTTGGGCAAAATCACCGGCGCCGATGAAGTACTCGTAGTTGTAGAAGAGAAAGAAGTCTTTGATCCTCACCACCGCCTCCGCGCGGAACCAGTCCTCCGGCGCCGTGGTGACCCAACCTTCGTTGAGGATCGGGTCCGGAACGCGGGTCGCACCCCGTCTGCCGCCCAAGACTTTGAGCCACACCTCCAGCTGATCTTGCAGCGCCAGCACATAGTACAGAGCGTCGCCGCGGAAGGACTCTTGCGGCCAATAGTAGAAGTCGCCCGCCTCGCGGTTACGATACCAACCCCCGACGCTTACTTCGCCGCCGAAGAGCCTGAACAGCCGACCCCGGGCCCAGGCCTCGATCACGCCCACCGTCCCTCCGGGCAGTGCGGCCGCGCTGTCGGCCGGCGGCCCCAGGGCCGGCGACGGCTCGGTCCGCCAGCTGCCGCCCCGCGCACCGACGGTCCAGCTCCAGAGCGTCAGCTCACCGCCTGCCGTCCAGCGGGTGAACTCATAGCGCGGCCGCCGCGACTCGCCGAAGAGACCTCGATCACCCTCCTCGGCCTCGGCGAGCAGGCGAACGTTGAGCGGCAGGCTGAGCTCCAACCCCGCGTATCCCGAGGCGGCGCTGAAGTCGTCCCACTTCTCGTAACGCCCACTGGCGTAGAGCACGGCGGGCCCGGCCCGCAGCTCGAAGGACGCCTCGGGCTCGAAGGTCGGTACCCCGTCACCGTCCCAGGCGCGCAGCGTCAACTGGGTCCGCCAGATCGACGACGTGTACGCGGTGCGGAATGCCACCTGGCTCGCCGCGAACTCCCTGAGCGTGCCCCCGGCGCTGTCGTTGGCGCTGGCATGGCCCGCCACTAGGTCGGTGTGCCAGCTATCCCCGATCGGCCGCCTCAGCCGCAGGATCCAGTCGGTACGCTTCGGGTTCGGGAACCGGTCTCGATCCGCCGACATGCTTCGGACCTCGAGCTGACCCCAAACGCCCCATGGGAGCGGGTAAGCGAGGTTGGCGAAAACCACATCGCGGTTCGAATCCCCGTTATCGATGAAACCGTCTGTGTCGATCCGATCATAACCGAAGGCGACTCGCGCGCGACCAATACCCGAAGACAGAAACCCGCGCAGCAGGTTCGTCTCGCGATCACCGTTGCCCGCCTCGATACGCGAGTACGGCTCGCGCCGGGGGTTCCGGTACGTCTGTGAGTGGGCCCGGTAGCCGCCGGGCTCGCGGACCAACGCCAACCGCTGCAGCTCGACCAGCGGGATCAGGTGGAGATCGAGGGCACCGCCCGTGAACGGCACGATCTCGTAGCCGTCCAGGGTGTAAGCGAAGCTGCCGCCTCCGCCGCCGGCGAAGATCGCCGCTTGCGGTCCCTCCAAGAAACCGGCGCGCAGCGGGTCGAGAAACGGCGTAAACTCGAACAGGTCGGCGAAGCTCAAGGCGCCCGTCGACAGCAGGTCCATCATCTCCCAATCCTGCGCGACGCCAGGCGTTTGCGAGGCGGGGTCGGGAAACAGGGGAAAGGCAGGCGCGGGGGTCGTGTCGGCCGCCGTGGAGTCGGCTTCCTGCGCCTCGCGGGGCGGGCCAGCCCGCTCCGGGTCCTGAGCGGCGGCCGGACCCGGTAGCGCCAGGGCGAGGCCGCACAGCATGGTCAGGCCCGCGGCGACAGCGAACAGGCTCCCCCTTGCGGCGCCGGGCCCTCGCTTCATCTCGCGCGGCTTAGGGCTGTGATCGGCACGGGGCCACCGCGCTCCAAATGTCCGCTCGTGGCCCATCGCCGCGCCCTCCCTCTCACACCGCCGGCACCCGCCAGCGGCCACACTGAGCCGGGCGAGATCGAACAGCGCGGTCAGGCAGGGGGCGGCGGCGACTGGTGTTCGGCCACGGTGCGGCTGTTGGTTCATGTCGCGATGGTGGTCGGGTGCGGCCAGAGCCCCGGAGCGGACATTTGGCGCGCCGCTGCCCTTCCAGATCGCAGCCCTGGACCGCGCGCCAATGAAGCGAGGGGCTCTGGCCGCACCCTACCGCTGGCGGCCATGGTCAGCCGGCCCGGCCTCGCACCCACTCTGTGAACAGGCGAACGCCCACGCCGGTGGGCCCCGCGGGCTGATAGGCGCCGGCCTTCTCGGCCCACGCCGTTCCGGCAATGTCCAGGTGGGCCCACGGCACCGAGCCCACAAACTCCCGCAGGAAGATGCCGGCCGTGATGGTGCCGGCGGGCCGACCGCCGGTGTTCTTGATGTCGGCGACCTCGGACTTCATCTGCTCCCGGTACTCGTCCCACAGCGGGAGCTGCCAGACTCGCTCGCCGCAGCGATCGGCAGCGACCCGGATCTCATCGACCAGCTCCTGGTCGCTGCCCAAGAGCCCGATCGCGTGGTGTCCGAGGGCGACCACGCAGGCCCCGGTCAGCGTGGCGATGTCGATCAACGCTTGCGGCTCGAAGCGTGCAGCGTAGTTGAGCGCGTCGGCCAAGATCAGGCGCCCCTCGGCGTCCGTGTTCAAGACCTCGATCGTCTTGCGCGACCGCGAGCCGATGACGTCGCCGGGACGCATCGCGTGACCCGATGGCAGGTTCTCGACGGCCGGGATCAGACCGACCACGTTCGCCTGCAACTCGAGCTCCGCCACAGCTCGCAGTGCGCCCAGCACCGCCGCCGCACCCGACATGTCGCCCTTCATCGTCTCCATGCCCTGCGGCGTCTTCAGCGAGAGGCCGCCAGCGTCGAAGGTGACGCCCTTCCCCACCAGGGCCAGCGGCCGCTGACCCTTCAGCGGACAGTACTCCAGGGCGATGAAGCGCGGCTCCTCGTCACTGCCTGCGGCCACTGCCAGCAGCGCGTTCATGCCGTCCGCTTTGATCGCCGCCCGATCCAGAACCGTGACCTTCAGCCCCAATTCCTCGCCCAGACGGCGAGCTTCGCCGGCCAGGTACCGCGGGTTCACTATGTTGGCCGGCCGAATCGCCAGGTCGCGCGCGTAGTTCTGTGCACCGGCGACGACCCGGCCGAAATGGGCGCCCCGCTTCGCCAGCCGCTTCGACTGCGCGTTCGGAACCAGTACGGTCATCGAACTCAAGGCCGGTCCGCGGTCCTCCTCCGCCGGCTCGCTACGCAGCTCCTCGAACCGCCAGCTGCCCAACACCGCCCCTTCCACCAGCGCCCGGGACCCCGCCTCCAAGTCCATGGCACCGCCCAGCCAGTCCGCCGCCACGGACACCGCCATCTCCGTGACCCCAGCCTCCGACGCTCGCCGCGCCGCCTGGCCGCCCGCCTGCCTCAGACGCTCCGGCGTCAGATCGGGCCGACCCCCCACCCCCACCAGCAAGACCCGATCCGGACCTCTGTCCTTGACTCGGTACAGCAGCAACAGCTCGCCCTGACGCGCGCCGAAATCACCCCCGGTCACCACCCGGGTCAGCGTCAGCCCGAGCAGCTCGTCCAGCGGGTCGAGCTCCGCCGCCGGCCGCTCCGCCTCGCCGTCCCGACCCTGACACCATGGCAGGACGAGCAGAGGTGTGTCGATAGTAGACGGTCTGCCGGCTTCGATCTCTATGTTCATCGAGTTCATCGAGTCCTCTGTCAGGCAGTTCGGAAAGGAGAGCCCCGTTCCGCCGGGGCGCTCGACCGATCGATCGTTCGTTCTAGGCTCTCAACCTCAATTGGCCGGCGGTCGCCTCGTCACTGTCCGCTAGCCCACCGTATTGCACACCCCGCCGCCACGCAAGTACACTCCCCCACTCCCCCCCTCCCCCATACCACGGATTCCACGGATTCCTCACTCGAGTTCCCCAATCCCCAAATCCCAAATCCCCGAATCCCCAATTCCCGAATTCCCAACCGTGCCACGTGGAACCTCCCGCCCCCCACGGACAGCTCCCTGGACACCCTGTCGCGCTCTCAGCGCAGCGCCCCTTCGAGGGCCGTCGCCGAGTCGGTCCTCTCGTCGCGGTACTTGACGATGAGCGGCGCATAGATCTGCAGGCCGTGGGCCTCGGCCAGGGTGCCTGAGGCGCTCCGCGAGCCCGGCACGACCACGGCGCCCTCCGGGACGGTGAGGGGCCGGTCCGCCGCGGCGCGGTAGACCTGGTCCCGGACCAGGTCGAAGAGCGGCGTGGAGGCCGTCAGGTTGACCCCGGCAGCGACGACCGCCCTGCGGCCGACGAGCGTCCCCTCAAAGACACCGGCGTTGCCACCGATCACGACCTCGTCCTCGACGACGACGGGTCGGAGCCTGATGGGCTCCAGGACACCGCCGATCTGGGCGCCGGCGCTGAGGTGAACCCGTGCACCGATCTGGGCGCAGGAGCCCACCAGGGCGTGGGAGTCGATCATGGTCCCCTCTCCCACGTAGGCGCCCGCGTTGATATATGCCGGCGGCATAATCACGACCCCGGGGGCGAGGTATGCTCCGGCGCGCACGGTCGTGCCACCGGGCACGATCCGAATGTTGGCAGCGGCCCCATCGGTCTCTTTGAGCGGCAGCGTGTCCCGCTCGAAGTACTCGGGCGGCGGCCCCGAATAACGGGCCGTCTCGCCGATCCGGAAGGCGAGTAGGATGCCGGCCTTGACCCACTCCACGGCGTGCCAGCCGTCGGGGCCCGGCTCGGCTGCCCGCAGGGCACCCCTATCGAGAGCGGCCAGCAGGCGGCGCACGGCGTCTCGTGCGGCCCCGAGATCTGCCGGGGCGTCCTGGGCGGCCCAGCGCTCTATCTCGGCCCGGAGCTCGGCGAACTCGCTCATCCCAGCAGCCCGGCCTTTTGCAGGGCACCGCGCAACGTCGCTGCGCTTTCCTGCGCAAGCGGGACAAGGGGTAGCCGGAACCGAGCCGGCATCCGGCCCATCATCTCCAGCGCCGTCTTGACCGGTATCGGGTTGGTCTCGACGAAGTTGGCCTGCATGAGCGGGAACAGCCTGTAGTGCAGCTCGCGGGCTCGCGGGGCATCGCCCGCCAGGGCCGCCCGGACCATGTCGGACATGAGGTCAGGGGCCTCGTTGGCCACGACCGAAATCACGCCGTCGGCGCCTGCCGCGATCATGGGGAGGGTGAGGGCGTCGTCGCCCGAGAGGACGAGGAAGTCGGCGGGCCGATTCTCGATGATGGCCATCACCTGCTCGATGTCCCCCGAGGCCTCCTTCACCCCGGCAACCCCCTCGATCTCCGCCAAGCGCAGCAGGGTTCCGGCCTTGATATTCGAGGCCGTCCGGCCCGGCACGTTGTAGACGAAGATCGGCAGGCCCACGGCCTCGGCCAGCGCCCTGTAGTGGGCCTCGAGACCGGCGGGCGTGGGCTTGTTGTAGTAAGGGCTTACCGCGAGAATCGCGTCCGCCCCGGCCTGCTCGGCACCCCGGGCGAGGGCCACATTGGCGCGCGTGTCGTTGGTCCCGGCGCCGGCCATGACCGCCGCGCGGCCGGCGGCGATCTCTACCGTCGCCGCGATCACGCGAGCTTGCTCCTCGGGTGCCAGGGTGGCGCCTTCACCGGTGGTGCCGCAGGGCACCAGGAACTCGACACCGCCCTCGATCTGGGCCTCCACATGGCGTGCGAAAACCTCGTGATCGACGGATCCATCCTCTCGGAACGGCGTGACCAGCGCCACTCCCGTCCCGCGAAACCGACTCAGCTCCATGTCTCTTCCAGCATTTCTTCGAGTGTGAAGATTCCGGAGCGCCCGCGGACCCACTCGGCCGCGGCCACGGCGCCCCGCGCGAAACCGGCCCGCCCCCGGGCCTCATGGCGAACTACGATAGAGTCGTCGGGCCCGTCCAGCCCTACGGTGTGGGTCCCCGGGATCTCGCCGGCTCGGATCGCCGTCACCTGGAGCGCCCCGGGATCGACCGGCCCCTCGGGCGGCCCCAGCTCCCAGCGTTCCTTGCCGGAGAGCTCGGCCAGAAGGATCTCGGCCAGCCGCCGGGCCGTCCCGCTGGGATGGTCCTTCTTGTGCCGGTGATGCGCCTCGACGACGTAGGCATCGTACCCTTCCAGGCCGTCTGAGAGCCGGCCTGCCAGCCGCGCCAGCCTGAAGAAGAGCTGCATACCGAGGGAGAAGTTGGGCGCGTATATGAGGCCCGAGCCCGCACGCTCCACGGCGGACCGGACCTCGTCCAGGCGATCGTACCAGCCCGTCGTGCCGCTGACCGTGTCGGCCCCACAAGCCGCCAACGCCGCGACATTGGCCGGCGCGGCCTCCGGCACGCTGAACTCGACGGCCACCTCGGCGCCGTTCAGACTCTCCGTCGTGATCCCGCGACCCTCGAGGTTACCGTCCAGGTCGATCCGCGCGACGACCTCGTGGCCGCGCGCAGCCGCCGCCTGCTCCACCGCGCGGCCCATGCGTCCGTAGCCGATCAGCGCGACCTTCATCCCATTCCTCCGGCACTGGGAGCCGATTCGATGAGCTCGGCGTGCAGTCGCCGCACCACGGCAGGCGCCTCGTCCGCCGCGACCAGGAAGCTGAGGCAAACATCAGATGCTTGCGAGATCAGGTGCACAGGCGTCCCACCGAGCGACGAGAAGACACCGGCGGTGATCCCCGGACGTTGCAGTAATCCATGCCCCACGACGCTCACAGTTGCCAGGTCCGGGATCACCTCGACCTCGGCGAAGCGGCCCAGCTCCTCCGCCGCAGCGCCCATCCCGGCGCTATCGTCCAGGGTGAACGCCGTGGACGTATGCGACGTGGCCACCAGGTCCACCGGCAGCCGGTGCCGGGCTAGGACATCGAAAACCCGCGCCAGAAAGCCGTACGCCATGAACATGGGGCGCGAGCGCACCTTGACCAGGGTCACCGAGGGCTTGTACGCCACCGCGGCGACCCCGGCGACGCGCCGGACGTCGTGACGGATGAGCGTCCCCTCCGATTCCGGCCGCCCCGCATTGCGGACGCGGAGCGAAACGTCACCGGCGGCGGCGTGCTTCGCGGCCGCGGGGTGGATCACCTTGGCGCCGAAGTAGGCCAGCTCGACCGCCTCCTCATAACCCAGCTCGCCCAGCACCCGGGCGGCGTCCACCTGCCCGGGCTCCGCCGACAGCACACCGTCCACGTCGGTCCAGATCCCGACCTCCTCGGCACCCAGCGCGGCACCGATGATCGCCGCGGTGAAATCGGATCCGCCGCGCCCCAGGGTCGTCGTCGTGCCGTCCGCGGTGGCGCCCACGAAACCCTGGAGGACCGGGACGCGACCGGCCTCGAGGTGCGGGCCCAACACCTCAGCGATCAGCCGCGCCGTCTCCTCGTCTTCCGGCACGGCGCCGCCAAACCGATCGTCGGTGCGGACCACCGAGCGGGCGTCGACGACCTCGGCGTCCAGCCCGGCCTGCGCCAGGGCCGCCGCCATGAGCCGGGCCGACAGGTCCTCGCCGACCGCGCTGACCTCATCCAGAGCCCGCTGCCGGTCCGCGACCTCGGTCGCCACCGCGGCGGTCTCGAGCGCGGCCTGCAGGCGCGAGAAGACCTCGTCGATCCCTCCCATCAACGCCGCCCGCGCGGGGGCCGTCCCGACGATTCCGGAGGCCGTCTCCTCATGACGCACCCAGAGCGCCTCGGTCTGGCGCGCCCAGTCGGCCGCAACGCTGCTTCCCGCCCCCGCCCGATCGGCCAGCGCCACCAGCTCATCGGTGACGCCCGCCAACGCTGAGACGACGACGACACGCGGGCCAGGGCAATCCTTGACCAGTCCGGCCGCGTGGCGGATGCGCTGGGCATCGGCCAACGAGGTGCCACCGAACTTGTAGACGATCATCGGGCCCGCGCCCCGGCCGTGCAGCCGGAGATGTGGCAGAGCTCGGCGTTGAGTAGCGCAGCACCGGCTGCACCACGGACCAGGTTGTGAACCAAGGCAGAGAACTTCACATCGAAAGTCTCACACGGGCGAACACGACCCACCGTCACCGTCATGCCGCCGCCGCGATCACGGTCCAGGCGCGGCTGCGGTCGCGTCGGGTCCTCGACTACCTCAATCGTTCTGTCCGGCGCCGACGGTAGCCGCTCGTCGAGCACCGCGCCCTTGAAACCCGACAACGCGGCCACCACATCATCCGGACCAGCTTGCTCCTCAAACTTCACCGACACGGCGAGCAGATGCCCGTGCGCCACCGGCACACGGTGCGTCTGCGCGCTCACCGGGAACGCGGCGGGCCGCACCCGGCCATCCTCCAGCGTGCCGAGGATCTTCTGCGGTTCGCCCTCCAGCTTCTCCTCCTCACCCGCGATGTGGGGCAAAACGTTGTCCAGCATGTCGGCCGCCGACGGCCCGGGTCGCCCCGCTCCCGAGAGCGCCTGCAGCGTGACCACCGACACGGCCTGCAGCCCGAAGGTTCGGTGGAGCGGCGCCAAAGCCAGAGCGAGACCGATCACCGAACAATTCGGGTTCGTGACTATCGTGCCCGCCCAGCGCTCCTGCCGAGCCACCAGATCGATGTGGTCCGGGTTAACCTCCGGGATGATGAGCGGGACATCCGGGTCCATGCGGTGACTGGCAGCGTTGCTGACCACGACGTGGCCGCGACCGGCCAGCTCCTCCTCCACCGGACCCGCCTCACGGCTTGGGAGGGCGGAGAGCAGGAGAGGCGACTTCCATCCGTCGCTCAACGGTTTGAGGGTCAGGGCGCTCACAGCGCCCGGCACCGCCCCTCGCGGCAGGTCCTCGAGCGCCGCCGCCTCGCCGTAGGCCCGGCCCACCGAGCCCGGCGATGCCCCGACCTCGGCGAGCCTGAACCATGGGTGGCCCTGCAGCATGCTGGCCAGCCACGTCCCCACGGTACCTGTGGCACCGAGCAGTCCAACGTCGATCGGTCGGCTCACTTCGCTCCGTTCTCGTTCCGGCTCTGCGATTTTAGCACCCGATCGTTCAGTCTCGCGGCGGCTCTCTCAAAAGTCCAGACCGGGCGACCACTCTGCTACCCGCTCGGGCTTCAAGAACAGATAGTAGAGCCGCCCCTCAGCGTACTGGTTACCCGCCAGTGCCTCCGCGTCTAGACCGACGCCGTAATAGATATCCGCGCGGCCCGCCGTCCGGATCGCGCCGCCCGTGTCCTGATCCAGCATGATCTGCTCGAAGCGGCGCATTCGACCCGACTCATCCCACGTTTGGGTGACGACCAGGACGACACCTCCCGCCGGGTATACTTCCTTGTCGGTGGCCAGCGTACGAAGTGGAGTCACTTTCACACCCAAAGATCCGACCGGCCAGTCACCCGCGTCGTCCTGTCGGAAGAAAACGAAACGCGGATTGCGATGCAGGTACTGATCGAGGTCCTCGGGATGTGCGTAGAAGTAGGCGCGTACTTCCTCCAGGCTCAGCTCGTCCTCCGCCAGCTTCCCGTCATCCACCAGCGCCCGGGCCACGCTCACGTAGTCACGCCCGTTGTTCCCATCGTAGCCGACGCGAAAGACCGATCCGTCGGGTAGCGTGATCGCAGCCGAGCCCTGCACGTGGACGATGTACGCTTCGAACCGATCTCTAAGCCACACCAGTTCGCCACCCGCCAGCATCCCCGACCGCTCGATCTCGCCGCGCGTCGGATACGGCACGATGCGATTACCCACGCGCTGCCCCATCGTCTCTCCCGTCTCCGAGTCGCTTACCAAGTCATCGGGCCGCCGATACAGCGGATACCGATACTCCTCGCTGCGCGACAGCGAACCCGCGAACGCCGGCGAGTAGTAGCCGGTGAACACAACCGTGCCGCGCCCGTCGACTCCAACGCTCTCGTACAGCTCGAACTCATCGTGGAGCCAGCGCGCCAGTTCGATCGCGTCCGTCGCGTGCAACAGTAGCTCGCGGAATGCGTAGACGCTGGCCCAGGCACGCTCGTGCGTTACGCCGGCCACCGGGTAGTAATCACGGCTCGACGGCTTCTCGAACCACGTCAGGCTCTGCTCCAACGCCGCCAACAGGCTCGCACGATCCGCCTCCAACGCGCGAGCGACCTCCGGTACACCGGCACCCACCGGCTCCAGCGCCGCGCTCCCGGCCTCGCGCCGCGACGGCTCTCTCCCCGATGGCTCCCGCCGCGACGGCTCGGCCGGCGGCGGCTCGGGACGCGGCGCACCCTCCCGCGGACCGCCGACCACCCCGGTCCCCGAGGGCGGCTGGCAAGCGGTGGCGGCGAGCAGAAGCAGAATGGTCGCCCGCGGCAGGCCCCGATGTATCTTATCGGATCGAGCGCCGTATCTCACTGTCTATCAATATTTTACGGGTTTCAGAGGAGTGACCGTAGGAGGTCGGCGAGCAGGTGTTTCTCGAAGTTCGTGGCTCGCTCCAGCACCTCTTCGTAGGTGGCCTCGATGAAGAGATCGGTCGTTCGACACTCCCGTCCTTGGGAACGGAACAGGAACCTGCCGCGAAACAGGCGGTCGGCGCACTCACGAGTCTGAAGAACGACGGTCCAGTTCTCGCCCTCGTGGGGGACCGAGCCGATCTCGTTCTCGTTGGGCGACTCGTCGAACATCTGGAACTGGGGATCCACGCGGTCCGACTCGCCGTTATTTGGTGACCCCATATGCCCTCACCACCCCGTTCGATTCAAAGACGAGCGATACTCACCAGGGCGGGTCGACCCTCTGCGCCTGGGATAGGGCGATCTCCAGCTGATGATCATCGACGCTCTCGAGATAGCCCGGGTGGACCGTCAGATATCGCTGCTCGCTCCCTTCATCGCCGTCCAGCGCCTCGAACACGATGTTACTCATGGTCAGCATGCCGCGCGCACCACCCTCCGCGTACGACACGCGCCAGCGTCGTCCCGTCTTGTCGGTGAATTCTCTTTCCTCCGCCACCTGTCGCACCTCTTGTCTCTCTCGCTTCGCGGTTCCAAGTTTAGGGTATGGCTCGAAAGTTTACCGACCGCTCGGGTCAACCCTGGATTGTCGAGCGCGAGCACGGCCGCTCCGAGCTGGTGTTCCGCCCCGTCCACGCTGAGCAGGGCGCCGAGCAGGTCGTTCCCCTCCCCGCTCACAAGCACAGCCAGGACCCGTACGAGTTCAGCGACTCCGAGTTACAGCGTTTCCTCGATCAGGCAAGCCCTCGCTACAAGAAACCGAAGGGGCCTGCACCCTTTTAGCCGCCGGACCCGGTCAGCCCAACAGCAGCGCCGCCAGCGCCGTGGCCGTCACCACGACGATCAGGAACGCTTGGAACGCCCAGCTGCCACGCGGATGAGCCGCCCGGCAGTGTGGGCAGCGAGGGGCGTGGTCTGGAATGACCGCGTCACATTGTCTACAAGTCTTCAAAACAAGATCACCGCGAACACCCAGACGACGAGCGCTGTGATCACCACCGGCAACACCGTGTAGTAGAAGAGGAGCTTGGCAGCGCCACGGAAGTACTCCCACTCGTCCGTCTCGGCCTTCCGCAATGCGAGCCAGCAGGGGCGGCACAGATGCTCGATCGTCTCGGTCAGTCGGTTCAGCCGGTAATAACGCGCCTCGGCGGCTTTATCCCCGCACATCGGACACTGCTGCATCGCAGGCCTCCTCCCACATAAACGCCGGTTTGTTCTTGCCAAATAATATGCCCGGCCCTGTCGTACCGCGCCAGCGGAGGGCTGGACCCCGGCATCGGGCGGGCCCAGCTTCGCGACAGGGTCACGGTCCGCGCGACGGCGGCCGCGGGCGTTCGCTTCGTTTAGATTGGTGCCTCGCGCCTCTTGGGGCTAAGTGCGCGACTCGAAGAGTAACTGACGAGGAAGGGACAATCACATACTGGATCCGCGGCGATTTGCGAAGGACTACGAGCCCAGTCGTCTCAGTAGCGAGACGACTGGCTCGTCTCCTGCTACTGCTTCGACCTCTTGATCGTGATACGGGCGTCCCGGGTCACGATCACGATCTCGTTCCCCTCTTCGATCACCGTCGCGATCACCGTGGGGCCGCCCCGCACCTCCACGCTCACATCACCGACGGTACCCGTGAAGCGCAGCTGATCGGGAACGGGAACCTCGTGCGCCGGGTCAAATCGCTGCGCCAGCTCCTGCAGCTGGAGCCCGAGTTCGCGCCGAGCCCGATCCTGTTGCTGTGCTTGTCGGGCCATCAACTCGGCCAGCGCCCGCTCCTGTTCCGCCCGTACACGCGCCTGTTCCGCCGCCAGGGTCTCCAGCATCTGCTGGCGCTGCGCCTGGCTTAGCGCCTGAAGCTCCATCTGGCGAGCCATGGTTTCCGTGAGCAGTTGCTCACGTGCCCGGCGCGAGCTGTCGGTTTGCACGAGCATGTGCTCCATGATCGCCCGTTGCTGTTCCTGCGTTTCCTGCAGGTGCCGGACGACGTCTTCGATCGCCGAATCGGGCACCGGCTGAGGCGGAGCCTCGGCACGCTGGGAGGCCGTGAGGGTGACCTCGCTGACGGCGGCGCCGCGGCGGTACTTGAACGTCACGGTCTGGCCGGGCCTGACAGCGCCGAAGCGACGGCCGCCCTCGTCGTCGGTGAGCGAGACGCCGTCGATCTCGACCAGCACGTCGCCTCGCTTTAGTCCGGCACGATCCGCCGGACTGCCCGGCTCAACCGAGAAGACCTCGGGCGGTTCCTTGAACCTCCAGACCGGCGGCCTACCCGATTCGCCCCGGTGGACGGAGCAGTTGCAGCTGATGCCGAAGCCGAACCAACCGCCCGGGAAGACGGGCCGCGTCCTGATGTCGATGTGGGGCGCCACGAGTACCAGGGGCTCCGCTTTGACGAGCATCTCCGGCTCGATCGCCACAAGCACCGCGGTGTCCAATTCAACGCCGACGACCAGCTCGGGTTCGACGGCCACAAGCGGCTCGGGCTCCAGTGCAACGGCGATCTCCGGCTCGGGCGCCACGACCACCTCGGTCGGTTCGATCAGCACGTGCCAGTCCTCCCCTTCCTCCACCATGCTCTCGCACTGACGGCCCACATCGATCCGGATCTGCGCCAAGCGCTCACCACGCCGCACCGTCAGCGTCACCGTCTCGCCGGGCTGCACATTAGCATAGCGCCGTCCCGCTTCGGCGGTCGTGATCAGCAGGCCGTCGATCGCGTTGATCGCGTCAGCTTCTCTGAGCTTCCCATCCGCGGGGCCGCCCTCGCTGACCCCGAGGATCACCGGCTCGGAGCGGAACCGCCAGGCCCTCTCGCCGCGCTCGCGGACGTAATAGCTGCAGTTACACTCGAGGCCGCTGATCCCGAGGTCACCCCGCACGACCTGGCCTTCCGGGCAAGCCTGTGCCAGTGGCACTCCGCGCCTCGGCACGACATCCTGAGCGGCCGCGTCCGCCGGCAGACCGACCAGCAGGCCGGCGCAGAGCGTTACGGCAGCGATTCCTGGTTTTCTCATCAGACTAGACTCCTATCCGGCACGATCGGCTTCGATCGCAGTGAACTAGAACCAGACCACGTTGGTCGTGTCGTCGGCGGCGCCCGCCCCGGGGCCGCTGGTGCTGCGTTCTGCCTCCTGGAGGATCCGCAGGGCGACCGGGTCGTCGGGGGCCAGTCGCACGATCTCGTTGGCCGCCGCCCAGAACGCCGCCAGCGCCACCTCCCGGGCCTGCCGCACCTCCCGCGGGTCGGCGCTGCCCGTCGCCGCCACCAGATCGGCCAGCGCCTCGCGATGCGCCGACCCGGTGCTCTGCACCCGCGCCGCGGCGAGATCCGTGGGTCGTGTATAGACCCCGGCCAGGGCGTCCGCCGTCTGCCGCACGCCCATCGCCTGCCCCACCGCCAGGCCGCTCACGAAGAGCGCCAGCGCCGCCGCGATCCCCGCCGCCAGCCACGGCAGCCGCGCGCCGGCGAGAACCGGTCGCGAGCGGATGATCCCATGCTTCTTGAGCGCCCGGACGGTCCGCTCCTCCAGAATCCGGGAGGGCATACGCTCGCGTGGAAGCGCATCGAACGCCTCGCGCTCATCCTGACTCAGTCCGTCCTTATCCATCTCCACCATCCATCCCTCTGGGCTCCGGGTTCAGCATTGCCCGCACCGCTCGGCGGGCGCAGGAGAGTTGACTCTTCGAGGTCCCCGCCGCGATCCCCAGCCGCGCGCCGATCTCATCGTGCGTGAAACCCTCCAGGTCGTGGAGGATCAGCACCGTCCGATACCCGGCAGGCAGCAGCGTCATCGCTCGCTCCAGGTCGATCCGCTCGTCCGACCGCGCGACCGGGGCCGGCGGCTCGGCGGACGCGTTCCACTCCAGGTCGCGCCCGTTCCGCTTCCGCCACAGGTCGCGGCAGACGTTCAGCCCGATCCCGCTCAGCCAGGTCGAGAGGCTCGATTCCCAGCGGAAGCGGCCCAGGTGCCGGGCCGCCCGCAGCCACGTCTCCTGGACCACGTCCTCGGCATCGACCTCGGCCCCGCTCAGCAGCCGCAGCACGAACTGGAACAGCCGCGGCGTGTGGCGGCTATAGAGCTCCCGGAACGCCTTCTCGTCCCCGCGCTCCAGCAGCGCTTCCGCCAGCCCGCGATCGGGGATCTCGGAGTACGCTTCCCTCCCCATCTCACTCCTTAGTGGGGGTAGCCGCTCGGATGGTTGTGTGACCTTCAGAATAAAGTAGCCCATCCGGGAGACGGGAGCCTCCGGGATGGGCTTCAGTAGTAAGCAAGCAGTGAGCAGTGGGCAGTGGGAATCTCAGTCTCAGCAGCCGGCTCCTGCTCACCGCTTACTGCTCACTGAACTCACTTCCCCTGCATATACGGATAGCGGTAGTCCACCGGCGGCACGAAGTTCTCTTTGATCGTCCGCGGCGTCACCCAACGCATCAGGTTGATCGCCGAGCCCGCCTTGTCGTTCGTGCCGCTGGCCCGGCCGCCGCCGAACGGCTGCTGGCCGACCACGGCGCCCGTCGGCTTGTCGTTGATGTAGTAGTTGCCCGCCGTGTAGCGCAGCGCGTCGTCGGCCTCGGCGATCGCCGCCCGGTCCCCGGCGAAGATGGCACCGGTCAGCGCGTAGTCCGACGTCACGTCGCACAGCTCGAGCATCTGCTTCCACTCCGAGTCCTTGTAGACGTGGAGCGTCAGGACCGGCCCGAAGATCTCCTCGCACATCAGCCTCGACTTCGGGTCCGAGCTGACCACGATGGTGGGCTCGATGAAGTAGCCCTTCTTGTCGTTGTAGCCGCCGCCCACCAGGATCTCCATGTCGGCCGACGCCTTCGCCTCCTCGATGTACTCGCTGATGCTGCCGAACGCGTTCCTGTCGATCACCGCGCACATGAAGTTCCGGAAGTCACGCGGGTCGCCCATCTTGATGCTGTTCACCATCTCGACCAGCTGCTCTTTCACCTCCGGCCACAGCGACTCGGGAATGTAAGCCCGCGACGCGGCGCTGCACTTCTGCCCCTGGTACTCGAAGGCGCCCCGCACCATCGCCGTGACCAGCGCCCCGACGTCGGCGCTGGCGTGCGCCACGATGAAGTCCTTGCCACCCGTCTCGCCGACGATCCGCGGGTAGTTCTTATAGAGCCGCAGGTTCTCCGACATCTTCTGCCACAGCATCAGGAAGACTTCCGTCGAGCCCGTATAGTGGATCCCGGCGAAGTGCGGGCTCGGCAGGATCACGTCGGT
>CAYFSW010000023.1:0-4711 GCA_964345885.1 uncultured Gemmatimonadota bacterium | reverse complement strand
CGCTGATCCTCGCTTCCGCCGCATCGTTAAGTACGAACGAAACCGTTGTCTGAGATACCCCTGCACGTTTGGCAACATCGCGGCTGGTTACCCGGGATTCAGGCACGATTCCCCTCCTTGCTCTCTGACGATCATGACTCAAGGCGCTCCTTTGTAGCCCATGCTCCAAAAGGGCTCAGAACACAGTTGGTGAGGCCATCCCCCGGCTGGGGCTGGAACAGCTCGTGCTTGTAGCCCGGCTCGACCGGATTCGAGGCAAATGCCGGGGATGCGCCGCTTTTGACGTATTCACGCATCTGGTTGGGCGCGCCCAGGCCGGTAAGTTACCTCGCCAATACGCTCCTAATCCTGGACAGGCTCGTTCTGGTTCTTGTCCTCTGCCCACATTAACCCGAATTCCGACACATGCCAGCCTTTCAAGAAAGTCGGCCCTGCAGTGCGGTGAGCGGCGCCGCTTAAACGCTCGCCGCCCACCGCAGAAACGTGCAGAGGTGAAGAGGCCTACTTGAACGCGAAGAGCGCGGTGTGGACGGTATTGTCCTTCAGCTCGATGATCAACTGTCGGCACGTTCCATTCCAACTCTTGTCTGTGTTCCCGTTGTAGTGATCTGTTTCCTATACTCCTCAATCCCAGACAAAGTTGCCTCAGTACATCAGCGCCTGAGCGAGAAGGATCAGCAGGTCGGCATCGCTCTCGGAGAGCGCCTTGCCGCTCTGGGCATTCACATCGTTGATGAACGCGTTCAGGATGTTGTCCCGGGTGTTCGGATCGGAGGCAGCCGCCGCGGCGTCGATCTTGACGTTCAGGGCATTCGCCACACCTGGCTTCGAGCTGAACGAGGAGACCAAGTCCTTGAGCGATGCGTAGTTGACGGTGAGGAACTCGAAGGTCCCTTCGCCGACGCTGTAGACGTCGTACTCGCCGTCACGCCGGAGCAGGGTGGCACCGGGCGTCAGCGCGACGCTGGCCGCCTCGGGAGCCGAGCCCAGCGGGACCCAGACCTCGCCGCCGGTGCCGGCAGGCGCGGTGACCTCGAGGTGGAACATGGCCGTGTCGGTGTTCTGGGCCCACTTGACGGTCATGGGTCCGAACGCGGTCGGAACCTGGCCCTGGGCCCACCCGATGTCGACGGGCTGCGGCTTCACCTGGAACGTCGCGTAGCCGGGATCGACCGAGGTGGCGCCGATGACTGCCTCGGTGAGGACCTGCGTCGGGCCGGCGCCCCAGGCATGGGCAAGGCTGTCGAAGCCACGGCTCGGGAGACCGTTCGCCAGGACGAACTCCCAGAACGTGTTGGTGAAGTAACCGCTGTTGGGATCGACCTGCAAGCCCCACAGCCGCCGCATCAGCTCGAGCGCGCCTTCTGCGTCGTTGCTGCGCAGCCGGGCGAGCATCTCCCAGGTGTTGTTCAGCGGCTCGATGGTGTGCCCGTAGGGGTCGGTCATGCTGGGCGGCGGCTGCGAGATCTCGCTCCCGTGCTCCACCCAGGCGGCCTTGAAGTAATCGAGGATGTACTGGACCTTGTCAGGCGGCGCCACACCGGTCTTGACCGCGTTCATGTTCGCGTCGAGCGGGAACACGTCGGGCCGGCTGTCGGTGTGCTGGTAGAGGCCGGCTTCCTCGTTGAACAGATGCGTGTTGATCGCATCCTTCAGCGCGGCGGCATCGGCCGTGTACTTGTCGACCATCTCCTGGGTGCCGACGTGGCTCTCGAGCCAGATCATGTCCTGGAGCAGCTCGTAGTAGGCGAGGTTGTATTCGGTGACCTCACCGGTCTGGCGCGTCTGCCAGTAGTCGTTGTCGTTGGTCACGATCAGGCCGTTCTCGTCGAGACGCGACGCACCGTAGGCCGTGGCGGCCTCGAGGTTCGGCAGTAGCCCGGTGATGTAGTCCGTATCGCCGGTGTACCGGTAGTACTGGACCGCGATCATGGCCGAGTAGTGGGAGTACGTCACCGCGTAGTCAAACCCACCGCAGCCGCGGAAGCCCACCGCGCTGGTCAGGCGGCCGTCGGCAGCCTGGATGTCCATGAACGCATCGACCGACCCGGACACGTACGGGGCCCCGTTCGAGCCGAGCGACAGCAGCGCCACCGGGTCACTGACCATCAGGTCGCCGGACCAGATGGCCCGGTCTCGCTTGGCGCCGTCGAAGATGACCGGCTTGTCGAAGCAGCTGGCGATGCCCACCGGGACCATGTCCAGCTGGGCCGTGTAGGCGCCGGCGTACCACATCCGGTTGAGCTCGTCATCACTGGAGATGAACCAGCCCTGGTACTCGGCCGGCGTGGCGCGATAGGCGGCGAAGTCCAAGCCGGCGCCCGACAGCTCGATCGTGCCCGGCGTGCGCAGCTCGATGGCCTCGAAGCGGAAGCCACCGCGCAGGCCACCCGTGTAGGTGTCCGGGGTCTCGATATCGTCGAAGTTGATCTGGCGGCCGTTGTCGTTGGTGTAGGCCCCGAGGCCCGTGGCGGTCGTGCCGGCCGCATGGTCGCTCGACAGGGCGGGGCTGAAGGTGATGCCGGTGCCGATGCTCGACACCGTGGTGCCGACGTCGTGGTCACCGGTCAGGGCCGGCGTGAAATCGATGCCGGTGCCCGGCTTGTTCAGGGCGAGCACCAGAGCACCCGAGCTATGGACGATCGTGAGCGGCGAGTCGACGATCAGGGTGGCTGGTTGGAAGAACCCGCCTGGGTTCACAGCCGTAACCGTCCGAGTCTCCTGGTTGGCGCCGGTGTCAATCGCGATCTGGTCACCCACGTCGAAGCCGGACACGCCCGACACCTGGAGGGTGGTGGGATCGGGCGGTGGCTGGACGTTGTTGTTCCAGGGCCCAATCCCGTACGGGCCGGACACGAAGGCCGCGGGCCACGAGGAGTCGTCGAAGCCGGCGGTGTTCCAGCCGGCAGGCGGCGATGCCGGCGTGCCGGGCAGCGCCTTCCAGCTGGCGTCGCTCACGTTGTGGCTGCCGTCGATGTCGAAGGCGGCAATCATGCTGCCCGCGCCAGCGCCGTTGGTCGCCGCCACCGCGATCACGTTGGTGCCGTCAACGAGCTCGGGCGTGATATCGGCGACGCTAAACGTGCGCCAACCGTTGTTGACGTGGAGCGATGACACGAGCGTGCCGTTGACATACGTATCGTGCTCGTCGTCCACGGCGATCCCCAGGACCGCCGAGGTCACCGCGGAGGCGTCCGGGATGTCGAACGTTTTGCGCACGTAGATCGTGCCCGACGGCGCGCCGCTCTGGGCGTTCTCAGTGTTCCAGATCCAGTTCGCGTCGGAGAAGTCCGGGGCCAGCACACCGGTCGTCGTGTTGGGGGCTGAGACCGTGGTGGCGACGCCGGCCGTGCCGATGGCGGTGATCGTGACGTGTTCCTGGTTGGCGCCCGGCTCGATGTCGATCTCGTTGCCCACCGCCAGGCCGTCGACGCTGGTCACCTTGACGTTGGTGTCGCCGGGACTGGCAGCACTGAACAGGCTCGTGGTCGTCGCCGGGGTGCCGACGTCGGTGACGGTGCGGGTTTCCGCCGCATCACCCTCGTCGATCGTGATGTCCGTGCCGACGAAGAAGATGTTCGTGTTCTCGACCTTGACGTTCGTATCGCCCGCGGACGCGTCGAGCGCCAGCGAGGTATTCTCGCTGGAGTTCAGGAACGGGAGCGCCTCGCTGGTCGAGATCCGCACCGAGGGTGATCCCGACACGCTCGAGACATTGAGGTATGGAAAGCCGCCGTGATTCTGTCCGTAGTCGAGCACGATGACGGCCGGCGGGCCGCCTTCCTCCATCGTCAGGGTCGTCGTGCCTCCGCCACCGAGCAGCGCCTCGGGATTCGTCACGTCGCCATGGGCGCGCGTGATCGCGACCGCCTTGACGTCGTCGCTCGAGGGGCCTGGCACATACTGCTGCCAGTCCGCGTTGGCAGGCCATTGCGGCACTCCACCGCCGTCAGCTACGGCTGGCCCGGCGACAAACGCCAGCAGCAGTAGGCACGTGGTAACCTGCCACATGCGCGTCCGATATGCGGCCCGTGTCCCCGGGCCGGTGCTGCGAACATGAATGCCTTTCGATTTCATGGTTCTCTCCTTAAAGATATTCTCCTGCTCGCAAAGCGCACGCTGCGAGTACACGTGCCCTGTGTCGTAGGGATACGCCGAGGACTTTTCGTGCTGTAGATGCACCGTATGCCGTGCCATTGCCCCGGACAAGCCCAACACAGTCGAGATATAGGGTCAAATGGTAACCTGAGGCGCGGGCTTCCTGCTCAGCCCCATCGGCGGCTTCCTAAAAATGAGGGTTTCGGATGTCCGGGATGATTTAAGTCGGTTGTTCTCGTATCACCTGAACGTAGGGCCTGGGCGCGGGCATCCGGCACGTAGCCGATTCCCTCGATGGCCTCCAGAACTCGCTGGCGGGTTTCCTCGCTGATCCTCGCTTCCGCCGCATCGTTAAGTACGAACGAAACCGTTGTCTGAGATACCCCTGCACGTTTGGCAACATCGCGGCTGGTTACCCGGGATTGAGGCACGATTCTCTCCCTTGTAGCCCATGCTCCAAAAGGACTCAGAACACAGCTGAGGTTGCTAATACGCATTACTAATACGTATTAGTAATATACTACGAATCCAAGTCTCTGTCAAGGCCCATCCGGCTTGGAGGGCTGAGAGCTGGCCTGACGGATCGGACCAGCATCCAGTCCGCGTTGGGCCA
>CAYFSW010000022.1:0-7924 GCA_964345885.1 uncultured Gemmatimonadota bacterium | reverse complement strand
GCGGCCAATCGGTCCGCGCCTCGGTGGCCCGGTGCAGCCATTGTATTGCCTCGTCGTTCTCGCCGAGGCCTATGTGAATGATCGCGATGTAGTCAGGGTTAACGAACCGTCTGGCCGACAACTCCTGAAGCTCACGTATCACCCGCACCGCATCGCTTCTTCTACCGGCACGCGCGTAGGCAAAGCCCAGGTAGGCGGCGGGGATCAGGTTTCGCTCGCCGAGCATCTCCGCAACGAACTCGAGATCCGCTATGGCTTCTTCGAACCTTCCGAGTTGCACGTAGACGGGGCCCCGAAGTGCGCGCACTATGGCGTTGGAGTCGGCTCGTATGGCATCGCTGTAAACCTCGAGTGCCCGGTCGTATTGCCGCGAGACATAAAGGAGGTATCCCGCGTTCATCCTGACGTACGGTGACTGGGGATCCAGAGCGAGAGCCCGCTCGACCGCCTGACTCGCTTCCGCGAAGCGAGCCCTAGAATAGAGCGAAATCCCCAGCCAGTGCGGCGCCGGCGCGTAGTTCGGGTTGAGCTCGATCGCCCGCCTGAAAGCGGCCTCGGCGGCTTGGAAATCCCAATCGTAGAATAGTAGGACGCCTCCGAGTGAAGTGTGGGCTTCCGCCAGCGTCGGGTCTAACTCCAGCGCCCGCTCTGCCGCCTCACGCGCCTGGGGAAATACGTCCCGTGGCGCCAGCCCCCAGCCTTGCGTCTGGATCATGTAAGTGTCGGCGAGACCGCTGTAGGCCAGAGCGAAATCTGGATCGAGGTCCAGCGCCCGTTCAAAATACTCGATGGCGCGCTCGAGTCCCTCCGCGCTCAGCTGGTTCCAGTAGTAGCGGCCGAGCAGATAAAGGTCGTAGGCGGCGAGGCTCTCGGTCGGGTGCCGCTCGATCCGCTGGCGCTCGGATGCCGTGAGCTCGACCTCCAGGGCGGACGCGACTCTGTCTGCTACTTCACTCTGTATCTCGAACAGATGTGCGGCCGTCAGGTCCCTGTCGTACTCCTCTGCCCAGACATGCTCGTCGCGATCGGCGTCGATGAGCTGAACGGTGAGCCGTACCCGGTCTTCGGCTTTTCGCGCGCTACCTTCCAGCACATAGTTGACGCTCAACTCCGCTGCGATGTCACGAACCGGCTTGCTCTCCTCACGGTACTGCATCACCGAGGTCCGCGAGATTACCCGGATCGCCGATACTTGGGAGAGCTGCGAGGTGATCTGTTCGTGCATCCCATCGGCGAAATAGGCATCCCCGGGATCGGGGCTGATATTCTCAAAGGGTAGGACCGCGATGGCCGGCCTCGTGCCTTCGATCACGAGCACCGGTCCGGAGGTTTCAGCCGCTTCTTCTCTTGGTGTCACGATAGTGAGCAAGATGCCTGCGATCGCCAATAGCGCGGCGATCATCAAGAGCTCCGGGCCGCTGACCCGCTGCCGCCCCTGCTCGCCGTGGTACCAGGCGAGGACCAGGGCAACGAAGAGGCCGACGACCAGCAGAATCGTGACGCCGCGCTGGAGCGCCAGCGGCCAGCCGAAAGGCTCGGCCGTGACCTCCATCGCCTGCATCACGAGCCAGGCTCCGGCCAGGTAGGCGAGCGCCCATTGGAAGAGCTTGCGCTCCTTCAGGCGTTGCAGGAATGACGACATGCGTGCACCTCTAGGGAGTCATGCGTCGAAGTGCTCCCACTCGTGCCTAGCCCTGGCCGCGATATCCCGGTATCGTGGCTCGCCGCGAATCGACTCCAGCAACGGGTCGTGCTCGGCGATGAAGGGGTGGTTGATGAAGCCCCGGTCCACCGCGTTCGACAGCCAATCCAGAGCTTCCTCCTTCAGCCCAGCAAGTGCAAGGCAGTCGGCCACGTAATACGACCACTGCGGATCGCGCCGCGCCGTCTTCTCGAAATCTCCGGTCATGATTTCCCGGAATCTCGAGCTGTCCCCGTCCAAAGCGCCTCCGAGAAGGAGGGTCAGACGCGTGGAGAAGTCTTCAAGGTCCGCTCGGACGTTTCCCCGGATCAAGTCGCGCGCTTCGTCGTAGCGGAAGCAGTACGCCAGAAGCCCAGCGCTGGCCATCAAAGCAGTAGGGTTCTGGGGCTCCAGCCGAAACCACTTCGTCAACTCCTCGGAGGGCACATCGAATCGGCCTCCCATCACGTCGAGGTCAGTTACACAGAAGATGGATATCGGGGTGAGCGGGTCCACCCGTGCCAGCCGCTCCACCAACGGATATGCCTCGTCCACCCTGCCCACGGTAGTGTGAGCTTGCAGCAGCCAGTAAAGTGTGTGGGGATCGTCCGGATTCCTGGCGAGGGCCTGCTTCAGGTGGTAGAAGCTCTTCCTCGGGTCCCCTCGAAAAGCCAGATTGGTGCAGCCGAGGACGAGGTGGGCCTCAGCGGATTCCGGATCCTGCTCTAGCGCCTTCCTTGCGTACTCCTCCGCCTTCTCGATGTACTCCTCGTGTTCCACCCCGATGTTGGCATACTGGTAGTACACGTACCCCATTCCCGCCAACAGGAGCGCGTTCTCTCCAATGATGTCCAGACCGTGCTGCAGATGCTGGCGTGCACGGTCCAACGCGTCCTTCGTCCAGAGCCAGATCTCCTGCCTCGCGCGGAGATAGCACTCGTACGCCTGTACGTTGTCGATCGGCCGCTCCGTCAGCCGGCGCTCTTCTTCCGGGCTGAGCTCGAGCATCAGCGCGTCGACGATCGAGCAGGAGAGCCGC
Organism: uncultured Gemmatimonadota bacterium; assembly: GCA_964345885.1. Taxonomy (GTDB): domain Bacteria; phylum Gemmatimonadota; class Gemmatimonadetes; order Palauibacterales; family KS3-K002. The sequence continues at coordinate 5,204 of CAYFSW010000022.1, read as the reverse complement.
TCCTGCATGTCGAACACATCATCGAGCGTGCCGCTGTAGCGCTCCGACCAGAGGTGCTCGTCTGTTCTACCGTCGATCAGCTGGGCGATGATGCGCAGATCGTTCCCCGCCTTCCGCACGCTCCCCTCGAGCACGTACTGGACGTCGAGCTCCCGCGCGATGGTCCGCGTGTCTTTATCCGTGCCCTTGAGCACGCGCGCGGAGTTTCTCGAGATCACGCGCAGAGGACCGCAGCACGAGAGGCCGGTGATGATCTCCTCGGTGAGCCCGTCGCTCAGGTAGGCGTCCTGCGGATCGGGGCTCATGTTGTCGAACGGCAACACGACGATCGATTTGCGCTCCGCCACGACGTCCACAGATGGCACGGCGGGCTGCTCGACCGCTGCGGTCTCCGCCTCTGTGCGCTTCACACCCTCCGGCGTGATGTCGAACGCCCAGGCGAGGGCGACGGCGATGGGAAACCCGAGGATCGTGAGCAAGACGATGAGCCGAAAGGCCCAATCGGGGAGAGCAAGCCCCGGGACCAGCTGTTCCGCGGCCCCCCAGATGACGAAGGCGACGGCGGCGTATACGACAGCCACGCGGAAGACACGCCGCCGCTTCAGTTCCTCCAGCAGCCGCTGCAGACGACTCATATCAGCTCCGGCGGCCACGGAATGTCAGGGCCGTGGGCCGAGGAAGTGGTTTCGGCTACAAGATGGCGGCTGCCAGGGCGGGGAGCAAACCGCTCAGGCAGGCCTCGCACCCCAGCATCACGCGACGGCGATCTCGCAGAATAGGCTGGAGCCGTCGACTTCTGTGATGCGCGGCGGCCGCTCATACCCGGCGAGCAAGGACCGGAAACCCTCGGGGCTCACGGCTTCCGCCCGGAACCCGTCTTTGCAGGCGATCACTCCGGCGCCCGTCGCCTCCGGATCGAGCTCGCCGATGAGCCCGTGGGCCGCCTGGATCTGGAACCACTCGAGGCGATGGTCCCAGAACTTCTCCGAGTAGGTGGAAAAAAGGACGCGGCCGCCCGGCCGGGTGACGCGAATCGCCTCGCCGATGAGCTTCCGCTTGTCTACGCTGAAGGCCGCGATACCGTTTTGTACACAGATCACGAGGTCAAAGGCGGCGTCGGCCAGCGCGAGAGCGACAGCGTCCATCGCGGCCAGCCGGCACTTCCCGCCCAGCTCCGCCCGAGCCAGCCGCAGGCTGTCCAGCGAGGTGTCGATGCCCAACACTACGGCCGCGCAGCCGACCAGCGGCCGCAGAACCCTCCCGTACCCGCAGCCCAGCTCCAGCACGCGACACGACGGCCGGATATATCGCAGTACGAAATCGATCTCAGCCTCCAGGTAGCGCTGTACGCGGGGCGGTGCGAGCTCGTAGCACAGCCTGAGTCGCTGCCCCGAGAGCTTCTCCGAGTAGTAGCCCATCCTGACTGCCACGTTGCGGTTCCTGTCTGGTTACCCCAAAGTGGACATGCGCACCGCCCGGTCAAGATGGATAGCAAGCGAGGAGGAGGCCGCATGCCTGAGGTCGTCAACCTGGCCCAGAAATTCTCCCTGTTCACGGAGCACTGGAGCCCGAAGATCGTCGGCGAGCTGAACGACTTCTACGTCAAGCTGGTGAAGTTCCAGGGCGAATTCGTCTGGCACCATCACGATGACGAAGACGAGATGTTCCTCGTGGTGAAAGGCAGGCTCCAGATGAGGTTCCGCAGCGAAGACCTGTGGCTGAACGAAGGCGAGTTCGTAATCGTCCCCCGTGGCGTCGAGCACATGCCCGTCGCCCACGAAGAAGTGCACGTCGTCCTGTTCGAGCCGAAGACGACGCTCAACACCGGCAACGTGGAGAGCGAAAGAACCGTAACGGACCTGGATCGCATCTAGCAGCGCCAACGCTAGCGTACAAAGGAGGTACCCATGTCGAGCAAGAGATCAGCGACCCTGCTCGCCGTCGTCGTTATCGGCGTGCTCGTGGTGACCGCGGCGGTATCCTCGCGGACCGCGGACCAGCAGCTCGTGCTCCAGACGGGTTCAACAGTGAAGGCTTATCTCACCCTAGCGGAGATCGAAGGTGGGGTAACAGAGCGCGAGCATGCGAACTCGATCGAGGTGCTGGACTTCAACTGGGGGCTTGAGAACGCGGTCCCGCGTGCGGGCGCGCAGATGGTCGCCGGGGTCGGCGCCGAGTTCCAGGATCTTGTGATCAGCAAGCCGCTCGATAAGGCCAGCCCGATCCTCGCCCTGGCAGCCGCCGAAGGGAGGATGATCCAAGAAGCCGAGCTGGTCTTCTACGCGCAGGCATCAGACGACCAGCCGACGGGAACCATCCGGCTAACGCGTGTCAGAATCCGCTCCGTGGAAAGCGGGACGGGCTCGGCGGCCGGCCTCACGGAGACCGTGAGCCTCTCATTCAGCCGTGTGCAGTGGACCATCTACCACACCGATGAGCGTGGGGGAAGGGCCAGCGTCGTTGCGGGCTGGGACGTCGCGGAGAACAGAGGGTATTGAACCCGGATCCTGAAGGACCCGGGTTCATTTCATTATCCAATATCCGACACCCAGTTACCAAGTGTGCAAGGTGTATTCAGCTGGCAAGCGTCAATTCTCAAATCCATCGGGACAAGGATGCAGCCAGCCGCTCATCTTTGACCCGGTGGACATCGGACATTGATAGCTGTAACTCGAATAATCCTTGAAACTCGATACCCGGATATTGGCTAGTGGATATTGAGATGGCCCTCACGCCTCGGCGGCCTCGGCGCGCGCAGCGCTCTCGGTGTGCGCCGCGCCGGGCACCGGCGTACGGCGGCTCAGCGCCACCGCCAGCGTCCCTGCGATTACCAGCAATGATCCGGCGGCGCTCCAGATGTCCAGGAACTCGCCGAAGAAGAGCATCCCCCAGATCGCCACGAGCACGATCTGCGAGTAGCCGATCGTCATCGCTCGGCCGGCGGGCTCGAGGCTTAGACCACGTGTGAGGAAGACCTGGCCGATCTGAGTGCTGACGCCGACGCCGAGCAGGACGAGCCACTCCCAGCCCTGGGGCAGCTGAAAGCTCGGCCAGAACGGAGCCGTCGCGGGGATCATCACCAGCGGGAAGTAGAAGACGATGACGAGTGGATGCTCGGTCTTGCTCGCCTCGCGGACCGTCACGTAGGCGCCCGCCGCGAGCATTGCGCCAAGCAACGCCGCACCGAAACCCAACAGGTCAATCCCAGCGGCGGCGCTACCGAACAGAAATCCGGGACGCGTGATGAAGACGACGCCGACGAAGCTCACCGTTATGGAAGCGAGGATGCGGGGCATGACTCGTTCGTGCAGGAGCAGCGCGGCGAGCAGGGCGGTCCAGAGCGGGCTGGTGAAGTGGAGGACCGTGGCCTCGGCGATGGGGATCCGAGTCAGGGCGAAGTAGAAGCAGCTCATCGCCGCGAACCCGATCAGCCCGCGCAGCACCATGATCCAGCGGCGGTTCCCCCACATGGGGACCCCGGCCCGCCGCACCAGCCAGTAGGCCAGCGGGAAGCTGACGACACCGCGGGCGAATACGATTTCCTGGACCGGCAGTCCCCGCCCCGCCAGCTTCACCAGCACGCTCATCAGGCTGAAGAAGAGGGTGCTGGCGAGGATGTAGCGCACGCCGGCGGGCAGGTAGCTGCGTGTCGTCGAGCCGGTCATGCGCACAATCTAGTGGCGTCGAGGGCTTTCGATACGGGGCCGTCGGCGCGCGCCTCCCTTGTCGGACATCCTAGCCGCGCCTTAGCTTGATGCGCAGATCAACCGCGGAGTGGTGCATGGGTGATTTTCTGGGGTTCAAGAAGTTCGGTCGCCGCGTGGCGGCCCAGGCCAGGGGCCGTCCCGGCTGGCTCTCCAACATCATCTGGCACATCACGAGCTACCTCGTCACCAACATCACCGTCACGCTCGCCTGGATCTTCTTCCACATCCTCAACCGAACGACCGTGATCGGCCGCAAGCACGTGGGCGACGACCCGAACACGCTGCTGCTCTCCAACCATCAGTCGATGATCGACAGCATGCCGGTGGGGATCGGCGCCTTCTTCCCGAAGTCGTGGATCAGACCCTACCTCGTGCCCTGGCATCCGGCGGCGCGCGAGAACTTCTTCAAGAACCGGCTCATCGCCTGGTGGTCCACGCACACGCGCTGCATCCCGGTGAAGCCGGGCCGGCGCGACCTGCACGCGCTCCACAAGATGATGGAAGTGCTGCCCAAAGGGACGATCATCCTCTTCCCCGAAGGGACACGCAGCCGCAGCGGCGACGTCGGGAAGGGACGGCCGGGGGCCGGGCTCCTTGCACTGGCGACCAAACCCCGGGTGATCCCGGTCGCGATCGACGGTATGCAGGACCTGCTGCCCATCGGCCGCACGTTCCCCAGGATCGGCCAGCACATCTACATCAAGTACGGCGAGCCGATCGACTACTCCGAGCTGGCCTCCCAGCCGCGCACGCGCGAGACCGCCCAGGCCCTGGTGGACAAGGTGATGGTGGGGATCCGCGCCCAGCATGAAGAGATTCACCGCCTTCGCGGGAAGAAGCGCCGCAAGGAGTAGCGGGCGGCTGGCACCTTCCGTCGCCATCCATTACCATAGCCCCGCTTTCAGAAATCCCAACAGGCAGGTTGCCATGCGGTTCGTTTCGTTGTCGCTGCTCCTATTTCTAGTCACCGCCTGCGATCAGGGCGGCAGGAACCAGACCGCCGCCGCGCCCGAGCTTCCAGAGGGCGCCCAGGCCATGTCGCTCTCAGGACAAGCGCTCTACCCGCCGGAGATGCCCGAGGAGGTGCGCACAGACCGCGAGGCCAGTCTGGCCGAAGCGTGGGCCGCCCACGAGGCCGACCCGGATGACGCCGACGCGATCATCTGGCTGGGCCGCCGCACCGCATACCTGGGTGAGTACCAGGACGCCATCGCGATCTACAGCGCAGGGATCGCCAAGCACCCCGACGACCCGCGCCTGTACCGTCACCGGGGCCACCGCTACATCACGGTGCGTCGGTTTGACGATGCCGTAGCCGATCTCGAGCGTGCGGCTCAGCTCATCGCAGGCACCGAGGACGAGGTCGAGCCCGACGGCCTGCCCAACGCCCGCAACATCCCAACCAGCACGCTGCACTCCAACATCTGGTACCACCTGGGGCTCGCCTACTACCTCAACGGCGACTTCGAGAACGCGCTGCGCGCGTACCGGGAGTGC
>CAYFSW010000021.1:0-42141 GCA_964345885.1 uncultured Gemmatimonadota bacterium | reverse complement strand
TGGCAGAGCAACGGACTCTTAATCCGTAGGTTGAGGGTTCGAGTCCCTCCCGGCCTATAGGTAGACGTTCACGGCCCGACTCTTCGGGCCGTGTCGTTTTACGGTTGAGGGTGCCTTCACATCGCGCAGCGCGCGATTTTCAGTCTGGAGCCGCTCCTACGGGGTGTCCCCACGGCGAGTCCCTCTCGGCCTATCCGCACAGCCATCCGTACCCTAGATTAGCTTTATCGAACACCCAAAATCCCGCCTCCAATAACGAGTTTCCGGCCGGACCACTCCGGGGACTCGGTGTCGGGTCATCTGTACAGAACTTCGGGGTCTGCCGGCGCTACCGGGGCGTGCTGGTTCCCACTGTCGCTGTGGGAAGAGCTCCGCTGAGGATACTACGATGCCGCGACATGGCAGAGCACTCCGCTACACCCTCCTTGCCCTGATCGTTGTTGGGTTAGCTCTGGTCGGAGCCTGCGGGGAGGAACTGATAGAACCCGCCCCGGCTGACGCCCCCAACATAGTGATCGTACTGGTCGATGACCTTAGATGGGACGCGCTCAGCGCGACCGGGCACCCCTTCGCCGAGACGCCGAATGACGGACAAGCGGGTCGCATACGAAGAGTCTATCCGCATCCCGTTGATCGTCAGATATCCGGCCTGGTTCGGGTCCGGGTCTGTCTCGAACGCGCTGGCTCCGAACCTCGATATCGCGCCCTCGCTTCTCGACGCAGCACACGTGCGGGGCGGATACGGGATGGAAGGTGTAACGCTGCGAGAGCTAGCTTCGGGTGACGCGCCGAGGAGGTCGTTTCTCTGTGAGTACTACCGGGAACCGCGTTTCCCGGTCACACCATCGATCCGGGCCGTGCGCACCCGCAACTTCAAGTACATTGAGTATATAGCAGACGATGTGACTGATGAACTGTATGACCTGGGGGCTGACCCGCTCGAGATCACCAACCTGGTGGAGCACCCGGAATTCGCCAGAGTGTTGGCCGAGCTGCGTGCAGAGCTTGCGCGCCTGCGTCGAGCGACCGGTGACATTTGAGGCAAGAAGCCGTGGCAGCAACCCGCATTACCAGCTACCGCAAGACCCCCCGCCACGGCCAGCTTGGCGTTGGCACCCTGACCGACCGCGTCACCCCGAGCCGCGTCGCCTGGTGAGGCCAAACCATATCCCCGACTCCCCGAATCCCGCCGGGTTCCCCCGTCCTTGACGGCGCGCGCTTGATGCTGCATTTTTAGCATCATGCTGCTTTTCTAGCATCCGCAACCCTGGGGCGCCGCAGCGCGTCCGACTAAAGGGCGGGGAGACACGATGGAGAAACGAGCTGACGCCGAACTCAGCCGCCGCGAGCGCCAGATCATGGACATCCTGTACCGCCGGGGCCGGGCCTCGGTGGCCGAGGTATTGGAAGATCTGCCGGCCCCGCCGAGCTACTCGGCGGTGCGGGCGCTACTGCGGGTTTTGGAAGAGAAAGGGCACGTGGAGCACGAGGAGGACGGTCCGCGCTACGCCTACCGGCCGACGGTGCCGCGGGCCGAGGCGCTGGAGTCGGCGATGCAGCGTTTGGTGCGGACGTTCTTCGACGGATCGACGGAGCGGGCGGTTGCGGCGTTCCTGGACATGTCGGCTGCCGATCTCTCTGACGAGGAGCTCGAGCGACTCGCCGAGCTGATCGAGCAGGCGAGGGAAGAAGGACGGTAGTCATGCTGAGCGGTGATATGGTCGTGGAGGTTCTGGCAAGCGTCGCCGTAAAGGGAACGTTTATACTGGCCCTGGCGGCGGCCCTGAGTCTGGCGATGCGGCGGGCGCCGGCATCGTTCCGACATCTCGTGTGGAGTCTCGCGTTGGGTGTGGTGCTTCTGTTGCCGATCCTCGGGCCGCTCGTCCCGCAATGGAATGTGCCGGGGCTTCCGCGTTTCGCTCCGACCGAGAGTCGAGTCTTGGAGAGCGGAGCGGTCGCGGCTGCGGAATCACGACGGACCGATCGGCCGCGTCCGGCGTCGCGGCCGGCTCCCCGGGTCGATGTAGAAAGGGCGCCCGTCGCCGTGGCTCGTGCCCGGGCGACAGGGGCTTCTGTGATTCCCGAGCGCGCGGTAGCCGACGAGCGGACCCGCGCCGGAGTACCGTGGAGCGCCGTTCTGTTCTTCGTCTGGTTGGCCGGCGCGCTCGCCGTCGGGGCCGGCATCGCCCTTGGGGTCGCGCGGACCTGGTACCTCGCCGGCCATGCGCTCCCGGTGAAGAGCGGGAGGCTGTGGGAAATTGCAGCGCGCATCGCGGCGCAATTGGGCATCACCCGTCACGTCGCCGTGCTACGGTGCCAGGGGAGCTGTATGCCGATGACCTGGGGCCTAGAGAGACCGTGCGTCTTGCTTCCGGCCGAGGCCGATGAATGGGCCGACGACCTGCTGAATACGGTCCTGCTGCACGAGCTGGCCCATGTCAAACGCTACGACTACCTGACCCAGCTGCTCGCCCGGCTTGCCTGCGCGATCTACTGGTTCAATCCGCTCGTCTGGCTGGCGGCGCGGCGGCTGCGCATCGAGCGCGAGCTGGCCTGCGACGACGAGGTGCTGCGTGCCGGATCGCGCGCTTCGGACTACGCCGGACATCTCCTGGATATGGCGCTGTCTCTGAGAGCGCGGCCGTTCCTGGCCAGCGTCGCGATGGCACGCGCGTCACAGTTGAGCGCACGGCTGCGGGCCGTGCTGGACGCGGGCCGTGCTCGTGGTTCGCTGACGTCGACCTTCGTGATCCCGGCGACGCTCTGTGCCTCGCTGGTGGCGCTGACGGTCGCTGCGGCGTCTCCGAGCCGGGGCGTCGCCGAGACGACAGAAGCGAAGGAGAGGCCGCGGCGTGACAGTGTTTCCGCAGGCCGGGCCCTGATGCCGTTGGCCGAGGTCGTCGCCCGGCCCGCGCCTGCAGCCAGGGCCGCGCGTGTCGCTCGAGGTCGTGCTACGTCGGAAGTCGGCGGTGCTGCGAGCGGCGTTTCGGAGTCGATCCCCCGGCCCCGCCGGTCGGTCGGTCGGGCGCCGTACGGCCCGCTGACCGTCGTAGGCGCAGCGCTCTGCGACTGGACTGAGCGCAGTGGCTCGTCGTCCACGTCGATCCAGATCGACGAGGACGACATGCAGGTGAAGATGAAGGTCGATGACTGCGAGCTGGAGGTCGACCTGTCGGGCGAGATCACCTTCAACGCCGAGGAGACCGAGATCGTTGCCCTGTCTCCCGGCGGCGAGTTGGAGATCGAGGAGAAGCGAGGGCGCTCCTCGCGGCGTCTGAAGATCGAGGCCGACCGTTCAGGTAACATGGAGCGCCAGTGGTGGGTGGACCGCGACGAGCGGCCGTACGACGACGACGCCCGCGCCTGGCTGAGTGACATGATCCTCGTCCTCTTCCGGCGCGTCGGTATCGAGGCGGAGGAACGGGCGGAGCGCATCTTGGCCCGCGACGGCGTCGATGGGCTGTTGCAGGAGATCACCTATATCCCGAGCGATCACGTCGCGGGGCGGTACTACGGCGTTCTGCTGAGCCAGGCCGATCTCGATCCGGAGACCGTTCGCAGCGTCGTTCGCCAGGCGGCACAGGACATCGAGTCCGACCACACCCTCGGCAGGCTGCTGGTCGCCGTCGCCGAGAACCAACCGGTCGATGAGTCGGTGCAGATCGCCTACGTGAACGCGGCCGGCTCCATCGACTCGGACCACGAGCAGGGCCGGGTGCTCACCGCGATCTTCCAGCGTGAGGGGCTTAGCTCGCAGGTCACGCGGGCCATGCTGCAGCAGGCGACCGAAATCTCATCCGACCACGAGCTGGCTAGGCTGCTCATCGGTTTGGTCGATTCCGGCTCGCTGGACGATGCGATGGCCGAGGATTTCTTCCGCGCTGTCGGTACCATAGACTCCGATTTCGAGCGGCGCCGCGTGCTCGCGGCGGCGCTGAGCAGTGGCATGGGGAGCCAGCGATCGCTGGATATGGCGCTGGAGACGGCGGCCGACATCGACTCGGACCACGAGCTGGCCCGGCTGCTGATCGACGTGGCTGATCGTTATCCGGCGGAGGGTGAGTTCCCGGCGTCGTACCTGGCTGCCGCCGCCAGCATCGAGTCTGACTTCGAACTGGCTCGCGTGCTCGCCAAATTGGTGGGGCGCGGCGATCTGAGCCCTGCGTCGCTGGCCGCAGTGCTGGAGGTCGCGCCGGCGATAGGCTCGGACCATGAACTGTCGCGGCTTCTACAGGCGGTTTTGAGTGACAACAGATTGGATGAAAGGACGCGACCCGCGTTCTTTGCCGCTGCGGCCACCATCGACTCGGACTTCGAGCTCTCGCGCCTGCTCTCGGGTGTGGTGAAAGCTGAATGGGCCGGCGAGCCGGAGATCGAGGGGGTGCTCGAGTTGACGCTCGAGATCAACTCCGATCACGAGCTCTCGAGGCTATTGATCGAAGTCGCCCGCAGCGGCCAGCTGACCGAGCGGCTGCGACCCGCCTTCATGAGGGCGACCGACACCATCGAGTCGGAGTTCGAGCGCGGCCGCGTCCTCTCGGCGGCCTATCCGAGAAACGGGGCGAGGATCTAGAGAGTCGGAGATTCGTGGAGGTGGAGAAGCGAGAGGCGCTTCTATACCCCCCTACCTCCCCTGTTCGACTGGTCCCCTGATCGACATTCGAGAATTCCCAATAGACTTCGGATCTGCCAATTCCTCCCCGAAACCTGGCGGCTAGGTCTTCTCCCAGACATTGTTCCCGCGGTCGATGTCGGGAAAGTGGTATTCCGCGTCGATCTCCACTTTCACCACCGGTGAGCCGTTCGCGACGCTTAGCTCCGCGCGCGTCTGACCGCTCAACCAGTGCTCAACGGGGACTTCCCGCTCGAGGATCTCGCCGTTTTCGAGCGTCACCGTTACGCGGGCGGGCATGGGGACCCAGCCGTGGTCTTCGATGACGATCGTGGTCGTGGTGCCGTCGCTAGTTATGCTGCCCACCGCCTGATCCAGCGTCCAGGTCTCGTAGTACCAGGCGCGCCAGAACCAGTCGAGGTCGGTGCCTGTCGCGGCGTTGAAGAAGTTGAAGAAGTCCCACGGCTTGGGGTGTTTGTAGGCCCAGGTGCGGATGTAGCTGCGCCAGGCCGGGTCGAAGACCTCTTTACCGAGCAGGCCGCGCAACGTGCCGAGCAGCGCCTGCGGCTTCGCATAGGAGGCGGTGCCGTAGGCCATGCCGGGATAGTGGTAGTCGCTCAGCCGCATGATCTCGCCTTCTTGCCCGGCGCGCGCCGTCTCCAAATAACCGCTGTTGCCCGCCAGGGGTTCGGGGCGCGACCAAAACTCGGCCCCGGCGAAGCCGGCATTGAACGAGGTCGTCCCCTCGTCCATCCAGGAGCGCCGCCGCTCGTCGGTGCCGACGATCATCGGGAACCACATGTGGCCCAGCTCGTGGGCTGTAAGCCCGTAAAGCCTCTGCTCGCTGGCGTTGGGGAAATCGTAGGGCCCCATCAGCGTCATCATCGGGTACTCCATGCCGCCACCTTCGATGCCGCCGCCTTCGACCGAAGTCATATGCGGCCACGGGTAGGGGAACCCGGTCCAACGCGAGAGGGCATCGATGCTGTGTGCCGCGTACTCCCATTCTCTCTCCCACAGGGGCGCTGAAGGACGCCAGAACGAGTTGATCAACGCGTAATCGGTGTTCCCGTCTCCGTCCCGATCACCGACCGGTGTGCGCACCGCGTCCCACTGCGAGCTTCGCATCGCGCCGAAGGCGACGTCGCGTACCGTGTCCGAATGGAAGTGCCAGCTCAGGTACCCGTCCGTGGATTCCTTCGTCGCCAACCCGGCTTCGATGTCCGCGGCCGTTAGCACGTGCACGACCTCATCGCTGCCGTGCGCCTGCCGGTAACGCTCCAGCACTGCCGGCTGCAGCACTTCCTCCGGGTTCAGCAGCTCGCCGGTACCCATGATCACCCAGCCGTCCGGTGCCTCGATAGTCATATCGTAGCTGCCGTAGCCGAAGTAGAACTCGGCGTTGCCCAGGAACTGATCTGCCTGCCAACCGACAACGTCGTCGTACACCGCCATCTGAGGATACCAGTAGGCGAGGTAGAGCAGATTGTCGGCGTTCCAGCCCATGCGGCCGCCGGCACCGCGCTGCGGTATCGTGAACGCCCAGTCGATCTCGATCTCCACCGCCGCACCGGACGCCAACGGCTCGGCCAGCAGGATCGGCATGGTCGTCCCGCTCACCGCATAGCCGGGCCCCGTGCGTGCCACGAACGCGGAGATCTGCTCCGGCGAAAGGAAGGCGAGCATCTGGGCGAATCCGCCGCCGGTCTTGTCCAGCTCCTGGGCCGCGACGGCGACGCGCCTGATCTCGAGACCGCCCGTTATCAGCGCCGGCCTGTTCCGCGCCACTCCTTCGGTGTGCAGGTTCTGAATCAGGTGGAGGATGACCATTGGCAATGCATCGGGCGACCGGTTGTGGTAGACGATGTGGATGCTACCCTGGATGCGCTTCTCCTCGGGCAGCAGGCGGGCACGTATTTCGTAGTCCGTCCACTGCTGCCAGTAGTTCGGACCCGGCTCGCCGGTCATCGTCCGCGTACCGTTGGCGACGGCTTGCTGGAACGCTGCCGACGGAACCACGGGGTAGGGGGTCGGTCGCTCTATGTCCTGTGCCGGCATCGAGCCGGCCGCCAGCAGAGCGATGAAGGTGACGCTGCTGAAGATTCGGTCGCGCTGTTGCATTTGTCGCTGCTCCTCCGTGGCTGAGTACTTGGAGGAGGTTAATCTTCGGCGAAGCCGGTCTTGTGGCTAGGGGTGGGTGAGCTCAGGCCTCGCGGCGTTCGAGGGCGCGGCGGATCTCGGAGAGGTCGTCGACGCAGGCAGCGGGTAGCTCGCCGCGGGTCCAGGGACAGCGGATCTTGTCACCCAGGTCGTAACAGGGGATCGCCCAGAGCTCGGGGTCGCCGACTTCGAGGTCGAGGTCGAGGTCGCCGATGTCGGCCTTGCGATCGATATCGCCGAGTACGTAGTGGCCGACGATGCTCTGGCCGTCCACGCCCGGGATCGTCGCGCCCGGTGCCCGGGGGCCGTGACCGCTGCGCACCTCCCACTTGGGGTTGATGCGTGTGTAGGCGGCGCCCCACTCACCCACGTAGGTGGGCCGGTGAATCGAGTACGCCGCTACCCAGCCGCGCTTGAAGCGGGCCGCCTTGTCCCGGGCTCCCAGCTCATCGCCATCCGACATGAACGCCGCTTTGACCTCGGCCTCGATGGTGAAGCTCCAGTACGGGAGGTAGAGGACGGGTTGGCGCTTGCCGCTCGGCGCTGCCACGAAGTACGACGGCCGCTCGATCAACCCACCCGTTTCGATCTCCCAGGCACGGCCGCACTGGGGACAGCGGAAGGCGACATCGTTGGAGGCCGCCGGCAGCTGCGTCCGGCACGCCTTACAGCGTAGCGCGATGACCCGCGGCCCAGCCGCGCTAGGACTCATTGCGCTCGAACCTCGGTATGGCCCCGGCCTCCGGCCAGCTACGGATCTTCCAGTCGGGGCGATTGGAGCGGACCAGTGCCGTGACGGTGCCGATGATCCCGGCCACGAAGAGTACGACCGGGTCGAAGAAAGCCTCGCCGAGGAACATGCCATGAAGCGCTTGACCGAGCGCCAGCGCGCCCGGCACGGCGAGCACGGCCCAGGCCAGGCCTGGGATCCTGAAGGTCTCTGGCATGCGCCAGGCGATGATGTTGCCGCTAATGCCGTCGATTACGATCTCGTAGCTGCCCGCCTCGGTCTGGACCGGGATCGACCAGAAGGGGAAGAATAGAGTTCGCCCGGAGGTGGCGACCATCTCGGTGTTCTTCTTGGCGAACCGCTCGTGCGCGGTCGCATCGGGCGACTGGTCCTCGGCGAAGACGGTGGCGCGGCGCTGCGCTTCGACTAGGTCGAATGCTCGCAGCGGTGCTAGCCGGCGGGCCGCGCGGGCGTCGAACATGGCCAGGTCCCAGGGGGCGCACGCCGCCGGGGTCATGTGCTCGACGTCGGCCACCATTACCTTGGTGTCCTCTTTTTGCGTGTATTCATAGGTGGGCTCGGACACCGTGCTACCGGATGCCGGGTCATAGCGTTCCTTGTACACGCGATGCCTTTCCGGCACCCGGCGCTCGAAGACGCCGACCCGGCGGCCGCAGATCTCGTGGAACGGCATGAATACGAGTTCCGGCCGGCCGAAGATGCCGACTTTGCCCTGCCGTTCCATCCAGGCGCGCCCCGTCGAGGCGGCCTGCGCCGCACTCAGGTTCGATGTCACCTCGTAGCGCGGTGAGTGCACTTCGGTCAGACAGAGCGTCGCCCCGCAGCGCTCGCACGGCGTGATCCGCGTGCCTTCGCGAACGACCTCGGGCGCCCCGCACTGCGGGCACTTGATCGGGTAGAGCTTCAGCTCGTTCACGACGTCGCCTTCTTCGGCTTTCCTGCCCGCGCCAACGCCGTCATGAAGTAGAGGCCGATCACCAGTACCGCCGGCGCCGCGTACTTCGCCGGCAGCAGCGCGGCGACGACGATCATTATCGCGCTGGCCAGCCGCGCCTTGTTGCGACGCGAGTAGCGAGGGCGGACCGGCCAGTCGACGTCGATCAACTCGCCGTTCACACCGTCCAGTTGGAAGGCGCTCGTTGACGCGCCGATGCGGATCAGTCCCTTATATATAGGACGATGGATGAGCCGGGTCGTCTTAACGGCAAGCGGCCTGCCGGTGACCCGCGCCGCCACCTCGGGCAGCGACTCGGGCGCCAGTTCCGGTTCCTCCCATTCGGCGGCGCTGTCACGCTCCTCCGGCTGCACGAAGGCCCGCTCGCCGCCGGGTAGTCGCACTTGGCTGAAGCGGCCCTCCGGTCCCGGCCGAGCGCCGATGCACAACCGCCTGCCGTCCGGGCTCTCGACCTCCCAGATCGGCTCGTTTACCAGCTTGAGCCTAACGACCTTGGAGTCCGGGTACCCAGCCTCCCGCGCCCGGGCCTTCAGCAGGCCGGGCACCCGGGAAGCACGGACCGTCTTTCGGATGACTTGATGAATGAGCGCGCCGCTGAGATCGACGAACGATTCCGAGTTGCAGAACCTGCAGCGGGCGTAGGCGACACCCTCGGGTACTTCAACCGGGCCGCCGCATTGCGGGCATTTGGGATTCAGCGCTTGCTGCGCCATCGGAATCAGCTACTAGGCCTTACTCGACCCGATCCCCGCATTCCATGCAGAAGCGTGCGCCGGCGGGAACCTTGACGCCGCAGTTCGGGCACGCGCGTTCGGTTACCCCGACCGGCTCGCCGCAACGGCCGCAGAACTTCGCGTCCGGCGCCAGGTGCCCCTCGCACTTCTCGCAGCGGTCACCTGCGACCAGCGATTCCCCGCAGTGCGAGCAGAAGCGGGTGTCCGGCGCCACCTCGGTGTGGCAGGCGGGGCAGGCGATGGCCGCCGCACCGCCGCCGCCTCCACCCCCGGTCGCCTGACCGGGTTGCCCCTTGAACGCCTCGAAGATCATTCCGGGCAGCATCGCGCCGATCCCTGCTCCCATCCCGGCGCCGGCACCCAGCCCGACCATGTCGCTGGCGGCACCGCCGCCTCCGCCGCCACCGCCCTCCAGCGCGCGGGCCGCCTTCATCTTCAGGAACTTGTCCAGGTCGCCCAGCGCCGCCATCTGTGCCCGCTCGTCGATCGCCTTCTCCACTTCTTCCGGCGGAGTGATCGACGTGATGAAGAAGTCGGCCAGGTTGATGCCGTAGCGCTGGAAGTCGTGGCTCAAACGGTCGTGCACTTCCTGCCCCATCTCGTCGTACTGGCTGGGCAGGTCGAAGATCGTGCGCAGCTTCTCGCGCAGATAGTCGTTGAGCCGGCTGACGATGATGTCACGTAGGTAGTCCTTGATGTCGACCGTCAGGAACGACCCCATCGTGCCGGCCAGCGCGTTGACGAAGACCAGCGGCTCGCGGATCTGGATCGCGTAGTTCCCGAAGGCGCGCAGCCGAACCAGGCCGAGGTCGGCGTCCCGGTACGCCACCGGCTGCGCCGTGCCCCACTTGAGGTCGGGAAACAGTTTCATGTTTACGAAGACGACCTCCACCCGGAACGGTGAGGTGAAGTTCCAGGGCAGCGAGAGGATCTTCGTGACGATCGGGATATTGGCGGTGCTCAGGGTGTGTCGGCCGGGGCCGAGCACATCGAGGCCCTTGCCGTCGCGGAAGAAGATCGCCGCCTGGTTCTCCCGCACGATGACCTGCGAGCCGAACTTCGTCTCCGCCGACCCCTCCTGAGGGATGCGATGGATGATCTCCTGGCCCGTGGCATCGAACCACTCGATGACGCTAAGAAACTCAGTCATGACGGACCCCTCGCTTGGCGATGTAACACGCCGGAAGGTGAGCTCTCGGTAGGGGAAGGCTGTCGCGGGCGCGCGGCCGGGAATCGGCCGCCGGAGGCACCTGCAGCCCAAATATAAGAGAATCAACTCGATGCGCCTAGGGCCGTGGGGCCGCCTCCGCCCTCACTCCATCATACACACCAGAGCTCCATTTATTCGCCGGTTGGGGATCCCGGCGGCTATCTCTCCTGGCCCGGCAGATTGAAGGGCGGCAGGGTTATCTCGGACACGCAAGAGGTATCCAGCGCCTCGACCGAACCCTTCTCCAGAAACTCGTGTCGTATCGTGGAGATACAGGGTCCGCCGACGCCGTGGGCTGCGGGAACGATCAGGTGCAGGCTGTTGGGCAGATGGCTGGCGGCGTCGGCGCCCCAGCGCGGCGACGTCACCGGATCGATCGTGCCTGAGAGCAGCAGGGTCGGCACCTCGACGCTCACCGGCTCGCCGTAGCCAGCGGGTAGCTTGCGGGCCGGCCAGACGCTGCAGGCGGCCAGTTGGTTGCGCACGCGGTCGTCGCCCAGAAAGGTGCCCTCGGTGAGCGCGGCGATCTCATCCGGGTCGATGCGTGACAGGTCTTCCGGGCAGGTGACTGACAGCAGCATCCCGAAGGCGAGCGCATCGACGATGGCCATGTTGCTCCTCAAGCCGAACTCGACGAAGAACGCGTAGTCACCTTCGTAGGCGCGGTGGATGAGCAGTGGGACGGCGCGGGCCATTTGCAGGTTGTACATCGAGGTGCGCAGGGCTTCGGCGAACGCGTAGCGCGACATGCTGAGTGTGACTTGCTCGCCGCTCTCCGGGTGTGGCAACGTCACCTGCGCCGGTTCCCTATCCAGCCGCTCGATGAGCTCGGCGAACTCCTGCTCCAGGTCCGGAAAGGCGGCGTGGCAGTCGGGGTCCGCCGCACAATGCTCGAACGTCAGTTCGAGCGCCTGTTGCGACTCGTAGGCGTGGTACAGCGGGTTGCGGAACGCGATGGGCGCCACGCCGTTGAGTATCGCGGTGCGCACGGTCTCGGGGTGCCGGCGCATGTAGACTAGGGCCGCTCGCGTACCATATGAGCTGCCCGTCAGGTTGACCTCCTCATAGCCGAGGGCGAGCAGAATCTCGTGCAAGTCGTCGGCGAAGACAGGCGTCGTGTACTGCGTCAGGTCGGCCAGCTGCTCCAGCCGCCCGCGACAGCGTTCGAACTTTTCCGCCGTGAAGGCGGGGTCGAGGTAGCTCTGCAGGTCGCCCTCCACCGCGACCTCGCAGTAGAGCGGGTTCGACCTCCCAGTGCCCCGCTGGTCGACTAGGATGATGTCACGCTCTCTGCGAAACGACGACCGGGACCACCCGCGAGCCCCGGCCGTCGCCCCCTGGCCCGGTCCGCCTGACAGTGGAACGATGGGGTCGGGCCGCGGCGACTCGCTGAGCGCAGGTATCACGATGATGTTGATATCGATCGTTCGGCCCGAGGCGAGGGCGCGGTTCTCCCACACCGTATAGGTGCCGCAACGCGCTTCCTCGTCGGTGTCGGGGATCGGGCATGGCTCCATGGAAAGAGTGCCCGGCACGCCCTGGGCGAGGGCGAGTGATGGGCAGATCAAGGACGTCGCGAGCGATATGAGCAGGACGTGGCGGTATCCGTCGCGCATCTCCGGCCTCCGATTATCGAACTTCGGCTGCGAGCCGCTCCAACGCCCGGCGCGCCGTCTCCATTCGTGGTTGTAGCTCCGGGTCGGCCCTTTCCCACAGTTCGATGAACCGGGAGTAGGCCGCGACGGCACCGGCGGCATCGCCTTCAGCCTCCAGCGCCTGCCCCAGCGTCAGGTAGTGCAGTCCATAGAATACTATGTCGTACACCGGGTGCGCGTAGCGCAGTCGGCGGATACCTTCCTGCCGGGTCGGTGGGTAAGCCGCCAGCGCCGCCGTCAGGGCCACTCGCAGCTGCTGACTCCACTGGTGCACGGGACCGTGCGCGTAGCCGGCTTCCTGGAGGGCGCTGCGCAGCCGCTCGAGACCGCCGACCGTGTCGCCGTCGATGATGTCCGCCCAGCCGAATCCGGCCTCGATCAACGCCGGCATGAAGTCGAAGCGCGGCGCCGAGTCGGCGGCCAACGCCTCCTCTCCCAGGCGCCGCGCTTCCGCCGCCCGGCCGCGAGTCAGCTCGTAGAGCATCGCTTGGTGCAGCAATATCTGCTGATCCTCGGGTTCCTCCGGCAGGATGAAGAGCCCCTCGACCGGGCCAGGTGCGTAAGACGGATCGGCGAGCCCGGCGTTGACCGGCGTCAGGCCCCTGTAGGCGATCGACTCGCGAGGGCCGCCCAGCGCCCAGAGCGTGTCAAAGAGAGGTCGCGCTTCGGCCAATCGTCCCAGGCTTGCAAGCATCATGGCGCGGAAGCTGACCACCTGCTTCCAGTTATTCGTGCCGGGATCAAACTCGGACTCGATTGTCTCGAGGAGCGACAACCCCGCCTCCGGATGCAGGGACGGTGATCGATAGAGCGTGGCTACGAGTTCATCCTGTAGCGTGGGTGTTGCGTCGATTTCCAGCAGCCGCTGGACGGTGCTGTCCGGGTCCTCCCACAACCGGCGAGCCCCATCGAACTGCTCCACGTAGTCGGCGGGCGCGGTGCCTCTGAGCGCTTCGAGGTGTTGGCTGTAGCGGGCAGTGTCACCGTACTCCAGGCTCAGTTCCAGCGGGTGGACCCGCGCCGGAACTAGCGTGGGGTCGAGCTCGAGCGCCCGCTCGAACGGGCCGATCAGGTCTTCGAGATCGAATCCCAGGATGGGCTGAGCGTGGTAGCGGATGTCGCCGAGCAGATACCAGCCCTCGGGATCGTCCGGGAACCGGTTCACGTATCGGCGCATCGAATCGAGGGCCGCGACCTGGCCGTCATCGTGCAGCGTGTTGGCGATGACGATGGTCCGCTCGCGCTCCGGCAGGCGGTCGCCATAGCGCCGCGCCAGCTCTCCGTGCCGGCGCGCGCCCTCGGATCCGAAGCCGCCGAGTTTCGCGTTCCAACCGTATACTTGCCCCAGGCTGTAGTGTGCCAATGCGAAGGTCGAATCCGCTTCGATGGCTTCCTGCAAAGCCGCGAATGCCGAGTCCCACTCCAGGCGCCGGTAGTGCTGTAGCCCCTTTAGGTAGGCGCGGATCGCATCCACGTCGCTCGTTGTGATGCCGCTCACCCGCAGGTTCGGCAGCGGCTCGTGCGCCAGCCAGATCTCGCGCAGCAGGCTGACGCCCAGATCGTCGACCAGTGAGAGCACGCTGTCGGCCGGGCCCTGCGCCTGCGCCTCGGCCAGCTCCTGTCCACGCACCGAGTAGAGCTCGGCCGAAAGACGCACCTCGGTTCCGACGGAGACGACGCTGCCCAGCAGTACCGAGCCGGCCTCGAGGTCGCGACCGACTGCCAGCGAGCCTTCCAGATCCAGGCCCCCGCTCACGGCCCGCTGCCGCCAGCGGTGCAGCACCGTGCGCGAGTCGACCGTGCGGATCGCGCCCACCGCATCGAGATTCGTGGAGAGCAGGTCGACCATCCCCTCGCCGAGTAGCTCGACGCCGGGGCCGGACGCGTTGAACGGAAGGACGGCTATGACCTGCGCGTCGCGCTCGACCGCGCCAAGGATGTCGGGGCGGATCCACCAGAAGACGCCGCCCACGACGAGCAGCAGGGCGGCGGCCGCGTAAGCGTAGCGGCGGCGGCGCCGTACCGAAGGCGTCGCGGCCTCCGGCGCGTCGGCAGCGATCGCGCCGCCGGTCGGCTCGGCCCGGGCCATCCACCAGGCGATCCCGACCACCGCCACGAAACCCACAGCCAGCACGATCCCCAGCCCGCGGACGACTCCCTCGTCGGGCACGAAGATGTCGGCCACTTGGATGAGCGCCCAACTGGCTCCGATATAGACGGCGGCCGCCTGGACGGCTGGGTGGCGGCGCAGCTCGCGCCAGCGCGCTCCCAATCCTTGCACTTCGCTCATCGCCGCTCCTCGACGTTCCGGGTGGGATCTTGCAGTCTGGCCTCCCGCCGGGTGCCAGGTCAAGCCTGGGGCCTCGGAAACGGTCCCTCGGCCCGGCTCGTAGTTAAGGGTGGGGTGGTTGCCGGGCGGCCTGCGGCCTTCGAATTATATTACGGTAGGTGCGAGCCCGACCGAGAAGGCCATACAGAGATGCGGTTTTCGACGGACCGGGAAGAGCCCGGTCCCAGCCACTGGATCATTATCGACCCGCGGCCGCCCGGTTACATCGGGCAGGAGATAGTCGATCTGTCACCGGGCGCCATAGAGCTCCGGCACATCGCCCGCCAGCTCCGGACCTTCGCCGAGCAGCGGGCCAACTGGATCGATATCGCCGAGATCGAGCGCGACTGGAACCGCTGGCCGGGCGATCGTCCGGACCACATCCGCGACCTGTCGTTCGGTGTCCGGTTGATCTACGGCGTCGACTTCGATGCCGAGACCGAGATCTTCGAGGGCAAGCCGGTCCGGCACCTGGCGGTTCACGGTACGAAGCGGCCGACGCCGGCGACGGTCGGCGAGATCGCTACGTATTTCTGGGGCCGCCGCGCCGCGCAGATGCGGATCGCACAGTCCGGGCTGGCACACGTCGTCGTTGGGATGGACTGGGAGCAGCTGGACCCCCGTCAGTTGATGCGGTTGCTCTAGAGCCGAGAGGAGTACTGAAGTGCTAGAACTGTTCGGAACTAAGCGAAGATCGATCGTCGAGCGACTGGCCGACCGCTTTCTCGAAGCGGTCGAGAGCGCAGCCGGTTCGGTCGAGCGCACCACGGAACGCGCCGGCGAAGCAGCCGGCGAGGCTCGACGTCGCACGGGCGAGCGGGCACGTAGCGGGGCCCGACAGTTGAGAGAAGCCGGTGAGCGGGCACGGGCCGGTGCCCGGGCGCAGCGCGATGCGCTCGCCGAACGAGTCGAGTCCATCAGTCGCCGCGCGGCGGAGATTCGAGAGGAACGCCAGCGGCATCGCGAAGAGCGTCGCCAGCGCAGGGTAGAGCGCCGCGCCTACCGGCGGGACCGGCCGCGCCGCACCTCACCGATGCAACTCGACGTACGGCGCGACGACAAGATCGTGCTCCGCGGCAGGCGGCCGGTCAACCTGCGTACGGCGGACGGCAGCACGATCCGCTATCGCTACTACGAACGACCCGGCTTCTGGCTGCGCTTCTTTCTTCACCTCACGGGCCGGCAGGTCTGGCCGCGGCGGTAGGCTAAGCTGAGCAAGGACGGAGCGGAGGAGAGGCGCAGGCCGACCGTTATCGGCATACCGGTCGCGGCTCTCCGATGGGGACTGATCGTCTTCGTCGGCGCCTCGGTGCTGGGGTTCTTGCTAGCTTTCCTGTTCTCAGAGAACTGGGCCCAGGACCTCGCCAGCCTCCAGCGCTTCAACCCTGAATGGTTCTTGCCCGCCGCGGGGCTCGCCATCGTCAGCTGGCTGGGCGGCGGTCTGCGCATCAAGGCGCTGGTCGGTCCGCACGACAGCCGCCTCTCCTATTTCAAGTGCGTTCAGATCAGCATCGCCAGCACGGCGATGTCGTACATCACACCGTCGTCCACCGGCAGCGGCCCGGCTACGGTCTACGGTTTGATGCGACAGGGGTTGTCGTTCGGCCGTGCGGCGGCGATCAACGCCGTGTCGTTTCTGTCGAATGTGATCTTCTTGTCGCTGGCGGGTCTGTTCGCCTGGGCGCTGGGTGCCGGCGGCAAGGTCGCCGACATAAGAGTACCGATCGCCAACCTGTCGGCCGGCGCGCTTTTCCAGTGGTCGGCCTGGGCCTTCGGCTTCGCGGTGACCGTGATTGTGGTTCTGGCGTTGTTACCGAATGTAGCACGGGGCGCCATACGGAGGATCATGGGCTCCGGCCACCCCCGGGTCGAACGTGTCCTCAACGGCTTCGACGAATTGCACGCCGGGATCGTTGCCTACTGGGAGGAGGGCAAGCTCCTGTTCATAGCGGCTGTACTGAGCGGTGTCCTTCACTTCGGCGCGCGCTTCGTGCTCGGCTATGCCGTGCTGCGTGGCTTCGTCGCCGAGGCGCCGTTCATGGAGGTCATGCTGCTCCATATCATGCTCCAGTACCTCCTCTTCTTCATGCCGACACCCAGCGGCGCCGGGATCGGCGAGCTGCTGACCGCCGCCCTTATGGCGCCCTTCCTGACGCCCGGCCTCGTGCTGCCGTACACCGCCGTCTGGCGGCTCTTCCTCAACTACGGGACCGTCGCCGTGGGTGGAGCGCAGATGATGGGGTGGCTGGGGAAGGATGGTGCACGTTGATCGGGAGGGCTTGAGACGTTCCAGCTTTTGAAGTCGTTTGGTCCCTTGCTCCAGGTTGAGATTCTCAACAGGATATCTAGGACTGCCAATTGAACCCCCTCTACACCCATGAGTGAAGCGTTTCTCGATGCCCTGAGGCGGCGAGTACTGCTGGCCGACGGCGCCGTCGGCACCGAGCTCCAGAAAGGCGAGTTCGAGCCGGGCGGCTGCGGCGAGCGTTGGAACGTGGAGCATCCGGACTGCATCCTGGCGACCCAACGAGCCTATGCCGAGGCCGGCGCCGACTGCCTCACCTCCAACACTTTCGGCGCGAGCCGCGTGATGCTCGAGACGCACGGCTGCGCCGACGACTGCGAGACGATCGTCAGAGCCGGTGTGCGGATCGCACGCGAGGCGTTAGGTGACCGGCCGGGCTTCGTGCTCGGTGACATGGGTCCCCTGGGACGTCTGCTCGAGCCGTTAGGCGATCTGTCCGAGGCGGAGGCGCGCGAGGCGCTCGGCGAGCAAGCGGCGACGCTCGTTGACGAAGGGGTGGACGCGATCATCATCGAGACGCAGAGTAGCCTCGAGGAGCTCGGCATCGCCATCGCCGCCGCGCGTGAGGCCGGTGCGCCTTGCGTGATCGGCTCGATGGCGTTCGACGTGATCCGCGACGGCGCGGATCTGCGGACGATGATGGGCGTCAGCCCGGAGGACGCTGCCCGCTTCATGGCCGACGCGGGCGCCGACGTGCTGGGCCTCAATTGCGGCAAGGGCATCGACGCCGCCTGGGCCGCCACAGCGGTGCGACGCTACGCGAGCGTCAGCGACCTGCCAACAATGGCGCAACCGAATGCCGGCTTGCCCGTCCTCGAGAACATGAAGGCGGTCTACAAGCAGGGCCCCGAGGTCATGGCGGAGGTGCTCCCCGAGCTGCTCGCCAGCGGCGTCCGCGTCGTCGGCGGCTGCTGCGGCACAACGCCCGAGCATATCCGGCGCTTCCGCGTAACAGTGGATGGCTGGAATGCTCGATGAGGGAAGGCTGTTGGGAATTCTCGAATGTCGAGCATGGGACCAGTGCAACACGGGAGGTAGGGAGGTATAGAACCACTTCCAGCTTCCCCACCTCCCCTGTTGTACTGGTCTCCGAATCGACATTCCCAACAAACCTCCACGATTGTCAGTTCCTTCCTTGCAGCCTCTGTAGTTGAGCCTGGGCCCAGAGATGATTCGGGTTCAGCGAGAGCGCCCGGCTGAACGCGTAGGTCGCCCGCGGGTTGTTGCCGCCCCCTAGGTATCCGAGCCCCAGCAGATAGTAGGCGGCGGCCATCCGTTCAGCTGGCGAGCGGCGCGTCCCGAACTTGGCGAAGAACTCGAGGCTCGAGCCGCCCTCCAGCGACGCGAGCCGTCCGCGGGCGTGGGTCACTAGCCCGTCGAACATCTCGCGGGCCTGCGACTCACGGCCCAGCCTGCGGTACGCCATCCCCTGGTAGTAGTCGAGGGCGGAGCGGGCCGCCGGCCGTTCCCCCGTCGCCGCCTCCTCGTAGTGCTCGCGAGCCTTTAGCGTGTCGCCGGCGGCCTCGTAGGCGGCGCCCAGCAGGTAGTTGGCCTCGCAGGCGCGGCCGCCGTTGTAAGGTCGCGCCACCTCCAGGTTCGGCGGGTACTCGAGGGCATCCTCGTAGTCTGCGATCGCCTCCGCGTAACGACCGGCTTCCACATGTTGTAGGCCCCTGAGCAGGTGGGCGTCCACGTAGGTCGTGTGGATGTTGCCCAGCCCTTCCCACCTTCTGAAGTGGTGAGTCGCCATGTACACGATGGCCTCGTCGTAGCGGCCCAGCTGGGTAAGCAGGACGACCTCTCTCGAGAAGGCGTCGTTGTGGCGCTCGATGGTCTCGTGGTTTTGCTCCAGAAGCGCCAGCCGCTCTTCCGCGTCGGCGCCGCCGGCCTCGTACAAAACGTCCAGCTCGTAATAGAGCCGCGGGTCATCAGGATCGAGCCCCCGCGCCCGCTCCATGCTGGCGATCGCCTTCGGCGCATCGCTCTCCACCTGCACGTAGGCGCGAGCGAGGTTTCTGTGCAGTGTGGGATGCGTGTCGTCGATCTCTCTGGCGCGCTCCCACTCCGCCACCGCCAGGGTCGGCTGATGGTCGTACAGCAGGTTTCCCAGGTAGTAGTGGGCCACAGCGTCTTCCGGGACCATCGTGTAGGCCGCCTCGAGCACGTCGATCGACTCGAGACGGAAAGGGAAGCAGTAGTCGGGCGGCATTTCTGCGGCGAGCTCGTAGACCGAGCGCGCTCGTTCTTCATTCCCGAGCTGCTGGAAGGCGTACCCGAGGTAGTAATAGAGCATCGGATAGGTGTTCGCCTCGCGCTCGTCATCCGGATCGCTGAGGAAGGAGAGCACGCTCACCGCCTCGTCCCAGAGGCCGGCGTTCATGTAATCGGCCGCCGTCTCCAGAAAGGGCTGCGCTTCGAGCCAGTGCCGGGCCTCGTGCCACGGCTTCGCATCTTCGACCAGCCCGAACTTCTCCAGCCCCCTGGCGCGCACGGCGTTGCGGGCCTGCGAGACCTGTCTCCGCTCTTCGGTCGCCACGCCCGACAGGTAGAGCTCGTGCCAGGCCCACAGGTCCAGCGGCTCACCGGCCAGGATCGCCTGCGCAAGCTCGACGGCCTCGTCGAGCCGCCCCAGCCGCCGGAGTACCGCGGCCTTCAGGGCCAGCGCGCCGCTGTTCCAGGCGTTGGTCGCGATGGAGCGGTCGAGATGCTCGAGCGCGGCGGCGAAGTCACCGCGCCGGGCGTCGATCTGGGCCAGCTGGTAGTAGGCTGCGGAATGGAACGCCTGGCTCCAGGTCGCCTTGTGGAGGGCGTCGTAGGCGGCGTCGAGGTCGCCACCCAGCTTGGTCGCCAGGCCTAGGTAGTAATACGACTCACCGTCTCGCGGGCTTGTGTGGTCGTCGGTTGGACGGGCGAGGGCGGCTCGGAACCGGTCGGCCGCCTCGGCGAACAGCCCGCGTCGCAGGCTAGCGATGCCGAGTCGCAGGTTCACCCGCGAGTTGCCGGGGTCGCGACTCAACGCCTCCTCGTAGTAGGGGATCGGGCTCAGCGCCGGGTTGTAGAACTGTTCCAGACGCAGGCCGGCCAGGTAGAGCTCTTCGACGCTGGCTATCTCTTGCGGCCCCGGCGGCGGCGTCACCGGATCCGGCAGCGGCGCCTGCGTCGGCTCGAGGGGCTGATACGCTACCAGCTCGTGGCCCGCCGAAGAAACGAGCGATGCCCGCAGGTCGGAGAGCTCAACGTCGGGCGGTAATTGGAATCCTGCTATAAAAGGAGTGGCTGGGTCCAGATCGATCGTCTCATCGAAGATCAGCTCGCCGTCGGCCTCGAGTTGCGCCCGGGCGTCCCGGCGACGCGATGTAGAAATGAACCCTAGCGACGCGACTCCCGCCTCCGAGATCTCCAGGTTCACCGCGGCGTCGAGTGTCGCGTTCTTTACGCCGCCGATTCCGCGGATCGGGTACCAGTACTGGCGCACCCGCTTCGCCTCGTACGGCTGCAGCCAGGTGTAGTCGGGCTGGTTGTCCGAGTAGGCGCCGGCCATCAGCTCGATGTAGGGCCCGTCCTCATCGGTCAGTATCTCGTCCCACAACCGGCCCACCGGTCCGGGCCCCCACTCCCAGAACTTCTTGCCCGGCGCCACGTGGTGATCGGCGACGTAGACGACGCCTGCGTCTTGCGAATGGTCGTAGCCGGCCAGGAAATCGTCCTCGTAATTCCAGGCGAAGAACGAGATCGGCGATGGGTGATTCCTCCAACGACTGATGTCGACGCCGGCGTAGTCGATGCCCCGGTAGTCCGCGTCGGCCACCGGCCAGCGTGCGAACTGGGTCTTGCCGTGGTAGGCCGCGAATTGCGTTCCCGGCGGAAAGATGACCTGGTAGTCCGCGCCGGCGTGCACCGCCGTGTTGGCCCAGTACAGAAACGAGTGGGCGAACGGCGTCCTATTATAGGGCTTGATGGTCGCCTCGAAGTACGACTTCCCCGGTCGCAGCGTCAGGCCGACGGTGAAGCGCATCCGATGGCGCAGGTCGAGCTCGCTCAGCCAGATCGTCTTGCTACCGTCCTCGTTCTCCTCCAGCGCGTAGTCCATCGGGATGAAGGCGCGCGACCGGTGATGGTGCGGGAAGTTCCATTCGATGCCGCCCGAGATCCAGGCGCCCAGCATCCCGATCAGCGCCGGCTTGATCACGTGCTGCCGGTACAGGAAGTCGTAGTCGTTCGTCTTGTCCACTGCCTCGAACACGCGGCCGCCGATCTCCGGTAACGCGCAGACCCTGACCCACTCGTTCTCCAGGCACAGCACCTTGTACGGCTTGTCGACCCGGTTATCGGTCAGCTGGTCGAGCATCGGATACGGGTAGGCCCGACCTTCGGCCCCCTGGTAAGCCCGCCCGGCGTAAAAGCGTGGGTTGCGATCGGGGGCGCCGGCCTCGTAGGTCGGAATTACAAGCGTTTCCTCGTAGGCATCTACCCGTTCCGGACCGCTACAGCCTGAGGAGAACGCCAGGGCGGCCGCCGCCAGCAGGCCGCTCGTGATCCGGCTACCGTGATTGCCAATCATCGGATCCTCCGCTCGCTCGGACGCCGGTTACCAGCCAGTGGAATGAGAATGGGGCTCTCGTAACGATCAAAGATGGTGGCCCCGGGCTCCTCCTGACAGCCGTCCAGCGGCGCACCTTGCTGCGTCACGCGGAAAGGGGGCATCATAGGGTTGCGATGGAGAAGGAGCCCGAGAAGAAACACGCCAGCGAGCTCGAGCAAAAAAGCAGGCCGCTGAAGGACGTTGACACGGTGGCCCGGGTCTATCTCTTCAGGGCCGCTGTCATTCTGGTGCCCGTCGGCCTGTTTTTCAGCCTGGTGATCGGGTCCCTTCTGGCGAGGCGCGGGATGCCGTTCCCGTTGGGTCTGCTGATTGGCTTGGGCGGCATTTCTCTGCTCTACGGCTTCATATACTTCGTCTTCATCGGTGGTACCGCCTCGTTCCTCGGGAAAATCTACTTCTCTTCCGCTCCTCCCCTCGAGGCGCCGCAGTCGTGGCGCGGTCAGGCGCTGGCCGTGCACGGCTCGCACGCCGAGGCGCTGCAGGCGTTCGAGGAGGAGGCCGCGCTCTACCCGCACGATCCGGGGCCCTGCCTGCGCGCCGCGGCGCTCTGCCTGGAGGAGATGGACGATCCCGAGCATGCGATCGCCTGGTACCTGCGGGCGCGCAAGGCCGAGGGTCTTCCCCGCGAGACCGACGAGTACATCTGCATCCGCATCGCCGACATCTGCGAGTCGATCGGCGATGACTCGCGTGCCCGAGTTGAGCTGCGGCGGCTGCTCGAGCGGCACCCGGGTTCGCAGTACGCGGCCGCGGCGCGTGGCCGGCTGGCCGTCCTCAAGGCGCGGCAGGCGGAAGAGCACGAGGCTGAAGACTCATCCGGATAGCCGCTGGGGTCGGTCCCCCCGGCTCCTCGCGATTTCCCTAGCGGAGCTCGCGCTGGAACTGGCGCAGCGGCGTCATATGTTTTAATTAGTGCTGTATCCGCCGACCGATCGGCGGGCCCCAACCAGGAGGAAGTGTGCGGTACGACCCGAACCTCGTGCAGCCGATGCGGGCTGAGCTGACCTCGATTGGCTTCCAGGAGCTACTCTCTCCAGCGGACGTAGACGGCTTCATGGCCGAGCGGACCGGCACCGCGCTCGTCGTGGTGAACTCGGTCTGCGGCTGCGCCGCCGGCATGGCCCGGCCCGGCGTCAACCTGGCGCTGCGGCAGGGACCGCGCCCGGACCGACTGGGCACCGTGTTCGCCGGGATGGAAGAGGACGCGGTGGCTCGGGCCCGGAGCTACTTTGACGGCTACCCACCCAGCAGTCCATCGCTAGCGCTGTTCCGCGACGGAAAACTGGTGCATTTCGTTCCTCGCCATCAGATCGAGGGGCGCATGGCCGTCGACGTGGCGAACGATCTGATAAAGGCGCTCGAGGAGCACTGCGCGCCAGCGACATAGACTCATGGGCACTTTTCATAAGGACAAAGGCGAGCTGCACGGCGTCACCGTAGTCGTCGACACCAAGGGTCCGAAGGTCTTCATCGGTCGCTGCTGGGAAGAAGACGCCGAGAAGATCGTGCTACTCGACGCCGACGAGTTCGAGGACGGCAAGAACGGGCACTCGAAGGAAGAGTACATCCGTCAGGCGGCAAAGGTCGGCGTCTGGAAAAAGCACGAGCGCGTAATCGTGCCGCGCGTCGTCGTCGCTTCGGTGACCCGTCTGGGTGAGATCCCTCCCGCCTAAGGGATCCGGTCGAGCGCGTCGGCGATGCCTTTGAAGCCGCCGCCGAGGCTTTCACCGCCGTCGACGGTGATCTCGACGCCGGTGATCTGCGAAGCCGCGTCCGAAGAGAGGAAGAGAACCGTCGCCGCCACGTCATCGATCGTTACGAGCCGGCCCAGCGGCACCCGCTCGCGGTAGGCGTCGACGATCCCGATCGACTCCGCCAGCCGCCTCGCTCCCTCCGTCTCCTCCACCAGACCCGGCGCCACCGCGTTCACCCGAATGCCATCGCTACCCCATTCCACCGCCAGCGTGCGTGTCAGGTTAAGGACACCCGCCTTCGCCGCGCCCGAGTGCGCCATGAAAGGCGCGCCGCTACCGACGTACGTCGTCGTGATGTTGATTATCGAGCCGCCGCCCGCATCGCGCAGCGCCGGGTACGCCGCTTGGCTCATGTTGAAACTGCCGGTCAGCACGATATCGACTACGGCGCGCCAGCCCTTCTCGGAAAGCTCGGCGGCGCGAACCAGGAAGTTGCCGGCGGCGTTATTGACGAGGAGGTCGATGCGGCCGAAGCGGTCCAGCGCCTGCGCCACGACACCGTCGCACGCTTCGCGGTCGCGCACGTCCAACTGGCAGACGAGCGCGACGCGGCCCAGCGCCTCGACCTCTGACGCCATCGGCTCGAGGTGGGCGCGCCGGCGGCTGGCCAGCACGATGTCGGCGCCGTGACGCGCCAGGGCCCGCGTGATCCCGGCACCGATCCCGGTGCCGCCACCGGTGACGCAAGCTACCCGTCCGGCGAACAACTCCGGCGGGAAAAAACTCGTATCTTTTCCCGAACGCATTTGGGCTCCCGGATCTAACGGACCTCAGTTGCTGGTTTCGCCGCTCAGCCGGCGCAGGCTGTCTTCCGCGCGGGCGAGCCAGGGACCTACGACCTCGGGCTCGCCGCGCTCCCAGAGGCGCGCGGCCATAAGATAAAAGCGAACGGCCTCGTCGTAGTTCCGGCGGGCCTCCTCGATCAGCCCGACCTCGAGGCTGGCTCGAGCGGTGTAGAAGCCGATCCAGGTGTAAGGTGGGTTGAAGGAGCGGAAGAGCCAGGCTGCGCGGTCGGTGGCGCCCCGGGCGGCTAGGACCTCCGCCAGATGGAAGCGTATGGCGGGCTCGGGATCAGCTTCGCCGACATAGTTGGAGTGGATGTTCCAGAGGTCGTAAGCGCGTTGGGCCTCGGCGAGCGCGGTATCCAGATCGCCGCGACGCATGGCCAGGCGCGCTTCGATGTCCGCGCTCAACGAACCCGTCCAATCCCACCACGTTGCGCCGGTCGGCAGCGCCGCGATGGCGCGCTGCCATACTCTCGCTTCCATCGTATCGCCGAAGGCGGCGTGGTGTGCGCCCACTGCCCACGCCGTGGCCCAGACGGCGGGTTTCGTGTCGAGGTACGCCGCCAGCGATTCGGCGGGAGCGAAAGCGGCGAGCTCGGCGACGCTCCGCGCTACGGCGGCCGGATCGCCGATCCCTGTCAGGTGGGATGCGACGAAGAAGCGGTTGACAACGGGCCGGATGCGGTCCAGCTCGCCGGTCGCGACCAGCGAATCGACGGCTGTCTGCCTCCCCTCGGCGAGCCAGAGCTGGGCGCGCACGCCCGAGCCCACCCGCTGGTGGAAGCTCGGCATCGAGTCGGTCATCAGCTCGTCACAGAAACGCTCGGCCAGCGCGGGGCGAACCTGGCGCAGATCGCGTAGAGCAGTCGTCACGATCGGGATCGGCTGGGCGGCAAGCACCCGCAGGATCGAGTCGCGAGCCATGGGCGGAGCGACGAGGGCACGGTATGCGCCGACCCTGCCGCGCACCACGGCGCTGCTGTCCGTGGCCTCGAGCGCGTCGTAGTGTCGTCGTGCGGCGGCAGTGTCCTCGGTCCAGAGCGCGATCCAGGCCCGCGCCAACCGAGCTGTGACGGCGCCGGGATCGACGCGGAGAGCGCGCTCGTAGGCGGCCAATATCTCGTCCGTACTCTTCTCTAACTGCCAGCCGTCGCGGAGGTAGGTGAAGGCCAGCGAGTTGAGCGCCTCGACGTCGAGCGAATCGATGCCGAGGATGCGCTCGAACAGGAACGCCGCCTGCGCGCCATCGGTGTCGTCGAGTGCCATGTTGGCCTCGACGCGCAGACGGTTTCGCGGTGTCAGTCGCTCGCGGTGTCTCATCGCCCGCTCGATAATCTCGCGCAGCCCGATGAACGGTTGCGAATTCAGATAGAGCAACCACGACCGGATGTTGAACTGCTCCAGGTGAGCCAGGGCGAAGGTAGAGTCGAGGGCGACGGCGCGCTCGATCGCCGCCTGCGCCGCCGCGAACTGCCCGCGCCGTGCCAGGCTCTTGGCCTCGAGATAAGCTTTGAGCGCGTCCGCGTTATCTGTCGCCAGGCGGTCGATCTCCGGTACCGTCGGCAGTTGCTCGCGCTCCCAGATGCTCGTCACCAGGTCGACCGCCAGCCGGTCCACCGCTGTTGCCAGGTCGTCCGCATTGGCCGAAGAGCTCAGCGATGCCAGCGCCGCGCCGCTCTCCGTATCGTATACCCGGGCGATGAGATCGATGGTCGTGGCGCCCGAGATTACAGTGCCGGTCACAAATCTTCGCGCCGGCGCCTCGCGGCTCAAGCGGAGCGCCTCCTCCAGCTCGGGCGCCCGAGCCGGTGCTCCGCGCTCCGAGCGCAAGGGCCGCCAGAAACCCGCGGGATCCATCACCCGTACTC
Organism: uncultured Gemmatimonadota bacterium; assembly: GCA_964345885.1. Lineage (GTDB taxonomy): Bacteria > Gemmatimonadota > Gemmatimonadetes > Palauibacterales > KS3-K002. Next base: position 16,420 of record CAYFSW010000021.1, on the reverse strand, counting down.
CCGGCGTTCCATCCAGGGTGACGAGTAGTAGGTCGGCGATGCCTTCGCCGGCGACGCCTGCTTCCGTGCCGCTGGTCCGGAAGGGAAAGACGGCCACCGAGATGCGCGGGTCGGGCGCGACCTCGGCGTGTCCTTCCGCCCATGCGTTCCAGAGGACGAAGAAGAAGCCGGGGAAGAGAACCGCGGAGCCGGCAGCGGCCAACATGACGCTTCGGCGGCCGACCTTGCGATAGCTGCTAGCCAGTGCCGGTTCCAGGACATCGGGCACGCCGGGCACGTCGAATAGGTCTTCACCTTCTTTCCGGTCCACCGCGCGGGCCGTGAGCTCGTACCAGCGGGCGAGGGGAATCGAGACGAATGCGCCGAGGGCGAGCACAATCGCCGTCACGCGGGCGACGAGGACGGGCAGCTCGAAAATGTCGACGGTGAGGGCCACAGACTCGTAAAGGATCCAAGCGGCGCCGAGGTAGACGGTGAGCCACTGCACATCGCGGCGCCGGCGAAGACGGGTCAACCCGCGGGCGGTTCGGACGGACGTGATGCGGCTGGGGCTCGCCATTCGATGCCTCCTGGAGGGCGCACCGAGGAACGGCCGCGCCGGCCGGAGATGGGAACAACACACGTAACATAGGGACACGACTAGGTTCCGCCAGCAGCGGGGTTGGGCAGGCGAGCGCGCTTGACACAACTTCCGCCCCGGTGTGTATTGTGGTGCGGGCTCCTCGCAAATGATCGGGAAGACCAGTGCGGCGCAGGTCGCGCACTGCGGCCGGGTGCCGGTGGAATCGTATCTAACGCTACGTCAGGTTCAGCATGATGAAGAATCGAGCCAAGGTCCCAACAGCGACACGCGATAGGATCAAGAGAGCGGCGGAAGAAGGTCACGTGTCACGCTGGGTCATACTCCGCGACCTGTTCCTCTTTCAGATGAAGCTGTTTCTCGACGGCCTGATCGACGTGACCTTGGCGCCTCTCTCGATCGGTGCAGCCTTGGTGGAGATCTTCTTCGGCGGCGAACGCCGCGGTCGCCTATTCTATTCGATCCTGCGCTTCGGCGAGCGGGCCGACCTCTGGCTCAACCTTTACGGCGCCTCGCGGCGCGCCGACTCCGACGGTCTGTTCGGCGGCAGCAAGGCGGGCAGCGACACGCTGCTCGGCGAGATCGAGGAGCTGGTCCGCGGTGGCGACGAGCCGCGGCGCCTGCGCAAGAAGCCCTAACGTGGCTGCGCCCGCGGCCCGAGCACGGGAAGGGTAGGCGCGCGGACCACGGGCGCTGAGGGAGCGGTCAGAGATTAACCGCTCATTGGAATCGCAGGGTCGCCACGACCCCGGCGTGGTCGGAAGCCCAGAGCCCGGCGGTAGTCCGCTCGGCCGGGTCGTCTCCCACAACATCGGCACTCACGACCTCGAGACCTCCGCGGTGCAGGATGTAGTCGATCCGCTTCACGAGGGTCGCGGTCGGGTTCTGCAGGTCGTCCTCGTGACAGCAGGTGAGCCCGTCGCCCGTACCGGCATCCGCCCAGGCGTCGGAATATCCGGCCGCTAGGAAGTCGGCGTAGGTGGTGGTCGAAGTGCCGTCGGCGTTGGAGTTCAGGTCGCCGACTACAACCACCGGTAAGGTTTCACCGGCCAACTCGGTCATGATCTCAGCGGCCTGCGCCAGCTGGACCTGGGGTGCGACCTCGGGCGGCTCGAGATGCGTGCTCAGGAAGCGTACGGTTTCGCCGCCGACCGTGGCGTCCAGTGCCACCCAGCCGCGCAGGATCGTCAGCAGCGGGATCTCGAGATTGACCGTGAAGTTACGCTCATCGACGTTGGCGATTCCGACGCCACTGCGTGCCAGGATCACCTCGTGGTCGGTGAGCCGCATGTCGTCGAACTCGGTGGGGCTCAGGGCCATCGGTACCTCGACGTCCATCCCGGTCGAGGTGGCCACCGCGCTGTAGGTCATGCCCCGGTCGGCCAGCGCCGCGATCAGGACATCCACGTGGTCGAGTATCACGTCCTCGGCGGGCTGCGGGTTGCCGATCAGGAAGTCGCCGGGCGACTGGCGGCGGAACAGCGAGGCCTCCTGCAGGCCGACCAGGTGCGGCTGGTGCTCGGCGATCTCGTCGGCCAGCGCCTCGGCACGGTCCTCGAAGTCGGTGGCCTGGATCTCGGCCCACAACTGGGCGACCAGAGCCGGGATTTCCTCGGGCGTCGCCGTCATCAGGACGTCGATGTCGGTGCCGACGTAGATGTTCCTGGTCATGACCGTGAACTCGCCGGGCTTTCCGTTACCGGTAATATCGTCGTCGTCGCAGCCGGCCAGGACTGCGGCCAGCAGCGCGAATGCGAATAACCTTCTCATGATCCTCCTCCTGTGCGGTCTTTGACGCATCTCGTGCTCGCAGGCCGCATTCTGGGGAGGCCGAGTCAAGTGGGAGTCAAGCGAGGGGCAGTCCAAGTTGACGTGGGGCGGCCGAGAGGATAGCCTGTTTTGCAGTCACTCGGCCTGACCCCACAACCCGCTGCTGTAGATGTCCCGTTCTCTTCTCGAGCGTTTGCGGGCCGCACTGGCCCCGCAGTACGAAGTCGAGCGCGAGCTCGGTGCCGGCGGTATGGGCACCATCTTCCTGGCGCGCGACCCGACGCTGCGGTGCGACCGGGCTGTCAAGATTCTGCGACCCGAGCTCGCGACGGCGACGGCCGCCGAGCGCTTCCTGCGCGAGGCCCGTATCCTGGCCAAGCTCAGCCACCCCAACGTCGTCCCGGTGCACAGCGCCGGTGAGGTCGACGGGCTGTTCTACTACGTGATGGACCGGATCGAGGGGGATACGGTGGCGGAGCGGCTGGAGCGCGGACCGCTGTCCGATGAGGAAGCGGTGCGGCTGGGCGCCGACCTGCTGCGCGCTCTGGAGGCGGCGCACGCGGGTGGCGTGATCCATCGCGATGTGAAGCCGGCCAATATCTTCCTGGTCGGCGATCGGGCCCTGCTGGGCGACTTCGGCGTCGCCAAGCCCACTGGCGAGGACTCGCCGCCGCTCACCGCCGATGGGCACCAGGTGGGGACCCCGGTCTACATGGCGCCGGAACAGATCGCCGGGTCCGCCACTCCGCAAAGCGACCTCTACGCCGCCGGGATGATCATCTACGAGGCGCTCACCGGGGTGCGCTGGTCGATCGCCACGCCCGTCGAGGGGGCCGACTGGTCCGGCGTGCCGAGCCGGCTCGTACCGGTCCTGCGCCGTGCCCTCGCCCCGACGCCTGCCGAGCGCTGGGAAGATGCGGCCGCGTTCCGCGAGGCGCTCACCCGGCCGGCCGGCGCGCGAACAGGGTTCCGCAAGTACGCTCCGCTAGCGGCGCCGCTCGTCATCATCGCCGCGATCGCTGCCTACGTGCTGACGCGCCCGAGTGCGCCAGCGCCGCCCGTATGGGACCTGGCGATCCTGCCCGTCGAGGTGCACGGGTGGGACGGCCCCATCGATGGAGCCGAGCTGGCCAGCATGGTGACGAGCGAGATCGTCGGCACGCCGGGCGTCAGTGCTCAGTCCTGGCCGAGGACGTCCGATTGGTGGGAGTCGGCCGCGGCCGCCGACAGTGGACCTCCCCAGATGCGGGCCGCGGCGGCACTCGGCGCCCGCAAGGCCGCCTTCGCCACCCTTACCGCGTGGGGCGAGGGCGATTCCGTCCAGGTCGAGCTCGAGCTCTACGATGATGGCGGCGATCCGCTTCCCGGTCTCCCCACGATAACCGTCACACCGGCCCGGCCGCAGGACGTGAGCAAGGCGATTGCCCTGGCGCTCGTCAGGGTCGAGCTCGACACAGTATTGCACGAAGGCCAGCGCTGGACCGACGACATCGGCGCGCTGCGCGAGTATCTCCACGGCCAGAGTAACTTCGAGCGGGGACGCGGCGAGCCGGCGGTCGAGCACTACCTGGCGTCGGTCGCCCGCGATTCGACCTTCGCCCTCGCCTGGTGGCGGCTGGCCAACGCCTGGCGCTGGCTGGGCCAGCCGGGGCCCTTCGAGAAGGACTTCCAGCAACTGTTCGACAACTACGCGGCCGACCTGGGCGTGCTCGACAGCATGTTGATGGCCGCACAGCTGACACCCGCCGGGCCGGAGCGCCTGCGCAGGTATCGGGCGACGCACGATAGCTTTCCACTCAATCACTTTGCCGCCTTCCTCCACGGCGAGGAGCTGTTCAACCGCGGCCCGCTATGGGGGGAGCCACTGGAGCGCGCCGTCGCGGAACTGGAGGAAGCGGTCAACCTCAATCCGCTCTGGGCGCTAGCCTACGTGCACCTCATCTGGGCGAACATCAGGCTCGGGCACGAGGAGGAAGCGCGACGCTACCTGGAGCAGTGGGTCGAGTACGCGCCCGAGCCCGACCAGGCCTGGAGCTACCCGCCGCAACTTCTCGAACAGGCGATCAGAGAGCGCTTCGCGCCGCAGGAAGCTGGGCGAGCACGCGCCATGTTGCTGCAGGACCCGGACTGGGGCCAGCCCGACTGGGTGGCGCGGCTGGCGCGACTGGCCGGCTCTTTCGACGTGCCGCGCACACAGGTCGAGCTGGGCCGCGCGCTGTTGGGGGCGGGTGAGGGAATCCCACGCTCGTATCAGGCGGCGGCGCATCTGGCGGCGGGCCTCGGTCTCGTCGGCCTCGGCCGCATCGACGAAGCGCTGGACCATTTCGATGTGGCGGCGGCGATCATCGATACACCCGAGGCTCGACTGCTCGCCGCGGAGTGGCGCGTGCTGCCGCGCGTCGTCTATCTCGATGTGGTCGACCCGGCGGAAGTGCGGCGTGGGAGGGAAATACTCGAGTCGCTGGCCGGCCGGGACCCGGTAGGCGTTCGCGCCTACTGGGCCCTCGCACTCGACGCCTTCGCCGTCGGTGACACGACGACGGCGCGCCGTCTGAGCAGCCTGGTGATGACCGCTCCTCGCGATAGCGGGGCGGAACCGCTGGGTGAATTCCTCTATTCGGTGCTGTTGGCGCAGCAGGGGCAGTACGAAGACGCGGTCGAGCGCTCGCGGAGCCTGCTGGCGGTCCAGACGCGGACGGTGCAGCTACACGGCGCCCCGTCGCCGGGACACCTGCTCAGCGATCCCTTCGCCCGCGCTCTTTTGCATATCAAGCGCGGTCAGTGGTTTGTGGCGCTGGACCAGTTGGAAGCGGCGGAACGTGAGTATCTGTGGTACGAGGCCGTGGATGTGCCGGGTCTTCCGGGAATCGAGCTGCCGCTGGCTGGGGAGATCGATTGGGCGCTGGGGAACTGGGGACGCTTTCTGCGCGGCTCGATTGCGGCGGATAGGGGACGAGCCTGCACGCTGCTGGGCCACGTGCGCGAGGCCTGGGGCGATGCCGATGCCGGGTTCGCGGAAGAACTCGCGCTGGTCCAGCGCGTGGCGACGCAGAGGTGTCGGTGATGCTAATTTCAAGCGATCGCGCGGCTCGCGCCGGCGACTGGGAAATAGCCTGGCGCCGGCCGCCGGCCCGCGGAATAATCTTCTTTGTCGTAGGCTACGCGTTGGTCGATCTGTTGCCCGTCATCCTCCCGGCGACGCCGGTGTTCAACGGATTGGGGCTCAAGGACCTGGCCGACGCGTTGCTCATCTTCTTCCTGATCGTCCTTTATGTCGAGCTGGGGTTGCGGGCCAAGATCTTCAGGAGCCTGAGGCTGCGGGCCGCCTACATCTTCGCGCTGCTACTCATGGTGCAGGGCCACGCGGTCCACTTCGCCGCCAACGCGATCACCGGGGTGAGCGCGGACAGCGACGCCGGCTTTGCGCTCGCCGACTTTCTCGACGAACATTGGGGACACGTCGAGCTGCACGCGGCGTTCATCTTTCTGGCCGCGATATTCATCTTCTGCGGCCGCTCCGCCGACGCCGAGGGTAACGAGCCGGTGCTCTCGCGAACCGAGTGGGCGGGGCTGGCGTTTGTGACCCTGACGTACGGGATCCTGCTGGCCGGCGACGCGGTGGAGGGTCAGACGGTGCCGCTGATGCTGCCCTGCGCGATCGTGCTGTGCGCCTGGGGTCTCTGGCCGTACGTACGAGGCTGGGCGAGCTCGAGCGCGCCGTTTACGATCTCACTCTATCGCCGCTTCTTCGCGACCAGCTTCGGGATCACCGCCGCCGCTCTGCTGATCTACGCGTGGATCACCGGCGGTTTTCCCGAACTGAGCACGCTCGCTACTTCGGGGTTACCGAGATGATCTCGTGCCGAGTTCTGGGTCCGGTTGAGATCGTGGTGGACGGCGGCCCGGCGCCCGCCGAGCTGCTCTGGCGGAAGAACTTGGCGCTCTTGGTCTACCTGGCGCGGTCGCCGAAGCGAACGCGCTCGCGGGACCATCTCGTCGGCCTGTTGTGGGGCGAGAAGCCCGAGTCGGCGGCGCGGCATTCGCTGAACGAGGCGATCCGCGTGCTGCGCAAGCAGGTCGGCGCCGAGGGGCTGGAGAGCGAGGGCGGCCAGGTCAGGCTGTCGCCGGAAGTCGTCGACCTGGACGTGGAGCGGCTGGACGAGCTGCTTGAGGACGAGGACTGGCGCGGCGCGGCGGGTTTGATCGCCGGCGAGTTCATGGAAGGGTTCAGCGTGCCGGGCTGCTCCGAGTTCGAGGACTGGCTGTACGCGGAGCGGACGGCGCTGCGGGGTCGCTCGGTGGAGGCGCTGGTCAACCTGGCGGATCAGCTGACCGACAACGGTGAGGTTCGCGAGGCGGCGGCCGTGGCGCAGCGGGCGCTGGCGCTGGACGCGACGTCGGAGATAGCGGCGGCCGCGGCGATGCGGGCCACCGCCATCGCCGGAGAGCGCGCCGCCGCGCTGGCGCTCTACGATGCGTTCACCGCCCGGCTCGAGGAGGAGATCGGGATCGAGCCGGACGAGGAGATCCAGGCGTTGGCCGAGCGGGTGCGGCGCGAGCGGACCTGGAAGCTGCCCGAGGCGGTGGCCGGGCGCGAGGAGGAAGGAGCCGAGTCGCGGCGCGTACCGCTGGTGGGCCGCGAGCGCGAGTTGGCCCAGTTGCTCGACGGGTGGAGCGCCTGCAGGGAAGGCGAGCGTGCAGCGCTGGGCGTCATCGAGGGCGACCCCGGTACCGGTAGGACGCGGCTGGCGGAGGAGCTGTTGGCCCGTGCCCGGCTGGACGGCGCGGCGGTAGCAACGGCGCGCGCCGTTGAGGCCGATGCTGACGAGGCGTGGAGTGGGATCCTGGCTCTGGCGCGCGGCATCGATCTCGATGCGCCGGGGATGGCGGACGCACCGCAGACGGCCATCGCGGCGTTCGCCGCGCGGCTGCCCGAGTGGGCCGAGCGGTTCGGCGCGACTGACGGCGGCGACGATCTCAAGCTCGGCCGGGCACTGGCCGACGTGCTGCGTCCGGTCGCCGACGAAGGGCCCGTCTTCCTGTTCGTAGACGACGCCCATTGGCTCGACCGCGACTCGCTGCTGGCGCTGGGTGCGCTGCTCCGTGACCTGGAGCGGGCGCCGGTCTTCCTGCTCGTCGCCGCAGCCTCCTACCCGGAGCGTTCCGAACTGGAGGAGCTACGCGCCCATATCGGCCGCGAGCTGCGGGGCGTCGCCCTCCGTCTGGGGCCGCTCTCCGTCGAGGCGCTGCGTGCGCTGGCCCGCTGGGCACTCCCGGCCTACGACGACGTGTCGCTCGACCGCGTCGCGCGCCGTGTCGCCACCGACTCCGCCGGCCTGCCCCTGCTCGCCGTCGAGCTGCTCCACGCCGTCGCCCTCGGCCTCGACCTCGATACCGCGGGAGGCGCCTGGCCCGAGCCGCTCAAGACCCTCGACCAAACGCTGCCCGGCGAACTGCCCGACGCCGTGGCCGCCGCGGTCCGCGTCGGCTATCGTCGCCTCTCGCAGGACGCGCAGACAGCGCTCGCCGCCGCTTCGGTCCTCGGCGATCGGACCGACCTGGGGACACTGCAGCGCGCCACCGGGCTCGAGCCGGCAGCGCTGGCCGGGGCACTCGACGAGCTCGAGTGGCAGCGCTGGCTGACCGCTGACTCTCGGGGCTACTCGTTCGTCGCCCGCATCGTCCGCGACGTCGTCGCCCGGGATATGTTGACGGAAGGGCAGAGGCGGAGGATTGCTGAAGCGGTTACCGGTGACCAGTAGCCGGTAGCCGGTAATTGGGAACTGCCAACTTGGGAGTTACCGGCCACCGGCCACCGAACCATCGGACCTTCGGGCAGGCGGGCGGTGTAACTCAGGCAGCCCTAGGACCGGACCCGGGAGCAAGACACAGGTCCGGCGGGTTTCCCGACAGCAGCAGCGACGAGAATCCGATCTGAGGATGGACTGGAATCCTGCAGCCTCCGAGCAGCAGCCACCGGTAGCGGGCGGCCCACCGGCGCCCGAGGATACGCCCATCCTTGTCGTCGACGATGAGCCTTCGGTCCTGACCTTCCTAGAGAAGGCGCTCAAGGACGAGGGCTATCCCGTCGAGGCGTTCGAGTCGGCACAGGCGGCGCTGGAGCGCATCTCGGCGGCGGGCGCGGCGCTGATGATCGCCGACATCGTGATGCCCGACATGGACGGGATGGAGCTGATCCGCCACGCGCTGGAGGAGGACCCCAGCCTGGCGATCATCGTGCTGACCGGCGCAGCTACCACCGAGAGTGCCATCGAGTCGCTGCGGCTGGGCGTCGACGACTACCTCGAGAAGCCGATCACCGCCGAGGGGCTGGTCGAATCGGTGACCCGGGCGCTGCGGCGCCGTGCCCAGGCCGACTACAGGCACAAGCTCGAGCTCTGGCTGCGCGAAGAGGTGGGGCGGCGCACGGAGGAGGTGCAGCGTCAGGCGCAGCAGCTCGAGATCGTCACGGTCGCTACGCTCTCGACGCTGGTCCGCGCCATGGAGGCGAAGGACCCGTACCTGAAGGGTCATAGCGAGCGGGTGGCGCGGCTCTGCTCGAGGATGGCGATCCACATGGGCTTCGAGGATCGCGACGTCGATGACCTGCGCACCGCCGGCCTGCTGCACGACCTCGGCATGATCGCGATCCCCGACTCGATCACCCACAAGCAGAGCGCGCTCAGCGAAGAGGAGTACCGCACCGTGCAGGAGCATGTCGAGCTCGGCGTCGACATCCTGAAGCCGCTACCGCACCTGGCACGAGCGGTGAGCTATATCGGTCAGCATCACGAGCGGTTGGACGGCTCCGGCTATCCCGAAGGCCTGAGAGAGATCCCGCTCGCCTCGCAGATCCTCGGACTCGCCGAGCACTTCGCTTCGCTGACCGAAGTGCGACCGCACCGCCAGGCGTACACGGTGCAGGCTGCGCTCGAGCTACTCGCCGAGCAGCAGGACGTCTGGTTCGAGGCCCGCGTCATCGATGCGCTGCAGCAGGTGATCAAGAAAGAGCCGGGGCTGGGCGATTCGGAGTGGTTCGAGGTGACGGAATAGAAGAGCACCCTCAGCCCCACATAAGACAAAAGGGATGCCCGAAGGCATCCCTTTGCCATACCGGCTTCCGGTAAGTGACTACTTGCCGGCCGCAGCCTCCTCCAGCATCGCCGTCGTCACCGACTTCGGCCGCTCGATCGGGTAGCCGAGCGCGCGGTCCCAGACGATGTTCGACAGGACGCCCAGCGCGCGGCCGATGGCGAACAGCACCGTGTAGAAGTCGTACTCCCGCAGACCGTAGTACCACTGGATGACGCCCGACTGCGCGTCGACGTTCGGCCACGGGTTCTTCGCCTTGCCCTGCTCCTCGAGGATCGGCGGCACGACCTTGTACAAGAGGTCCACGTACTTGAAGATCGCATCGTCCGGCAGATGCTTGAGGCAGAAGTTACGCTGCTCGGTGTAACGCGGGTCGGTCTTGCGGAGCACCGCGTGACCGAAGCCCGGAACCACCTGACCCGAGTTCAGCGTGTCCCAGACGAATTTCTTCATCTCGTCCTCGCTGGGGATCTTGCCACCCATCTGCTCCATCACGCCCTGGATCCAGCGTAGCACCTCCTGGTTCGCCAGACCGTGCAGCGGACCGGCCAGTCCGTTGACCAAGCCGGACATCGCGTAGTAGGGGTCGGACAGCGCGCTGGCGATCAGATGCCCGGTGTGGGCGCTGACGTTCCCGCTCTCGTGGTCCGAGTGCAGGATGAAGTACAGGCGCGCCACGTCGTCGTACGGCGGCTCGATACCCATCATGTGGGCGAAGTTGCCGCCCAGGTCGAGCTTGGGATCCGGATCGATCTGCTTGTCGTCCTTGTACTTCAGGCGGTAGATGAAGGCGCCGACGTGCGGCAGCCTGGCCCACAGGTTGAGCGCGTCCTCCAGCGTCGGCTGCCAGTGGTCCATCTTGCCGAGCCCCTTGTCGTACGCCTGCCGGTAGACCGACTCACGCTCCATCGCCACGATCGCCGTCGAGAACATCGCCATCGGGTGCGAGTCCTCTTCCATGGCGCGCAGCACGTCCCAAACGTAGCTGGGTACCTTGGCCCGCTTCTGCAGATCCTTGGCCAGCTCCTTGACCTCCTTCTCAGTCGGCACGTCGCCGGTCAGCAGCAGCCAGATGTGGCCCTCGACGTATGGCATCTCGGAGCCGGGGACCTTGGGCAGCGCCTCCAGCGTCTCGGGGATCGTCATTCCGCGGAACCGGATGCCCTCATTGGGGTCGAGGTACGAGATGTCGGTGACCAGGCAGCGAACGCCGCGGGCGCCGCCGATCGCCTGGGCGATCGTGACGTCGCTGATCTTCACGTCACCGTGCTCCTTGAGCAGCTTGGTCGTCCGCGGGCGCCAAGCATCGATCTTTTCTCCCAGTTTGTCCTTAAGCGACATCATTGCCTCCTTTGGCGGCTGGCCTCTTCGAATCGCTCGCCACGGGACCCGGCGAGCTGATCGGCCCTGTCATTGGGCCGCAGGTTGCGCGATGGGCATACGATGACTCAACTAATGAGGGCATAAGTCGTGCCCCGGCGCCGCGGCCCCGCCCCGGCCCACTAAGCGCTCTAGCCCCTGCAACTTAACGGGGTCGATGGCGCCCGTACCAGAGGACCGGGCGGGTGGCTCAGGGACGATCTGCCACGCGGTGGGGCAGGCTCGGCGACGCCGGAGCGGCTCGCTAACGATAATCGGTTCTTCACTCGAGTGTTCAATTGCTCTATTAGTCGATCAGTCATGGATTCCCGAATTCCCAACCCGAAACCCCAGTGGGCGCCCTCGGTCGCGCCGTTGTAGGGGCCGCCGTCTGGGCCGCCAGCGTCTACTACCGGTTCGAGCGCGTCGGCCCCGGCCTGCCCGACGGCCCCGTCCTCATCGTCACCAACCACCCCAACATGCTGCTCGACCCGCTGCTGGCGCTGAAGGCGGCGGAGCGGCGCGTCCGTGTCCTGGCCAAGGCGCCCCTGTTCGAGATCCCCTTCTTCGGGCACGTGCTGCGGTCCGTCGACTCGCTGCCCCTCTACCGTGTCCAGGACGACCCGGAGCTGCTGGGACGGAACAAGCTGGCGTTCCAGGAGGCGACCGAGACGCTGCGCGCCGGCGGCACGCTGCTGACCTTTCCCGAGGGTGGGAGCCGCACGGCGCCGGGGTTGGCGCCGCTGAAGACGGGCGCCGCGCGGATGACGCTGGCGGCGGAGGAGAGCGCCGGCTGGCGGCTCGGGGTCCGGGTCGTACCGGTCGGGCTCACTTACCACCGCAAGCATCGCTTCCGCAGCCGCGTCGTCGCCGGCACCGGCGAGCCCATCGTCGTCGCCGAGTGGCGGCGCGCCTATGAGGCCGACCGGCCCGCCGCGGTCCGCTCGCTCACCGCGGCGATCGCCTGCAGCCTGGAACGACAGACTCTCAACCTGGCGGACGAGTCGGACCGCCGGCTGGTGGAGACTGCGGATGTGCTCTACGCCCGGGCCCGGGGGCTGGCCCGCCCGCGTCAGCGCGAGCCGCTCGGGGCACGGCTGCCGCGCCTGCAACGCTTCGCCGGCCTCTTCGCCTGGTTGCGGGTCGCCGACCCGGAACACTACAAGCGGCTCACAGGCTCGCTGGATGGGTACCGCCGTCGGCTGGAGCGGTTGGGGAGCGGCGAGGCGGACGTGCCGGATCGATACGAGACGGGACGCGTGGTCCGCTACGTCCTGCGTCAAGGGTTCGTGCTGGGCCTGGGCCTGCCGCTGGCGGCGCTGGGGACGATCGCGTGGTATCTTGCCTTCTTCGTGACCGGACTTGTCGGCCGGTCAGTGAAGCCCGCGATCGAGAGCGTCGCCACGGTCAAGCTGCTGAGCGGTATCGTGGCCTACCCCGTGACCTATCTGGGGTGGATCGCGCTGGCCGGCTGGGCCGCCGGCCCGCTGGCCGCCGTCCTCACGGCGCTGGGGCTGCCACCCCTGGGTTTCGCCGCCCTGGCCTGGCGGCATCGCCGAGCGGAAGTCTGGGAGGACGTGAAGCTCTTCTTCCAGGTCGTTCGCCGGCCCTGGCTGCGCGAGCGGTTGGCGCACCAGCGCTCGGTACTGGCCGCACAGCTTGACGAACTGGAGGCCGAATGGAGCAGGGAGCAGGAGGCGCGAACGGCGGCGGCGCGGCCGCCCACCTGAGCAACGGGACAGGGGTAGGTGGAACGGACGTCGTCGCACCGCCGGTGCGGCGTCGCGAGATCTGGTCGTGGTGTCTTTACGACTTCGCCAACTCGGCGTTCACCACGCTCATCGTCACCTTCATCTTCAGCGAGTTCTTCACTCGTGTGATCGTCGGCGACAAGGTCGCGGGCACCGTGATCTGGACGCGTGCAGTCAACATCTCGGCGATCATCATCGCTATGTCGATGCCGGTGCTGGGTGCTATGGCCGACTCGTCGGCTCGCAAGAAGACCTTCCTGCTCGTGGCCACGATCCACACGCTCGTCTTCACGGCGCTCCTCTTCTTCATGGGGCCGGGGATGGCGACGCTGGCCGCCGTCCTCTTCATCGTGGCGAACGTCGGCTACGAAGGCACACAGGCGTTCTACAACGCCTTCCTCCCCGAGATCGCCGACTCGAAGAACATGGGCCGCATCTCGGGCTACGGATGGGCACTGGGCTACATCGGCGGCCTCGTCGCTCTGGTCATCGCGCTGCTGATGGTCGAATCGTGGCTGCCCGAGGACGGCTACCTGAACGTGCGGTCGACCAACCTGCTGGTCGTCGCTTGGTACGCCGTGTTCTCCGTGCCGATCTTCCTCTACCTCCGCGAGCGGGCCAGACCCGCCCACAAGGTGGGCCGAGCCTACATCAGGGAAGGGTTCGTGCGTGTCGCTGATACGTTCCGTCATCTGCGACGCTATCGCGAAGCGGCCAAGCTGCTCGTCGCCCGCCTGATCTACAACGACGGATTGGTCACGATTTTCGCGATGGGTGCCATCTACGCCAGCGCCGTGTTCGGCATGGAGACGGCGGACGTCATCAAGTTGGGGATCACGCTCAACGTCTGCGCCGCCGTCGGCGCCTTCGCTCTCGGCTTCGTCAACGACTGGATCGGCGGCAAGTGGACCATCGCGATCACGCTCGTCGTCCTTACCATCGCTGCGGTCATCGGCGCCACGGCCCCGACGCGCACCGGGTTCTGGGTCGCCGCCGTGGGGATCGGCCTGATGGTGGGGCCCAACCAGGCGGCGAGCAGGAGCCTCTTGGGTGTGATGATTCCGGAGGCCAAGCAGGGTGAGTTCTTCGGCTTCTTCGCCTTCTCCGGCAAGCTCGCCTCCGTGGCCGGGCCGTTCACCTACGGCGCCGTCGTCGCCGCTACCGAGAGTCATCGGACGGCAATGGCCTCGATCATCGCGTTCTTCGTCGTCGGCTTCGTGCTGCTGATGCTGGTGGATGAGAAGGGCGGGATCGCGGCCGCGAAGACGGGACTGGACAGCTACTAGAAAGAACATGCGCACAGCTCAAAGAACGCACACGTTCACCGAGTCGGTGATCCGCGAGATGACCCGGGTCGCCAACCAGCACGGCGCCATCAACCTCGCCCAGGGCTTTCCCGACTTCGCGGCGCCCGACCTGCTGAAGGAGGCGGCGGTCGAGGCGATCCGCGCCGACATCAACCAGTACGCCATCACCTGGGGCACGCCGCGGCTGCGGAAGGCGCTGGCCGAGAAGTACCGGCGCTTCTACGCGATGGAGGTGGATACCGAGCGCGAGATAGTCGTGACCTGCGGCGCCACCGAGGCGATGGCGTCGGCGATGCTGGCGCTGGTCGATCCCGGCGAAGAGATCATCATCTACGAGCCGTTCTACGAGAACTACGGGCCCGACTCGATATTGTGTGGTGCGAAGCCGGTGTTCGTGCCGACCCGCGCCGACGGTGGCCCCGACCTCGACGCGACGGCCGCCGCGTTCAGCGATCGCACCCGCGGGATCATCATCAACACACCGAACAACCCGACCGGCCACGTGTTCGCGCGCGACGAGCTGGAGACGATCGCCCGACTCTGCATCGAGCACGACGCCATCGGCTTCACCGACGAGATTTACGAGCACATCCTGTACGAAGGCGAGCACGTGCCCATCGCGACTATCGGAGGGATGCGCGAGCGGACCGTGACGGTGAGCGGCGCGTCCAAAACCTTCAGCATCACCGGCTGGCGGATTGGCACCATCGTCGCGCCGCCCACGCTCGCCGACGCCATCAAGAAGACCCACGACTTCCTCACCGTCGGCGCGCCGGCACCGCTACAGGAAGCGGTCGCCGCCGGCATAGAAGGGCTCGACGCGTCCTATTATAGAGAGCTCGCCGACGACTACCGCCGCCGCCGCGACGTTATGTACGACGGGCTCAGCGCCGCCGGGTTCTCCTGCCGGCCGCCCGCCGGCTCCTACTACATACTGGCCGACTTTTCCGAGCTCAGCGACCTGCCCGATAACGAGTTCGCCGTCTGGCTGACCCGCGAGTACGGCGTCGCCTCGGTGCCCGGCTCCAGCTTCTACAGCCATCCGGCGGACGGACGGACGCAGGTGCGGTTCGCCTTCTGCAAGACGATCGAAACGCTAAAGGAAGCCGCTGGTCGCCTCGCCGCGTTGGGGGCGCAGGGAAGGTCGGGTAGTTCGACTTAGGTGTCTGCCCGGAGATACTCTTGCTGCACCGCTCATGGACGTACCAGAGAGTCGCGGATCCAGGGCAACCTCTTTGCGAAGTCGCAGCGCCCCTCGTCGAGCAGCCCGATCAGGAAGGCGTGCGCCTCGTCCGGGTCCACCTGCAGCCGCCAGCCGTTCAGCCGCAGGAACACGTCGGTGGCGAAGAAGGCCACCCTCTTGTTCCCGTCGATGAAGGGGTGGTTCATCAGCAGCGACTCGAAAAGCGCCGCCGCCATCTCGGCGATGTCTCGATAATATCCGGTCTGGGGGCGGTAGAGCGCGCTCTCCACCAGGCCGAGGTCCCGTACGCCGCCCAGCCCGCCGAAGCGGTCGACCAGACGCTCGTGGATCGCCAGGACTTCGTCGAGCGTCAGATGAAGGACCGTGTCACTCGGCAAGCAGGCGACCCAGCTTCTCGTTCTCGGCCATCGAGTCCTCCAGGTGCCGCAGCAGGTCCGGGCGCACGCGCCGCCGACGGACGTACTCGCGGATCGCTTCGGTGAGGATTCCGGAGATGCTGCGGTGCGAATCGCGAGCCAGTGCCTTCAGTTCGTTCCAGACCGACTCGTCCACTTTGGAGCTGATCTTAACAGCGGCCATCGAGAACCTCGCGCTCGGTGTCCTGACATGTCAAGATACGTCAAGACGCCTGGGGCGTCAACGCTCCCGCCGGCCACCGTCAACGGTTGCCGACGGGGCCCTCCCACCCCATTCTCATCTGGGGACACTTCCCTCGTGCGAGCCCGTTCACCAGCGGCGGTGTCGTTTCCCAGCGCCCCGCTCTGCCTGAAAGGGGTTGCGGCATGAGTGGTCTGCGGTCCCTGCTGAAGAGCGAAGATTGGATGTCGTTGTGGATCGGGCTTCTGATCTCCGCGCTGGCTGTGGGGCTCCTCTTGGGTGCCGATATCCTGGGTTGGGCGGTGAAGACCAACGTGTGGGCCTCCGTCGGCCAGGCCCTGCAGCCGGTCTCCGAGGGTTATGCCGGCCTGGGCGGAGTATTATCCCTGGTCCTCACCTTCATCTTCCTTCTGTTGATCATGACGGCCGCGGCGAAGGCGCTGGAGGCGGACGTTCGCCGTTTCGCGGTCGGGTTCACGGTCATCTTCATCGTCTCGTACATCTGCTGGTTTGTGGGCCATTACGCCTACATCGCCGCTACCCCGGACAAGCTGGATGGGTTGGGGATCGGCTGGTCGATGAACCTCACCGGGGAGGCGGGCTACATCTTCGCGCTGCTGGTGGGGCTGGTGGTGGGGAACTTCTTCCCCAAGACGGTAGAGCGAATCGCCGAGGCGACCCGGCCCGAGCTCTTCATCAAGACCGCCATCGTGATCATGGGGTTGGGTCTCGGCGTGAAGGCCGTTGATGCCCTGGGGCT
>CAYFSW010000020.1:0-2346 GCA_964345885.1 uncultured Gemmatimonadota bacterium | reverse complement strand
TATACCGCGCTGCCGTCCCACGCCTTGCCAGCCTATGAGGGCTTGTTCGAACGAGTCATACGGGAGACAGCCAATAAAGGGGACGTCGTGATCGTCGCCCACGGCGCGAGCATCCCCCTCGCCGACACCAGCGAGCTCCTGCGGGTCCTCGTGACCGCATCGCCGCGGGTGCGGGCCCAGCGCCTTGCTGGCGAAGCGAACCTCGAGGCATCCGAAGCCAGGAAAGCGATCGCGGAGTCAGACCGTCAGCGCCGGGAATACCTGCTGCGCTTCTACAACGTCCGGCAGGAGCTGCCGACCCATTACGACTTGGTGGTCAACACCGATGTACTAACGCTGCCGCGGGCCGCGCGACTGGTCGTCAGTGCGGCGAAAGAGCGGTAGGTAGCCAAGAGGGTGTAGGATAGTCCTGTCATGGAGCCGCGCATCCAGTACGCGAAGACCGAAGACGGGGTGAGCATCGCCTTCTGGACGCTGGGGGAAGGCATGGCGCTCGTGTACATGCCGAATCCTCCATTCAGCCACATCCAGATGGAGTGGCAGAACCCAAACTGGCGCGGCTTTCACGAGGCCCTCGCAGCTAAACGAAAGTCCATCCGGTATGACAATCGAGGCAGCGGAATGTCCAGTCGCGATGTGACCGACTACTCCCTGGATGCCCATTTACTGGATCTGGACGCCGTGGCGAACCGGTTGGATGCTAAGAGCTTCGCGCTGGTCGGGTACGCACACTCGTCGCCCATTGCCATAGCCTACGCGGCGCGGCACCCGCAGCGGGTATCGCACCTCGTCATCTCGTCGGGCCATGCACGGGCGTCTGACTATTGGTCCTTGCCACGGATACAGACCCTGCTGGCGCTTATCGATCGCGACTGGGAGATGTTTACGGAGACGGCGGCGCAGCTCATGTACGGTTGGGGCACCGGCGAGCCAGCACGCTGGCTCGCTCAGTATCTGCGGGAGTGCGTCAGTCATGAGGGAGCAAAGGCCGCCTTCCGAGAACTCCAGCGATTCGACGTGATGTCCCTGCTCCCGCAGGTCAGGGCTCAGACGCTGGTACTTCACCAGCGCCAGGACCCGCTTTCCAGTGCGGACATCTCGCGGGAGATTGCCTCCACAATACCGGATGCGCGATTGGCCGTCGTGGAAGCAGCGGTGCTGGGCGGTGAAGAGGCGGTCGTACGGGCCATCGACGAGTTCCTCGGCGAGGGTGAGCAGGCGGCAGCGGGGGCCGAGGCGCCCGCAGCGGACGCTCCTCGCACCATCCTCTTCACGGACGTTGAGGGCTCGACGGCGCTCACCCGGCGCCTGGGCGACGCCAAGGCACGGGAGTTGCTGCGGCAGCACGAGAGCATGGTGCGGGACGCGCTGAAGTCGCACGCTGGCTCCGAGCTGAAGACGATGGGCGACGGGTTCATGGCCTCCTTCTCGTCGGCCACGCGGGCTCTGGAGAGTGCCATCGCCATGCAGCGGGCGTTCGAGGAGCACAACCAGTCGGCGGAGGAGCCGATAAGGGTGCGGGTCGGGCTGAACGCGGGGGAGCCGATAGCGGAGGAGGCCGAGCCCGGCAGGGAGGACCTGTTCGGGACGGCGGTGATAATGGCGGCCCGTATCGCGGCCGAGGCAAAGGGCGGGGAGATTCTGGCGTCCGACGTGGTGCGACAGCTTGTGGTGGGCAAGACGTTCCTGTTCGCCGACCGGGGTGACGTAGCTCTACGGGGTTTCGACGAGCCGGTGCGGCTGTTCGAGGTGCGCTGGCGAGGCTAGCCCAAACCGCCGCTAGGTGGCGGAAGGAGGCACCATGAATCGGAAAGCGGCCGCGGAAGCGTGGGTTTCGCTGCCCAGCGAAGCGGAGGTCCGCCCTCGCTTCGGATCCGGGTACCCCTACGACTTCGGCTTCATACCTGGCATGGCGCGCCTCGTCGCGACCCATGAAAGGATCGCTCCCTTCTTCAGCGCCCTCTTCCAGCAGATCATGTTCGCGCCGGGAAGCCTGGATCGACGTGAGCGGGAGATGATCGCGGCCGTCACAGCGGCGGCCCAGGACTGCCATTACTGAACGCAATCTCACGCAGAGTTTCTGCGTGTCGAAGGCGGTCAGGCCGCCATGGTCGAAGCGATCAAGCGTCGTGAGTGGCGGGAGCTATCGGGTCTATCTTCCCGTGACCGCGCCCTGTGCGCCGTAGCCGAGAAGCTAAGCGCCACCCCAACACGGATGACCGAGGCGGACTGGCAGCCGCTCCGCGACCTGGGATTCGATGACCACGCCTGCCTGGAGGTTGCCCACATAATCGGCATCTTTAACTACCTCAGCCGCTTGGCCGATGGCTTCGGGCTGCAGCTCGA
>CAYFSW010000019.1:0-2302 GCA_964345885.1 uncultured Gemmatimonadota bacterium | reverse complement strand
CGCGATATCTGGAACTAGGAACGTGGAGTGAAGACACGATGAGAGCTCGCCCGATCATCTTCGTCGTAGTCGTGCTGCTCGCTGCCGGCTACCTCTGGGGCCGCAGAGATCGCGCGCCCCAGGTCGCGCCGGCCGGCGAAATGCAGAGTGCGTACGGCCTCGAATGCGGTAATCGCCCGACCCTGGACCTCGACCCGCAGAATGTACCGGCCGGCCTGCGCCATCTGACGCCGCTGGCCGAGAAGTGGGGGATCGGCGACGACGTCATTAGGCTCGACTGCGTCGACGCCGCCAGCGAGGCAGAGCGACAGGAGCTACGTGATGCGCTGGCCGAGCCGCACGACGAGATCACGGCCTGGCTCGACTCGTTCGGCGACCGACCGATGTCCGACGAGGCAGCCGCATTCATGTACATGCAGCTCGCCTTGGCGGAAATGGGAATCTAAGCGCTCACCGCCGGGTGCGAACTGATATAGGAGGGAGAGTCCGATGCGAACTCATGCGATGCTTCTCTGCATGCCGGCCGTCGCCTTGTTGGCGGGATGCACACCGCCGCCGGACCCGACGCTGGAGGCGAACAAGGAGCTCTTTCGCCAGTACGTCGAGGCGTACAACGCTAAGGATATGGACCGTTTCGATCAGCTGATGGCGGCCGACTTCGCGCGCCATTCGGATGCCGTCCCAGACGTCAACAGCCTCGAGGAGTTCAAGGCGGAGCTCGCTCAGGGCTTCGCAGCCTTCCCCGACGGCCGGATGGAAGTGCACATGCTCGTCGCCGAGGGTGACAAGGTCGCCGGATACATGACATTCGTCGGAACGCAGCAAGGCGACTGGGGACCCTTCCCCGCCACCGGCGAGCAGGCCGAGCTTAAGTTCATCTATCTGTTCCGCGTCCAGGAAGGAAAGCTAGCCGAGATGTGGGTCGAGTTCGACAACATAGTATTCTTGACGCAGCTCGGTCACTTCCCGCCGCCTGAGGGCACGTAGGGAAAGGTAAAGGAGGTTCGGATGTTCGAACGGGTTCCGCTGTTAACCGCTCTGGCGATCGCTATCACAACGGCGGCCTGCCCACCGCCGGCGCAACAGGCGGGCGCGCTGCCCGACGAGGACGTGGCCGCGATCAGGGCGCGGCAAGATGCGTTTGTCGAAGCCGTGCGGGCCAACGATTGGGCCGCCGCCTCCGAGATCTACGCCGAAGACTTCGTCCTGATGATCCCCGAGGCGCCGGTCATGCAAGGCCGGGAGACGTGGCGCGAGTGGGCGATGTCCTTCAACGCCACAGTGACAGAGTACAACATCGAGATCGACGAAATCGACGGTCGCGGCGATCTCGCCTTCGTCCGCGGGAGGTTCTCCGAAAGACTCTCGTTCGAGGACATGCCCGAGCCGATCTCGGGCGCGGGGAAGTTCCTCTCGATATGGCGGAAGGGTGCGGACGGTTCGTGGCTCATCACGCTGGAGGCCTGGAACTCGGACGGGCCGCCGGCCGAGGCCGGTGCGGAGACCGAAACGTAGTCCGTACGAAGCCCAGACTGACCACGGCCAATTGATACACAGAGGGTGACGCGATGACTGTAGCCGTGTGTATCCGTTGCGGTGAGATGAAACATGGCGCGCTCACGCCTTGTCCGGAGTGCGGGTTCGATCCCGAAGAGGACGAGGATAGGGCGAAGGCAATGATCGTTACCGATCATTTCTTGCCGATTGAGGAACTCGAGACGGTTGCCGAGCGCATCAAGTCCGGCGAGCCAGTCATCTACCCCGAAGACACCGTAAAACAGTTCACTCAGACACTCGAGGAGAATCCCGATCTGTTGAAGCCGGCGTTCCTGAACGTCGGCTGGCTGGTGGCGATCGCCGTGGCTATCGCGGCACTCATTTGGTTCATAATCACATGACCCAGAAACTGATACGGCTTACGCTTAGTGGCATCTTCGCTATCGCCGGGTGCGCGGAACAGCCGCCGGCCGGTGACACTTTCAATGTTTCCGATAGCGCCGGGGTTACCGTCGTCAAGTACCGTGCGCTGCCCGAGTCCGCAGCAGAGGTGCCGATCCCGGCACAGCCCTCAATGCAACTCGGCGTCGTGGGGGGCGACCCGGCGCAGGAGTTCGAGTTCGTCGCCGGCGCGACGCGCCTCGCCGACGGCGTGGTCGTGATCGCCGACGCCGGCGCCTCGCAGGTCCGCGCCTTCGGGCCGGATGGCGAACTGCGCTGGACCGCCGGCCGCGAGGGCGAGGGGCCGGGTGAGTACAGAAACATCGGCTGGGTGAGAACGCACGGCGACTCGTTGGCCGTCTAC
>CAYFSW010000018.1:0-17042 GCA_964345885.1 uncultured Gemmatimonadota bacterium | reverse complement strand
GCGGGTTCCCGAAATTCTCCAGATACATCAGGATCACCGCCGTACGCTCGTCGTCCCGCAGGTATTCGAGCACGTCGTTGCCCGAGATGTCCGGCTTGTTCCCCAAGCTGATGAACTTGCTCACCCCGATCCCGTACTCGCGGGCGTAGTCGAGGATGGTCACGCCCATCGCGCCCGACTGGCTCAGGAAGGCGACGTTGCCCGGCGGCGGCGCCGTCGGCGCAAAGGTGGCGTTCATCGAGACCGCCGGGTCGGTGTTGAGCACTCCCATGCAGTTGGGCCCAACCATGCGCATTCCGTACTTGCGAACCACCGCCATCAGCCGCCGCTCGCGCTCCACACCCTCGCCGCCGACCTCGCGGAACCCCGCCGAGATCACCACCAACCCGGCGACCCCGGCCGCTCCGCACTCCTCCGCCACGGCGATCACCTGCTCTTTCGGCACCACGATCAACGCCAGCTCCACCGGATCGGGCACCTCGGCGATCGATGCGTAGGCCCGCATCGAGTGCACGACGCCGGCCTTCGGGTTCACCGGATAGACCGCCCCCGTGTAGTTGCAACGCACCAGGCTGTCCAGGATCATGTAGCCGATCGTATCGGCACGCCGGCTCGCCCCGATCACGGCAATCGAGCGCGGCTCGAATATCTCGGTGAGCGAAGCGGGCTTTCGTTGCTGCGACCCCGTCACATCCATGGGGGAAAGATATCGAACAAGCGCGCCCTCCGGGAGCACGAACCTAAGCCCGCCGAACCCGGGGCGCTGCCGTAGCTGCCATGCACCGCAGCATCTAACTTAGATACACGGTCAAGCGCCCTTGCGTTGTCGAGTCTCGAGGCACCCGAAAGCGAATCGATCATGACGACCGGTCACCTGACGCGCGCCGTGCATTTCTCCGCTTCGCACCGCTATCACCGTCCCGAGTGGAGCGAGGAGGAGAATCGGCGGCGTTTCGGCGATTGCGCTCTGCCCGAGGGACATGGCCACAACTACCGCTGCGAAGTCACGGTTTTGGGGCCGATCGACCCGCAGACCGGGATGGTCATGGATCTGGTCGAGCTCGATCGCATCCTGGCGGATGAGGTGGTTACGCGCTTCCACCACCGGCACATCAACAAGTCCGTCAACGAATTCGGGCCGGGCGGCGCCGTGCCGACCACCGAGAACCTGGCGGCCTTCATCCTAGAGCGCGTGAGTGAACGTCTGCCCTCCGGCGTGGCGGTTCATCGGGTCCGGGTCCAGGAAGACCGGGACCTCTGGTCCGATGCCTTCGGCCCGGACCGTTAAGGGAGGGCGCGGGGGCGGCGGGGGCGGCGGCGGCCGCGACGAGTCGGGGCCAACGGTTTCAGCGTCTCAGGTGTTGATATTAGGCGGCGGCATGGGGGCCGAAAAGCCGGAAACAGCGCGCGCGGGCGACGAACGGTTCCTGGTGGAACGCGTACGGCGGGGCGACCGGGCGGCGTTCGGCGAGCTGGTGGACCGCTACGCCGATCAGGCGTTCGCCGTCGCCTACGGGTTGCTCCAGCACGTGGAGGACTCGGAGGACCTCGTGCACGACGCCTTCATACGGGCCTTGGAGCGGATCGACTCGCTCCAGCCGGGCAGCTCGTTCGGGGCCTGGTTCTACCGCCTGCTGGTCAATACCGCCCTCAACCGGCGCAAGTACCTGGCACGGCGGCGCATGGAAGAAGTGCCGATCACCGCGACCGGCGGCGCGAGCCCGGCGCTCGACTCGGAAAGGGCCGAATTGAGAGGCCGGCTCACCTGGGCGCTGAGCAAGCTGCCGGCCGAACTCGAGACGATCGTGATCCTCCACGACCTGGAGGGGTTCACGCACCCGGAGATCGCTCGCGTCCTAAAGATCCCGGAGGGGACCTGCCGGTCCCACTTATCGAGGGCGCGGCGCATGCTGCGGGATCTGTTGAAGGAGTACCAGCATCACGGCTGAGCGAACTAGGCGGGACCATGTTTGACACCGGAAGCGACAGGCCGATCGAGGGGCTCGAGGCGCTAAAGGCGCCCCGACGCTCCGACGCCCAACGGCGGGCCGCCAGGGAGCGCATCCTGGCGAGCGCGGAGTTGCCGCTGGCACAGCGCGGGCAGCCGACCACCTCGTGGCAGGTCTTGGGGGCCTGGGGCCGCCCCGGCCTGGTGGCGGCGAGCATCGCCCTAGCTATCCTGGCCGGCTCGCTCCAGCCGTGGCGCGCCTGGCAGCAGGAGCCGTCCCAACCCGTGGTCCTCGAAGAAGTGATCCGGGGAGCCGGCGACTCCGAAGGGGTGCCGGCGCTGCTCGTGGCGTACAGCGAGCCCGACCTCGACGCCGTGGCCGCCGCGGCGCTACTTGAAAGAAACGGTAACGGAAGCGTTATTCCCGAGAACGTCGAACAGCGGTGAACGGAGATGAACGGGAAGTCTAGAGCCTGGGCGCTCGCCCTGCTGGTCGCCGTCTTCCTGGTGGGCGGAGCCGCCGGCGCCGCGGTCGACCGCATGTTGGTCGGCGAGCGCGAGGTCTCGTCGGGCCAGCGTGGGCGTTCCGGCGGGGACCGTGACCGGAGGCGCAGCTACCTGGACTGGCTGGCCGACGAGCTGACGCTGAGCGAGGAGCAGCGCACGGAAGTGCAGGGGATCTTAGAGCGGCACCGGGAGCAAGTCTCCGACCTCTGGAAGGAGTGGCGTCCCCGGTACGACGAACTGCAGGAGCAGGTGCGGGCCGACATCCGCGGCGTGCTAACGGAAGAGCAGGCAGCCTCCTACGACGCGCTACTCGAGAGGCAGCGTCAGCGTCGCGAGCGCGACGATAGAGATCGAGACGACAACTCAAAGGACCACAGATAAGACATGAAGACCCGTAGCAAGCTTACGATCGGTGCGGCGCTGATTGCACTGATCGCGGCGGCGTGCGCGGAGGAAGAGCAAGGCCGCCCGTTCCAGGTAGTGGCCGCCAGGATCCAGACGCTCGTCGTCTCGGCGGAGGCCGCAGGCATCATCGAGCCCGTAACGACCGTCGAGATCAAGTCGAAGGCCTCCGGCGAAATCCTCGACCTGCCGGTAGAGACCGGCGACGTGGTCGAGCAGGGGCAGCTGCTGGTTCAGGTCGACCGGGTCGACGCGCGCCAGGGGCTGGCCCAGGCACAGGCGGACCTCGAAGTGGCGCGGGCCCGGCTCAAGATCGCCGAGTCGCAGCTCGAGCGCGCTAATCGGATGCTCGAGCAGGAGATCATCAGCGACCAGGACTACGAGCAGGCCGAGCTGGAGCACGCCAACGCCAAAGCGCAACTCGTCCGCTCGGAGGCGGCTCTGGAGACCGCCAGGGAGCGGATGTCTGAGACAACTATCCGGGCGCCGATCGCCGGTACGATCATCGCCCGGACCGTCGAGGTGGGCAACGTGATCTCCTCAGCGACCCAGGTCGTGGGTGGCGGCACGCTGCTCATGACGATGGCAGACCTGAGCGAGGTACAGGTGCGCACCCTGGTGGACGAGACCGACATCGGCCGTGTCCAGCCGGAGATGTTGGCCGACATCGCCGTCGAGGCCTATCGCGACCGCTCCTTCCAGGGCCGGGTCCTCAAGATCGAGCCGCAGGCCGAGGTATCACAGAACGTCACCATGTTCCCGGTTATCATCCGCATCGCGAACCGCGAAGGCCTGCTCAAGCCCGGTATGAGCGCCGAAGTGGTCATCGAGGTCGCCGGGACCGAGAATGCCGTTACCGTCCCCACCCAAGCCGTTCATCCCACCGACGACGCCAGGGACGTCGCCGCTCTCGCCCTCGGCATAGACGGCGAGTCTTTCGAGCGGCTGCTGGCGGCGAACACACCCCAGGAAGCCGCCGCGCAGGGCGGGCAGCCAGCAGGTTCCGACGGCCACGGCGAACAGGGTATATCACGCGAGCAGGCCCGTGCGCTCATGGAAAAGATGCGTAACGGCGAGCAGCTGACCCCCGAGGAGCAGCGGCAGGTGAACGAGCTGCGCCGCCAGTTCGAGAGCGGGCAGGGCAGGGGCCAGGGCTCGCAGAGGCGGAACAACGGCCAGATGGCCGGCGTCGTCTTCGTGTTACGGGGCCTCGAGATCGTCCCTGTCGCGGTGAAGGTGGGCGTGACGGACTGGGAGAACATTGAGGTGCTCTCGGGCCTCCAGGAAGGCGACTCCGTCTGCATGCTTCCGACCGCGTCGCTCCTGCGGGAACAGGCCGAGATGCTCGAACGCTTCCAGCGCTTCCGCGGCAGCGGCGTCCCGGGAATGCAGAGACAGGGGAGCTAGCCGCATGATCTGGGAGACCATCAAGGTCGCGCTGTCGGCGCTGCGCGCCAACAAGATGCGGTCGTTCCTCACCATGTTGGGGATCATCATCGGCGTGGGGGCCGTGATCACGGTGGTGGCGATGGGCGAAGGTGCGCAGCGCGCAGTGCAGGAGCAGATCGAGTCCCTGGGCACCAACCAGCTCACAGTCTCGTCCGGGTGGCGGATGCACCGTGGTGTGGGAGCCGCTGGGGGCACCTTCGTCGGGTATGATGACTACGAGGCGCTGGCCGCCGAAGCCCAGCTGCTCTCGGCGGTCGTTCCCGAGACCAGCACCGAGCTCCAGATCGAGCTGCTCAACCGTAACGCCAGCGTCCGGGTGATGGGGACCGTGCCGGAGTACACCAGAGTGCACGGCAGGGAGATGCAGTACGGCCGCTTCTTCAGCCAACCAGACATGCAGGCCCGCCGGACGGTGGTTGTACTGGGGTCGAGTCTGGCCGCGCGGCTCACCGACTACCCCGACCAGATCGTCGGACAGACCGTCCGCATCCGGGCGATCCCGTTCGAAGTCATCGGCGTCCTGGCGTCCTCCGGAGAGATGGGGGGCTTCTTCAGCGTCGATGACCGGGCCGTCATCCCACTGTCAACCGCCCGCTACCGGATCAGCGGCAGCGACCGCCTCTCGTCGCTGACCCTGGAAGTCGTCTCGCCGGAGTTGGTCGACCAGGCGGTGGTCGAGGCAGAGCGGCTCATTCGGCGCGAGCACCGCTTGGGGCCCGGCGACCAGAACGACTTCCAGATCCGCAACCGCACCGACCTGATCACGACCTTCCAGGAGACGACGCGAACGTTCTCCGTCCTGCTGGCCGGGATCGCGCTCGTCAGCCTGATGGTCGGGGGCATCGGAATCATGAACATCATGCTGGTCTCGGTGACCGAGCGGACCCGTGAGATTGGCGTGCGCAAAGCGATGGGTGCTACCAAGCGGAATATCCTTTTCCAGTTCCTGGCGGAGGCACTCACACTCTGTATGCTCGGCGGGGTGTTCGGTTTGTTCACAGGAGCTGGGGCAGCGCTGGCTCTGTCGTACTTCGCTAACTGGAACACGGCGGTGGCGCCGGCCGCGGTGGTTTTGGCGCTGGCCTTCGCGGCAGGGGTTGGCCTGTTCTTCGGGATCTACCCGGCACGGCGGGCAGCCAGCCTCGACCCGATCGTCGCCCTGCGCTACGAGTAAGGTCAGAGACGGCTGAGGCCAGAAGGCACAGAAAGGGCGGGCCCAGATCGAAGAGCCCGCCCCTCCCTTACCCAGTGCTCGGCCGCTCGGCTCACTCCATCAAGCGCAGTGGCATGACAAGACACACATAGTCCTGGTCGCCGCCGACGGGTTCGAACGTCGCCGGGCGCTCCGGGGCGCTGAGGCTTACCTTCACCTCATCGCTGCCGAGATAGCGGAGCACTTCGAGGAGATACTGCGCGTTGAAGCCGATCTCGATCGGCGCGCCCTCGTAGGCGATGGGCAGCTCGTCCTCCGCCTCGCCGAGGTCCGGGGTCTGCACGGCCAAGGCCAGCTTCTCGGGGCCGAAGCTTAAACGGACCCTGTGTGTCTGGTCGGAGGCTATGATCGCCATCCGTTTGATCGCGGCCGTTAACTCGCCCCGGTCTGCGACGCACTCCTTGTCGTGGCTCTTCGGGAGGACCTGCTCGTAGTTCGGATACGGACCCTCGATCAGGCGGGTGTAGACCTCCGTGCGCGCGGTGCGGAAGCCGAGGTGACTCTCGGAACGCGCGATGTCCAACTCGTCCTCCGCGTCGAACAGCCGCTCCACCTGCTGCAGTGCCTTCGGGGGCACGATCAGGTCCTCCTCCCCAGCCGCCACCCCGAGCTGGAGCCCCATCTTCGCGAGCCTATGCCCATTCGTGGCCACCATGCGCATCTCCTCTCCACGGACCTGCCAGAGCACCCCGTTCAGCACCGGTCGTGTCTCTTCCCCAGAGACGGCGAAGCTCGTATGCGCACTCAGAGTCTGCAGCTCCCCGCCCCGCAGCTTCCAGCCCTCCTGGAAAGGGACATCGGGGAAAGACGGGTACTCCTCACTCGGAAGGGTATTCAAGCGGAACCGCGACTTCCCGCAGACCAGCACCGCACGGCCACCCTCCGACTCAAGCTGCACGGGCGCGTCTGGCAGCTCGCGCGCTATGTCGGCCACCTTCTTTGCCGGCACAGTAATCGCACCTTGGCGCTCCACGTCCGCCGGCGTCTGCACGCTCACTGAGATGTCGAGGTCAGTACCCCTCACCCGCAGCCCGTCTTCCAGCGTCTCCACCAAGATGTTCGAGAGTACCGGCAGCGTGGTGCGCGTGGGGATCGTCGCAGCTACAGCGGACAACCCTCTCTGGAAGTTCTCCCGCGTGACCGTAACCTTCATCGTGGATCACCTGTCAGTTGAGGTCTCCCGGATTCCCCGGACCCAAATCATTCTACTGTCTCTAATAGAATAGTCTAGAGTAGTAGTAGTAGGGGTGTGGATTCGTGGGCAAGTGGTCTCGCGGGGAAGCCTTTGGCTGCTGCCGCTCGGTAGTGGTGGGGCCGGGGATGTGGAAGGGCTGGGGAGGGTGCGCCGGCGAGCGGGGCTGGTTGGGGTGAGGCGGGCGGCGCCGTGGAGTAGTGGGGTCGGTGTCCACACTGGGTGCACGGTTCTTCCACAGCGGCTTGGGGGATGTCCGCTAACGGTGGTCCTACTCGAGCTTGGCGCGTAAGCTGTTCACGCGCTTGCGGAACTCCGCGTCCTTCGCGAGCTGCTCTTCGACCTTCTGGATGGAGTGGATCACCGTGGAGTGGTCTCGGCCCCCGAAGCGGCGGCCGATCTGGGTGTACGGAAGGTCCAGCAGGAGCCTCTGCAGGTACATGGCGACCTGGCGTGGGTCCGTCACCCGGCGCTGGCGCTTCTTGGAGTACAGCTCCGCGACGGAGACCCCGAAGGCCTCGGCCACTACGGCCTCGATCCGGTCTGGGGTCACTTCGCGCACTGGGCCCAAGCTTCCCCCGAGGACCTCGCGGGCCAGTTCGTGGGAAACCTCCCGCAGCGTCAGGGAGCTGTAGGCCAGGAGTTTGATAATCGCTCCCTCGAGCTCGCGGACCGACGAGTGGCAGCGCTCAGCAATGAAGGCCAGGACTTCGTTGGGGATGGATAGGCCGTCCTGAGCGGCTTTCGACTGCAGGATCGCCACGCGCGTCTCGAAGTCGGGCGGCAGAATGTCCGTTACCAGCCCCCACTGGAACCGTGAGATGAGGCGCTCCTGTAGGCCGGGGATCTCCTTCGGTGGACGGTCGCTGGTTAGCACGATCTGGCGCTGGGCGTCGTACAGGGCGTTGAAGGTGTGGAAGAACTCCTCCTGCGTGCCCTCCTTGCCCGCCAGGAAGTGTGCATCGTCCACCAGTAGAACGTCGATCCGCCGATAGCGATTGTGGAACTGCGTTGTCTGACGGGCCTGGATGGCTGCGATCAGCTCGTTGGTGAACTGCTCGGTCGGTACGTAGGCGACCCGGCTGCCCGGGAACTTCGCCAGCACGGCGTTGCCGACACCATGCATGAGGTGCGTCTTCCCCAAGCCCACGCCACCGTAAATGAACAGCGGGTTGTACGCGCGGCCCGGCGCGTCGGCGACAGCCTGGCAAGTTGCCGCAGCTAGCTCGTTGCCGCTGCCGACGACAAAGCTCTCGAGCGTATAGCGCGGGTTGAGGGTCCCTATAACAGGCCGGGGCTCAGGCGACCCAGGCCCCCTAGGATGCGGCAGCTCTTCGAGCCCGACTACGGGCATTGGGTGGAAGGGCGGTGGTGTGTCGCCCTCCCGAGGACGACACTCGAACGTGACCCGGAACTCCGGCCCGAAGAGCCCCTGCGCCAGCGACGTGAGGAGATCGCCGAACTTCCCCTCGATCCACTCGACGGCGAAGTCGCTGGGAGCGCCGACCACTAGCTGGTCGCTCGATAGGGCCAGCGCCTTAGTCGGGTCTAGCCAGGTGCGACAAGTCTGTTCAGGAAGCGTGGCCCTGGCGCTCTCTAGGATTTTCGACCAGGCTTCTTCTGCGGTCAGTTCCATCGACTCCGGACGCTGGCGGGGTTAGCGCGCTTCACAGATGTGTTGGAGTGCAGCCGGTGAGGTAGGCCGCGCGCCATCTTAGATGGGCGAATCGACTAAGTCAAGCAAGCGTGAGTTAGGAGTACGCGATGAGGCTGCGAGATGTTCGGCTGGGCCCCGGCGTGATCGTGGCAGCGGCCTTTATTGGGCCGGGTACGGTCACGACGGCGACGGTGGCGGGAGCGGACTACGCGTACACTCTCGTCTGGGCGCTGGCCTTCTCGGTACTGGCGGCGCTGGTGCTCCAGGAGATGGCGGTGCGGCTCGGCGTCGTCGGCGGTATGGGCCTGGGTGAAGCGATGCGGCGGCGGTTCTCGGGCGGTGCCGGGCGCGTGCTGTCGGCGGCGCTGGTCATAGGCGCGATTCTGATCGGCAACGCCGCGTATGAGACCGGCAACCTGCTGGGCGGGTCGCTTGGGCTGCAGGAGTTGCTGGGTGGCAGCGGGCGCTTGTGGGCTGCGGCCCTGGGCCTGGTCGCCTTCGCCCTGCTGTGGACTGGGCGGTACAAATGGGTCGAGCGGGTTCTGGTGGGTTTGGTGGCCGTGATGGGCGCGGTGTTCCTGACCACAGCGATAGCGGCGCGGCCTGATCCGCTGGAGCTGGTGCGCGGCCTCGTGCCAGTCGCACTCGGGGACCGGCGCGCCATGCTCACCGCGCTGGGGCTGGTGGGGACGACCGTGGTCCCCTACAACCTGTTCCTCCACGCGTCGGCGGTGCGGGAGCGCTGGCGCGGCGTGGGAGATCTGGGGCCCGCGCGTGCGGATACCGTGATCTCGATCTCGCTGGGCGGCGCGATATCCATCGCGGTCTTGGTGACGGCGGCGGCGTTGCCGGTGGCGTTGCGGGTGAGCAGCGCGGGGGACATGGCGCAGGCCTTGGAGCCGACGCTCGGCCGCTGGGCGGGCGCGTTCTTCGCGTTCGGCCTGCTGGCGGCCGGGCTGTCCTCGGCGATCACCGCGCCGCTTGCGGCGGCCTATGCGACCTGTGGTGTCCTGGGGTGGGAGGGCGATCTGAGGTCGGCAAAGGCGCGTGGGGTCTGGATTCCGGTGCTGGCGGCGGGGGTCTGCTTCTCGTTGCTGGCCCTCAGGCCGATACCGGCGATCATTTTCGCGCAAGCGGCGAACGGCGTGCTCTTGCCGGTGGTTGCCGTCTTCCTACTGTATCTGGCTAACGACCGCAGCCTGCTTGGGTCCTGGGCGAACGGGCGGGCCTCAAACCTTCTGGGTGCGCTGGCCGTAGTGATAGCGGCGATGCTGGGGGTTCGCTCTCTGGCCCTCGCTCTGGGGGGGCTCTGAGGGCGGCGGCGGCTTGATCGGTGGGGTGGTAGCGAATATATTCGGGCTCCCTTTTCTAACCGTGAGAAGTCTTTGGTTGGCAACGATATCTGGGGGACTTCCCCATGAAACCGACATATCGTCCTCGGAATCGCAGGCGTCTGCGCAAGCACGGCTTTCGGGCTCGAATGAGAACCCGGGCGGGCCGGCAGATCGTGAATCGACGCCGTCGAAAGGGCCGCAAGCGGCTGGCGGCGACGATACCGAAGAAGTAGAAGGCGCGGGCCGCGGGCGTTTCCGGTTCCCGCGCGACGCGCGGATCCGGAAGAGATCGGAGCTTCGAGATCTCTATCGCAGGGGGAAGCGGAGACGGACGGACCACCTGGACGTGTTCGTCGCCGAGTCCCCCGTTTTGCGTTTGCGGCTCGCCGTGGTCGTTCCTAAGCACGGTCGCAGGATCGTCGAGCGCAATCGGCTGAAGCGGCGCTTGAGGGAGAGTGCCCGGCTGGAGTTGTTGCCCCGCTGTCTGGATCGAGGGGTGGAGCTGGACGTACTGATTCGGGCGCGGCCGCCCGCCTACGAGGCCGGGTTCCAGCGGTTGAGAGATGAGATCCGCGAACTAGCGGAATTGCTATGCTCGCAAAGTTCTTCGTGATGATCGTCCGTGGCTACCAGTTAGTCATATCGCCCTGGCTGCCGCCGGCGTGCAGGTACACGCCCAGTTGCTCCCAGTACGCCATCGAAGCGCTGCAGCGACACGGAGCCCTCAAGGGCACCTGGCTCGCTGCGCGCCGTCTCGCCAGGTGCCACCCGTTCCGAGCGGGCGGCCACGACCCGGTGCCCTGAGATGGATACCGAGAAGCGACTGGTTCTGGCGATCGTGCTGATGCTGGCCACCGTGTTCGTGGTGAACCTGCTGTTCCCACCTGCGCGGCCACCGCAGCCGCAGGTCGGCCCAGACACGGCCGTGGCGCGCCAGGAAGCCTTGCCGCCGACGGTGGAGGAGATCCCCCAGGCCGAGCCGGTCCCTGCGTTCCAGGAGGAGCCGGCGTTGCAAGTGCTGACGCCGGCGGCCGAGCTGCAGGATGAGGACACCGCGTGGGTTAGCGGCCCGCTCTATCGGTTGGGCTTTGCCCAGCGGGGCGCCCGTCTGGCATCGGCCGAGATGATGCGGTTCGAGTCGCTGGCTGATGGAACGAGGGGCGAGCCGGTGCAGCTCGTGCCCGCCGGAACGGCGAACTTCTTATCGCACCAGTGGGTGATCGGCGACGACACGCTGGACCTGCGGGGTGTGCACTTCGAATTCGAGTCGCCCGAGCTGCGGCTGGCCGAGGGCGGAGCAGCCCAGCCGCTGACGCTGACCTACCAGCACCCGCGGTCGCCGTTCCGAGTCGAGCTGACCTACACCTTCCACCCGGACAGCTACACGGTGCACCTCGACGGCCGCTTGAGCGGCGTGCCCGCCACCGGATGGTGGCAGGTGGGGTTGGGTGACGGGCTGCAAAGCAGCGAGTGGGACCCGGAACAGGACTACAGGGCGAACTTGGCCTTTGCCGGCGGCGGGCCCGAGGGCGTGCAGTCGCAGAAGATAGGGGACATCGAGCCGGGTGAGCGGGTGACGCTTGACGGTCCGTTCGATTGGGTGGCCGTTCGAACCAAGTACTTCGTTGCCGCTCTGGCGCTGCCGCTGGAGGTGGAGTCGGAGGCGCGTTTCGGCGGCCTGATGATCGCCGGGAGCCCGGACCCATATCGGGCGCAGGGGATCGCCAGCTTCCCAGTCAGCCGCGAAGGGGGGTTCCACTACCACCTCTACATCGGGCCCCAGGATCCGGGCAAGCTCGCCGCCGCCGGCCCCGAGCTCGATCGGGTCGTCCCGTACGGTTACAAGTGGTTGCAGCCCATCCTGCGCCCCCTGGCAGGCGCCATCACGGCGATCCTCGTCTGGTCCCACAGCGTTATGGGACTCGGCTACGGTTGGGTCCTCATCTTGTTCGGCATCGGGATCCGCGTCGTGCTGTTCCCGCTCTATCAGAAGAGCATGCGCTCGCAGATGGCGATGATGCGCGTGCAGCCCCTGATGAAAGAGATACAGGAGAAGTACAAGAACGACCCGCAGAAACTCCAGCAGGAGATGATGAAAGTCTATCGGGAGGAGAAGGTGAACCCGCTGGGCGGCTGCCTGCCAATGCTCCTCCCCTTCCCTATCCTGATCGCGCTCTTCTTCGTCTTCCGCGACACGATCGAGTTTCGCGGCGTGCCGTTCCTCTGGCTGCCCGATCTTTCCCAGCCCGACCCGCTCTACATCGTCCCGTTGCTGATGGGTGCCTCGCTCTTCCTGATGCAGTGGCTGGGCCAGCGGTCGATGCCCCAGACGAACCCGCAGATGAAGATGATGATGTGGATCATGCCTGTGATGCTTGTCGTCCTCTTCTTGAAGTTCGCCTCGGGGCTCAACCTCTACTACGCGACCATGAACCTGGCGTCGATACCGCAGCAACTCTACCTGAACAAGGAGCGGCGGAAGATGTCCGGGAAATCTCAACCGAGCGGCAAGAAGACGTAGCCGGCCCGATCACCCTTTGAGCGTGGACACGATAGCGGCGATCTCCACGGCACCCGGCCGCTCGGCCATCGCCATCGTCCGCGCTTCCGGCCCTCAGGTCACCGACATCATCTCGCGCACGATGCGACAGCCTCTACCCGAACGCCGGCCGCTGCTCCGCTGGCTGAGGCACCCGCAAAGTGGCGAGCGGGTCGACCGCGTGCTCGCCACGTACTTCCCTGCCCCGCAGAGCTATACCGGCGAGGATGTCCTGGAGCTCGGCTGCCACGGCGGGCCGCTGGCGCCGCAGCTCGCTTTCGATGCGCTGCTCGCCGCGGGCGCTCGTCAGGCCGAGCCAGGCGAGTTCACGCGTCGGGCGTTCCTCAACGGCAAGCTCGATCTGCTGCAGGCGGAGTCCATCCTCGACTTGGTCGACGGCCGCTCGCGAGCCCAGCACCGGGCCGCGGTGCACCAGCTGGAGCGCGGCCTGTCGAGGAGGATAGAGGAGCTCCGCGAAGCCATTGTGCGTTGTGAAGCTCTCCTGGTCTACGATATCGACTTCCCGGAAGAGGACGATGGGCCCGTCCCGGGCTGGGAGATCGAGGGGGCGGCGCGTGAGGTGTTGAGCAGAATCGAGCGACTGCTGGAGACGGCAGCTGAAGGGGAGCTGTTGCGCGAGGGCGCGCTCACGGTCATCGCCGGGCGGCCCAACGCGGGGAAGTCGAGCTTGTTCAACGCGCTCTGTGGTGTCGAACGCGTGATCGTCACCGACGAGCCGGGAACTACCCGCGATGCGGTCGAGGCGCTGGTTTCGCTGGGCGGGTATCCCTTCCGGCTGGTCGACACGGCGGGTCTGCGCGAAGCGGCGGGAAAGGTAGAGCGCCTCGGCGTCGAGGTGGCGCGCCGCTATCTGGCCGGCGCCGACATTGTGTTGTTCTGCGTGGAGGCGGGACGTCACCCGAGCGATGACGAGCTCGATTTCCTGGCCGGGCTCGAGGGTGGCGTTCCCGTACTCGTTCGCACCAAGAGTGACTTGGTCGGTACAGCGGGTCGAGAGCCCTTTGCCGAGCTGGACGCGCCCCAGGTCCCGGTGTCCACCGTGACCGGGGAGGGGCTTGGCGAGTTGAGCGACCGGCTCGTGGAAACCGCCTTCTCCGGGAGCCTCGCTCTCGAGGCCGAGGCACCGCTCGTTACCCGGGAGCGGCACGCCCGCGAGTTGCGCCGCGCTCGCGGCGAGCTCGAGGCCTTCCTCGATGCCCGTTCCTCTTCGATAGCCCCAGAGGTTGCGGCAACCCACCTGCGCGCCGCGGCACACGCGCTGGAGGAACTGCTCGGCGTGATCGCGCCGGACGAGGTGCTGGCTCATGTGTTCGGCGAGTTCTGCATAGGCAAATAGTCCGGGTTGCCTGCTGGTCCCATCTGCGTTAGACCTAGGGAACTCTTGCAGTTGCACCTTCACAGTTCGGAATATCTGGAGGGAGGCGATGAGGCGACCGAGCGTCGCGGCAGCTCTCGTGGGCCTCCTCGCGTTGGTCACCGTGTCGTTGGTGGGTTCACCGGGCCGCCCGGATGAGTCGCTACGCTTCGAGGTCCGGTTCAGCGCGGAGGCGGCGTCCGCCATCGCCGAGCTGGGACTC
This sequence comes from uncultured Gemmatimonadota bacterium, assembly GCA_964345885.1. GTDB lineage: Bacteria > Gemmatimonadota > Gemmatimonadetes > Palauibacterales > KS3-K002. The sequence goes on along the minus strand of CAYFSW010000018.1, from coordinate 3,203 downwards.
GACGTTCCAGCCGTGGGACGCGTGTTCGTCGTCATATCCAGTGACGACCGGCGCGAGCCGCGCTTCTTGGCGCGACCCCGGGGCGTCCCCTTCTGGGGGAAGGACGTGCGTGACTTCTCTGGCGGGGACCATGTGGTTCTGTCGAGCGCGGACGACTCGGTCATCGGCCACCCGCTGGCATCCATCGCGGACATCCCGGCGGGCGAGTACTACGTGCAGGCGTTCCTCAACGTGTACACCAGGTTCGCTCGGTCCGACGGGCATGCAGTCGAGATGCACCTGAACTCTGGTGCTGGTCAGAGCCCGTTCCGAGCGCCGGGAAACGCCTACAGCCCGGTGCGTCGGATCCGTCTCGACCCCGATGGGAGTGGCACGGTCCGGCTCGAGCTGAGCGAGGTCATACCGCCGGTGGAGGCGCTGGAGCCCGGCGAGTCGCTGCAGCAGGGGAACCCGAGGGACGAGGGTGAGCTGGTCGAGTTCGTGAAGATCCGCAGCGATCTCGTTTCGCAGTTTTGGGGGCGAGACATGTACATCGGTGCCAACGTTCTGCTGCCGTCCGACTACTGGGAAGACCGGGACCGGAAGTACCCGGTCATCTATTATCAGGGGCACTTCCCGGGCCGGCGGGTGCCGTTCGGGTACGGAGCGCGGGGCGGCAGCGGCCGCGGCGCCGGCTTCACCGAGTTTTGGGATTCGCCCGAGTCGCCGAAGCTGGTCGTAGTGTCCTTCCGCGACGCGAACCCGTTCTACGACACCTCGTATTCGGTGAACTCGGCCAACGTGGGGCCGTACGGCGATGCGCTGGTTCAAGAGCTGATCCCCTATCTTGAGAGCGAGTTCCGAATCGTCGCCGAGCCCTGGGCACGGGTGCTGGCCGGCGGCTCGACCGGCGGCTGGGAAGCGCTGGCGATGCAGATCTTCTACCCCGACTTCTTTGGCGGCGCCTGGGGCTGGTGCCCCGACCCGGTCGATTTCCATTACTACCAAATCGTCGACGTCTACGAGGACGAGAACGCCTACGAGTTCGGAAGCGGGTGGATGAAGGTCGAGCGCCCGGCGCAACGACGCACCGACGGTAACGTGCAAATGACGATGCGCCAGGAGAACACGTACGAGTTGGCCGTCGGACCGAAGGGCCGCTCCGGCGGCCAGTGGGCAATTTGGGAAGCGCTCTACAGTCCTGTGGGCGCCGACGGCTACCCGGCGCCTATCTGGGATCCCGTGACCGGCGTCATTGACCACGACGTCGCCGAGTACTGGCGTGAGCACTACGACCTGCACGACATTCTGCGCCGCAACTGGTCGAGGCTGGGACCGAAGCTCTCGGGCAAGCTCCACTTCGCCGTCGGCGACATGGACTCGTTCTACTTGAACAACGGCGTCCATCGGCTGGAGGAGTTCCTCGGTGCTGTCGAGGATCCGCCGGCGGATGCCTCGTTCGAATACGGGCCGCGAAAACCGCACTGCTGGATCGGCTACAGCCCCTCCGGCTCGGGCGCCGACATGACCAATGTCGAGTTCATTGGCGTCGTGGACGAGTACTTGCGTAGGAGTAGGGACTGACAGTTTGGAAATCGCTTGGGAATTCTCGAATATCGATTCGGGGACCAGTACAACAGGGGAGGCGGGGAAGCCGAACGCTTCTTTACCTCCCTACCTCCCCTGCTGCACTGGTCCCTTGCTCGACATTCGAGAATTCCCGATAGCGATCGAGATTGCCCAATTCCCCATAAAGGAGGACTCGTGATCAAGCAAAGGCTCTTGCTTCTGGCGTTCTTCGTAGCCGCCTGCGCTTCCCCCGACTACGACATCGTCATCCGGGGCGGGACGGTCTATGACGGGAGCGGCGGCGCTCCAACCGTTGCTGACGTTGGCATAGCCGGTGACACCGTCGCGGCGATCGGCGCGCTGGCGGATGCCAGCGGGCGTGTGGAGATCGATGCCACCGGCATGGCCGTGGCGCCGGGCTTCATCAACATGCTCAGCTGGGCGACGGAGTCGCTGATCGAGGACGGCAGCTCGCAGAGCGACATCCGCCAGGGCGTGACACTCGAGGTCTTCGGCGAAGGGTGGTCGATGGGCCCGCTCAACGACCGGATGAAGCAGGAGGCGCTCGAGCGGCAAGGCGACATCAGATACGACATCGAGTGGACGACGCTGGGGGAGTACCTGGACCACCTGGTGGCCCGTGGCGTATCGACCAACGTGGCGTCCTTTGTCGGTGCCACGACCGTCCGCATCCACGTGCTCGGCTACGAGGACCGAGCGCCGAGCCGTTCCGAGCTAGAGGAGATGCGTAGCCTCGTGCGCCAGGCGATGGAAGAGGGAGCTGTGGGACTCGGGTCCTCGCTGATCTACCCCCCTGCCTTCTACGCCGACACTGACGAACTGATTGAGCTCGCCAAAGTCGCCGCCGAGTACGACGGCATGTACATCTCGCATATGCGTAGCGAAGGGAACCAGTTGCTCGAGGCGCTGGAGGAGTTGATCACAGTCGCCCGCGAGGCAGGTATCCCGGCTGAGATCTATCACCTGAAAGCCGCCGGCCAGAACAACTGGGAGAAGCTGGATGCGGTGATCGAGCGGGTGGAAGCGGCTCGAGCCGAGGGCCTGAGTATCACTGCCGACATGTACACTTATACAGCAGGCGCCACGGGACTCGGTGCGGCGATGCCGCCCTGGGTCCAGGAAGGTGGACACGAGGCGTGGGTGGAGCGGCTCCAGGACCCGGCGATCCGCGAGCAGCTGCTGATCGAGATTAGAACGCCCACCGACGAATGGGAGAACCTCTACCTGGCCGCGGGAAGTGCCGAGAACGTTCTCCTCGTCGGCTTCAAGAACGATGAGCTGAAGCCACTCACCGGCATGACCCTCGCCGAGGTCGCGGCGCTGCGCGGCACGTCACCAGAGGAAACGGCGATGGACCTGGTGGTCGAAGACGATAGCGGGGTGGGCACCGTCTACTTCATCATGTCGGAGGACAACGTCAAGTTGAAGATCGCCCAGCCCTGGGTGAGCTTCGATTCCGATGCGGCCTCGCTGGCGCCGGAGGGCGTGTTCCTCGAGTCGAACCCGCACCCTCGGGCCTACGGCACCTTCGCTCGGCTGCTCGGCAGGTACGTGCGCGAGGAGGGGGTGATCCCGCTCGAGGAAGCGGTACGGCGCCTGACATCGCTACCGGCGTCGAACCTGAAGATCGAGCG
>CAYFSW010000017.1:0-1698 GCA_964345885.1 uncultured Gemmatimonadota bacterium | reverse complement strand
ACAGTATACCTCCGCCGCCGTGCGGGCGAACCGATCGGCATCATCATCGTCGTTGCCGTACTTGGGCGCCTTGCTCAGGAGCATCTGTCGCAGCGGCTCTTGCCCCTCGAAGTCCGTGTCCAGGGCGGCCAGCAGCTCGTCCATGGTGATTCGCTTCTCGCCGAACACGAGCCTATCGATCGCCGCCAGACTATCCGCGACGATGGCGACACCTACACCCTGGATGCCGGTGAAGTTGTAGCGGGCGCCCCCTGCCGTGAGATCGAGGCCCTGCTCCAAGCAGTCGTCGGTCAGGGACGAGGCCAGCGGCACCGGCCGCCGCTCGGCGTGGGCCTGCGCTAACCCCTCCACTCCTCCCACCATCTGGCCCACGAGGTGCTCTACCTGCGCCCGGTAGGCACCGATCACGTCCTCAATGCATGTGAAGCTCCGAGGGTCTCCGGTGGGCAGGCCGATCTGATGGGAGAACAGACGACCGCGACCGTCGTTCAGCGCCAGCTCCAGGCAGAGCGGGAGGTTGAACAGCCCCGCATCGGAGGAGGTGAAGCTCTTGCCCGGCACCGCCTGCTCGACGCAACCGACCATGCCGTAGTTGCGCGCCTCTTCCAAGGGGACGCCGCGATTGGCCATCGAGGTGATGACGCCCTCATCGCCGAAGAGCTGGAGGTTGCCGATGCCCTCCGCTACAGCCCGAACGACGGCGTCGCGGAACCGCCGCGGGGTCTGCTTGTGGAGGCGAACGCCGAAGTTGGGCTGGGGCGTCCGCACTCGGTTCATGGCTTCCAGCATCAGGTATGAGAGCTCGTTGGTGGCGTCATTGCCGTCGCTGTCCACGCCGCCGATAACGGTGTTGGCGAAGTTGGACATGCCGGAGAAGGCGACTGACACGTCGGCGTCGAAAAGGGGGATGGAGTGACTGAGCTTGATGTAGAAGCAGGCTAGCATCTCAAGAGCGCGCTCCCGCGAGAGCCGGCCGGTCTCCTTGTCGGCCACGTAGGCCGGGTAGAGGAACTGGTCTATCCGACCCAAAGAGATGGCCGACTCCCAGGACTCGATCTGGGTGGCGAAGTGCATGAACAGGACGGACTGGAGCGCCTCCTGGAAGGTCCGCGGCGGCTGTGCGGGAACGCGGCGGCAGGCCTCGGCGATGGCGAGAAGCTCATCGCGGCGGCCGTCGGTCGCGGTATCGGCCTGCCGCTCGGCCTCGTCCGCGTAGCGGTCGGCCCAGGCGATGACAGCGCGACCGGCGATCTCGCAAGCCGCGTAGAAGTCGCGGCGCTCGTCGTCCTTGGCTGCACGCTTCCTTTCGCCTGCCTCCTCCACGATGGTCAGCAGGCCCCGCTCCAGCACACGCTCGTGGTTAATGAGCATGTGCCCGATGCCACCGATCTCGGTGAGGATGAAGGGGGCGAGTTGATCGAAGGCGGCGGTCACCTCTGGCGACCAGATCTCCCGCGCCCGGTCCTCGATCGTCTTGCCGCGCCAGTAGGGCAGGACGCTCTCGGCCAACTCGCGTTCGTCGTCCGGGTCGATGGCGAAGGCGTTGCAGTCGCGGCGGGCGAGGTTCGGAAGCTCGCCGAGGATGCGACCGGCGATGCCTTCCGGGTAGACTCCCCCGCCCAGCGGCTTGCCGGTGACGTTGCCCACCAGCAGTTCGTCCGGCCAGATGCCCACGCTGATGTGGCCCAGGATGTGCTC
>CAYFSW010000016.1:0-17125 GCA_964345885.1 uncultured Gemmatimonadota bacterium | reverse complement strand
GATAGCCACGGCCAGGCCGGGAACCTGCCACTCGGTCATCGACTTGAGGATATACTCATCCAGATCTTCAAGTGGATCCTCCTGCGCACACACGGGGCTGGCGATTAGAAGGGAGGCGAACAACAAATGGAGAACGCAGGTCTTCTGTTCAACTTTGTCCACAGCAGAGCCCTCCGGCACGGTTGAACGCACTGACACCAAGGGCAAACGCAGACATCGACTGAGGCATCAGAATTCCGCCGCTCCTCTTTCAGGGCAGATTCTCGATCACCCAGATCTCGCCCTTGGTGGTACCGCCGTAGTTGAAGGTGAAGCGCCTGCCGTCGGGGTGCAGGTTGAAGCCCCAGAAGCCCGGCACACCGCTGATCCGTCGAGACTCGCCGCCCGCGCTCGGGACGACGATGACATCCATGTTTCCTTGATCATCGACACCACGGAACAGGACGTACTGGCCATCGGGCGTCCAGCAGAGCACAGCACTACCCATGATTGGCCGAGGCGTTCGATAGACCTCGCGCGCCTCGCCGCCGGAGGCCGGCAAGACCGAGATCTTGACTGTCCTCGATTCGGGATCTTGCTCGGATACTGCGACGGTCCGACCATCGGGCGCGACAGAAACGTGCAAGTCCCACCCCGAGGCCAGCTGGCGGCTGGATCTCGCGAGTCGCGCGACCTGTCTCTCACTGCCGCTGGCAAGCTCACGAACCACGAGCCACCAGTGGTTCGAGCCAGGGTCGATCTCACGGGCGAAGAAGAGCGTCTTTCCGTCCGGCGCGAACGATGCGTGAGCCCGCAACTCGTCAGGCGCTTCCGCCCCACTGAGCATAGGAGTGACTTCCGCGCTTCCCAGATCGAAGCGAAAGAGCCCGCTATGTTGCCTGTAGCGTCCAAACACCATGATCGTCCGCGAGTCGGGCACCCACTCGAGCCGCTCGACTTCAGCAAAGGGGAGCGCCATCACTCGCGTATCCCCTCCGGCCAGATTGCTGATCGCCAGCTGCCAGCTGGCGTCGCCGTGTGCTTGCCACAGGTAGGCGAGCTGGCGGCCGTCCGGCGACCAGATGCCGTCTCGGCTCGTTCCCCTCGCCGGATCTGCGATGGGCGTCGGGGTTGTGACTACACGGCCCGCCTCGATATCGAGCGTGGCAGTATGGACCTGCATCGCCTCGGTGATCACGGCGTAGAAATACTTATCCTGCGAGAAGCCGATGGGTAGAAGCTGCCAGATATCGGCCCGCAGAAGCTCGGGTCTGCCTGCCGGACGACCGTTCGCCACCGGCAGCCTCCAGATTCCCCGGGTAAGCTCACGGTCGCTGTAGAACAAAATGCCACCGCCGTCCGGCGTCCAACCCATCAATCGATCATCGCCGTTGGCGCCTACCAGTTCGCTTTCCCGCGCCCCGTCTACCGCCACAGCATAGATGTCGTGATCACGCGATCCCGGGTCTGGCGCGATGTCGTACCCCACGTAGCGGCCATCCGGCGAGAACGCGGCTACCTGGGGAGAGCGCTCGTCGAGCGTCTTGACGACCTGGGTCGAGCCGTCCGCGGCTGACACGAGCGTCAGTCGCCAGACATAATCCGCGCCGAGAACCTTGATCAGCAGTTGCGCGCCATCGGCCGACCAGTCTTCAACCGAGATGTGCGAGTTGTCTTCCGAATGAGGTACGATCACGCGGGGATTCGATCCGTCTACGCCGATGATCCGAACGCCGTAACCGCCCTCCTTGTCGCTCCACCAGGTGTAGGCGAGCTCCCGGCCATCCGGAGAGAAGACCGATGACTCGGCCCACTCCATAGAGCCACCTGTCCACGAACCCGTGTCGGTTACATGGCGCCATCCGTCCGTCTCGGCATCGGCAACCATGAGGTTCCCCGTGCTCCAATCGACGCCCGAGAAGTATCGGCTATCGGGCGACGGGGCCAGATGTGCGAACGACGGTATCTCGCCCTTCCAGAATCGCCTGATCACCAGCGACGTATCACCCTGCTGTGTTCGAAAGGATTGACCCAGGACGGCGGCGTTGAGTGTGCGGAGCGCGAGCGCTTCGCCGGAGTAGGTCAGTAGCCCAGGGACGACAAGGAGAATTAGGCGCTTGTTCATGCCAGGCCCTCCACCTGCCTTGGCAGCCTCAAGGGGGCTGCGTTCTCACGGGACACGAGTGCGGCCTTCCGGATCCTCACACCCATCAGCGAGGCAAGCCGCGTTCCAAGGTGGTCATTTGCCGGCAACGCTTTCTAGTAGAAGGGATTAGGCTCAGCGAGCCCTGAGGCTATACCGCACGAGGGGTCACGAGGCGTTACCGGCGTCTTTGCCAGGCGTAACGATCGGTGTCGATTCGCCAGCTTCGATTGGAAGGGTGAAGCGGAAGGCCGTCCCCTCCCCTGGGACGCTCATCGCCTCGAGCTCACTCCCGTGGGCACGGGCGATGCGGCGCGCTATGGAGAGCCCAAGGCCGGTCCCTTCATCCTTGGTCGAGAAGAACGGATCGAAGATCTTATCCAGATCCTCCGGCGGAATCCCCTCGCCCTCATCCCACACCGAGACTCTGGCTCGGTCATCCCGCACCTCGACTTCGAGGCCGGCGCGTCGGCCTCCCTGCAAAGCATCGATGGCGTTCAGCAAGAGATTGAGGACCAACTGCTCGAGAGCACTCTGATCAGCACGCACCCACACCGGGGCGGATGGCATAACTTGCTCGAAGCCAACGTCCTTTGCCTGCAAACCCGGTGCTGCCGCGCGGATCGCCGCTTCGACAGGCATCCGCAAGTCCACTCGGTCCGGCGAGACCCTGCCGCTGCGGGCGATCCGCAGGAAATCACTGACCGATTTATTCAGGCGCTCGATCTCTCCCAGTGCCCGGTCGATCAGCTCGCGGGCTTCTTCCGGTTCGGTCTCCAGCTTCCGCTGGGTCCGCTGGAGGTCGACGCTCACGGAGGTCAGCGGGTTCCGAACCTCGTGGGCCAGCGACGCGGCGAACTCGCCGACGGCCGCCACCGCCTCCTGCTGCGACAACTTCTCCAGCATCCGCCTAAGGTTCTCGGTCATCGAGTTAAACGCCCGCGCCGTTCCCTGCACTTCCGGCGGCCCTTCCTCCTCCGCCGCGCGTGACAGGTCACCACGAGAAACGCTGGTCGCCGCCTCGGACAGATGCTCCAGAGAACGGGTCAGACGTCGGGTGAAGATGGTGGTCAAGACGAACACGAGAGCGATCACCAGCAGCAGACCGATAGTCCCCCGCCGGGCCGCCTGCTCAAACGGCTCCGTGACCGGCCCAACGGGCCCCGCCATCACGAAGCGCACCGGAGGCTCACCGAGGCGTCGTTCCACGGCCAACCACTCGTCTCCCAGCCAGGTGAATCGCTCTGTCGAGAACAGCGCCGGATCGATAGTGAGCGGGAGGAGCGGATTCCCGCTACGCGCATCGAAGAGAGCGAGCACCGACCCGCCGAGGCCCGCGGTCACCGCCCCAGGCGGGAGCAGGCTCTCGGCACGGAGCTCGACCTCCAACGTCCCCAGTCGTTCACCCGACGAGCGGTCACGAATCGTGAGCGCGTGCGGTAGCGTCGCCCCCAGCAGAGTTGCGGGCTCACCGCCCTCGAGGTCAAGATCGCCCGGTAACTGTCCGAGGAACCCCCCGCGGGAGTCGCGTATCTTTACGCTGTAAACATAAGGCGCCGCGGCGCTCCAGAGTCCCGCTAGCCGCCTGACCGACCCCGCATCTGCGACCCCTGTTACAGGCCGGCCGCGTCTCAGCGCCGACTGCACGACGGGAGCGTCACCGAGGTCCAGTAGGACAGACTGGCACAAGGTCCATTGCCTGCCGGCGGCTTCCACGGTTTGGGAGAGCGACTCTTCCAGCCGCGCGCGCACCATATCCTCGCCGGACCGCCGAGCGGAGCGCGCGACCCAGAGGCCCATCGCTCCCAGGGGCACGACTGCGCCGAGCAGGACCAGCAGCAGGAACCGGCTTCGCAGGCTGAACTGCGACAACGTCCGCATACGCACTCCTGGCTACTGGATCCCGTGCTTCTCCAGCAGGCGATAGAGACGCGGCTTCGAGATACCAAGGACGCGGGCCGCCTTTGCCTTGTTGCCACCCGCACCGATCAAGACTCGCCTCACGTGTTCGGCCTCGACCTCGTCCAGCGGGCGAAAGACGCCCGCCTGCTGGTCCGTACCACGACCCAAGCCCAGGTGCTCCGGGCGGATCACGCCGCCGGTGGAGAGCGCGATGGCTCGCGTCAGACAGTTCTCCAGTTCCCTGACGTTCCCAGGCCAATCGTGCTCCATAAGAGCCTCGACCGTCGAATCCGGCAGCGCCGGCTCTGTCAGGTGTAAACGTTGGCTCGTTTTGCGGACCAGATGGTGGGCGAGCAACGGGATGTCGTTGGGGCGCTCGCGGAGCGGGGGCAGTACGATCTCCACAACCTTCAGGCGGTAGTAAAGGTCCTCGCGGAACCCTCCCTCCTCCACCAGGCTATCGAGGTCCCGGTTCGTCGCCGCGATGACGCGGGCCTCAGTGTGTTCCGGCTTCTCTCCTCCCACCGGATAGACTTCGCCGTCCTCGAGAACCCTCAGGATCTTCACCTGGAACTCGGAGCTAGTCTCTCCAATCTCGTCCAGGAAGATCGTGCCGCGACCGGCCAAGGAGAAACGACCGCGCCGGTCGCCCACGGCACCGGTGAACGCGCCGCGCACGTGACCGAAGAGTTCCGACTCGAGTAGCGTCTCCGGCAATGCCGTACAATTGACCGGTACGAACGGCTCGTCGGCGTCAGCAGAATTGAAGTGGATGGCACGCGCCACCATCTCCTTGCCCGTGCCGCTCGCGCCTCTGACCAGAACGTTCACCCGGCTGGCGGCGAGCTGACCCACGAGCTTGAACACGCCGATCATCTGCGGATCTCTCCCCACAAGCTCATCGAGCCGGTAGGGCTCAGCCTCGTCCTCAACCGCCCGGCGCGCGGCTTCGCGAGCGCGCCGGTCGCGCAGCGCCTTGCCCAGCACCTCCTCCAGCTCAACCAGGTTGATAGGCTTGACCAGAAAGTCGAACGCGCCTTCGCGCATCGCCCGGACCACCGTGGGCATATCGTCGTAGGCCGTCATCAAGACCACGTCCACCGACGGTGCGCGTTCGCGGACGAGCTTGAGCAACTCGATCCCGTCGAGTCCGGGCATGCGGATATCGCTCAGCACCAGATCCGGTGCAACTTCGGCGAGCTTCCCCAGCGCCGTCTCGGCGCTCTCAGCCGTCGCCACTTCTAGACCGATGTCCGCGAGAGCTCCAGCGAGCGAGTTGAGAACTGTTGCGTCATCGTCGACCAGAAGTACTCGTCGCGCCATTGTGCACAGCCCCTTCGGAGAGGTGGGCGTGCGGATACGGAGAATCACTTAACAAGATTCCGCACTAGCCAGCTCGGATGCAAGCAGTGCCAGTGGCAAGCCTGTCGTGCCCTTACAATGGCAAGGTGGGCGCTGGAATTTCCCGAAGGAGGCCAGTTCCTAGACGTAGGACCCGAGATCCAGCCGCTCGAGCTCGCGGATGAACTTGATCTTGTGCGTCGGCGTGCGTTCCAGCTTCCGCGCCAAGATGTAGATCTTGTCCGTCGACAGGCGCGGTGTGATATCCGCCAGCGACTGGGCATACGCCACCGCTTCCAGTAGCCTGGTGCGCAGCGCTTCTTCCGGCCGCAACCCGGTTGCCAGAGCCGCCTGGTACTCCTTGTCCTTCTCGATCCGGGGCCAGTCGGGAAAGATGAACACGCTGAGGTGGTCGTCCTCGTTCAACCTCGTGACCAGTGCATCTTTGACCCAGATCGAGCGGACGAGCAGGTTAGAGAGGTGCATTCGATCGATGAGACTGCCATCCTCCCACTCGATGAGCTCCTTTTCCCGCCCCACCAGGTAGACCCACCGCTCCTCGTCCACCCTGGCGAGATCCCCTGTGTGATAGAACCCGTCGGCGTCGAGGTGAGCGTCTGGCTGCTGACCCACGTATCCGGCGGCGATGGTCGGACCCCGGATCAGAAGCTCTCCCACCGGATGCCGGCTGCCGGGCAGAGTCCGCGGGCGGTCGATTCGGTACTCGAGAGCGGCGATCAGGCGACCACAGGAGCCCCTCCGACTCTCGTTGAGGCGATTCCGCGCGATGATGCCGGAGGCTTCGGTGGCCCCGTAGATATCGATGATCGTGACGCCCAGCTTGGCGAAGATATGGACCACGCCGGGGTCGATGCGGGTGGAGGACGAAATGCCGTAGCTGAAGTGCCCGCCCATCTTGTTGCGCAGGAAGATGCGCATGGCATTGAGCTTGGCTTTATCCAGAGTCCCGATGTCCTGGAGCTCGGCATGCTTCTCGATGCTGGTGAGATGCTCGTAGAGATTGTGCCAGACGGCCTTGTTCTTCATCTCCTCCAGCACCTCTTTCATGATGTAGATCCAGAACTTGGGCACGGCCATCAGGGCTTTGATGCGAACGCCGACTCGTTTCATCTTCTTTATTTCGTCTTCCAGCACGGTGTCCTGATCGGCCTCGCGGGTGAAGTACGTGACGCTGAAGCCCTTGGCCTTGGTGACGAGGAACTCGAGCAGCGTGGCGATGTGGGTGTAAGGGCCGATGTTGAGCAGGTCCTCGGCCTTGCGCAGGTTCATAACGTCCATTCCCTCGTTCACCTGGGCCACGATGTTGCCGTGAGTGATCCGGACCAGTTTGGGCAGGCTGGTGGTCCCGGACGTGGCGTAGTGGCCAAGCACGAGCTCCGGCCGCTCGAGCCGGGAGGCGGGCGCCGGGAACTCCGCGCAAGTCGGGGCCGGCACGGAGGAGAACCGAAGCTCGTTGTCCTCGAGATCACCAATGGTTGGCGCATCGCGATCTTCGAACACGTGATAGAGGTCGGCGATCAAGATCTGCGACCGTAAGCCCAATTGCCGGAGCACACCCTTTATGCGCAGGCGTGAAGCAGCGCTCACCAAGACCAGATCCGGCGGGCTCTGCTTCAGGAGATGCGCGAGTTCCTCCTCGTGCATCTTCGTGTCCAGTGGGAAGAGGACGTTCCCGGTGTAGAGTGTGGCCAGCGCAAGCATGTCCCACTCCGGGCGGTTCATCACGAAAGTGCAGACGACCTGCTGGCGCTCCTGATCCGGTCCGATGACCTGGAGGGCCCGTCGGATGTTGCCGACGTATTCCATGAAGTCCAGGGTCCGGTACGTACTTCCGTCGTCGTAGCGGATGGCCGGCCGCTTGCCGAAGGTCGGGAGCCGGTCCCGGATGATCTCCGCCACCGAGCTGATCGACTGATCGCGAGCGACGGCGGCTCGTTCGGCTGCTGCCATCGTGGTGGTCATGCTGCCCTCCCGTGGTTCCCGTGGTCCTCCCCCTTCCGCCGTGCGGCTGGGTAGGACGAGTGGTTCAAAATGAAATCACCGAGCTGGAAGCCGTGCAGAGCGGCCATCTCGAGCATCTGCTCCACTTGCTCGGGCGTGATCGGTCCCCGGGCGAACGAACTGTTACGTCCGTCGAACCCCAACAGCAGTGTCTCGCTGAGACATCCGTAGGCCTGTCCGCCGGTCGGGAGCCCGACACAATCGATCTCCTGGTTCTCGGGGAGCCGGGCATAGCCGCCGTCGAAGACGGTGTATTCATCAAGACGGTCCCTGAACGCCCGGCTCAGGTTGGACGGCACCGAAGCGCAGGACACGACCGCACCGGGCTTGACGAGCTCGGGTGAGACCAGCCGGCTTTCTGGGCAATTGGTGGCGACCGTAACGATGTCGCAGTCGCCAATCGCCGCGAGCGAAGTATGGAGCGTGATGTAGTCATTATCCTCGATACCACCGTCGCGATCCAGGGCCTCCTCGAGCAGGCTCAGCAGCTCGGGCATATCGCCCTCCCCGCCACGTAGCCAGTTCTCGACGCGTTCCCATGCGGAGGCCGGGTCGCTGGATCGCAGCGCCGGCAGCACGATTTCGTAGAAGATCCGGTTGCCCACGCCGCCGATCGAAAGCTGGTTGAGTGGCAGAATTCCGCTGATCTCCGCTCGCGCTTTGCGGGCCAAGTAGAGCAGGCATTGCCTCCGCGTCCTCTTCAGCCTCTGGATGCCGTCGGCGCTGTTGCGGCCGATGAGCTTGAGGCGGCCCACGCGTCCGGAGAGCATCACGGCGAGGACCGAGCCGATGTTGCCGGCCGCCCCCACCACGGCTGCGCTGGCCTCCGGCAGGGCGATGCCATTGAGGTCTGCCGCCTCGACTATTCCTTCGATCATCAGGCCCGCGGTGTACGCGTTGCCGGTGGTGACGGGGACTTCGTGGTCGTTGACGGTTGTGCCCCGGTCGGTGACGATGGAGGTGAACGCCCCGAGCCCCACCATCGAGGTCGGGATATGATCGTCGCCGAGCTCGCGAGCCGTCGTCACCGCATCCTGGATCTTGTCCTGCACCTCTTCCAGACGCAGGAGGTCGAGCCGCGTGGGATTGGCCGTCCGCGCCTTGCCGTAGATCTCGATGAGATCGCCCGGCAGGAACGGGACCGAAACGAAGTTGGCTTCGACCACGAACCCCTCGGAAGTGATGTAGTCGGTGTGAACCACATCCGGTTCGAGGAACCGAGCGAGCCGCGACCACCAAGCGCTCAGCCGCGCCGGCTCGACCCGTCCATCGAGGGTCGGGAAGTAGAACTCCGTGACCTGATCGATTCGTGCCGGGTGCATAATGAACCCCACGCGCGCGTCGAAGTCTGCCTTGCGATCGGGGCGCGGCCGGATGACCGGCGCCTTGGGTGGATCGCTGCGCTCCGCGGCCGAGGCGGGTAGCCCCACCAGGTGCCCGACCAGAACGCCCTCGTTGTTCCGCTCGATCACCTCGAACACCTCGCCCAGCGCGGCCAGCACCCGTTCCATCTCCTGTTGCGTGATGTCGGCCGCGGGTTGGATGCGCAGGATCGAGAGCCGTTTCTTCCCGGGGTTCCCCTTGAGCAGCGTGGTCAGCGGGGCCAGCACCCGGATCCGGTGATAGTGCAAGAGGTAGCTCGCCACGAGCAGCGACAGGAATCCCTGCCGCACGCCGAAGCGGAAGAGGGGAGACTTGTCGTGGAGATCGTCGAACTCGACGCCGATCATCAGGCCCCGGCCGCGGACGTCCCGGATGACGTTCGGAAACCGCTGTTTCAGTTTCTCGAGGCCCGCCATCAGGTACTCGCCCTTCTCGACAATGGACCTCATGAGGCGGTTGTCGTCGCGGGTGAGGACCTCCAACACCTGGTTGGCCACGCTGCAACCAAGCTCGTCTTCCGCGAAGGTGGACGTATGCAGGATGCCGAAGTTGTGGTCGTAGATGTCGTTCCGGATCAGCGCTGCGCCGATCTTCACCAATCCACCACCCAGCGCTTTGCTCAACGTCAGGTACTCCGGATCGATGGCGCTTAACGGCCCATCGCCGTAGGCGACGAACGATCCGGTCCGTCCGCACCCCGTCTGAATCTCGTCGATCAGATACGGGATACCTAGGTCGGCGTGTTGGGCGGCCAGCGTTGCCAAAACGTCATCCGGCACCGGGCGGATTCCGCCCTCGCCCTGGATGACCTCGAGGCACAGGGCGATGATCGTGGAAGCGGCTACCGGTTCGACCACTATGCGGCCGTCTTCCAGGCGCGGTTCCAGGAACTCGATCTGATGGTCGCGCTGGATCTCCACGATCCGCGCCACATCGGCAAAGTCGATGAACTGCGTGCGAATCGCCGACAGTCCCTCGAACCCTTCGCGATAGGTCTTGTTGAACGTGACCTTCAGCGCCGCGCTGGTCTTTCCGTGGAAGGAGCCTTTGAGGGCGAGCACGACCGGTCGCTGCTGGAAGCGCTCGAACTGGGCCAGGTTATGCTCGTCGAGATCGTCGCGAAACCTGCTGAGGTCCCGATCGCCGCCGGGAACCTCGATATCCGGGTGCTGGCGCTCGGTGGCGTGGTAGAACTGCTCGATGTCGCGTGAGATCCGGTCGAACAGGCGTCGGATTTCGTCGAACCGCACCTTGTAGGCGTGCTTCAACGCAGCCTCGACCGCCTCCGCACCGCTGTTGGTGAAGTGGCAATAGTATGTGCTGTCCGCCGGGAGCAGCGCATTGACGCGCTCCGCGAGCAAGCCGGCCTGCCGACGCTCGGAACTCTGTGCCAAGAACGGCACGTCCGCGTCCAGCTGCGATTTGAGGAACTCCTTCAATTCCGGATTGTTGTGGCCGAGCAAACCAGCCCCGAAACCGCCCACGAGGTCGAGCACTTCGACTTCATGTCCGTCCTCGTCGAGGCGGTACAGATAACAGCCGCGGGCCCGGCTGAACCCGACGTTGAGTCCCAAGCTCTCGAGCAGATCGGCGAGCTTCGGTCGGCAGAACGCCGCGTAGTTCGTGGAGCCGATCCATGGATTCGTCGTATCTATAGCAATCATGATGACCTCTAAGTAACGGCACGCGACCAGCGTCGGTGCCGGGCAGTCTTGACGTTACCCGAGACGGCGACGCCAGCAGGACGGGCAGGAGCGCCAGGTCCGCCGTCAAGGCGAGGATGATGGTGAGCGAGCTGAGGAGTCCGAACTGGGAAGTAGGCATGAAATCGGAGAATCCCATCCCGGCAAAAGCCCCGACGAGTATGACGGATGTCATGACCATGCGCAGGCCGACGCCCACCATGGCTTCTCGACTGGCGGTGGGGCGGTCCTCGTTTCGGCGCCGCGATTCCTGATAGGCGATGACGAAGTGGATCGTATCGTCCACCGCCAGACCCACCGCGATGCCGGCGATCAGCACCGTGGCCATGTTCACAGGGATCCCCAGCAGCCCCATCAGACCGAGCACCATGGCTACCGGGTAGAGGCTGAGTGCCAAGCCGAGGACGCTCAGTCCGATCGATCGGAAGAGCACCAAGAGAATGACGAAGCATACCACGCACACGATGAAGAGAGATTCCTTCTGAGTTCGGATCACGCCGTCGTCCATGTTGGCCCAAAGCAAGGAAGTGCCCGTTGGGACCAGTTGCAGACCATGCGGGAGTACCTCACGGGCCAGGCCACGAATACGCGACAGCAAGGCAAAGAGCCGCTGACTGCTCGGATAGTCCATCATGACTATTAGCTGCACCTGGTCCGCCTGACGGGAGACCATGCCGCCCAGGTTGGCGGCGCGGTCACCCAGCGCTTCCGGTGAAGCAGACAGCAGGAAGGGAGACAGAACGGCACGAACGCCGGCCAGCGTTTCCAACCGGCGGGCAAACTCCTGCAACGGTTCGCGGTAAGTCGGGAGCTGCTCGCCCGGCGGCAACTGAATCACAAGGTTGAGCGGGTTCTGGGGAAGCCCCGCCTCCTCGAGCGCGCGATAGTCTCGGGGGACGCGGGTGTCAGACCGGAAGAACCTGACGTAGTCCGTGTCGGCCTCGAGAGCGGTCAGGCCGACCAGCGAGAAGCCGCCCAAGGCAAACGACGCCGCGATCCAGCCGGGACGACGGCGCAGCCAGCCGGCCCAGCGATCGAGGAGCGCCGAACCGAGTCGGGCCGCCGGCGGCTCCGGCCGACGCGCGTTCTCCCAGAGCACGGACATCAGCAGCGGGGCACCGGTCATGGTGAGAACCCAGGCCAGCGCGATTCCGAAGGACGCGAACACGGCCAGCTGGAACACCGGCAGGACACTGCTACCGGCGAAGGCGAGAAAGCCGGCCATGGTCGTGAGGGTAGTGCCAGCGCACGGCCAAGCGATGGCCCTCACGGCTTGCCCGGCGGCGGCACGGCTTTCCCCAGCGCTCGCATGGGCTCGGTGGAACGCATGTATCAGGTGGATAGCATCGGCCACCGACAGCGCGATCAGCACCGTCGGCAGCATGATCGTAATCATGTTGAGCGGATAGCCCACGCCGATCAGGAGCCCCTGCGTGACGATCACCGTGCCCAGGGACACCGAGATCAACACCGCCGTGTCTCGAAGGTTGCGAAACAGGACGATGCCGAGCAGGAAGACGAAGAGGCTGACCGCGGGAAAGAACAGCAGCATGTCACGGCGCGCAGCGCGGTTCAGTTCACCGTTAATGACCGCCGTGCCCGCTACGTGGACCTGTGCCACAGTCGGGTAGTCAACGGCCACGGAGCGGATTCCGGCGACCAGATTCTCGCGGTACCCGTCAGCCGTGTCGATATCGTTAGTGACCCAGAGGAGCAGCGCCTCGTAGGGAATATGGAGGTCCGGCTTCAGGAACCGCCTAGCGAGCTCACTCGTCTGCGGGAAATCGGAGACGGAGAGAACACGGTGGACGTGCTCCATCCGTTCCAGTCGGGAGACCATTGCGTCCCGGTCTGCGCGGATCAACGCATCGGGCGCGGGCTTCCGTCGCAGGGCCACGACGGTCCACTCCCTTTGCCCGAAGTCGTCGAGGAATCGTCGGTAGTCCGCCAGGGCGGGGTCGTCCGTCGCGAACCACACCCCGACCGAGTTGTCGATCCGGAACTGCAGAATCGCGACGACTGCAGCCGCCACGGTCAGCGTCAGCCAGGCGACCAAGACCGCGCGTCTCATTACCAGAACCCTCTAAGTAGCTTGTACTGCATTCCTTCCTCCACACTCCAGACTCGCGCGAAAGGTGGCAGGGGCCCATCAAGTAGAGGTCAAGTGCCGTATCGGCAGGGCCTGGGAAAGGCGAGGCAGCATCGGGGCTGGATCTCTCGCAGTCGTTTGCTCACGCGGAGATCGCCGAGGTTATCGGGCGGTAGCGAGGTCGGGCTGAGGTCTCGCCGGTTGCCGACCGCGCCCCTCCGCTCCCAGTTTACCGGGGGAGAAACGCCGGGCCTCCGGCAACCCAGGTCGAGACGCTCCTATGGAAAGATCGTTGCTGATCGTCGACGACGATCCTCGAATTCGCACCTCGCTCGCCCGTGCCCTGGGCGACGAGCGGACCGAAGTCCGTACGGCGGAGGACGGGGAGCGTGCGCTGGCCTTGCTGGACGAGTCGAGCGCCGGCGTCGTTCTGGCCGATCTGAAGATGCCGGGCATGAGCGGCCTCGACCTGCTGCGACTCATCCGCGAGCGCATGCCCGACGTGGACGTCGTGCTGATGACCGCCTACGAGGATCTGCCCACGGTCGCCGAGGCGATGCGCGAAGGCGCCGTCGACTTTCTCGTCAAACCGCTGGACCTGCACCAGCTTCGCTGCCTGCTTGACCGAATCTTCGAGGATCGGGCGGCGCGGGAAGCCGCCCGCTGGGACGAGAGCGTTCCCGATGTGGCCGATCGTCTCGTCGGCCGCGACCCGCACATGGTCGAGATCTTCAAACTGGTCGGTCAGGTCGCCGCGACCCGCACCAATGTGGTCATCCGAGGAGAGAGTGGGACAGGGAAGGAGCTCATCGCGCAGGCGATCCACGACGCATCTCCTTTCGCTGGCGAGCCCTTCGTGGCGGTGGACTGCACCGCACTTCCCTCGACGCTGCTCGAGTCGGAGCTGTTCGGGCACGTGCGCGGCGCGTTCACCGGTGCGACCTCCGACCGGCGGGGTCGGTTCGCGCTGGCGGGCCGCGGAACGGTCTTTCTGGATGAGATCGGCGACACGACACCGGAGTTTCAGAGCAAGCTGCTCCGCGTGCTGCAGGAGCACGAGTACTATCCCGTGGGCGCGGAGCGGGCGGAGAGTACGGAGGGGCGCGTCATCGCCGCCACGCACCAGGACCTGGAGCGGTTGGTCGCGGTCGGCAAGTTCCGGGAGGATCTCTACTACCGCCTGCGCGTGGTGGAGATACAGGTTCCGCCGCTCCGCGAGCGGATGAGCGACCTGCAGCTCCTGGCCGAGCACTTCGTGGCGAAGGCAGCGGCGGCGGCAGGAGGCAGGCGCCTGGTTCTGGCCCCCGAGACGATCGACAAGGTGGCCGGGCATAGCTGGCCCGGGAACGTGCGCGAGTTGGAGAACTGCCTCACCCGTGCGGCGGTGTTGGCCACGGGGGACGTGATCCGACCGGAGCACGTCGAGCTGGGAGCACCGGTCGGCGAGCCGGGCCCGCGCCTCACGAGCTTGGAGGAGGCGGAACGCGACCACATCGCACGCGTCCTCGAGGCGACGCGCGGCCACAAGTCTCGCGCGGCCGAGATACTCGCGATCTCACGTCCGCGCCTCGATCGGCTGATCGAGAAACACGATCTCGGTCCGTTGATCCCGCGCCGCGGCGAACCAGCACCCGGTGCCGACCCCGACCCGGGTACCGACTCCAATCCCACCCGCTAGCCGGCACTCCCGATGCTGCCGCTGTCGTTTCGCACCCGGATCCTGTTGCTCGTGCTGGCGGTGGCGGTGGTACCGCTCGGACTGGTCGGACTCTGGCTCACCCGCACCGCCGTAGACTCCGGTGAAGATCTGCTCCGCACGCGGCTCGCTGAAGCGCTGGACGAGACGGCGGCCAGAATCACGACGCGCTGGGTGCAGCAACGCCACGATCTACTCTTCCTGACCGAGGAGGCCTCCGTTCATCAGGCCCTGCGCGAGGGGAGCCGGCCGGCGGTCCCTTCCGCGCTGCGGGAGCTTTTCGATGAACTCGATCCCGGCGTCGTCACGGTCAGGGTGTTGGATCGAGAGGGGGCGTCACTATGGACGCTGACGCGAACGGCGAGCGCCGACGAGGCATCTAGCAGTTCCAACGACCACATCACCGCCGCGTTGAGCATCCGCGACCGCCTCTCCGGAGGACTTCTCGGAACCCTCGCGGCAGACATCCGAGCCGACGCTCTGCTACCGCCCGGATCGATCACTCCCGCAGCGGCAGGCATGGTGGTCGGTCTCTTCGAGTCCTCGACGGGTTTGCCCCTCCTGCCGCTGCCGTTCGACCCGGTGCTGCTCGCCGAGGACCGGTTCGTCTGGGGCGGTGACGAGTGGCTCAACGCAAGCCGAACGTTCTACGAGCCGCCCTTCGATCTCGCCCTCGCCGCACCGCTGACCCCGTTCGTCCAGCCCTTCGAGGACGCGGCACGCCGAGGCGCCCGGCTGCTGCTGATCGTCGCCGTTGCCGGGCTTGCCTTGGCGATTCTGTTGACCGGCCGCATGACCCGCTCGCTGCGGCAGCTCACGGCGGCGGCCTCCTCCGTGAGTCGCGGCGACCTCGAGCAGCGGGTGGAAGAGCCGGGCACCGACGAGGTGGGACAGGTGGCCCGCGCCTTCAACACGATGACGGAGAGCCTCGGGCGAACTTTAGGCCAGCTGGCCAGCCGCGAATCTCTAGCCGCGGTCGGCGAGTTCGCCGCTTCGCTCGCACACGAGATCCGCAATCCGCTCACCGCTGTGCGCGTCGACTTGCAGACAGTGGAAGAGCAGCTGCCGGAAGACTCCGGTCTGCGCGAGCCGCTGGAAAGCGCACTGGCGGAAATCGAGCGACTCAACCTGACGGTGAAGGACACGCTGGAGGTCGCGCGCCGCGGGCAAGTAGGCTCACAGCGGGTCGACCTGTCGGATCCGCTGAGCGCCGCCGCGCGTGCCGCCCGCCCCGCCTTCGAGGCGCGCGGTGCTACCCTGACGGTAAAGGCCGAGCCCCAGCCGCCGCTGACCGTGCGGGGGGATAGCGGAGCTCTGGAACAGCTCTTCCTCAACGTCATACAGAACGCGGCCCAGGCGCTCGAGCCCGGCGGCGCGGCCATGGTCCGGGTCGACCGCGAAGCCACCTCGGCCGTCGTCACGGTCCACGACGACGGCGTCGGGATTCCGGCAGACGTACTCGAGCGAGTTTTCGATCCCCTGTTTTCCACCAAGGAAGGCGGGACCGGCCTCGGTCTCACCATCGCGCGCCGCATAGCGCGAGCCGCCGGCGGCGACATTCACGTCGAGAGCGCCAGCGGCGAGGGCACAACGGTCGAGATTCGCCTGCCGCTCGCCGCCGCACCACAGGGGGGAGCGCTGTAACACTGAGGCCTGGTTTGTAACAGCCTGATACAGAGATCCACCTCCTGCCCCATCGCCCGATCTGGCGAAATCGTACAAGCCAAGCCGAATAACGCTACTCCCTCCGCTGCGGTACGCTCTTTGACTGGTAGCCGGGTGATTAACTGGAACGATGCCCCGCTCGGAGGAGGAGCCATGAAACGCTCGACCGCAGCACTGGCGACCGCCCTGCTGGCCGTCGCCCCGCTGGGATGCGGGCCCGATTCGGCAGGATTCGCCTGGGTCCTGACGGCGGCCGCTGCCGTGCAGGAACAGTCTGCCGCAGCACAGGACGAGGACGGTCTAATACTCCGGCGCGTCTGGACAGGGACGGAGATCGATTTTTACGCCTCATCCCCCTCCCCCGACGGCCGCTATCTGACCGATATCGATTGGATGACGGGGAACCTCGCGGTCGTCGATCTCCTGTCCGGTGAGTTGCGCCACATGACCAACAAAGGATCGTGGGCAGACTCGTTGACGTGGGCAGAATCCTCAGTGTTCTCGCCTGACGGTAGTCAGGTCGCCTACACGTGGTTTAGTGACAGCAAAGCCGGCTACGAGATCTGGGTGATCAACTCTGATGGAACGAACCCGCACGTTCTCCTCCCCAAACGTGAAGACTGGGTCTACTTCCTCATCGACGATTGGTCGTCCGACGGAAGGTATCTGCTCGTCCAGGTCGTTGGCGTGGAAGGGATTCAGCTAGCGCTCGTCTCGACGGCGGACGGCTCGATCAAGGTGCTCGAGAGCCTGGGGTCGGAATACACACCGCTGGCCGCGTTTTCGCCCGACGACCGCTACGTGGCCTTCACGTATCCGTCCGGAGAGGGCTCGAAGGACGGCGACATCTTCGCGATCTCGGTGGTCGACGAGCGCGAATTCAGCCTACTGAGCGGTCCGAGCGATGACCGGTTCATGGGCTTCACGCCCGATGGCAAGAGCATCCTCTTCTACAGCGATCGCGAGGTCACCCAGGGCATCTGGCGGCTGCCCATCGGACCCGACCTGGCCGCCGGCGAGCCCGAGCTACTACGAGCCGACGTGTGGAGACTTCTGCCGATCGGGTTCTCGCGCGATGCGTACTTCTTCGGCGTGCCCATCGAGCAACCGCAGGTCTACACGGGCGCCGTCGACCTCGCCGCCGGCCGCTTCCTCCGGACACCGACACCGGTTCAGGATCTTTCCGAAGGTACGAGCGCCGC
>CAYFSW010000015.1:0-35002 GCA_964345885.1 uncultured Gemmatimonadota bacterium | reverse complement strand
TCGGACTCCGACCCGCGCGCCTTCAACTTCGACGGCGAGTTCAACATCGCGAACCGCGGGCTGATCGAATTCATCGAGGTCCTGAAGCTGGACGTAGCGTTCCTCTACGACCTGCTGGGCGCGTCGCAAGAACACAAGATCAAGCCGAAGAAGTTCGCGCAGACCGACATCGACGAGGTCATCATCGCGCACACCAACGAGCCCGAGTACCGGCGGCTCCAGAACAACGAGTTCATGGAGGCGCTGCGCGACCGGACGGTGAAAATCGACATACCCTACGTCACGCAGCTCGGCGCCGAGGTCGACGTATACGCCCGCGACTTCAACCAGACCCGCGTGCGCGGCAAGCACATCGCGCCCCACACCATCGAGATGGCCTCCATGTGGAGCGTGCTCACAAGGCTCGAGGAGCCCAAGAAGGTAAACCTGACTCGGCTGCAAAAGCTCAAGCTCTACAACGGCAAGACGCTGCCCGGGTTCACCGAGGACAACGTCAAGGAGCTGCGCAAGGAAGCCGAGCGCGAGGGCATGAGGGGCATCTCGCCGCGCTACATCCAGGATAAGATCTCCAACTGCCTCGTCGCCGACATTGAGGAAGGCTGCGTCAATCCGTTCATGGTGATGAAGGAGCTCGAGTCGGGGCTCAGGCACCATTCGCTGATTACGAGCGACGAGCAGCGCGAGTTCTACCGCGAACTGCTGACGACGGTGCGCGAGGAGTACGAGGACACGGTGAAGAACGAGGTGCAGCGCGCGATCAGCGCCGACGAGGAGGCGATCTCGCGGCTCTGCGCCAACTACATCGACAACGTGAAGGCCTACACGCAGAAGGAGAAGGTCAAGAACAAGTATACGGGCGAGTACGAGGACCCCGACGAGCGGCTGATGAGGTCGATCGAGGAGAAGATCGATATCCCGGAGAGCCGTAAGGACGACTTCCGCGCCGAGATCATGAACTACATCGGCGCGCTCGCCGTCGAGGGCAAGAAGTTCGACTACACGACGAACTCGCGCCTGCAGAAGGCGCTCGAGCTGAAGCTGTTCGAGGACCAGAAGGACTCGATCAAGCTGACCAGCTTGGTCTCGTCCGTGGTGGACAAGGAGTCGCAGGAGAAGATCGACGTGGTGAAGAGCCGGCTCATCCGAGACTACGGCTACTGCGAGATCTGCGCGACCGACGTCCTCAACTTCGTGGCCAGCATCTTCGCGCGTGGTGACGTAAAAGAGCAGGAAGAGTGAGCAGGGATTCGCTAGCCGGTTTCTCGTCGATCAAGCGGATCGAGCGGGACAAGAAACGGTTCGATGCGATCATCCGCGGCAAGATCAAGCAGGACCTCCGCAAGCACATCACCAGGGGGGAGCTCATCGGCAAGCGGGGTCGCGAGGTCGTCTCGATCCCGATGCCCCAGATCGAGCTGCCCCACCTGAAGTACGGCCGCAAGGGGATGAGGGGCGTCGGTCAGGGCGACGGCGAAGAGGGCACGCCGATCGGGGTCGGCGAAGGCGAGGGCGGCGCCGGCGGTGCCGGCGACCAGCCGGGCTACCACCTGCGCGAGGTCGAGCTCTCGATCCAGGAGCTGGCCGAGATTCTCGGCGAAGAGCTCGAGCTGCCGCGCATCGAGCCGCGGGGCAGCCGGACGCTGAAGAGCCGGCGCAGCCGCTACAAGACGATCCGCAGTACGGGGCCCGAGAGCCTGCGTTCGTTCAAGCGCACCTACCGGCAGGCGCTCAAGCGGCAGATCTCGTCCGGGACCTACGACTACGAGCGGCCTATGGTCATGCCGGTGCGCGACGACTACCGCTACCGCTCCTGGAAGGAAGAGCCCGAGCCGGTGGCGAACGCGGTCATCATCTACATGATGGACGTCTCGGGCTCGATGGGTGCCGAACAGAAGGAGATCGTGCGGATCGAGTCGTTCTGGATCGACACCTGGATCCGCGCTCATTATCACGGGATCGCCAACCGCTACATCGTGCACGACGCCGCGGCCCACGAGGTCGACCGCGAGACGTTCTACACGACTCGCGAGTCGGGCGGCACGCGGATCTCCAGCGCCTACGAGTTGGCCGCCAAGGTCATCGCCGGCGAGTACGACCCGGAGGAGTGGAACATCTACTGCTTCCACTTCTCGGACGGCGACAACTGGGGCGGCGGCGACGACGAGAAGTGCTTCGAGCTGCTCAATGAGCGCATCCTTCCCGTGGTCAACCTGTTCGGCTACGGTCAGGTCGAGAGCCGCTACGGGTCGGGCCAGTTCTACGAGTCACTGAGCGAGCACGTCGAGGAAGAGAAGCTCGCCCTTTCGCACATTCCGGACCGCGAGGCGATCCTCGATTCGATCCGCGACTTCCTGGGCAAGGGCAAGTAGATGCCGCAGACGCTGACCCCCGAGCTGCGCGAGCTGCAGGACGAGATCGAACGGTACGCCCGCGCCTACGGGCTCGACTTCTTCGATGTGATCTTCGAGGTCCTCGACTGGGACGAGATCAACGAGGTCGCCGCCTACGGCGGTTATCCGGCTCGCTACCCGTACTGGCGCTTCGGGATGGAGTACCACGCGCTGGCCAGGGGCTACGCCTACGGGTTGCAGAAGATCTACGAGATGGTGATCAACAACGACCCGTGCTACGCCTACCTGCTGGCCGCGAACCCGGTCGTCGACCAGAAGCTGGTCATGGCCCACGTCTATGGCCACGCCGACTTCTTCAAGAACAACTACTCGTTCGAACATACGAACCGGAAGATGGTCGACGAGATGGCGAACCACGCCACCCGCGTGCGCCGCTGCATGGAGTCCTATGGCGAGGAAGAGGTGGAGGGCTTCCTCGACATCTGCCACTCGCTCGACAACTTGATCGACTACAACGCGCCCTACATCAAGCGGCGCCGCCGACCCGAACCGGCCGATGTCGACCCCAGCCACCCCTCGCACCGGCCGCAGCCACGCCGCCTCGCCGCCAAGGAGTACATGGAGGAGTACATCAACCCCGAGGAGGTGCTGGCGGCGGAGGCCGAACGAATGCAGGAGGCGCGCAAGAAGGAGGAGCACTTCCCGGCCAGTCCCGAGAAAGACATCCTGGGCTTTCTGCAGGAGTACGCGCCGCTGACCAACTGGCAGCGTACGGTGCTGGGGATCATCCGCGAGGAGGCCTATTACTTCGCGCCACAGGGCCGGACCAAGATCATGAACGAGGGGTGGGCCAGCTACTGGCACTCGACGATCATGACGCAGCGGGCGCTGAAGGACTCGGAGCTCATCGACTACGCCGATCACCACAGTGGCACTGTCGCGACGAGTCCCGGGCGGCTCAACCCTTACAAGTTGGGGCTCGAGCTGCTGCGCGACATAGAGGAGCGCTGGGACAAGGGCCGCCATGGAACCGACTGGGAGGCGTGCGACGATTGGGAGGAGCGGAAGAACTGGGACACCGGCGCCGGCGAAGGCCGCGAGAAGCTTTTCCAGATCCGCTCTATATATAATGACGTGACCTTCATCGACGAGTTCCTCACCCCTGATTTCTGTCACAAGCACAAGCTGTTCGTCTACGACTACAACGAAGCGACCAATGAGTACCGGATCTCGAGTCGCTCGTTCGACGAGATCAAGCAGGGGCTGCTGTTCCAGCTCACCAACTTCGGACAGCCGTGGGTCTACGTTCGGGACGGCAACCATCTGAACCGCGGCGAGCTGGTCCTCTGGCATCGCTACGAGGGCGTGCCGCTACGTCTCGACTACGCGCAGGAAGTCCTCGAGAACCTCTACAAGCTCTGGAAGCGCCCGGTCCACCTCGAGACCTGCGACGACGACCGGCCCATCGTCCTCAGCTACGACGGTGACGAGCATAAAGTCGAGGAACGGACCGAGGACTGAGCGCCCGGGGCCTTGTAAGGGCCGACACCTCCGATTAGCTTTTTCGCGCCGCACCGGCGCGCCGCCGGGACCGGGCCGTCAGGATCGGGAGGATGAGGTGGCCGACGACAAACAGACCACGCTGATCAGCAAGATGAGCGCCCACAACACGGCGCAGCTCAAGGATTTCTTCGAGGGCTCCGCCATCGAGGGTGACTGGCAGCTCATCTTCGCCGCCAGCTACAACGGCTGCATCATCTCGCTCCCGGCCACGGACGGCGGCCAGATGCGGCTCCGCATCGCCGCCAAGTTCCGCGACGGCCAGCCCTACCTCGAGCTGCGCGCCCAGCACATCGGCCAAGCCGAGGAAGACGAAGACGAGTAGCATCGCCCGCCCCCCCAAACCATGCCCCGCTTCCTCCTCCCCATCGCCATCGCCGTCGTCATCGTAATCGAATCCTGCACCCCACGCCCAACCGAAATAATCCTCGCCTCCACCACCTCGACCGAGGACTCCGGCCTCTTCGAAGCGATCCTGCCCGCCTTCCGCCGCGCGCACCCCGAGTACCGGGTCCGGGTGATCGCCGTCGGGTCGGGTGAAGCGCTACGGCTCGCGGCGCGCGGCGACGCCGACATCGTGCTCGTCCACTCGCCGCGGGCGGAAGAGGAGTTCATGGCGGCGGCGCACGGCGAATCGCGGCGCCGCGTGATGTACAACGACTTCGTGATCGTCGGGCCCCCTGAGGACCCCGCAAGCGTCTGCGGCTTCCTCGACGCGCCGTCGGCGCTGGCCTGCATCGCCCGGCACGGCTCGCTCTTCATCTCGCGTGGCGACGACTCGGGTACGCACGCCCGCGAGCGCGAGCTCTGGGCGGTGGCCGGCCTGGAACCGTCGGGTGACTGGTACCGCGAGGCCGGCCAGGGGATGGGGGCGGTCTTGATGATGGCCAGCGAGCGGCGGGCCCATACGCTGAGCGATCGCGGGACCTATCTGAGCCTGCGCGACCGGTTACGACTCGATGTCTTTGTAGAAGGCGATCCGCGACTGCACAACCAATACTCGGTCATAGTGGTGCGCGACGCGGCGAACCTCGAAGGAGCACGCCTCTTCGCCGACTGGATAACGTCTGCGGCTGGCCAGGAGGCGATCGGCGCGTTCGGCGTGGAGGGACTCGGGCGGCCGCTTTTTGTGCCGAATGCCAGATGAGCGTGTTTATTTCAGTATCCAGTCCAGTTTCGGGTGTCAATATCCGACGCCCACCGGGACAGGGATGGCCGGTTGGCCACGCCCTTGCCCCGGTGGATATTGGAATTCGGGACTTGCCAGCTGAAAACGACATGACCAAGTGGTCAATGAGTGTCGGATATTGGATATTGAGATGAACCTCGCAGCACCATGGATGTCTTCGTAGACGCGATCCGCCAGGCGTTAGGGCTGCTGTTCTCGGGCGACCCGTATCTGTGGCAGATCATCGGAAGATCGCTACAGGTGTCGAGTAGCGCCGTGCTGCTCGGCCTGCTGATCGGTATCCCGCTGGGCACCTGGCTGGCGCTGGCCCGTTTCCCGGGCCGCGGCATCGCCGTTGCCATCGTCAACACCGGCCTCGCCCTGCCGCCGGTCGTCGTCGGCCTGTTCGTATATATCCTGCTGTCGCGCCAGGGGCCGCTGGGCGGACTGGGCTGGCTCTACACTCCCAGCGCCATGGTCGCCGCCCAGTTCGTGTTGGCAGCGCCCTACGTCGCGGCGATCACCCTGGCCGCCGTCCAGTCGGTGCCACCCGAGCTGCGACTCCAGGCCCGGGCGCTGGGCGCCGGCCGCTGGCAGGCGCTGCTGCTCCACCTGCGCGAGGCGCGCCTGTCGCTGATGGCGGCGGTAGCTGCCGGGTTCGGCGCTGTGATCTCCGAGGTCGGCGCCGTGATGATGGTGGGCGGCAACGTGCACGGCGAGACGCGGGTCATCACCACGGCGATCGTGCTGGAGACGCGGCGCGGCCGCTTCGCCACTGCGATGGCGCTCGGCCTCATCCTCCTCGCCATCGCCTTTGCCGCCAACGCGTTCATCACCCGGATCCAGCAGGCGGCGCCGCGCCGGCGCAGGCCGCTGACGAGCTGAGTTAACGTGATGGAAGCCGCGCGGCGCGAGCCGCTGCTCGAAGGCCGGGATCTCAAACGCTTCTACGACGAGCGCCTGGTCATAGACGTCGAGTCGATCGAAGTAAGAGCCGGCGAGGTGCTGGCGCTGTTGGGACCGAACGGGGCAGGCAAGTCGACGCTGATGAGGGTGCTCGCCGCGCTCGAGGCGCCGGACGACGGCAAACTCCTATATATAGGACGGGAGGTGGCGAAGGACGATCGCCGGCTGCGTCGCGCCGCGGCGGCGGTCCTGCAGCGGCCTTACCTGTGGCGCGGGACCGTCGCGCAGAATGTAGAGTTCGGCCTGAAGACCCGATCCGTACCGGCGGACGAGCGGCGCGCTCGGATACGTGCGGCCCTCGCGACCTTGGAGATCGCCGACCTCGAGGACGCGCCCGTCGATGGGCTCTCCGGTGGCGAAGCGCAGCGCGTGGCGCTGGCACGGGCGCTGGCGCTCGAGCCCGAGATCCTGTTCCTCGACGAGCCCACCGCCGACCTCGACGTCACCGTCAGACGCCGACTGCTCGCCGATTTGGAGCGCATCGTTCGGCACGCGGCGCCGGCCATCGTGCTTATCACCCACGACCCCGGCGAGGCGTTCGCCTTGGCCGACCGCGTCGCCGTAATGGAAGAGGGTCACATCGTTCAGACCGGGACGCCGGTTGACATATTCGAGGCGCCGGCCACCGAGTTCGTCGCCTCGTTCACCGGCGCCGAGTTCATGCTGAACGGAGTGGTCGAGGCAGTGGAAGAAGGGACTATGATGGTGCGCCTCGACTCGGGCCAGCTGCTGGAGGCGGCCGGCGAATGCGAGGCCGGCGCCGCGGTACGCGTCGGCTACCGGCCCGAGGACGTCGTCATCGCACCGCCCGCTTCACCGGCGACCAGCGCCCGCAACCGCTTCGACGCCAAGCTGGCGCGGCTGCACCCGCAGGGCGGCCTCGTCCGGGTGCGCCTCGAGTCGGACGGCCTCAGCCTGGAGGCGCTGATCACCCGTCACTCGCTGGAGGACCTGGGGCTGGAGATCGGCACACCGGTGGTGGCGCAGATCAAGGTCACTGCGCTCCACGTCTTCCCCGTCTGATCGCGCCGACCGGCGCAGCACGAGTCTGGGTCAGAACTTGGGGGAACCCAGTGCCCCGATACAGAGGAGAGCCAGATTGATCCATCGCGAGGACCGCGGGCCCGTCACCGTCCTGCGCATCGACCACGGCAAGGTCGGTGCGATCGATGTCGACCTCATGGGGATGCTGGCGGTGCGGCTGGACGAGATCGAGAGCATCGATGCGAAGGCCGTCGTGCTCACCGGAACCGGGTCCAGCTTCTGCGCCGGCCTCGACCTCAAGCGGATCCTCGACGGCGGCGAGCCGTACGTGCGCACGCTGCTCGCTGTGGTCCGCCGTACCATCGCCCGGGTGTTCACCTTCCCGCTGCCCGTCGTCGCCGCGGTAAACGGCCACGCCATCGCCGGCGGCTGCGTGCTCGCCTGCGCCTGCGACTACCGGGTGATGGCGGACGGCAGAGCGAAGATCGGCTTTCCCGCGTTCGGGGTCCGCATGCCGTATCCGAGCCTCGGGATGGAGATCCTGCAGTTCGTCGCGCCGCTGGCCCAGGTGGAGGAATTGGTCTACGGCGGTGAACTATACGCGCCGGAGCAGGCGCGGGGGCTGGGGCTGGTAAACGAGGTGGCGGAGCCCGAACGGCTGCTGCGGCGGGCCTGGGACGTGGCGGAACGGCTCGCCGCAGCGCAGCCGCTCACCTTCAGCCTCAACAAGAGTCGCGAGCGGGAGCCAGTGCTCGAGCTGGCCGCCCGCGACGCGGCGCGGGAGGAGGAGGTGGACCGGGCGTGGTCCGACCCCGAGGCCCACGCCGCCATCCGCGCCCACCTGGAGGCGGTCGGTCGCCGCGGCTGATCGTGCGATGAGCCCGGTCCGCTAGCCGGACTAGAAGCTCACGCCGGAAAAAGAGCCGCAACCGGTTGCGGTACATCCGACGACTACGGCGACGAGCACAGCCGCGTCGATGACGCCGCCGACGATGGTGCCGACCTTCCGGCCCTTATCGGAATCCCACTCGATGAGCGCGACGCGATCCAACGGCACGCGCTGCTCGAGGCCGGCCGGGTTGCCCACGGCGGTCAAGTGCACGGCGAGCGCCGACTGAAAGGGTAGCGCGCCCTCCGAAAGAAGGAAACGCAGCGCCTCTCCCGTCATCGCGGCGCCGCACCCGGTTTGGAGCTGACGCACCTCCTGCGCCTGGATGCTCTCGGGCTGCGCACTGCCCAGCGTCCGCACCGACACCACGCCGGGATCGAAACCGATGAACTCCGCATTCAATTCGCCGCCCCCGGTCATGTAGAGGGTGACGGTGTCGCCGAGCTCGGGTAGTGGGGCGGTCGGCAGATGGCGCTCCCGGGCCGACTGGTAACGCCCGGCGTACTCTTCCGCCGGCAGCGGCACGATCCCGATGTACTTTCCCTTTAGCGAACGGCCGTCTCTCAACTGCAGGGTGATCTCCCGGCCGGGCTCGATCGCTTGGGGCGCTAGCTGCCGTGGAGCGAGGCTTTGCGCGGTCGTCGCGTCGATCAGCTCGCCGATGCCGGCTCCGATGATCGTGCAATTCGACTGTGACAGGGCCAGGCCCGCCACGAGTGCAGTCCTCAGTAGCGTGTGGCCGTTCAACATATTCACACCCTCCATTCGGAGGCGGTTCTCGTGTCCAGCCACCTCCAAGCTCGGGCGGACCGGTCAAGCGAGCGTCAAGCTCGGGATGCTGGGTGTGGCGCCGCTGATGCCGATTCGTTGACGCCCGCCCTCTAGCGTAGCCGCACACGGTTCGTCCGGGCCCGGGGCGACGCCCCGGGGTCGTGGATCTACGTCCGGCGGCGGAGGGGAACGGTGAGGAGGTGACGGATCAGCGGGTTGGGCGCGCCGGTTGGGCCGCACGGGCGGGGCCGCGGGTCGAGTTCGGTTTCGGCGCCGTCTTCACCTCGGTCCGCGCCATACCGCTGCGGACCGGGCGCGACGACCGGCTGTGCGTCTCCGACCTACTGGCCGCCGCTTCGGGCCGCCTCTGGATAGCCGACGCCCTGGCCAAGGCGCTCAAGATCTACTCGCCCCAGGGGTGGTGCCTGCAGGCCCTCGATCGCGAGGCGACGGGTCTCAGGCGGCCGGTGAGTCTGGCATCGCTGCACGGCCGCTGGATCGCCGCGCTGGACGGGCTGCTGCCGGCGGTCGCGATACTCGACGAGTCGGCCCGCACG
This sequence comes from uncultured Gemmatimonadota bacterium, assembly GCA_964345885.1. Classification (GTDB taxonomy): domain Bacteria; phylum Gemmatimonadota; class Gemmatimonadetes; order Palauibacterales; family KS3-K002. The sequence goes on along the minus strand of CAYFSW010000015.1, from coordinate 25,756 downwards.
GTCCGTCGCTTCCGGGTCCACGAGGTCGACCGGCCGGTCCAGGTCTGCAGCTTGAGCGATCGCCGGCTCGCCGTGCTCGGGTCGGGCTGGGGGCGCGGGGCGGGGAAGCTGGTGCATCTCTATACGGCAGGCGGTGAGTACATCGAGTCGTTCTTCGGCGAGCCGCGGGAGGGCCGGTCGGCTGGGCGCGTCTACGCCGCGACGATGGGCGAGACGCTGTACTTGGCCCACACGAGCACCGAGTCGTTCGCTGTCTACGACCTCCAGGCCGACGCGGTCCTCTCGTTCCCCAGCGCGGCCGGGCAGGCTGCCGGCACGTTGCGCGGCCTGTTCGCCACACGCTGCGGGCCGCTGCTGGCGCTCTACGCGCCGGCCGACGGCGAGTACCTCTACGACATATACGAGCTGGACGGCACGCCCATCGCCCTGGCCGTTCCGAGCAACGAGCGCGTTGTCGGCGTCGAGGGCCCGTTCTTCTACTCGGTGCACAGCGCGCCCGGTGGCGATCCAACGCTCCGGGTCTGGAAGCTCAGGTTCGAGGGGAAGGACGCTGGCTAAGCGCTCGTCTTTTCGGGCGGGAAGATTTCTGCGAGCTCGATCTCGCCGACGACGGCGCCACCGGCGCGCACGGGCACGCGTTCGGTGTATGTGGATAGCTGGGTGGCGCCCGCGACCCACACTTCCACCGTCTCGGGGTCGGGATCGACGATCCAGCTCTCGCCCACGCCCTGGCGCTGGTAGAGCTTGAGCTTGACCGTGCGATCGCGTTCGGCGGTGCTCGGCGATAGGATCTCGATCACCAGATCGGGCGGTCCGCGGATCCAGTCATCGCCCACGATATCCAGCCGCGCTTGTTCGGGAAGACCGTCGGGTTTATCATGTCGAGATCCGAATTCCGGGGTGCCAGTGCTCGCCAACAGGAGGTGGTTGATGCGCCGCTTCGAATCCCGGGACAGAAGGTCGTCAGGCCGGTCCGCAATTGTGGTGACCGTCGGGCTGCTGCTTATTGGGCTCGGCCCCGCGGTCGCTGCGGGTCAGGCATGCGAGGAGGGTCAAACGGCGACGGGCCCTCTCTTCTCGCTGCTGGAGGGGCAACTGAGGAAGGCCGCCAAAGAAGCCACAAGTTCTAACGCGCCCAAGATCAACGGGATGATCCGCGCCCTGGAGGGAGTCAAGCAGTTGGATGCGGCGCGGTGCATACCGGGGGACGTGTACAACTCGTTTGTCGGGTGTCAGCGCTGTCCAACGGAGTCCAGGTGCACGGAATCGTGTCTGCGCACTTCGATGTGGCTCGATAGAGTCACAGCGGCGAGTCGCAATCCGGCTCTGGCTCTTCCGCTCAGCAATTTCGAGGACTGGTGCCTGGCCAACGTACCGTCGGATCTGGAGTGCTCGCAGCGAGCGACAAGCGGGGACACGGTGTTGCTGAACCTGCGGGGAGAGGACGTTGCGAAGGTCGCGTACCCGAACGGAGAGAGCGCCACGTACTACGATGTGCGTTTCGCTCTGACCTGGGGTGACCTGGAACTCACCTCCTGGACGGAGTGGGTCCGGGTGCCCGGCGGCCATACGCACTACGGTTACCTGAGAAGCTGGACCGTAGCCGTGGCTGAGAGCGACCTCGCCCTTCTGAGCGAACAGGAGCTCGAGATGCTGGCTAAGGACAAGATCGAGGTCGAAGTGGCTGAGCCTCCGGAGGCTTGCTGCTGGCGCTAACCGAGCTCCGGCATGGCCAGTGGTCCGAGTTGCGCCTCACTCCGCAGGACCCGCATCTTTGCCCATCCACGTACTGCATGACCGGGTCAGGATCATGCGTGGCCCAAGGGGTCGGAGGCGGATATGTCGGGTTTCAGGCGGCTGATCCACGAGGTCCACAGACGCTCGATCTGGCAGGTGCTGGCGATCTACCTGGCGATCTCCTGGTTCGTGCTCCAGGTGGTCGAGGTGCTGACCGGGGCCTACGGCCTGCCGCAGTGGTTCCCCGGACTGGCGGCCGCGCTCCTCTTCATCGGGCTGCCGTTCACCCTGGCCACCGCCTTCGTCCAGGAGGGCGCGCCCGGCAAGGCGACCTTCGACCCGACGCAGCTTCCCGACCTCGACGATGACGAGCTCGAGCCGGCGGCCGCTGCCGGCGAACCAAGCGTTGGGATCAAGCGACTCTTCAACTGGCGGAACGTGCTGGTGATCGGCGTGGCGTCTTTCGCGGTCTGGGGTGTGGTGGCCGCGGTCTGGCTGTTCGTCGGCTTCTCCGGGCTGGTAGTGAAGGCTGAGGCGGCGGACGTGTTCAGCGAGCGCGACGAGGTCGTCGTCGCCGAGTTCGTCAACGAGACCGACCAGCCGGCGCTGGGTTTCGCCGTTCACGAGGCGGTGGTCACCGACCTGGATGGGTCGGACTACGTCGAGGTCGTCGCTCGGGCCGAGCTCACCGGCGCGCTGGAGCGGATGAGGCTACCCGCCACGACGACCGTCACCGAGCAGGTGGCGATCGACGCCGCGCGGCGCGAGGGCTGCCCCGTCGTCATCGCCGGCTCGGTCACACGACTGGGCTCGGGCTACCAGCTGAGCGCGCGGATCATAGAGGCGGCGAGCGGCGAAGTTGTCGTGCGGGTAAGAGAGACGGCGGCTGGCGAAGACGATGTGATCGCCACGGTGGAGCGGCTGTCACGTCTTGTCCGCCGCCACCTGGGCGAGTCGCTCGGCGACCTGCGGCGCAGCGAGCCGCTGCCACAGGTTACGACGGGATCGCTGGAGGCGCTGGAGCTCTATGCCAACGGCTCCTACTACGGTCGCACCGGCCGCCCTGACCTGGCGATCGCGTTGCTCGAGCAGGCGGTGCAGCTCGACACGGCGTTCGCCACGGCGTACCGGGCGCTGAGCATCTACTACGGCAACCTGGGCTACGCGTCGGAAGGGCGGCGTTACGTCGATCGAGCGTACGCGCACACCGAGCGGCTCGAGCGTCGCGAGCGCTACCTGGTGGGGGCGCTCTACCACGCTTGGCGGGCGCGCTTCGACTCGGCCGCTTATTACTACGAGCTCGAGATCGAGCGCGACCCGGAATCGCACACCGCGATCACCAACCTGGGCGACGCGTACGAGCGGATGGGCCGCTACGAGGAAGCGCTGCCGCTCTACCGGCGCGCCGCCGAGCTCGTGCCCGACCAGCCGGTGGTATACATCAACCTGGCCAGTATTACGCGTACCCTGGGTGACCACGCCGCCGCCGACTCGGCGCTCGCCGTCCTGGTCGCCGACTTTCCCGATATGTACGGCACCCTGGACGCGCGGGTGATGAACCCGTTGTACGCCGGTGACTTCGAGGCCGCCGAGGCGGCCGCCGGAGTCATGGCGCTCGACTCGCGCCCCTACGTGTCCGCCTGGGGTCACGCCTATCTGTCGTCGCTGGCCGCGTTGCACGGCGACGTCGGCGCGACGCTGGCCTACGCCGACACGGCGGTCGAGTTGGGCCTGACTTCCGGTCTCAGGCTGGCGGCGTACGGTGCACTCCTCGACCTGGAGTTCGCCATGCTGGCCGCCGGCGCGCCGGAACGCGCCCTGCCGCTCGTCGAGCGGACCCGGGAGGCGGCGCTGCAGGAGGAGGACCTCGTGCAGGGCGGCCTCGGCCTCGGTGCCCTCGCCGCCGGGTACGCGCTGGCCGGCGACCTGGAACGGACGCGCGAACCGCTGCTGCGCCTGGACCACGTCATCGGTCCCGGCACCGCGGGTTTCATGGGGATTAGCGAAGCAGTGCGCGGGGTCGTCGCGCTGCAGGAAGGCCGCGTCGAGGACGCCATCGAGCACCTGCGGCGATCGCGGGCCGAAAACGGCGATGTGCTGCTCCGCGCGATCGGCCTGCTGCTGGGCGATGCCTACGCCGCGGCGGGCCGGTTGCAGGTGGCGGCGGCGTACTACGACTCGTTGACCTCGAGCTACGGCCTACACTTCACCGACCAGGGCATGTATGGCCCGACCCGACCCATCGCCCACGAGCGCGCCGCCAGCGTCTACCTGACGCTGGGCGACACGACGAAGGCCGTCGCTCACCTGGCGGCGTTCACCGATCTGTGGAGGGATGCGGACCCGGAGCTACAGCCGCGGGTCGAGTCGGCGCTGCGTCTCCTGTCTCAGCTCACCCGAGACCGCTGAAGAAGGCCCGCCAGCGCTCAGCCAGCTTCGCCTCCTGTTCGCGCAACTCCCAGCCCGGCGGCTCGGCGTCGCGGCGGTTCTCGAGGTGCCACTCGATCGTCGGCGCGAGCCACTCCTCTATCGGAGTGGGCCGGAACTCGAGGTCGTGTTGCGCCCGGGCGATCGCCTGGATGTGGTTGCCCCACGTGGTGTAGGGTGAGAGGGCGTCGGGGTCGATGCCCGCCTTGGCTATGACCGAGCGCGGCACATCGATGATCTCGACGTCCGTGTTCAGGACCCGCGCCGAGTCCTCGACGAACCCGCGCAGGCTCACGATCTCGCGACCGCCCAGATTGTAGGCGCGGCCCGCCAGCTGTGCGCCCCGCTCGACGATGGCGAGCAGCGCCTGCACGACGTCGCCCGAATAGACGGAGCGGTGCATCTCGATCCCGTTGTCCGGCAGGATGAGCCGCCGGTCCTCTGCTATGCGCCGCCAGTACGACCAGGCGCGCAGGCTGTAGTCGCGGGGCCCGAGTACGGCGGGCAGCCTGATGCTGACGAAGGGGAACCCGAACTCGGCGTGCGCCGCCTGCAGCACCTGCTCGCCTTCGCGCCGCGCGATCCCGTAGTCGTAGGGGTAGATCCCCAACCGCTCGGTCAGCGGGCGGCCGCGCTCGAAGTCCTCCTCGCGATAGGGGCTGACGATCCCTTCGCAGACGCTGTAGACGGCGAGCGTGCTGGTGTGGATGAAGAGGCCCGTGCGGTCGCGGAACACGCCGACCGCGGCGCGAGCGTCGTCGCCGGTGTAGCTCATGTTGTCCCAGACGACGTCCCAGTCGCGAGCGGTAGCGACGGCGGTCAGATCGGCCTCGTAGTTCCGGTCGCCCTTGAAGTGCCCGATCTCGTCGGGCAGCTCGAACTTCTGCTTGCCGCGGGTGAAGACGGAGACGTCGTGGCCGGCTTCGTGCAGGGCCAGCGCGGTGTAGTGGCCGACGAAGCGGGTCCCGCCGATGATCAGGATTTCCATGGGGTGGGCCCGGCGAGTTACGCCAGCTCCTCGGAGCTCTCGAACAGCTCGATCACGCCGGCGTCGTCCATGCTGTAGAGCTCGCGCTCCGCCTCGGCCGGGTCGCCGCTGGCATGGATGACCTGACGCGGCGTCCGCGTCGGCGTCGAGATGCAGTTGAACACGATGCGCGCCGCCTGCGAGCCGCCCGGCTGGCCGCCGCTGACGAAGGCCTCCCACTCGTCGAACCGATCGTCGGTAAACGTCCGCCGCATGGCGCCCTCCGCCTCTAGGCCCTCTTCATCTCTACGGATCGCTTGAGCAGCGCCCGCAGGTCGTCGTCGCTCATAACCTTCGCCGCCTCTCTCGGCACCTTCGGCGAGCCGGCCGGCAGCGTGTTGTAGCGGTCCGGCTCCACGCGGGCCGGGTCGCGGAAGATGACCAGCAGGTTCGGCGACTGTTCGTTGTCGCCGGAGTGCAGACAGATCTCCGCCTCCCACTCCCGCCCGCTCGATCCTTTGAAACGGCGCTTCGCCGTCGGGACTTTCCTCGGCAACTCTACCTCCTGCTTGGGCCTCCGCTGGCCGCTGATCTCGTGGGGCGGCGCATCATTAAGGTGAAGGCGCGGCCGGGGCAAGAGGTGCGGCGAAACTCGAACCGTGGGCTAGGCTACATAGCCCACGGCGATGAAACCCGGCGCGCCCGGCCCGCGTTACCGTTTAGATAATCGCTTGGATAACCGCGACATTCGTTCCAGTTTTCAGCCCTCGTTTCTCATTCACATTTGAACTGGGAGGCCCCATGACCGGTCGTATCCTTTCATTTGCCCTGGCCTTGGCGGTGGTGGCGTCGCCGACGGCGCGGGCGCAGGAGGGTGGCCAGGAGTACGAGCGCGGGCAGCTGCTCGAGGTGTCGACGTTCGCCGTCGACCCGGCCGACGCGCCGAAGTTCGAGGCGGCGGTCAAGCAGTTGGTCGAGGCCGCCGGCAAGGCGAGCACGCCGTACCGCTGGGCGTTCTTGCAGGACGGGTCACAGTACACGCTGGTCTATCCCGTATCCGACTTCGCCTACTTCGATGACCCGATGCAGTTCATGCGCTCCTTCAGCGGCACCGAAGGCGAGGCGATGATGCAGGAGGCGATGGCGAGTTTCGAGACGATGGACTTCATGGTCGTGTCGCAAGAGATCGCCGAGGAGAAAGCCGATTGGAGCTACGAGGTCGAGGGCTTCGATCCCACGACGATGACCGCCGTCCACTCGGACGTCATGTGGGTGAAGCCCGGCGTCGAGGAGAAGTTCGAGGCGCTCAACAAGGAGTGGGCCGCCTTCTTCGCCGAGATCGGCTATCCGTATCCCTACACCGGGCACCAGGTCCACTTCGGTGACACGGGCCGCGTCGTCTACGCGACGTTCATCGACGACCTGTCGGATTACTACGGGGTGAACAGCCTCGAAAAGTTGATCGAGGAGAAGAATATGGGCGCGCGTTGGCAGGAGCTGAACGAGCGCCTGGGCGCGGTGATCAGCCGCTGGGAGCACAACAACGCCGCCTACCGGCCCGACATGTCGTACTGGCCGGCTGAGGGTGCGACCAACTAGTCGGCACCACTATCGCAGGAACGTGCCGGGGGTGGCCGGGTGGCCGCCCCCGGCGCCTAGTTGTTGACGAAGAAGTTGGCGATCGAGATGCCGAGCAGGGCGATCGCCGCGTAGGTCGCCGTGCGCTGCAGCGTCCAGAAACGGCGCGGGACGTAGATCCAGTCGCCCGACTGCAGCCGCAGCTTCTCGGCCTCGGTGTAGAGCAGCGCGTCGTCCAGGTCGATGATGTAGCGGGCGCCACCCCGGTTGAGCTCGACTGCGTCCCTCTTGGCCTCGTAGGTCAGGCCGCCCGCCAACCCGAACAGGTCGAGCACGTTGAGCGCCGGGTCGACGGTGTAACGCATCGGCGCACGCACCTCGCCCGTGATGCTCACGCCCAGCCTTACGTTCACCACGATCAGTGGGTCGGAGTAGTACTGGCCGTATAGCTCGGTCAGCTGTTCGCGGATCTGCTCGGCGCTCATCCCGGCGACCCGCACGGCGCGCAACAGCGGCAGGTGGATGTAACCGTTGTCGTCGACGATCCGTTCGCCGGAGACCTCGGGCTGGCCCCACAACTCGATGATGACGACGTCGCCGGAGCGGATGGTGGTGATCGTCTCGGGGACCAGCTGGGCCAGCGGCGCGCCGGCCGGCCCGCTACTGCAGGCGGCGGCGACCAGGGTCAATATGATCGGTGTGGTGCGCCGGCAGAGACTCGGCAGGCAGGATCCCATCATCCCCTCGACCCTCAGAACTCGATTTCGAGCGCCACGGTGTAGCGGCGGATCGGTTCCAGGTTCCGCTCTATGGTTGTATAGCCATAATTGAGGGCGTTGTCCACCATGAAGCGGATGACCTGGCGGCCGATCCGGTAGGCGAGTCGCGCGTCGAGCAGGTTCATGTCGACCCGCGGGTCGAGCCGCTCGTCGGGGTAGACCTGGACGCGTTTGAAGGCGGAGGCGAAGCGGTAATCGGCGCCGAGCTCGAGGCCGCCCAAGAGCAGCGTGCCGGAGGCGGTGAGCAGGTGCTCGGGCCGATAGGGGAGCGGCTGCGTCTCACCCGTCGCCGTGTCGGTCTCCTCGGTGAACAGGTAGGTGTACGACGCCTGGCCCAGCAGCCGGTCGCGGATGAACGAGACGCGGGCGTTCGCCTCGAAGCCGAGGATGCGGGCCTCGGGCGTGTTGTCGAACTGGATCTCGATGGTCCCGGTCCCGACCAGCATGGTGTCGGCGACGATCAGGTCCTCGAAGTCGTAGTAGAAGCCGGCCAGGTCGAGGGCCAGCCACGATGCCACGTAGCGCTGGATCCCCAGCTCGCCGGCGAGCGAGCGTTCCGGCCGCAAGTTCGGGTTCGGCACGACCCGGAAGCCGCTCACCACCGTCTCGGTGAACAGCTCCGCCGCCGACGGCGCCCGGAAGCCCGCGCCCAGCGAGGCGCGGACCCGGGTCCGGGCGTCGGGCGCCAGGACCAGGCCGGCCCGCGGGCTGAGCTCCGAGCTCCACGGGTCGCGCAAAGAGCCGCCGTCGATGGTGCGGACGTCGCCGCGCAGCCCGGCGGTCAGCGTGAGCCACGAGGTCAGCCCGACCTCGGCCTGCAGGTAGCTGGCCAGGTCGGTCAGGTCGTGCTGGCCGAACAGGTCGGCGTTCACGTCGGTGTAAGCCGCCTCGCCGCCCAGCGTCAGCATCAGCCAGCTCGCCGCCTGCCAGTCGCCTTTGAGCTCGCCGCCCCAGACGAAGGTCTCGGCGCCGATCCGCTCGGTCCCGAAGTTCGTCGTCCAGTCGTTCCAGGCGAGCGAGGCCCGGGCGAAGCTGCTGAAGCGGTCGCCCCAATCGCGCTTCCAGGTCAGGTAGCCGCGGGCCTTGTCGGAGCGGGTCCGGTCGTCCCGGGCGTCGACGGGGACCCGGGCCGGCTGGAAGGCCAGACCGTTGGGGTCGGGGCACTGGCCGCGCACGCACCAAGTGAGCGCCTCGCCGTGGTCCTCGTAGGCCCAGCTGCCGAACAGCGCCCACCGGTCTTTGGCCCCGGCGTCGCCCAGCCCGAGGCGGAGCGCGATGTTGGCCCGGTCGAGGTCGCCGTTCTGCTCGTAGCCTTCGTCGGTCCCGTAGCCGCCGCGCAGCCACAGGTCGAGCGGGCCCAGCCGGCGGCCGTGGCTCGCTTCGCCGGAGACGTAGACCCGGGTCTGGTTGGACCAGATCCACTCGCGGTGCGGCGGATCATCGTAGAAGCCGGTGCGCAGCCGCAGGCGCGTGACCGGCTCGGTGGCCGGCGGCGCCGTCACCACGTTGATCACGCCGCCCAGCGCGCTGGTCCCGTAGAGCGCCGAGCCGGCCGTCTTCATCACCTCGACCCGCTCGATCTCGGTCAGCGGGATCACGTCCCAGTTGAGGCTGCCGCTGTCGCCGGCGTTGGCCGGGACCCCGTCGATCAGCAGCAGCACGCGGCTGCCGGTCCCCCGGGAATAGCCCGACGAGCCGCGGATGTTGACCTGTGACCCGACGAACTGGACGGCGGGCGCGTAGGCGACGGCGTCTGCCGCGGTGGACGGCGTCCGCCGCATTACCTCCTCTTCCTCGAGGACCGCCACCGAGACCGGCGCGTCGCCGGCCGAGGTCTCCCGCTTCGCCGCCGTCGCCACCACGCCGCCCAGCGCGACGGCCCGCGGCTCCAACGCGATCTCCAGCGTCGCCCGGGCGCCGGCCCCCACATCGACCTCGACCGTGCGCGGCGCGTAGCCGATCCGCTCCACCGCCAGCTCCCGGGCGCCCGGCGGCACGCGCCGCAGCTGGAAACGGCCCGAGTCGTCGGCGAACGTCGTCAGCACCGTGCCCAGGACCCGGATCGCCGCCGTCGCCACCGGGTCGCCGGTCCGGGCGTCAGCGACGCGGCCGGATATTGCCCCGGGTTCCTGGGCGGCCGCCGGGGTGCCATCGATGGCGATGGCGAGGGCGAGGGCGATGGGTAGGCGAAGTGTCATGGGTTCAGTAGGGCCAGGACTTCCTGGATCGTCAGCATGTTGGCGAAGTCGGCCGCCAGGTCCGTGTCCTCGGTCTCGGACTCGGCCGCCACGGCGAACGGGGCCGGCATGTCGAACGGGCCGCCGCCCCCGCTGTACCAGCCCGCCGCCCGCAGCGCCGTCAGCAGGTTATCGTTCCCCGCCTCCTTCCAGACCACCACCAGGAAGGCGTAGTCGCCGGGCTCCAGGGCGACGGCGTAGGGCGAGCCGTCCCCGGCGCTCACCAGCGTGTCGGAGAAGGTCACGAAGTCCAGCAGGTCGAACTGGGTCTCTGGCAGCTCGAGGTAGACCGCCAGCCGCACCCAGTCGGTGGTCGCGGCCGGCGGCTCGCTCTGATAGGCCACCCGGCCGCTCACCCCCTGGAAGGGGACGGGCTCGAGGCCGTCGGCGCAGCCCCCGGCGACGGCCGCCGCCAGGGCCGCGGAAAGGGCCGTGAGCGCTATGTAATTGGGCTTTCTCACGCGTAACAATTTGCTTGACAGTGGGGCGGCGCGAAAGCTAGTATGAAGCACCCCGCCGAATCAAATGTAAGTTTGGTTTCAGTCCGGCTGCCCAGGGTCTCAAGTATGAGCTTGACATTCCGGATAGCGCTGTCGCGCTGCGTCGAATGCATGGCGTGCGTGAGGGTCTGTCCGGTTGAAGCGGTCAGGGCCGAGGAAGGCACCGTCCAGATAGAAGAGGCCAGCTGCATAGAGTGCGGCCTCTGCCTGCCGGCCTGTGGGCACGACGCGATAGAAGCGTCGGGCGACCTGGCGGCGGCGCGCCGGCACCTGGAGAGCGGCTCGGCGGTGCTGATCCTGGCCACCGAATCGGTCGTCCACTTCCACCCGGCCAAGCCGGACCAGGTGCTCAACGCCTGCCACGCCGCCGGGTTCCTGGCGGTCTACCCGGGGGTCCTGGGCGACGAGCTGGTCGCCGACGAGTACCTGCGGCTGTGGCGCGGGAACGGCGACGCGACGACCATCCGCTCCACCTCGCCGATCGTGGTGGAGTACGTGAAGCGGAAGTTCCCGGAGCTGCTGCCGTACCTGGCTCCGGTGGTGACGCCGGCCGTGGCGCAGGCCCGCTACCTGCAAAGGATCCACGGCGACGGCATCAAGATCGTCTACTCGGGGGTCGGCAACTTCGGGGCGCCGGAAGCGGACGAATGGCCGATAGCCGCTTCGGTCACCTTCGCCGAGCTCGAGACGCTGCTCGCCGAGCGCGGGGCCCGGCCGGCCGAGCAGCCGCAGCGGCTGGAGTGGGACGTCCTGGGCCGGAAGCGCCACCTGTCCACGGCGGGCGGCATGCCGCTGGCGGTCCTCAAGGAGGAGCGGGCGCTCTCGCGGCGCTTCCGCAAGGTCCGGGGCCTCAAGGAGGTCCCGGCGATAGCCGCGGCGATCAGCCGCTCGCGCGGCGCCGCCCAGCTGGGCTTCATCGACCTGTTGCCCTTCGAGCGCGACCTCGATCACCCGGTGATGGGTCCCAAGGCCGAGCTCTACGTGCGGCGCGAGATCGCCGCCGGGGCCGAGGCGCCCCGCTCCAGGAAGCCGGTGATCGACCCGCGGCTGAGGGTGGACCTCTCCACCGCCCTCCAGCCTAGCGGGAACGGGCGGCCGGTGACGGCGGCGGAGGTCGAGATCCTGCTCTCCGAGCAGATCGGCCGCGCCGCCGACGGTACGAACTGGGACTGCGGCGCCTGCGGGTTCGAGGAGGGCTGCCAGGCGTTCGCCGCGGCGGTCCTGCGCAGCAGGGCGCGCCTGGACATCTGTCCGTTCTTCCAGGCGCGACGCTACGAGCGGGCGGTCAAGGACGCCGCCCACGATGCCCTGACCGGGCTCTACTCGTACCGCGTGCTGCGCAACAGGCTGGCCGAGGAGACCGCCCGGGTGCGGCGGACCGGCGGCAGGTTCGCGGTGATCTTCCTCGACCTCGACCGCTTCAAGCCGGTCAACGACCGGCTGGGACACGCCGCCGGCAACAAAGTATTGCGCGAAGTGGCGCAAATTATTAACGATTCTATACGCGCCAACGACTTCGCGGCCCGCTTCGGCGGCGACGAGTTCGTTGTCATCCTGCCGGACGGCGACGAGGAGGGCGCTCTGCGGGTAGCGCAGGACATACAGTCCCGGGTCGCCGAGATCCGGGCACGCGGCGATGGCGCCGAGATGACCGTGTCGCTCAGCGTCGGAATCGCGGAAGTCGGGCCGGAGGATTCCCTGGCCGCCGGACTCGACGAGACGCTCGCCGCGGCCGACGCGGCGCTGCTCGAGGCTAAAGGCTCGGGCGGCGACGCGATCAGAATCCATAAGTAGCCACTGCCCCGGTACTCCTCCCCCGCCGGGCTGAACCTCCATGCCATCATGGAAAGGGACGAGAACGCCATGAGCGATCCGCGACGACTCAAGTCGTTGGGGCGAGACGTGGCACTACTGCAGAACGCTGAAAAACTTCTCGGGGGGCTCACCGGGGTCGTATCGGCTCGCATCGTGGCCGACACGCGCGGCAAAATCGAGGAGATCCACGTCCTCACCGACCACAGAGTCTCCCCCAAACAGACTGTCAGAAACGTAGAATCGGCACTCCAGGCCCAGATGGGCATCGCCGTCGATCACCGCAAGATCAGCGTCGCCCAGACCCAGGGGCCCGGCGGCGACACCGCCGCCCGCATCATCGGGATCGGCCACATCACCGGCATGCGCCGTTACCTGTTCGACGGCTACGAGTTCGAGCGCAAGATGCCGCAGCACATCGTCTGCCGCGTTCGACTCAAGCTGGAGGGCGAGGAGTGGACCGGCGAAGCCGAGGCCACCGATATCGAGCGCGGCCGGCTCAATGCCGCCGCCCAGGCCGCCCTCAACGCCCTGGAATTGGCCGAGGACAACCAGGTCGGATTCGCCCTTGACGGGGTGAAGCTGATAGACGTATTTGATGTACCTGTAGTGGTAGCGGGCATCTACGGTCTAGCCGGGAGGACAAGAACGTATCTCGCTGGGGCATCGCCAGTTAGCGAATCGTCCGAGCACGCGGCGATCCTGGCGACGCTCAAGGCGACGAATCGTTGGATATTGTCGAGTCGTTGATTTCGACCGGGTCCGGCCACTCAATCCCCCGACCGGGAGAAAGGAGCCCTTAGCGCACGGGAACCCCGCCTGCCCCGTGAGGGACAGGGACACATATGGGTTAGCTAAAAAACCCCCGATCCTCTAGGCTGACGCGTCATTGAAGCGGAGCGATAGCCGACTTTTGAGCGGAGCGGTGAGCACGCCGATAGCGAATCAGGCGTGACACGACTCGAAAGGAGGTGAGGCTTCATGGTCGCGTTGATGCTCCAGGTAGCAACATGGTTTTTCGCCAGTTTGGCGGGCAACATTGCTTGGGGCTAGAGTTCGATTGGGGGTTTTTTTCGGAATTATTGTAACTGGACTCAGACATGAGCCGAGGCTTAGTAGCGTACGTTACACTAATAGGCGTCTCTGCCGTTGTTCTGGCTGCTGTCACGCTGCTGTCTTTTCCCATGCATTTCAGTGGCTTCAAGCCTTGGCATGGAGTTGTAGCGCTGATGGCGCTCACCGTTATTGCGGAGGGTCTCGGCGTACGTATTGCGGCTGGCCAGGCTGTCTTCTCTGTCGGACTGATTCCAATCGTTGCAACCGTGCCACTATTCGGACCGTCCGTCGCAATTGCTGCGACGGCTGTGTCTCAAGCATTCGCGAGAACCGTTCTGCAAAAGCAGCCGCGCCTAAAGGCGGTGTTCAATGTCTCACAATTCACGCTCGCGATAGGGCTAGGATCGCTTCTATATCACTTTCTCGGCGGGACAGTGATCTTCGGTTTAGAGCTGTATGGGCCGATGATATACGATGAACCGAAACCGCCCGAGTTCCCGCTCGCGGGCATGCTTCCACCGCTGGCCGGGCTGATCATAGCCTATTTCCTTACGAACGTTTTTCTTGTGAGCACAGTGATCGCCATCGACACCGGCAAGCGAATATCGGATGTCTGGCGGCAACTTGCACCTGTCGCATTCGCAAATGATTTGGCGTCGAGTTCTCTTTCTCTGTTCGTTGTCTTTGCCTTTTGGGGGCTTGGTGTTAGCGGCGTCTTCGTTGTGTTGCTTCCCCTCTTCTTTGTTCATCATGCATACGGGGCCCAACACAAGCTCGCGAAGCAAAACCGTGAGATACTCGAGTTCACCATCAGGACTATAGAGGCGAAAGACCCTTATACATCAGGCCATTCGGTGCGCGTTGCGTCGCTGAGTCGGGAACTTGCAGAAAGGCTCGGGCTGCCGGCTGCTAGGGTCGAAGAGGTTGAAACAGCAGGGCTACTCCATGACGTGGGCAAGATCGACTTTGCATATTCTGAGCTAATCGGCAGCCCTGCAAAGCTCACAGATGTTGAGCGTGAGATGATTCGCTCGCACCCCGACCGCGGCGCCCGGCTGTTGGCCTCTCTTTCGAACCTGAGCAACAATGTGCTAGCCGCCGTTCGACACCACCACGAACATTACGATGGCAATGGTTACCCGGATGGGCTTACAGGTAGAGAGATTCCTATCGCGGCACGGATAATCATGGTCGTTGACACAGTAGATGCCATGCTCTCCAATCGACCATATCGGGCGGCATTATCTGTGGAGGAGGTGGGTTCAGAGTTGAGGCGGTTCTCTGGACGACAGTTCGACCCGAGTGTTGTGGCGAAGTTCCTTGAGGCTGGCATGTTGGAGAGAGCGGCAAGGCGCGCGGAAATGGACCGGACGCCCTTGCCGCTTGCGGGTATTGTCCAGCGACAAGGAGTTTCAGTTTCTCACACTAGCCGGTAGACTGAACGGTTTCGAGACTGCACGAGATCACGGTCGCCGTGGTGTCTTCTGAACTGCTCTTTTGGAGCACAGTTTCTCTATTTCCTCAATCCACCAGGGGGATCGATATCTTCGGGCAACTTCACGCATTTGGGTCTGTATCCGCTCAGCTTCTGAGGTGCGGCCTTCGCTGATCATTATGTCCAGGCGAGTCAATTGGACGGTGAGGTACAAAGGGATATCACTGGCCTCGGCGCAGGCGGCAGCATGGGCCAGACCACTGAGAGCCTTTTCAGTACGGCCGGAGCGATAGCGAATTCGGGCCAGTAATTCCTCGAAATTAGAGCGCTGATCAAGCAGAAACTTGCCCCGCCTGGCTAGCCTCGCAGCTTTGGCCGCGAACCGGCGTGCCTCGGCAACCTCGCCGCACTTCAGTGAGAGTAACCCTAATGAAGCCAAAGACTCCAGGACTACTGGAAGGACGCCATGCTTTTCTCCTGAGTCTAGCGCGATGGTCCATTTCGTTCGCGCCATTGCGTCGTCGCCCCGTAAATAAGCTACAAAGCCGAGGTCGAAGATCACTGATGGAAGTGTGTCGGGGTGATGCCCGGTTGAATCAAGCACTTGTTTGGCTCGCGAGAGTAGCGCTTCGGCGGAGTCGGCATCGCGGAGATACATGAAACAGACGGCACAGTTGCAGAGGAGGTTGGCGACCTGGGCTGGATCAGCAATATGCTCAGCCAGAGGTAGCGCCACGCTGAGAATGTGGTCCGCCAAGGCGATGTCCGGCACTCGATGCAGCAGAGTACTCAACCCCACATACGAGTCGACGAGCGCTGCTTGATCGCGCGACTCGCTTGCGTAGTCCCGCGCTTGCTCCAACAAGTCTCGGGCCTTGGTCGGCGCGCCTTTGTAGGCTGCGTATATGCCTAGGCTTCTGGCAGTACTGGTTCGTGCTCTGGGCTCAGCACTGCGTGTATGTAAAGTCTGAATCCGGTCTATTGTATCCTCCACTAGCGATGGTCGAAACGCTCTAGCAGCTGCCCAGAGAAGGGATCTGAGAACGTCCGCCTCTAGGGTTGGGGCATCCACGGTGCTCCCCACCAAATCAGAGTGCAATGCCTTCAGAGCATCCCCTGCTTCCTTAAGCGTTAGTGCTGAGGAATATGCGTCGACCAGTATCAGATCGTGGCGAGATTCGAAGAAGTCGATCTCAGACTGTCCACCACTTTCGCAGGCGTATTCAAGACGTTTGAGCAGTAGCGGTCTGGCCCTTGCGTATTCTCGCATATGCAGAAATAGTTTTCCGAGTCGGCCGGCTAACTCGACTTGAGTCTTTTTGTGGGGAGAATGGCGGATTGCCAACTGCAACAAGTCGGCTGCCTCTCCCAGCGCAAAAAGTTCCTCTGCGGCTGCTGCAGCCCGAAGCGCGTAGGAGAAAGCGTTTTGGTCATCTCCAGCTAGGGAGAGATGAAAAGCGATCTCACCCGGATCTCCTCGGGTCACTTCCAGGGCGTGGGCCGCCTTAAGATGTAATGCCTTGGCTAATGCTGGTTGTATCTGTGCGACAGCCACTTCGCGTACGAGGTCATGGCGGAAGGAAACGAGATCGTTCTTCTCACTCAAGATCCCCGCGCGGGCGAGTTCACGAATCATTCCGTCGACTTCAAGCAGTGGGATACCAGATGCAGCGGTCAAAGTTTCATAGCTGGAACGAGACCCCAGAATTGCAGCTTGCTGCATCAGCGCCACTGCACGATCGCTCAGTGTGGCGAATCTGCGGTTGAAGAGAGTGCGTATGCTGTTTGGCACAGATGGTCGCACGCAGTCATCGTCCGGCCTCTCTTGAGCGATATTTCTTGCTAATTCAATTGCGAAAAAGGGATTACCAGCGCACATTTCGCGAACGGAGTTGAACGCTGTGGAAATCTCTGTGGGACCGATAAGAGCGGATAGGAGGTCGAAGCTCTCCTGGCTGTCCAAGGCCTTGAGTTGAATCAATCGAACTCCTGGGTTTCCTACCGAGAGAAGCTCTGCAGTCACAGATGAGTCCCGATCGCAGAGCTCTTCCGGTCGGTGTGCGGTGAGGAGATAGAGCCCATTTGTGACCCGTCGTTGAAGGTAGTGGAGGAGTGCAAGGGACGAGTCATCTGCCCAGTGCAGGTCGTCGATCAGGAGTATTACCGGACGGGTTTCGCATAAGACGCTAAGGACTTGCGCAATGCCTTCGTACAAACGGCGGCGGCCACCCTCAGCGTCCAACTGAGCAGGTTCCGGCAGTTTGCGATATCGCTCGCGTATCTCGGGGAGAATGCGTGCAAGTTCGGCGAGCCAGAGCGGGTCTATTTCGCTGAGGTCAATTGCGGGAATCCCTTGTCGCAAGGCCCCGGCCACGGGGCCATATGGCAGGGACTGTTCCGCCTCGTAGCAGCGGCTGCGAAAGACCGAGACGTCGTTCAGTTCGAGGCTCTTCAGAAACTCATCGGCTAAACGGGTCTTCCCTATTCCTGCAGGGCCAACAATCGTTACCGTTCGGCTATCTCCGGCCGCTACCCGATGCCACTCGTTTGACAGCGTAGCTAGTTCACTGGTTCTGCCCACGAAAGGCGGTTCTTGAAAGACCGAGCATTCACCCTCACGGAAGGTCGGCTGAGATGCCCAGCCACCACGCACTACGCGTTCACGGATGCGGGTTGCGAGGTATGCTGTCTCTCTGGATGGCGTGGACCCTAACTCTTTGTCAAGCAATCGCTTAAGCTGCTCATAGTGCTCAAGGGCGGTTGATCGATCTCCAACCATCCAGAGAGCCCGCATTAGCTCTGCGTATGCGGCTTCGTCGAATGGCTCAAGGTTGATGAGACGCTCGGCGCGTCTGTGAACCTCTGCCCAATCGCAACGGTCCCGAGCGGTTCTTATGATGTCACGGAGCGCATCTCGAGCGAGAGCAGCCAAGCGAGCCCGTTCGCGACTTGCCCACTCATCGAAGCTCTGTGCGCCTCGTACCCAAAAACCCTCAAGGAATTCACCG
Source organism: uncultured Gemmatimonadota bacterium (assembly GCA_964345885.1). Taxonomy (GTDB): domain Bacteria; phylum Gemmatimonadota; class Gemmatimonadetes; order Palauibacterales; family KS3-K002. The sequence continues at coordinate 8,220 of CAYFSW010000015.1, read as the reverse complement.
CGGTAGAGGTCTACTGCTGCGGCGGCATGACCATGCGCCAGCATCCGCTCCATTTCGAGCGAGTCGACGCTCAGACCACTCGGTGTGAACTCAAGGTCTTCACCCTCGATTCTCACAGCAGTTCCCAGCAGCCGGCGTATTGCGTAGAGCGCTTGAGACAAGGAATGCCTGGCCTTCGAATCCTCGCTGTCGCTCCACAGAAGCCCTGCAAGCCGCTCTCTACGGTGTGCTCGATCAGTGTTTGCGGCAAGGTAGACCAGTAACGCGAAGTGTTTACGCGAGCGGAAGTGGATGAGATCCCCGGTCGGGCTGCGAAGGGTGGCTTCACCGAGGCACTTGAGTTTGTGCATGTTGCACCTCTAGGACGGGCAAGTCAGTCTTAGGGCGACGACCACAATCGAGCGGGTAGGCGTCATCAGAACGTCATCACGAAGTGTGATCACCACTCACGCAGTTCTTCGGGAACAGGTAACGTCCAGTCACTGTAGGTGGATGTCTGCCACCGAGAGAAACGGGAGGCCAAACTGACAGGCGAGCGGCGGGGACGCAAGCGACCGAACCTTTCCCGAAGATTGGGTCTTGTCTCGCCGGTGCCCGGGGGATTATAATGTAAGCGACCTCTCTCAGGACCGGCCGCAGGCTGGGGCCGGTGTTTTTGCTTGCAGAGAGGTCTCATGCTATCTCGGCTTGGCGTAAACGACACACCCGCAGGGCCTTACGGGGCGCGGCGGGTGTTTGTACATTTAAGCGCTCCCCTCGCCGCTGGAGACGGGAGGGCATGGTGTTGATGGAGCCGAGGGTACCCGCCGACCTGGAATTCGGGCTAGAGGCGTACGGCGTCGAGCTGCGGGTCCTGTTCCTCGAGTCGAGCGGCTACAGCGCCGGGGTCTTCCGGGAGTACGTGGGGCGGGGCGGGATGGAGATCGAGCTGGCCCGTAACCCGCGGCAGGCGCTGCGCCAGATGAAGCGGCGGTTCTACGACACGGTGGTGGTCGAGCTGCCGACGCCGCAGATCCCGCCCGACGACCTGTTCCGCGACATCGTGGCCATCGACCTGGAACAGGCGGTGCGCACCATATTCCTGGTTAACGACCTGGGCGAGACGCCGATACGCACGTTCCTGACGGAGGTGGGGCGCCCCTTCCTCACCCAGCCCGTCGACCCGGCCGAGCTGCACGACCTGGTGCTGCGGGTCGGTCTGCAGGAACGCGCCGAGTAAGACAGGGGTCAGGCGGAGAGCCGGGCTCCTCCGCCGCCTCCCCCCCTCCCGCCAACCTCCTGAATCGCCAGCCGTCTCAAGCGTGACCCGCGCTTGCCAATCGCTCGATTCGTAGGAACTGCAGTATTCCCAGAGTATCGCCAGCGATGACTGTGGAGCCGTCGGGTGAGAACGCACATGCCTTGATGGAAGCTTCGCAGGTGTAGGAGGCAACGGGCGTGGCGCGGTCGAGATCCCACAATAGCAGAGTCCCATCCTCGGAGGACGAGACGAAGCTGCGCTTGTCCGGAATCGAGGCGAGCGCCGTGATTCGACCTCTGTGCCCTGACGCAAAGGTCCCCGTCCTGCCCGACTGGAGATCCCAGAGATAGAGGTCGTCGTCCGACGCGTAGACCACGCTGGGTCCGTCGCCAATCAGCACAACCGTCGAGATCCGATCGGCCGGGGTGGTCAGTGATACTTCCTCGGTGGCGTGTGAGAGGTCCCAGACCTTGAAGGTGGGGGCCTCCCCAGCGGACAGAGAGACGGCGTACCGCCCTTCCGGGGTCACCAGGAGTGTCGATACCTCGCCGTCATGACCCTGCAGCGTGGCCGTCGACCGGCCTGATATCGGGTTCCAGATTCTCAACGTGCCGTCTGCCGAGCCGGAGACTACCCGACCGTCGGGCGCGATGGCGACCGCGGTGACCGGCCCATCGTGACCGGTCAACGTGAGGAGATCCTTGCCGTTCTTGAGATTCCAGACCTTCAAAGTGTGATCGGAGGACGCGGAGACGACCTTGTCCCCGGCGGGTGCGATCGCCACCGCATTGATTCGACGCTCGTGGCCCTTGAGTGCCAGAGGCTCTTCGGGCCGGTCGCCGGTCCACACCTTCAAGACCTTCGACCCCTGGAAGATGAGGTTATCCAGCGGGCCAACGAGCCCCTCCTGCTGGTCTATCTGACGGTACGGATTCTCGTAGTATTCCCACTCGCCGACTACGAATTTCGCGCGCGCGCTCCCAATCGCGCCGCCGTCGACGTCCCAGAGACTGAGGCTGCCACAGGCGACGGTGACGATCCTGTCGCCGTTCGGGGTGATCGCCACGGTGGTTGGACCGCCTACCTCTTCGGCGGATGTCGAGACGACGCGTCGGGCCCGCGAGCTCACGGCCACGGCGACGATGGGGGCGTCGCGCTCGATCGTCTGCTGCGTTTTGCGTTCACCCCGACGAATGAAACCGAAGCGGGCGCTGCGACCGCTCTTGCGCTCCCTCGGAACCTCTCGGAGATCCCAGACTTTGACCGTGCCGTCTTTGGAGCCCGAGACGGCGAGACCGGCTTCGGCGCTCACGGCAAGACACTCCACGGCTCCGTCGTGCCGTCCTAGGACGAGGCTCTCGCCCTCGTCGAGCTGCCACAGCTCGACGCTGCCCATCCGTGATCCGGTGATCGCTCGCAGTCCGTCCGCTGTGACCGCTACGGCTCGACACGGCTCGCGCCCCACAAGCTCGGTGACGCCTCTGCCCTCTTCGGCCCCGCTGGCCTCTGATGCCCAGCGCCTCAGATCCCAGATATTCAGAACCCGGCCGTCGGTGACGGCGGCAACTGTCGCGTCCGCACTCAAGGCGGCCCGGCTCCCTACGGGCCCCCAAAGGATGCCCGGCCTGAACATGGGGTGGAGCAGTTCCCGACCACGCACGAGATCCCAGAGCCGCGGCGGTCCTCCCGAGTCCTCCGACGACTTGGACGAGCTGCGCGACCCGTAGCCCACGGACATCCCCCGCGATCCATCCAGCGAGATGCCTACTGCAGACGCGGGGTAGTCGAAAGTTTTCGCGATTGAGAGGGTCGTCACGGCCTCTCGCCGCTCGAGGTCCCAGACCAAGACGGTCGTCAGGTGTCCGATGATCAGTCGCCGGCCGTCGGGAGATACGGCCAGGCCGGTCACCCTATTCGCCCGGGCGCGCGGCTCGGGCACGGGTACGTCGAACGAAAGTACCGGCGCTCCTGAACCGAGATCCCAGATCTCGAAGCGGGCGCCGGCCCCCGCGATCACGCGCGACCCGTCCGGCGTCAGCGCCACGGCCTCGACCTCTTCAGAGCGGCTCGCCAGCGTGTGCAGGCGTCGCCCGCCGGCCAGGTCCCAGACCTCGACCTCGGGCCCCCCGCTCGAAGCCGCGTAGCGGCCGTCGGGCGTCACGGCGAGCGCCGTCGCTTCGGCCGCGCCGCTCACCAGGGTCCTGACGAGTGGACCGCCGGCGGCGGTCAGCCCGGCTGTGATCGGTCGCAGCCACGGCTGTTGCTGGCACTCGCCGACTTCGTTCAGCAGCTCCCGGACCTCGGGTGGCTCGGCCGCGAGCAGTCGGCCCGTCAACTGGCTTGCCGTCTGCGTCGGGTCGGCGGCCAGCACGTGGGCCGACAGGCGAAGCGCGCCGCGGACCAGCCTGAGGCTCTCATCATCAGCCGCTACCTCGCGAGCCCTATCGTAATCTTCGACGAGGGGCTCGGGCCCGAAGCACTCGACCTTCGCCGCGATGAAAGGATAATCGAGCAGTGTCGACTTGAGATCATCTTGCAGATCGGCGCGGGCCTGCTGGTAGGGCAGCTCGGACAGCTTGCGCAGGTTCGCCACCGACCGGCCGTCGTGCTCGACACGCAGGCTCTGGCCTGCGAAGTAGCGGGCGAGCGACTTGTGGCGCTCCGGCTTCGTTCCGCCGGCGAGATACTCGGCGGCCACCGCCGCACCGAACGAGGTGGGATGGTAGAACGCCAACAGGGTCGTGCCGTCGGCGGCCCGCGTTGTCAGATACGCCTCGAGGTCGAAGAAGAGCCGCGACCACAGCACTACCGGCAGCCGCGTGACCGGCGGCGAGCGCGGCGCGCGCCGCCGGAAATCGCGCATCACAGTTTCGTCCGCCGAGAGCAGGTCGAGCAGCTCATCCTCGGTGAGTCCGTTCCTGGCGGCGGCCAGGTAGCCCAGGCTGCGCTCCACCATCACGCCCCCGTGGTTCGCGTCATCCGAGAGCCGAGCGAAGAGGTCGCCGATGATGCCGGGGACGTCGGGGCTCAAAGGCTGGGCCGCGTCGTAGGAGCGCCAGCGGCGCGCCTCATCGAAGGCGAGCTTGAGGTAGAGCGGGCGCGGGCAGGCCTCGAAGCTTCGCACCAGCTGGCGCCGCTGGTCGGCCTGGAGTGCGCGGCCCGCTTCACCGAGCCACAGGTCGAGCACGTCCTCGGCCTCCTCGACGCGCATCGGGCCCAGCTCGATCCGGTTCTCCGCCGGCAGCCGCGTCTCGAGGCTGGCGAGTATTTCTCCCGGCAGAGTCGAGACGACCAGGCGCACGTTCGCGGGAAGTGCCCGGGGCAGCCAGCCGAGGTCACGGGCGGGATCGCCTTCGCGAAGCTGGTCCAGAGCGTCGAGGAACAGGATCAACGGACGGTCGGGGGTCGCCAGCGCCAGCCGCCCCTCGAACGCCCCCAGCAGCTCCCGGTAGTCGGCCGGGACGTCGGACTCGTCGGCCCCGTAGACCCGGCTCACCTGCCGGCACAGCCCTTCGAGTAGCTCGCGCCCGTTCGACGACGCCGGCGTCACGCCGATGAAGCGATAGACGGTCTCCGACTGCGGGTGCGCCCGGCGAGCGCCCTCGATCGCCTTCGCCAAAAGCGCCGACTTCCCCGTGCCCGACTCGCCCCAGACGGCCAGGGGCTGCGGCTCGGTCGCGGCGAGGTAATGGGCGATCGCCTCGAGCTCAGCGGCGCGGCCGCGGAAGTGCCGGGTCCGCTCCTCTGCGAACAACTCGTGCTCGGCGATCTCCTGGGCCAGTGGCTCTGCGCTCTCGAGCGCCTGCAGCTCCCGGAGGATCACCGCCTCCAGGCTGTGGTAGACATCGTCGCACAGCTGCTCCAGGTGCGCGTCGCCGATGCCGCCCCCCGTCCAGGCGGCCTGATACTGGAACAGGTTGTCGGGGACGTGCTCCGTCAGCCGCAGCTTCAGCTCCTCGAGGCGGCGGCCGGGCTCGGCGGCGGGCTCGCCCCGCGCGTCTAAATCGCGGAAGCCATCGGCGGTTTCGTCTTCGGGCAGGCCTTCGATCGTCCGGAAGAAGCAGAAGACGTGGTGTGGGGCGTCTTCCACCTGGAACGCCCCGGCGGCGATCTCCTGCTCGGTGGCCGAGGCCAGGTACCTGGCGCGCCGTTCGTCGCTCAGCGGCAGCCCGTCGATCGCCGCGGCCAGGATGCCCCGTAGCCGGTCCTCGGTCTCCCGCCATGCAGTCTCCTCGGCGTCGAGCGCCGCCCCTCGCTCCTCCGCGGTCCCCCCTGCGCTCGGCGGGGCGCTCCTGGGTTGGAGCGCCCAGACCGGGGGCACCGCGTTCTCGTCCAGCCGGTACCACGTCTCCAGCAGCTCGCGATCCGCGGGATCGGCGACGGCGCTCAGGATGTGCTCGAACTCGTCGGCAAGGATCTCGTAGGGGAGGGGACGCCAGCCGTAACGATCGCCCAGGAGGACGATGAAGTTGGGCCGCGGACTCACGCGCTGCGAGCGGGCGATCTCGTCCAGGCAGAGCGGCATCGTCTGCTGGTCGAGCGACGCCTCCTGACTCACGCCCCAGCGCAGATCGATCGCCTGGAAGCGCGCGCCGTGGGCTTCGCACAGCTGGCGCAGACGGGGAAACGCGCCTTCCTTGACGAGCTTGCCGTCTCTCCAGACGCCGTCCTGCGAAGCGTTTCGCTCGGCCTTCAGATCCTCGAAGGTCGAGCTGACAAAAACGCGAAAGGTTCGGCCCGCTTGCACGGCAACGACCTCGTCAACTAGACGATTCGTGTGTCGCTCAACTATCGCCGATCTCATGACACGAGCTCGCTTTCGTTACCTTGGTCAATCCGAGAGACTGCTGAGCGTTTCCTGCATGGCGGTTCGATACCGCCGGAACGCCTCGCGGCCCTTCTCGGTGAGGCTGATCATCGTGCAGGGCTTCTTCCCGCGGAACTCCTTCTCCACCGCCACGTAGCCGCTCTCCTCCAGCTTGCTCAGGTGGGTGGAGAGGTTGCCCCAGGTGAGTCCGTTCCGGTTGACCAGGAACGTGGCGTCCATCGCCTCCACCACGTACAGCTGGAGCACGATGCTCAGCCGCGCCGGAGCGTGGATGACCGAGTCGATCCAGTCCAGCGGCGCGGGAGCCCTGTCCTCGCGATCGTCGCTCATCGATCTTCTCCGGCCAGCGGCCCGTCACCTAGCGGCGCGTGACCGCGAACTACGGCGAGAAGCTTGATCAGCCCGACCGCCGCGATGGCCGCCGCCGCGATCCCGAACACGACGGGGTAGCCGTGGTGACTCGCGTAACCCCGGCGCCACAGCCACTCGCCGACGAATGGCCCGACCGCCAACACCAGCCCGTACAGGAAGAAGCGCGGGATGTTCAGGAAGTACGCGGCCAGCGAAAAGCCCACGAGCAGGGTCAGCGAGAGAAAGATCACGGGGGTCAGCGCAGCCACAGACCCGAAGCGGAGCGCGAAGAACGTGCCCGCCGCCAACGCCGCGACGTTGATCACGACCAGCACCAGGCTCAACCTCTGCAATCGCGCCTGACGGTAGGGACCCAAGCGCACTACCCCAATTCGCGGGACCAGCAGCCGCCGCTTAACCGCCAGCAGCGTTAGGTAGACGGCCCCGACGATGGGGACGAAGACCGCGGCGCTCCAGAAGTCGCCCAGGCTGACGCTGAGCAGCGGCGCGAAGGCGAACATGGACAGGACGCTCGCGATCAGGATATCCCAGATCCCGACGTCGTAGGCGGCGTGGAAGGTGCCGCGCTCTGCCCGATCGATTTCTTTCTGTATCATGGAATACCTCCGATCTCTTATCTAGCGACTACTCTTAATTGCAAAGCACAAGCTAACGGAGAGTGGGCCGCTTGTCAAGCTCCGGACTCAGACCTGACAACCGGAAGCAGGCGGTTCAGAACCCTACGCTTGATACTGCGGTAGCTTTACCGGCCGTGTGAGGGGTATGAAATCCTGTCGAGGAACGGACCACGCGACGGCAGTTGCTCCTATTCGGCCCTCAATACCTCCACCGGGCTCACCTTTGTGATCCGCCGGGCGGGCGCGTAGCTGGCTGCCAGACAGACGATCACGATCAACGCGGCAGCGGCTCCGTACGTTGTCGGATCGGAGGGCCCGATCGCGAACAGGAAGCGACTGAGCAACTGGGAAGTCCAGAGCGCTCCGGTTAGGCCGACCACGATTCCAGCGACTCCGGTGTAGAGGACGGCCAGCATGGTCGTCGCGACCAGCTGTGATCCCCGCGCGCCCAGCGCCATCCTGATGCCCATCTCCTTTGTGCGCGACGCCACGCCGCGAGCAGTTGCGCCGAAGACTCCGGCGGCCGCGAGCAGCGCGGCGAGTATTGCGAACGCGCTGACGAGGAGCGCGGCGTAGCGCTCGTGGTCGGCCGACTGCGCTATGAGGCCGTCGACCGTCGTGGCGCTCTTGATCGGGAGCTCTCCGTCCACCGACCATACCGCGTCACGCATGAGCGGTAAGACCTGGCGCGGTTCCAGCTCCGATCGAGCGACGAAACAGATATCCAGCTCCGAAAAGAGATTGAGCTGACTGAAGGGAATGAAGAAGGTCGGCTCGGGCTGGGCGTTCAGCACTTTGCGCTTCATGTCGCCGACGACCCCCACGATCGTGACGGGCTCCTCGTGGCCGGTCATCACGTATCGAGCGCCGACGGGTGATTGATCCGGCCAATAGCGGCGTGCCATAGTCTCGTTTATCACCACGGCCAGCGGAGCGCCCGGCCGGTCCGCATCGCTGAGCGAACGCCCGGCGAGCAGCGGGACAGCCATCGTCTCGAGGTAGCCGGGCACCACCGGATAGCCGAGCGGATCATAGACCTCGTCGCGCCCCTCGCTCCACCAAGTCCAGCCGGCGGTATAGCCGGGGAACGGTAGTCTGGCGGCCGCGCTCACCGTGCCGATCCCCGGTATCGCCTCGAGGCGGTCGATGACATCGTCGAGGAA
>CAYFSW010000014.1:0-9722 GCA_964345885.1 uncultured Gemmatimonadota bacterium | reverse complement strand
GGATGAGCTCCGACACCGACCGACTGTGGGAGTTCCTGGCGTTCGGCGTCGTGGACGTCTCGCTGTCGCTGGTCATGCTCGTCGGACTCGGAGCCGTGCTGATCAGCCTCGATTGGAGACTGGGGCTGGTCATGGCGCTGCCGGTACCGGCGTTCTGCTGGGCGATCTACCTGCACGGCGAGCGGATTAGCCGGCTGTTCTTGCGCGCCTGGCGCAAATGGTCGCGGGTCAGCGACGTGCTGTCCGACACGATCCCCGGGATACGTGTGGTCAAGGCCTTCAACCAGGAGGAACGGGAGAAGCGGCGCTTTGGGGAACGGAATTTCGATGTGACTGAGGAGTTCAATCGGATTCACCACCATTGGACGTTGTTCTGGCCGTCACTGATGTTCGCGGTGCACGTGACCACGGTAGCGGTGTGGGTCTTCGCGGTGCCGCGTCTGCTGGGCGGTGGTCAGGGAGGCGCTCCGACGCTCTCTGCGGGGACGTTCGTGTCGTTCCTGCTGTACACGACGATGTTCATCGCCCCCATCGAAACGATCGGGCAGATGGCGCGAATCCTCAACCGGGCGACGAGCTCGGCCCACCGGGTGTTCGAGGTTCTGGATACCGAGCCGGAGGTCGTCGACGTGGCCGAGCCCGTGAGGCTCGAGCCGGTCCGCGGCCGCGCCAGCTTCGAGAACGTGAGCTTCGGCTACGACGGTGTGCGCCAGGTCATCCGCGGCGTGAGCTTCGATGTGGAGCCCGGTGAGATGATCGGCCTCGTGGGCCCATCCGGCGGCGGCAAGACCACGCTGGTCAATCTGATCGCCCGCTTCTACGACGTCACCGGCGGCGTGATCCGCATCGACGGTGTGGACATCCGTGAGCTCGATAGCGGCCATTACCGGCGGCAGGTGGGCATGGTCCTTCAGGACCCGTACCTGTTCCACGGCACGGTGCTGGAGAACATACGCTACGGTCATCCCGAAGCTTCGCTGGACTCTGTCATCGAGGCGGCGCGGGCGGCCAACGCCCACGACTTCATCTGCCGGCTGGCACACGGCTACGACACGCTGGTGGGCGAGCGCGGGCAGACGCTGTCGGGTGGCGAGCGCCAGCGCGTGTCCATTGCCCGGGCGATTTTGCACGACCCGCGCATCCTCATCCTCGATGAGGCCACGAGCAGCGTCGACACCGAGACGGAGCGCAAGATCCAGGAAGCGCTGGACCGGCTGGTTTCCGGTCGTACCGTGTTCGCCATCGCGCACCGTCTCTCGACTCTGCACCGTGCCTCGCGGCTGTTGGTGATGAAAGATGGCCGGTTGGTGGAGGCGGGCACCCATGAGGAGTTGTTGGCTAAGCCGGATGGTGTGTACCGGAAGCTGTACCATTTGCAGAGCGGACTGCGGTGAGGAGGTTGATATGAAGGCAACAGTGTACGCGAAAACATTGCTCGAAGATTCGCAAGCCGAATTGACGCTCGAGCGGCGTGCCGACGGCAGGCTCTGGGCGGTGAAGGGGAGCGAGGAGCGCCCGGTCTGGGTGCGTCGTTGTTTCCCGTGGTCGCAGCCGGCGCGGTACATCTCGTTGCGCGACAGCGAGGAATCCGAGTTCGCCCTCGTGAATAGACTGGGCGAGCTGTCCGTCGAGTCACGGGCGATCCTCGAGGAGGCCCTTGTAGAGGCCGGGTTCGTCTTGAAGATCGTCCGCGTGTTGGACCTGGACGAGGAGGTCGAGATTCGCAATTGGAAGGTCGAGACCGAACAGGGGCCCCGTTCGTTCCAAACACGCCTCGACGACTGGCCGCGCCGAATGCCGGGTGGGGGCATCCTGATCCGCGATGTAGCCGGCGACCTCTACCACGTCGACCAGCCTGGTGAGCTCGATGCCAGGAGTCGCGGCCTACTCTGGGTATTCATTGACTAAGGCGGCGTGACGGGCGCGGCGCGACGCAGGCGAGGACTCCAACCCTTTGCTGCTTGCGGTCGTCTATATGTATAGATATCCTATAGGAGGACGACCTATAGAAATCCGATAGGAGAGCCGATGGCTGAGGCAAGAACAGACCTTCTCCGCGGTACTCTCGACATGCTGATCCTCAAGACGCTGTCGCTGCAGCCGTTGCACGGGCTGGGGGTCTCACAACGCATCGAGCAGGTCACGGGTGGGGTCTTCCAGGTTAAGCCGGGCTCGCTGTTTCCGGCGCTTCACCGTCTCGAGCAAGAGGGGTGGGTCGAGGGCTCGTGGGGCGAATCGGCGAACAACCGGCGGGCCAAGTACTACAGGCTGACCGCGGCGGGCAAGCGTCGACTGGGCGAGGAGAAGCGGAACTGGGCGCAGGTCGTTCTGGCGATCACCAGGGTCATGGAGGCTACCTGAGAGGTGAGCCATGCCGGCATACAGACGGATCATCAGCACCTTCCGTTCGCTCTTCCGTAAGGAAGAGCTCGACCGCGATCTCGATGAAGAGCTGGCGAGCTATCTCGAGCTACTGACGGCGGAGAAGATCCGAGCGGGGATGAGCCTGGAACAAGCTCGTCGGGAGGCGCGGCTCGAGCTGGGTGGAGTCGAGCAGGTGAAGGAGAAGGTACGGGAGAGGCGGGTCGGCGCGATGACCGACACGGTGTTTCAAGATATCAGGTACGCCGTCCGCACACTGAGTAAGAACGCCGGCTTCACCGTCGTGGCCGTTCTTATACTCGCCATCGGCATCGGCGCCACCACGGCGCTGTTTAGCACGATCAACACGGCTCTGCTGAGCGGCCTCCCGTATCGGCAGCCCGACCGCCTGGTCATCGGCCTGAAGACGATGGATGGAGAGATGTCCGGGCCCGTCTCCAGGGTCGACTATTTCGACTACCGGCAGTACAGCCGGTCGTTCGAAGAGTTGGCCGCGCTCACCACGTTCACCATGCAGTTCACCGTCACGGGCGGACGCCGGCCGGAGCTGGTCGATGCGGGGTTCGTCACCTGGAATCTGTTCCGTACCCTCGGTGTGAACCCGATCGTCGGCCGGCATTTCCTGCCGGAGGAGGAGGACCCAGGCGGCGGTGGTCAGATCCTGATCAGCTACGGCTTCTGGCAGAGTCATTTTGGAGGCGACCCGGGCGCGGTAGGGAGCGCAATCTACTTCGACGGCAACCCGTTCCCCGTCGTGGGCGTGATGCCGCCAGGGTTCCGGTTCATGTTTGATGCCGATCTCTGGGCCCTTGTCGACAAGGATGGTCCGTTCGATTCGGAGCGTGATTCGCACAGCCACTGGGTCGTCGGGCGGTTGAGGCCGGGCGTGACGATGGAACAGGCTCAGGCCGATGTGGACGCGATCTCCAACTCCCTGGCGGAGCAGTACCCGGAGAGCAACGCGGGGAAGGCGCTTCTGCTGGCGGAGCTGCAGAGCTACATGGTGCGCGATGTCCGCCTCAGCCTGCTGCTGCTCATGGGGACGACGGTGTTGGTGCTGCTCATCGCCTGCGGCAATGTGGCCGGCCTGCTACTGGCGCGTGGGGAGCGGCGCGTCTCCGAGATTGCGATGCGCTCGGCGTTGGGGGCCTCGCGGCGTCGCCTGCTCCGCCAGTTGGTGACGGAGAGCCTGATCCTCACGGCTGCGGCGGGATTTCTCGGTATCGCGGTCGCCTATCTACTGCAAGGAGTGATCCTGCAGTTGCTTCCCGTTGGCGAGCTGGGCATGGAGCGTCCCGTAATCGAGTCGACGGCGCTCGTCTTCACCCTCTTGGTGTCGGTTGCCACGGGACTGGTGGTCGGGGTGGTTCCGGCCCTGCGAGGCACGGCAAGTGATCCGGCACAGCAGCTGCGCTCGGCGACCCGCGCCTCCCCGGATGTCAAGAGCAGCCGGCTGAGGAGCGGGCTGGTGGTCCTGCAGGTCGCGCTCTCGGTGGCGCTGCTCATCGGCTCGGGCCTGCTGATCCGCAGCTTCGCGCAGCTGTCGACAGTCGATCTCGGCTTCGACCCGGAGAATCTGCTCACCGGGCAGCTCCAGATACAGGTTTCCCAGTACCCGACGCCGGAAGAGCGTAACCAGTTCTTCACGTCGCTGCTCGAGGAGATCGAGGCACTACCGGGCGTGGTCTCGGCGACGGTGATCAACCGGCTGCCGATCCTCAGCCGCTGGCAGGACTGGTCCATCTGGCCCGCAGAGCAGCCGTCTCCGTCGATACAGGAATCCTTCTCGGCCATGGCCCGTTGGGTACCGCCCGGCTACTTCGAGACGATGGGCATCTCACTCGTATCAGGCAGGGACATCGCGCCGACCGATGTGCCGGGCAGCCCCTTCGTCATCGTGCTGAGCGAGGGCGTGGTGCGGGCGCTCTTCCAGGGCGCGGATCCCATCGGCCGCATGGTGAACGTCGCCGATTGGCGAACCTTCGAGGTCGTTGGCGTGGTGCGGGACGCCCGCATCAACAGGCTGCGGCGCGAGCCCGACGCGGCGTTCTACATGTCACACGCCCAGATGGCGCAGGCGCGGGCCCAGATCGCCATTCGCACGGCGGGGGACCCGAACGCCCTCGTGGGACCGATAGAGGACCTGCTGCGCCGCAAGGACCCGAACGTTCTCTTCGCGAATGCCTCTACGATGACCTCGGTCCTCGACGATGAGGTGGCCGATTTCCGGATCGTGATACTCTCGCTGGTTCTCTTCGCGGCCGTCGCCCTCGCCCTCACGGCGATCGGGCTCTACGGAGTGCTCGCCTATCACGTGAGCCAGCGACTGAACGAGATCGGCGTCCGCATGGCCATGGGCGCCTCGAACACCGACGTGCTCGGTATGATCCTGAGAAGAGGCATGCTGCTGGCCGGGTTCGGCCTGCTGCTGGGCGTCGCCGGCGCCTACCCCGGGACCCTCGTGCTCCGCCAACTCCTGTTCGAGACACCGCCACTCGACCCGGCGACCTACGTGGGCGCGGTGGGCTTCCTCAGCCTCGTAGCCGCGCTGGCCTGCTTCCTACCCGCGTGGCGGGCCACACAGGTCGATCTGGTGGAGGTGCTGCGAAAGGAATGAGAGTCTCCTGCGTGATCGACACGGTCCCGTGCAAAGCTTATTAGGCTGCAAGCGTCGCAGTGTCTGGCCCGGCCTGGTGAGGCTGGTCGGAACGCGCTTCAGTGCGGTATCATAGGAATAGCCCAATCAAAACAGGAAGCGCTGATTAGGAGGCACCTTGAAGAGAGTGATTCTCGCAGGTCTTCTCGGCGGTGTCGTCTTGGCAGTCTGGTTCGTGATCGTCGATGGCCTTCTCGGCTTCAAGCGCGGAATCGAGATGAATCAGCTTGCCGATGAGAGGGCAGTGTACGCCTTTCTAGTTGAGCATGTGCCCGAGCCGGGGCGATACGTGTGCAACCCTGAGATCTCACCGGATCGGGGTTTCCCAGGGGACGATCCGGTGTTCGCTGTGCAGTACAGCGGTTTGGGGCACGCGGACGCAGGCCAGGAGATGCTCGTCGGGCTGGTGGTCATGCTTCTGGCTCCTGTTGTGGGAGCGTGGCTGCTCTCCAATGCCTCAAGTGCTGTTCTGTCGGGCTATGGCTCCAGGCTTTTCTTTTTTTCGGGCATTGGTGTTGTCTTCACGTTGTTTGGCGTCATGGCGAGGTTCGGCCTTGCGCGGTACCCTCTGGGTAATGCCGTCGCCTTGTCCGTCCACGACCTTGTTGCGTGGGTCGCTGCGGGATTGGTCGTTGCCCGGTTGGTGAGACCTGCGGTGCTGGACAGCACAGCGAGAGCGGGCTAACTAGCGTATGCGCTTGGCGCGGGCACCAATGGCGATGTTGGTCTCAGATTCCTCGTTAGGCGCGCTGTTGGCCGCGCAGGTGAAACGCTAGTCCGTTGGGCAGACGTAGGGTTGATCGCGCGAGTAACGAAGTCCGTCCAGTCGCGATTTGCGTGTTTCGCTACGCCGGCCAGATTCTTGTAGGTCGCGGGCGTGACACCATCAAGGGCGAGGAGTTCATGCGACCGCTCGGTGGCCGAATCGAGTTTGGGGAGCTGGCGACTGATGCCCTGCGCCGTGAGATTCGGGAGGAGCTCCACGCCGAGATCGACCGGCCGGAACTGCTTGGGGTATTGGAGGACGTGTACGTGTACGATGGAGTGCCCTGTCACGATATCGTGTTTTTCTTCGACGCGAAGTTCCAGGATGCTTCTATGTACGAGCGAGCCGAGCTCCCCATCGCGGAGGATCTCTGGCACGGGCCAGCGACATGGCAACATCTCAGTGCTCTCAACACTGGAGGGACGCCGCTCTATCCGGCCGGTCTCTTGGCGCTGCTCCTGGCTCGTTCACCTGATCAGCGGTCGCGGTCACAATCCCCCTGAGCTGTGGGGAGGGGCGACCGGTGTCGAGCCACTTGACCGTGCTCTGCCACTGGCCCGTGACCTCATCAGCATCTTGTCACACCCGCTGGGCAGCACCGTGCCATGGCGCCTATGGGCACACGACATCTTAAGCCATCGCAACAGCGTGTGTCACCGCCACAATATTGGCCAACTTTGGCGCAGCTACGGCTAGGACCTGTAGGCTCCTCGGGGGGAAGGCAACCAGGCATGCTTGGCGTAATCGTGGTTGTCGCGATGATCACGAGTGCGAAAAAAAATCGTCGGCTAAGCTTCCTCATCATGGCCTCCTAGATAGGATCCTCGGCACAACTAGTAAGATTAGGCAGTCAAGCGAGAGTCAAGGCGTCGAGAGCTACGAAGCGGTAGTAGGCGCCGCCCGCGAGGCCGTGCAGGAGGTGGGACTCGTGCTCCGCGAGCACTATCCCGTTAACGACAGCACCTGGGTGATCGTCTGCGTGAACTACGTCCAATCTCGGATTGGTCCGAGACTGCCCCCGAGCATTCTCCGCGTGGTCGTGCAGCGGCTGGGCGAGCAACAGACGGCGGTGCGTGTGATCTTCCGCCGCGGAGGGGCGGTGGAAGTATGGAGGATGGAAGACTACTCCCGCGATATCTTCGCCGCTCTGATCGAGAAGCTCGAAGGGAAGCTGCAGCGTCCGGGACCCTCACCACCCGCCCTCTCGGCTCAGGGCTACAGGTCTACGACCTAATACATCGCATCACCGGGGTTGTCCGCGAAGGGCCTCGCGCCTCAATTCCTGGATGAAGCCTGCATCTACCCAGTAGTTGTCGTCGTTGCCGGCGCGGTTGCTGTTGAAGAACAGGTACCGTCCGTCGGGCGACACGATCGGGCAGATCTCATTGCCCCTGCTGGTCACCGGTTCCCCCAGGTTCAGCGGTTCGGTCCAGCGACCGGATTCGTCCCGGAAGCTTATCCACAAGTCGACAAAGCCGATGTTCTCCTCGTGGCGGACGCGCATGAAGATGAGGTAGCTCTGATCGGGAGCGATGAACGGTGCGCCCTCGCCCGCATCGCTGTTGACCGGCGCGCCCAGGTTCTCCGGCGCCTGGTAAACGCCGTCTACCAGCCGGGACACCCAGATGTCGCCGTCGCCGGGCGAGTAGATGCTGCCGTCGGCCGCCACCGAGAACTCCCAATGGAGGTCGAGCGTGTTGGGGCCGCCCTCGATGATTTGCGGCTCGGACCAGCCGTGCGGGCCACGCGTCACGTACCAGATCCGCTCGGCCTGTCGACCTTCCTCATCGCCCGTCGGGCGCACTGACAGGAAATAGAGTCGTTGGCCGTCGGGAGCGAAGATCGGCACATCGTCGCTCCAGCCGAGGCGCGAGAAGGGCACCGGCACCGGCTCCGACCAGCGGCCGTCGATGATGCGTGAGAAGACCATCATCCCGGTTGAGTAACCCGAGTCGGGGAGTGCCATCTCCGTCGACCAGTAAGCTTCCGTGCCGTCGGGTGAGAACGCGACGGTCCCGTGCTGGAAGCGATGGCTGGAAACGATGTCCAGTGCGAACAAGGCCGGCTCTGCACCCGCGGGGGGCGGGGTTTGCCCCATATAGGGCCCCTCGAGAACGGGGAAAGTGCGCGGCTCGGTGCTCGCCCCCGCCGCGGCCAGAAAACGCGCCATCGGCTCGCGGCCGACCGCCTTGGCCGTGTTGTAGGCCGACACGCCGGACAGGCTGCGGGCGTCGATGTCGGCGCCCCGATCCAGGAGCGTCTGGGCCACGTCCTCACGCCCCAGCTCAGCCGCGTAGTGGAGCGGGACGCGACCGTAGCGGTCCCGCTCGTTAACGTCGAAACCCGCCTCCAGCAGACGTGCCACAATATGCGCCGAACCACCCTGGCTCGCCGAGTGCAGTAGCGAGCCTTCGTTGTCGTTGCGCATGGTGAGGTCGGTATCCGAGTCGTCGAGGAGCACGAAGAGGCGGTCGAGCCCCTTCTCGGCGCTCAGCATGACGAGAGACTGTGCGGCCCAGGTGCCTGAGGAAGGAAGCCTGGCCCCCGAATCGAGGAACAGGTTCACCAGGCCGCGAAAACCCCTCCAGGCCGCTAGATCGAGCGGGGTTTCGTCGTAGCGGCTCACAGCGTTGACGTCGGCGCCGGCGGCGATGAGCAGCCGCGCCATCTCGAGGTTCCCGGTTTCCCGCGCCACCAGGAGGAGAGGTGTGCGGCCCCTCATGTTTCGTCCCTCTGTGTCGGCGCCGTGCTCGAGCAAGAAGCTGGCGACGGCCAACCGATTGCGCCGAATCGCCGAGTGGAGCGGAGTCTCGCCGTCCTCATCTGCTACGTTCAGCTCGGCTCCCGCACCGGCGAGCGCCTCGCAGACCTCCACGTGACCGGAAGCCGCGGCGACTTGCAGGAGAGTGCGTCCGCGTTCGTCCGTTTGGGCAATAAGATCGGGTTCGTTGGCCAGTAACTCACGCACGGTGGCGGCATCGCCTGCTGCCGCCGCCTCGAACACCGACTGCGCCTCGAGGGATTGCTGGGTCGTCAAGCAGAGAGAGAGAGCGAACGGCAAGGCGGCGACGCGAGTCGCGTACGGTTGGCGCTTCATCGAGTTTCTCCCCATGGATGGCGACGGTCGAGGCTCGTCCTGCGGGCTGTTGGTCTGACGCACACTGCACCCCGCAGGGTTGCCTGTCCAGGGCTGCCCAACACAACAAGGGCTCGCTGTGCGATCAGCGAGCCCTTCTAGTCTCCCGGTGAGCTGCAGGCCCGAAAGGCCCCGCTCGTTCAGCTGGCCGTGATGTGTGGTGCGAAGACCCGCAGATCTCCGGCTGGATCGGAGCCGATAGCGTCACGGACGGCTTGGGAGAGAGCTGATGTATCAGAGATCTCCTGCAACCGCTGTCTGAGCTGCGCCTCTTCCGCACTACCTGCGAGGACGCTCATCCAAACTGCATCGGCTATCGCCAGTGCCTGGGCGTTCGGGTCCTTCCGTGCCTGTGCCTCGTCCGCCAGCTGCTTGAGCGTGGCGGAGGCCTCTCTGTAGCGCCCCTCGAAGTAGTAGGCGTTGGCGATGCGCCGCAGCTCGCGGTCCGGCAGCAGGCCCTCGCTGCGCACCGCCTCCGCCGCCGATTCGTAAACCGCGCGAGCAGCATCGAAGCGACCGCGGTGAGTGAGTATATCGCCCCGCTCCAGGACGGAGGCCACGTCCCGCGTTGTCGGCTCAGCCCGAACGCGGCCGTCAGCCAGCAGAGCGAGGGCTGTCAGCGCCAGAACAGCGCTTGCGTGCATGGCGGTGTTGAGTCGAGGATTGAGTTCCATGTTCAGGTGCTCTCCTTATCGATTGAGTACCGACTGTGTTGTTTAATGCCGGGCCGCTAGCGAGCGGCTCGTAGGCTGTATCGTCTAGTCAACTTCCGTGCCCCGGCC
>CAYFSW010000013.1:0-12504 GCA_964345885.1 uncultured Gemmatimonadota bacterium | reverse complement strand
TTCTGGTGGGGGGTGGCGGGATGTGTCGCCGCCGCCTGCGCCTGGCTGACTTTTCGCACGTTCTCACTCACGAAGTCGACAGCGCGGCGGGCTATGGTCGCGGCCATCGCGCTCGTCTTCGCCGTGACGAGTCTCAGCCTGGCGCGTGGCTTGAGCAGTCACGGCCCCATCGACTGGGTCTACTATACGCCCGAACGCTTCGAGGATGCGGTGCGGCGCGGCGACGTGATCGTCCTCGACTTCACCGCCGAATGGTGCCTCAACTGTAAGGCGCTGGAGGCTGGGGTGCTGCACCAAAAGGAGATTGTCGAGTTGCTGGCGCGGCCCTACGTGATCCCCATCAAGGTCGACCTGACGACCGACAATCCGCCGGGCAAGGCGAAGCTAGCCGAGCTGCGCTGGGTGGGGATCCCGTTGCTGGCGGTCTACGGTCCAGCCACGGGCTACGAGCAGCCCTTCAAGTTCGATTCCTACACGGTCTCGATGGTCCGGGACGCCGTCGCCAAAGCGGGGTCAGACTAGTACGTCGCACCCTGCACCGGACCCTCACCCAGCACCCGCGCCAGCGTTTCCTGCAACTTCTCTCCGCGGACGTCTTCGTCGGTCCCGATGATCATCCCGTCAGCGCCCACCAGAATCGCCTTGGGGATCGCGAACACTTCGAACGGATGCATGGCCTCGTCGTCCCAGGCATCGGGGATGTGCACGTGCAACCACGGCATCGCCCGGTGCTCCTCGCGAAACTCGATCACAGCATCTAGCTGCTCGTCGAACGAAAAACTGACGATTTGGAATCCTTGCCCTCCGTACTTCTCGTAGAGCTCGTCGAGGTTCGGCAGCTCGGCGATGCAAGGGACGCACCAGGTCGCCCAGAAGTCCATCAGGTACACCGTACCCAGGAGCGACTCGCGACTGATACTCACCGTGGGGTCGTCCAGTGACGCAAACGAGAACTCGGGGATCATCTTCCCCACCTGGATGTTCCGGTCCGGCGCGTACTCCCGCGCCCAGTCGGCGGCGGGCGAATCCGGGTAGTCGGCGAGAAGTCGCCCGTAGTACTCTCGCCCCAGATTCTCGTCCTCGGCCTGGCGGGCCAGCCAAACCACGGCCATCAGCATGGTCGCCCTGACGTCCCCATCGGGGTGCGTCGCAGCGCCCGCGTCCATGTACGCGACGTAGCCATCCAGCCAGGCGGGATGGGCACCCTCACCCTCGCCAGATGACTCACCTTCACCCTCGAGTGAGTTAAACGCGGCCGCTGCTACCATGGGGATCGCGAAAGGCTGTACAGACCAGAGATGTGAAGTGGGCGGCAACTCGTCGAACGACCACCCAGCGGTGGCCGAGTCGAGCTCCGCGCCGTACGAAGTCAATAGAATCGTGATATAAGCCAGAGCTTGACGGATCAGAAGGTCTTCCTCGCCTTCCGCCCGCAGCCCGAGCTCCTCGACCGTGCTCGTCCAATCATAGCTCAGCGGTTCGCCCGTTTGCGCAGCTTCCTCGTACGCCTCGGCCCAATCCGCGATGTGCCCCTCCAGCTCCTCGGTCAGTGATGCCAACCGGGCCTGCGTGGATCCGGGATCGCTGAAGACTACGCTGGCCGGTTGGTCGGACCGGGGCAGCCGCGTTGGGTCGAAGGTGATCGTGACCTTGCCGCCCTCCGCCCGCAGGACGGATCGATAGTCGCCATGGGTATCCGCGACATAAGAGTCAGACTCAGTGCCGCTGCTGCGGTGCCCCGACTGAAGGATCCCGGTGAGCTGATAGGCCAGCGAGTCCGCGTCCGCTTCGATTTCCAAGACGAAGCTGCCGTCCGGCCGCTCCCTCATATCCCTGGCAGAAGCCACCTCGAAGTCGTTGAATTCACCGATGACCTTGACCCCACTGAGGTCATCCACGTACTCGGGCGTCGCGAGACGCACATCGAGCGCTAGTTCCACCGGTCCTTCGACTATCAGCGGTACCTGCTTCCTTTCATGATCAACACCCGTGAACACGAGGTAGAACACACCGCTGTCGGCCGTCGCGATTTCGAAGCGGCCATCCGCAGCGGCCTCTGCCGAAACGAGCGGATGATTGTCCAACATCAAATCGAGCGGCCGCAGCAGATGAACGTGTGCCAGCGGCATGGGCGCCCCATCGTGCCCGACCACGCTCCCGCTCACCACGAGGGTGGGTGACTCGCTGCACCCGCTCAGCGAGGAGGCTACGACGGCGACCAAGACCGTAATGGCTCGCGACCGGTTCATAACAACCTCCCGGGAGTTGTGCAGAAAGCCGAAAGTGGTTCGCGCTATGTGTTCTCTTGGAAACTTCGTCGGCAGGTCACACGGATAGATAGCGGCGAATCGCCGATATGGTGGGCAGGAGCTGCGCGGCAGCACGGCGGAAGACCTCCGGAGAAGCTGGGCAATTCTGAACCCGGCCCCACACGACTACGGATCGCCGTCGACTATCGCGAAGTGTAGTGCTTTGCGCAAGCGTCACGGATTCTGAGGAGGCCTAGCGCCGATTACTCTCCGCCAGGGCCTTGTAGTACTCCTCGACGAGCTCACGGTAACCGGGTGGTACGTCGTCGGAGCCCGTGAGCAAGAGCTCTCGTTCGTCGCCGCCGCCCAGCTGCCGACGCAGCACGTACTCGAACTCCTTCAGCCCCTGGATGACCTCGGCCTGAAGCTCGGCCAGTCCTTTGGGATCACCCCAGACGCGACTGCTCTCGAGGCGGCCCAAGCGGTCGATGATGGTCTCGAGTTCGCCGGCGTCGATCCCCTGCGCCTCTAGAGACTCCTGCAGGCGCTCCGCCTCGGCGCGCCGCTCCCGGAATTCGCGGCGGAATTGCCGGACATCACTCGGCGTGAATCCGGGGAAGCCGTCGGCAGTCGATTCGTTGAACCGCTGCCCGCCGCTCGGTTGTCCTTGCTCGGTCTGTCCCTGCTCGCCTCGCTGCTGGCCGCCCTGCTGTTGGCCGGCAGCCTCACCCTGCTGGCCACCCTCCGTCTGCTGTTGGACACGCTCCTCCAGTGACTCGAGCGAGCGCGTCAGATCCCGCGCCTCATCGAGTGTGCGGGCGAGCCGCTGCTCGTCGGACTCGCCGATAGCGTCGCGAGCCGTCTCGATTCGCTCGCGCAACCCCTCGATGTCGCCGGCGATCTCCTCTTCAAAGTTCCGAGCGTATTCCAGCGAGCGCTGCTGCACGACGCCGCGCGAATAGCGGATCTTGTCCTCGAGCTTGTCGTCACGTATCGCGTTCGCCGCCTCCCGCAGCCGGCGCGACGCGTCACGCTGCTCGCTGCGCGACTCTCGCGCTAGGCGGTCCAGGTCGGCCTCCAGTTCCGCCGTCTCCTCCGCCATCTGTTCTTTGCGCTCCATCAGGCGGCGCAGCCGCGCCGACTGGTTCCCGCCCTCGGCTAACCGCTCCACGTCCTCGATGACCTGGCGCTGTTCCTCCGCCAGACGTTCGGCGCGCCGCAAGGCATCCTCTACGTCACGCTCCAGACCCGCGGCGCGGTTCTCATCCAGCAACCGACGCGCCTCCCTCAGGCGATCCAAAGCTGAAAGGCCCTCCGACAGGCCGCCGCTCCTCGAGTTCGCTGCCGCCTGGCGCATTCTCTCCGCCGCCTCGCGCAACTCGCGCGCGGTCTGGTTGAGCTCGGCCAGCGACTGCTCGCGCGACAACCGCTCCAGCCGCCGCGCCAGCTCCTCCGCCTCCTGGGCAAGCTGCCGCTGCGACGCACTGCCGCCGGACTGGTTGCGCGAGTCGTTGGCCTGGGCTCGCAGTCGCTCGTTCTCCTGCTGCTGGCGCCGCGCCAGCTCCTGCAGCTTCTGCAACGTCTCGTCGATCTGTTGGTCGACCTGCTGGCGCTGCTCGCGCTGTACGCTTTCGTATTGGTTCCTCTGCTGGTCGAGCTCCAGCTCGAACAGTTCGGCCAATTCCTCCACGTTCGGCTGGCCGCCGCTTCCGCCTCCACCGCCCTGGTTACGGCTGACCTCCACCTCGCGGAACGCGGCCTCGGCCCGCTGTAGTTGCTGCAGCGCGCGCTGCTCGGGAGACAGGGCCTCTTCCGGCCGGCGCTCACCCAGGAGTTCCTCGGCCGCACCCATCTCGAGCGCGGCCTGGGGCAGCGCCTCGATGATCGCCTGGAAGCTCGAGTCCAGTTGGACTATGCCACGCGCCCTGATCCGGGCGACCAGCGCTTCCACTTGCTCGCGCAGCCTGCCCTGGGCGAGTGCCACGGTAGCGATGTTCTCGTTCCAATCCTCCTCCGAGTAGGTCTCGCGGTCGCGCACCAGTTTGAAGGTCGCAGCGATCACATCGCGCTGGCGTTGCGCCAGCGAGCTATCGAAGCCGCCCCCTCCCCCACCGCCTGGCATATTCGCCTGCTCCGACTGCCGATACTCACGGTCGTAGGGACGCAATTCCATGAAATAGATGTCGGTGGTCGTGCTCTGGCGCCCGCTCACGCGGTTACGGTCGGCTGCACGCGCGTAGTAGGAGATGAAGTCGCCGGGCACCAGCTCGAGCTCCTCGAGGTAGAACGTGTGCGCCGCGCTGACATCGCGCCTGGCCCCGCTATACAGCTCGAGCGTCTCCTCCGGACCACCGTTGACCGAGTAGACCAGCTCGATGCGGCCGACACCGTAATCGTCCTCCGCCTCGACCTCCGTGAACACCTCTTCGACGTTCGTGACCTTGATGTCACGGCCCGGCTTCGCGAAGGAAACGTAGGGTGGCTGGTCCGCCAGTACGTCGATCAGATAATCGGGTGAACCGACGACGCTGTCGCCACCGAAGCTCTCGAAGACGATACGATACATGCCGTCGCGCTGGATGTTGAGGCTACCGGTAAGTGTGCCGTCTTCCGCTGCGGCCAGCGCGATCTCCTCCTGATCCTCCACCTCGATCGCGCCACCCGCCACCGGGACCGTCGGCGTTACGTAGAACCGCACCTCGGTGCCCCTGAGCGCCGCGATGTCGCCACCATCCTCCTGGCGTTGCGGCTGCAACCCGACATAGGCGGGGAAATGGTATTCGAGAATGAGCCCCTGCACGAAGGGTAGATCGACGACTTCGATGCGGAACAGGTTCGACCGCACGCCGCTCGCCTCGACGAAGTACTCCGTAGCCTCATTCAGCTCGAAGAGGTAGAACTGGCGCTTGCCGGTCTCTTCCTCGATACCCATCGGGAAGCGCTCCCACTCGGCAGCCGGCCCTCGCTGGACGGCGATCTCGACCTCGTCGGCATCGAAATTCTGGAGCTGAGCCGTGATCTTGAGCTCCGCACCACGGGCGACGCGCGTGTCGCCGGGTGAAACCGCAATCGCATACGGGTTCTCCAACGCGGCCTCGCCGAACGGCATCAGAAACGGCGTACTGTGGCGCACGAAGGGCGGTGACAGGAAGACGACGGCCAACGCGGCGAGCGTCGTCCCGGCCAGCAGACCTGACGTGCGGGCCAGCGGTGTGGCTTCGACGCGCCGCCCGTAGTCGAGCTCGGCGCATTTCTCCGCCGCACCCTCCACAAGCAGCTGAACGAAGGCCGGCGAACTGGAATCGTGGGCCTCACCTTCCTCGCTGCTGAATTCGACCGCACTCAGGAGCCGTGCTTCGAGTGAGGGTTCGTGCTCCTCGAGGTAAAGGGCCACACGCTCATCGGGAACGCTCCGCCAGAGCGGTAGGACGAGGAAGCGCAGAACCAGGATGCCAAGCGCCAGGTAAGCGAAGACGCGGAAGGCGATCACCGCCCCCGGGTCGAAACGCAACCGGTCCAGTCCGTAGGCGGAGATCACGAAGACGAGGGTCCCCGCGCCCAAGACGATAGCGATGCCGCGCAACGCGACCCGCAAGCGCCACCGCCTGCGCACCGAGCGGATTACCTTGAGCAGCTCGTCTCCTCGAGGTCTCTTATCGCTTGGCATAGCTCCCTCGTGTGCGGTTCGATATCAGCGTCTCGGCCAGCAGGAGGCCCGCGGCCCCCACCAACAGGTACCACCACAGTCCCTGACGTCGCTCGCGTTCTTGCGGCGACAGTACCACAGCCTCGAGATTCGCCTCTTCGGACTCGCCCTGCGCAGTGACCGCCGCCGTTAGCTCTTCGGGGTCGAGAGGCGTTAGATCTGACTCGCTCGGATCGAGGTTTGCAGCGGCGGTGATCGACCAGCTCCCCCCATCGCCCGCCGGTCGCAGCTCGTGGAAACCGGCCTCCTCGAGCCGCACCATCGCTGGCTCGTCGCCCAACTCCAGAACCGTACGTTCGCCCGAAGGGCTCTCGAAGACGAGCTCCGCTCCCTCTATGTCAACGTCGCCCAGCGCCTCTATGTTCTGCGTCAGGTCGACGACGTCTCCGACCTCGTACCAGGATTTCGGTTCCACGTAGCCTGCGAGATGCTTGACAACCTCGTGAACGAACGGCAGGAAGACCGGCTGCACGGCCAGGTCGTTCCAGAAGTTCTCCAGATCGGACGCCCACAACAGCACCGTGCCCTCACCCCGACGACCTTCCACCATCGCCGCCGAGCCGTCGTCGAACCGTGCCACGGACCGACCCAGCTCGCCGGCGTCCGTCCGCCGATAGCGATAGAAGCGGGCCGCCGAGAAGTCACCGCTTCGCGGAGTTCGGAATAACTCGAAGGCCGGATGATCGTAGTCCAGGTATCCGAGCGTGCCGCCCCCTGCAGCGGACCGATCGACCGGCCCGCCGAAGCTGGCAGGAAGGAACTCGAGCCCTTCAGCCGGCCAGGCGCCGGGCGGGCTCCACCGCCCCAACACCGCCAACAACCCGCCGCCTGCCTCGACAAACTCCCGCAGCCGCCGGCCTACGGCGCCCGTCGGGAACGGCGCGTCATTCAGGATTACCGCCGCCTGACCGTCGACAGCGGCAGGGCTCAGCTGCGTGATCCGGCCCGTGGCCACCCGAAAGCCCGGCCGGCCCCCGACTTCAAGGGCGCGCCGCAGATAGAGGCTATGATCAGCACCGGAGCCTCGCGGCTCGATAATCAGGACACCCAACGGTTCGTCAGGCACGACCAGAAAGTGGAAGGCGTTGTCCCCGGGCAGCGCATCGTCACCGGCTCGAAGGGCCGCGCGCAGCGGACGACTCTGTAACACGAACGGCTCGAAGTGGAGCGAGACGAACGCGCCCGGCTCGAGGTCGATCCGCTGTTCCTGGAGCCGTTCCCCGCCAACCGTCAGCGAGACCGGGATGTCTCCGAGAGCGTCGCCCCCCAGGTTCGCCAGCCTGGCCGTGACCGTAACATCCTCGCGTCCCCCGTCCCGGCTCCGAGTCAGAGCCGCCCCGGTCACCGCCAGATTCGTCGTGTGATCCTCCGACAGGTCTACGCTCGTCAGTCCCGTTCCTTCCGGTAGTCGTACCGCCTGACGAGGATCCCAACCGGCCTTTTGGAAGTCGGTGATCAAGACGACTTCGCTGCGCGGTTTGTCCGATCGTTCCGTTATCTCCCGCGCCAACTGGAACGCAGGCCCGTAACGAGTCACCGACGAGCCTATCTCGGCCGCATCGAGTGCCGCGCGCAGCAAAGCCCGGTCGGCGGTGGGTTGTGCGACCGCCTCGGCCCGCTCGCCGAACAGCACGAGCGTCACCCGATCGTCAGGCCCCACTCCATCGACGACGCGGTGCGCCGCGTCCTGAGCCCGACTCCAACGATCGCCGTATGCCATGCTGTGGGAGCGATCGAGAAGGATTACGACCTCCCGCGCCGTGGCGAACGCGGCCGCTGCTGCGGTGGAGCGGTCGAGCAATGGCCTGGCGAAAGCCGCCACCACCAGCACGATCGCCGCGCTGCGCATCAGGAACAGCAGCCAGTGTCGAATCCGTTGGCGCCGCACCGTGCGGTAAGGGATCTGCCGCACGAACATCAGCGACGGAAAGACGATGGCCTCTTTCCGTTGGCGATGAGTCAGATGGATGATGATCGGCACGGCGATCGCTGCCATACCGGCCAGGAAGAGCGGTGCGAGGAACGAGAAGCCCATCAGCGCACCCGACTCAACTTCTCGCGTCGCAGCAGATAACTGAACAACGCATGGTCCAGCGGATCAGAGGTGTTGAACAGCGAATAGTCTATACGGTTATCCAGCAGTAGCCGTGAAACATCGTCCAGGTGCGATCGCATCAGCTCCCGGTAGCCCTCGCGCTGGAGTTCCGGCACAACCGGTACGCGCTCTCCGCTTTCCAAATCCTCGAAATGCACCGGCCCCTCGAACGGGAACTCGATTTCGGCCGGGTCGAGCACCTGGAAGACGATGATGTCGTTCCCTTTGTTCTTGAGGTAGCTCACCGCGCGAAGCACGGCACGCGGGTCTTCGTAGAGGTCCGAGATCAGCGCGATGATGCTGCGACCGCGGATCGCTTCAGCGATCTTGAGCAGCGGGCCCGCCAGATCCCCGCCTCCATGCGGCTGCGCCCGGTCGATCGTGTGAAGTACTATGTCCAGGTGCTTCGCCGACGGCGGCACGAAGTCCACGAGCGCGCCGGCGATCGTTGCCAGACCCACCCGGTCGCGCTGCCGGCGTGAGAAGTAGCTCAGACAGGCGGCGAGATAACGCGCATAGTCGAGCTTGGAGATCTCTCCGCTCGCGTAGTCCATCGAGCGCGAGACGTCGAGTACCACGACGAAGTTCGCGTTGGTGTCCGCCTCGAACTCCTTCACATAGAACCGGTCGGTCCGCCCGTACACCCGCCAGTCGATCCGGCGGATGTCGTCGCCCGGCATGTACTGGCGATGTTCGGCGAAATCGATCGACAGCCCCAGATACGGCGAGCGGTGCAGCCCGTTGATGAAGCCGTCCACAACCGTCCTGGCCAGCAACTCCAGATTGTCTATCCGCGCCAGGACCGCCGGGTCGAGGAAGCTGGAAACCTTCACAGCCCCGAACTCGGCGTCGGTACCGCTTCGAGCAGCTGATCGATCAGCTCATCAGAAGTCACCTGCTCCGACTCGGCGTGGAAGTTCGTCAGGATCCGGTGCCTGAGGACCGGCCCCGCCAACGCCTTGATATCGTCGAAATTCACGTGGTAACGGCCACGGATCAGCGCCCGCGCCTTCGCACCGAGGACGAGATACTGGGCCGCCCGCACACTGGCACCATACGAGACCCACCTGGCGATGAACTCGGGCGACCCGTCGCCGTTCGGCCGGGTGGTCCGCACCAGGTCGAGGGTGAACCGCAAGACCGCCTCCGATACCGGCACCTTCCTGACCAGCTGCTGGTACGCGAGGATGTCGTCGCCGGTCACGACGTTCTCGAACTGGTACTCCTGAACCGCGGTCGTGCTGCGTACCACCTCCAGCTCCTCGTCCAACGGCAGGTGGTCCATGTTGATCTTGAACATGAAACGATCGAGCTGCGCCTCGGGTAGCGGGTATGTGCCCTCGAGCTCGATCGGGTTCTGCGTCGCGAAGACGTGGAACGGCTCACCCAGGTCGTAGGTCCGACCCTGCACTGTCACACGGTGCTCCTGCATCGCCTCCAACAGCGCAGCCTGCGTCTTCGGCGGTGTCCGGTTGATCTCGTCCGCCAGCACGATGTTGGCGAAGACCGGCCCGGGCGCGAAAACCATCTTGCGCTGACCCGTCTCGACGTCCTCCTGGATCAGATCGGTCCCTGTGATGTCCGATGGCATCAGGTCAGGGGTGAACTGTATCCGCGAAAACTTCAGATCCAGCACCTGCGCGATACTGTGGATCAAGAGCGTCTTCGCGAGCCCCGGCACACCGACGATCAGGCTGTTACCTCCCACGAACAGTGAGAGCAGCACCTGCTCGATGACCTCGTCCTGGCCGACGATCAGCTTGTGCAGCTCGCCCATGATTCGCTTGTAGGCCTCCTGCATCCGCTCGGCGAGGGCGATGTCGTCCTGCTCGTCCAGTGCCGTATTGTTATCGGTTGCCATCTCTTTGTTCCTTCCTCCGTGTCCGGCATGCGGTATGCAATGTGCCGTGAGCGGTGAGCTGTTCGGCAGCGCGGCACCGACGCACTGTATACCGCACACCGACCCTAGTGCGTCATCGCGTAGACGATGTAGTTGACACCCAGCTTGTACGCCTCGTTTGAAAGTTCTATGGGGATATACCCCGTGTCCGACCATTCCCACGACTCACCGATGTCGTTGTTGTAGTTCACGATCACCATGAGTCGCTTTTCAGGGTCGTTCTCCTCGAAGATGCCGTAGAACTCGGACCTCAGTCCGTAGTACGGGTGCGTATGATCGAGCGAGTTGATCTCGAAGAACGAATGAAAGATCGGGTGCGACGCATCCAACTCCACGATGCGTGCCTCCGGTAGCACTTCGAGCATCCGATCCTCGAAGTTGAACCAGTGGCGGCTCGCGAAGTCGTCGAAAATCACGAAACCACCCTTGAGCAGGTAATCGCGCAGGCTCGCGGCCTCCTCCACCGTAAGCGTCCAGAAACCCGGCTCCGACATATAGGCGACCGGATACCTGAAGAGCTCCGGGTCGTCGACGCTCAGGATGACGCTGCCATCGAAGTTCGGACCGATCGATGTGATCTCGTCGAGTATCTTCGTGAAGTGTCGCTCGGCGCGCGGGTAATCGTGATCCCATTTCAGGTCGCGGCCGCCCCAGCCGCGACCGCCGTACTCGGGAAGCGGGTCGAAGCGCAGCCTCACGAACGAGAATCGCCCGTTGTACGAGATGTTGAACTCATCGAAATCGATGCCCTGGGCGCCTCGCGCACCCTCGCGCATCCGGCGTGACTGCGCCGCCAACGGCTCGGCCAGCAGAATGGTCAGCAGCCCCAGCAATAATGTCCAAGCCACGCGCCTACTCACGTTCCGCCTCCGCTGCCCCTGGCCCGTATCTCGAGCAGCAGCTCCTGCGCCGCCTCAAAGCTGGGCGCGTCCTCGAGTGCGCGGAGCACTGTGCGGCGCGCCAGGCTCAGGTCACCCGCGTCGAGATAGGCGCGTGCCAGCTGGTAGGTAGCCTCCGCCCGATCCACCGGATCCAGCGCCAGAACGGCCTTCCGCTCACGGATCGCCTTCGCGTGCTCGCCGAGCCCGGAGTAGAGCCCGGCGAGCCGCGCGTGCAGGCTCATGTCGTAGGGATAGATGTAGTTCAGGCGCTCCAGCGCGGCGGCCGCAGCCGCTGAGTCGCCCAATGCCTCGCGTAGCTCGGCCAGCTCGAGGTTCGCTCGATAGTCGCGCCCGTTGATCGCCGTCAGCGCGTCGAGCTCCGCCGCCGCCTCAGTCAACGCGCCGCGCTGTTTATGGGCCTGCGCCAGGTGCCAGTAGGGGCTGGCCGGTCCCGCATACCGGGGGAAGAGCGCCTTCGCAAGCTCGAGGTGGGTCACCGCTTCGTCGATTGCACCCTCCTCCAGCAGGATACGCCCGAGAATCAGCTGTGAGCGGAAATCTTCGGGATCTTCGCGAACCCACCTTTCCAGATCATCACGGTCCGGCCGCTCACCGTGCTCCAGTTGCCTGTCCGGTCGCAGCGCCGCAAGCGGCCCGGCGAACCGCTCCTCGAAGTGCTCGAAGAACCGATCGTTGAACTCATCGACACCGACGTTCAGCACGCGCTCGAACGCCTCGGCCGTACCGGCACCGTCCCGGAAAGCGCTCAACATGTCGATCAGCGCCTGAGCACCCAATTCTCGCTCGATGAACTCGACGACGAGGGATGCCTCGTAGTACGAGAACATCAGCTGCTCGGGAAACGCCGGCCGCGCGAAACCGTTGTTCAGCTCGCCCACCGCCAGCAGCCTGCCCTGCAGATAGGCCATCAGGAACGCCGGTGTCACGTCCGCGCCCCAGCCCGGCCTGGCGCGGCGCTCTTCATAGACGGCCAGACCCTCGGAGAACCAGCGAGGCACCCTATGCTCGCTCATACTCAGGTGGAACGTGTGGGCCAGCTCGTGCCAGAAGGTCGAACCCCAATTGAACTCGCCGGCGTCGCGGGCCGACGGCGAGTCCATCGCGATGACGGGGCCGAAGCTCACCCCGAGGGCGCCCAAGCCCACCAGACCGACGGTGCGGACCGAGAAGTCGGCGTGACTGCGATAAACCTCGACGCGCACCGGTGTCCGCGGCCGGAAGCCGTATCGCATCGCCAAACGATCGTAGGCTTCCTCGGCCAACTCGGCGAAGTAGAGCGACAGCAGCTCGGATTCTTTGCCATCTATCGTGACGAGGAACCGTTCCGTCCGTGCCTCATCGTATTCCTCGAACGTGTCCAGCAGGTCGAGCGTATTCTTCGTCCAGACGTCGAACGGATCACCGGCGAACGCGCTCTCGAGGTTCGCCCTCCCCTCCTCAATCATCCCGACGCGGAGCTGGTTGATGCCCAGCAATCCGAAACCGCGCCACGACTTCGGGTCGAGCTCCAACGCCCGACCCGCGAACTCCACTGCCTCGAAGTAAAGCCGGTTCCGCGCGCTCAGCTCGGCCAACGTATTGTGCAGACCCGCAAACCGGGGGTTGAGCGCCAGCGCCCGATCTCGCGCTTCCTCGTAACCATCGTGATCGCC
>CAYFSW010000012.1:0-5698 GCA_964345885.1 uncultured Gemmatimonadota bacterium | reverse complement strand
GCGATTGCTGGATTGAAGCCTGAACCCGTATGGAGATACTTCGCCGAGATCAGCCAGATCCCGCGCGAGTCGAAGAACGAGAAGCAGATCTCGAACTACGTCGTGGGGATCGCCAAACGGCTCGGCCTCGAGGCGAAGCAGGACGGTGCGCTGAATGTGGTGGTCAAGAAACCGGCCGCCGCCGGACGTGAGGGCACGCCTAGCGTCTGCCTGCAGGGTCACCTCGACATGGTGTGCGAGAAGAACAAGGGCGTCGAGCACGATTTCGAGAAGGACCCCATCCGTCTCGTTCGCCAGGGTAACCTCCTGATGGCCGACGGCACGACCCTGGGCGCCGACAACGGCATCGCCGTCGCCACGAACCTGGCGATCATGGAGGATCGCTCTCTCGAGCACGGGCCACTCGAGTTCCTGTTCACCGTCGACGAGGAGACCGGGCTCACCGGCGCCGGCTTTCTCAAGCCCGGCTTCGTCGAGAGCAGGATCCTTCTCAACCTGGATTCCGAGGAAGAGGGCGAGATCTTTGTCGGTTGCTCCGGCGGCCGGGACACCTCCGGTACTTGGCGGGTGAACTTCATGCGGGGGCCGGGCGGCTCGGTCCCCATGCGCCTCAAGGTGCAGGGCCTGGTAGGAGGTCACTCGGGGCTCGAGATCGATAAGGGACGGGGCAACTCGATCAAGACGCTGGCCCGCGTGCTCTATGAGCTACATGAGATCGGCGCGCGCCTCGCCCACATCGAAGGTGGTAGCAAGCGGAACGCGATTCCCCGCGAGGCCGAGGCCTTGGTCTTCGTACCTAAGGACAAGGTCCGCAAGGCGCAGGCGATAGCTAAGAAGTTCGACGAGACGATCGGTGCCGAACTCGCCAGCGTCGATCCTGATCTATCGATCACTCTGGAGCGCGAGACCGGCGATGTCGAGCGCCAGGTGATGAGAAAGGACCAGCAAGAGGGCATTATCAAAGCGCTCGTCGCGCTGCCGCACGGCGTTATGAAAATGAGCGCCGATATTCCGGGGCTGGTGGAGACGTCGACCAACGTCGCAGTCCTCAGCACGACGAAGAGCAAGGTCACGATGGAGACCAGCCAACGCAGCTCCGTCGCATCCGAGATCGAAGAGATCGTCCAGACGGTCGCAACGATCCTCGAGCTGAGCGGCGCCAAGGTCGTGCAGGATTCGGGCTACCCGGGATGGAAGCCGAACCTCGATTCGCCGATCCTTAAGGTCGCGAAATCGACCTACCAGCAGCTCTACGGCAAGCTGCCCGGCGTCCAGGCCGTTCATGCCGGACTCGAGTGCGGTATTATCGGCGAAAAACATCCGGGCATGGACATGATTTCCTTCGGCCCGACGCTCGAAGGCGTTCATTCGCCGGACGAAAAGATGCACATCGACACGGTGGAGAAATTCTGGGACTACCTGCTGGCTATCCTGAAAAACGTGAGCTAAAACGCCAGCCTTGCGCCGAAGGCTCGTTGGGCTGATAATTGTAACGACTCCAGCGCCGGCCGCTTAACACCAGGGAGGGGTGAAGATGGCGAAGACGACTTTTGTGGTGAAAAGCCACAAGGACGGCTGGCACGTGCAGAAGGAGGGCAAGAGGTCGCCGGAGAGCTTCCACAAGAAGAAAGCACTGGCCGTCAAGAAGGGAAGGACGCTGGCGAAGAAATCGAAAGGCTACCTGAAGATCAAGGCCAAGACAGGCAAGATCCAGGCGAAGCGCTACTACGGCGAATAACATCGTAGCGTGCGGGATGATCGGCTTCTGTCATCCCTCCACTACGAGGACGACAGTCCGATTCAATCAACCGGGTGGGCACCAGTGTCTCTGGTGCTCACCTTTTGTTTCCTCCAACGCTCCGATAGTCTTGCGCTGCGCGCCTCGCCGTCCCAGACTTCCTCTACACATCGGGAGCACGGCCAACTCAGTGAAGGAGGATCGAGATGGCGAAGCGAACGGTGTACTTCGTGCAGACGATGAAGGGTGAATGGGTCGTGAAGAAGCAGGGCAAGAAGTCACCCGAGGGCAAGTTCGCGACCAAGGCGAGGGCAGTCGTTGCGGGCAAGAGGCTCGCCAAGAAGGCCCACCCTTGGGGACAGCTCAAGATCAAGGGGCGCGACGGCCGGATCCAGACCGAGCACACCTACGGCCACGACCCCAGGGGTGGTGGCTGATCCCAAACCTCGGTACCACAGTACCACGGAGGCCTGGCTCGTCGCCGGGCCTCCGTTGAGGCTCGACCCTCACGGTGAACGATAGGCGCAGCAAGCTGGGCCTGGCGCTGTCCGGCGGCGGCTTCCGGGCGTCCTTCTTTCATCTCGGCGTCTTGCGGCGTCTGGCCGAGCTCGACGTTCTGCGGCACGTGGAAGTGCTTTCCACAGTGTCCGGTGGTTCCATACTCGCCGCGCTCTACATCCTCGTCCTTAAGAAGTACATCGATCGCCAGGCCAATCTGGAGCGTGACGACTACATCGAGATAGTCGAAGAGGTTCAGAGTGACTTTCTGCGTGGGGTTCGCAAGAATCTGCGCACGCGGCTGCTGTTGAACCCATTCGCGACCCTCTGGATCATCATCTCGAACTCGACTCTGGCCCAAAGGATGAGCCGCCTGTACCAGCGTCACCTGTATAGGTGGATCGTCGATGAGCTTCGCCACAAGGGCCAGCTGCAGCGCGTTGGGAGAGCGGGCGAGGTCGCGCTCAAAGATGTTCGTTTCTTTCCGGGAGGCGAAGAAGTCGCAGGTGGGGTCGAGGAGTACAACCGAACGCACTCGACCAAGATCCCGCAGCTCGTCCTCAATGCCACGACGCTGAACTCCGGTCGCGATTGGCGATTCACCGGCGTCGAGGTCGGCGATTCGGTGCTCGGGTTCCTGCGCTACGACGAACTCGACGAGCTCGCGGCCTACCGGCGCGAGCTCGCCGAGCCGGAGCTCGAGGACCTTTTGCAGCGAGTCCAGGCACCGCCCCGCGACTTCGGGTCCGAGGTGGTGGTTGCGGCGATCCTCCGGCGGCTGTGGCAGGACGCCGACGCCGATGTTAGGGCCGACTTCGGGAAACACGCCCGAGAGGTACTGGCCGACGCCGGCATCGACCTCGGGCCCTGGCCGGTTCTCGACGCGACCTGTGCAGAGGGCTTTCCCCTTCGGCGTTTCATGTCCTGTGAGCTGGGCGAACTGCGGACCGCCAAGCGGGAGGCGTGGTATGTGTGCCGCGGCCCCCGCCAAGGCGTCACGGGGGGCCTGCCGCGGGAGGCACGCGCTCGCCGCTTTTGGCTGGCGCTGCGCGAGATCGGCGGCGACGTCTGGTTCGAATGTCGCCGCTTGGTCGGCGAGTCGGACGAACGGTTGGAAGCTTTGATGCGGTTCGTCATCGATCTCTACCAGCTGCGCACGAGTCTCTTGATCGGCTCGAAGGCGAAGCGTGACTTCGAGAGGATTACGCTGGCCGATGCGGTGGCAGCCTCGGCCTGCTTCCCGCCCGTGTTTCCGCCCTACACGATCCTCGGCCTCTACGATGACACGCACGTGGCGACGCTGCGCCTGACCGACGGTGGTGTCTTCGACAATCAGGGTATGTCGGCGCTGTTCGAAGAAGAGTGCACGCACATCATCGCCAGCGATGCCGGCGGCCTGATGCAGGTCGAGCGGCGCGTGACGGCCGGCCGCTTCGGGATGATGGGACGGATCTTCTCGATCCTGATGGACAACGTTCGTAACCTTCAGCTTCGCAGGTTGCGGGAGGAGCGGCGCGTTACGGCCGGTCTCAGCGGAGTAGACGGCCAGGGCGCCGCCTGGGAGGATCTCAACGAGCGATACGGCCTGGACGGCGCGGCGTTCTTTCACATGACCACGCCTCCCGAGGACGGCGATTCGGGAGGCCTGTCGCCGCATCCCGAGGCGAAAGCGATCGCCTGCATCCGCACCGACCTCGACGCCTTCGGCGACGGTGAGATCGCTGCCCTCGTCTACCAGGGCTATTCGCTCGCCGATCGCTTCGTGCGCCGCTACCTCGGCCGCTCGCCGTTCGCGTCGCCGAACTGGAAACCGGCCGAGCGCGCACCACTGCCGCGGATGAGATCCGACGATTGTCCGGCACGGAGATTTGCGGAGGGGCTTGAACGGAGAGTCGTCGAGGCGGGCGCCCTACGTTTCTTCAGGTCGCTCAAGCTGCGGGCCTGGGAGGCGTGGCTGTTCACCCTCGCCCTACTCGCCGCTGCGATCGTCGCCGGCTGGGAGGTTCACCTGTCGCTCGCCGATCTCCTGGCCGCGCTTGGCGATGCGCTGGAACGTGTATGGCCGTTTCCGGAGAACCGACCGGTGCCGGTGGTCGTCTGGGTTCTGGGTATAGCGCTGCTCGTCGCCTGGTACGTCCTCTGGCCGAAGCTGATGCGGAAGCTTGGTCACGTGCGCCCGTTCGTCACCTTCGTTAAGTGGGGGCGCGCTGTCGCCGGGAATGTCCTCTGGTTTTTCGGGTTGCTTCCGCTCTGGCTGTCACTCGCTGGCGGGTTGATCGCTGCTGCCAGCCATATCGTATATAATGGAGCATTCTTACGCGTCACCGGCTACTTCGATGGTTGCCTCGAGTCCTGGCTGGGAGAGGGCCGACATGAGACATAGCGGGAGAGTTACCGCGAGGGTGCTGCGTCGGGCGCTGCAGCTGACGGTCGTGGCCGGTACGTTGGCCGCTCTCGGCTGCCAGATCAAGCTGGTCGCCGACTACGATGAGATCACCGACCGGTCCGTCACGGCGCTGCAACGCGAGTTCGAGCTCTTCTTCATTGACGTCGAGCGCAATCTCTACACACCCCAAGCGGCTTACGACAACTACATCGGCTTCTACGATGAGGTGCGCGCCGAGTTGAGCGTTATCAGGGTGCGCGCCGCCGCCCGGCCGAAGAACGAAATCACCGTCGAGCAGCTCGACCTTGTGGCGCAGAACGTGGATAACCTTGAGGAGCTGCACAAGTTGGGGTTCGAAAGTCCGGAGGAACTGGAACCCTTGCGCGCCGCGTTCCAGCAGAGCTTCCAGGCGATACTGACTTTGGAGCTGGCCAAGAAGCGGGGCCAGTAGGGGGAGGATATGGCTATCAGGGTGCCCAGTCTGGCGAAGCAGATGTTGGAGGCATCGCGAGAGGTCCTCGAGGACAGCTGGCCCGAAATCAAGGATTACGCGAAGGCTGAGTTCAAGAAGACCGCGGAGAGCCTAGCGATGATCGTTCGACTTCACGCGGCGGGTAAGCTGACCAAGAAGAAAGCGCGCCTGCACATGGAGATCCAGAAGAACGCGTCCCGCACCGTCTTGCTGACCATCGAAGGCATGGGAATCATCGCGGTCGAACGGGCGATCAACGCCGCGCTGGGCGCGGTGAGGGATACCGTGAACACCGCAATAGGCTTCAGGTTGATATAGCTGAGATCACTGAATCGACCGTGTTCTCGAGCTCGAGGATATGCCGGTCGTCGCGATCGCGCCGCTTGAGTTCGACCCCACCTTCCAGCAACGATCGGCGGCCCAGCGTCAGTCTCAACGGCAGGCCGATGAGATCCGCGTCGTTGAACTTAACGCCGCCGCTGGCATCACGATCGTCGTAGAGCACGTCGATGCCGCTTTCGCGTAACGACGCGTAAAGCTCATCACCCTGTCGCGCGATCTCTTGGTCGCCGCCGGACAGCACGACGAGGTGGACTTGGTACGG
>CAYFSW010000011.1:0-8217 GCA_964345885.1 uncultured Gemmatimonadota bacterium | reverse complement strand
CGCTCCAGATCCCACACCCTGAGCGTCTGGTCTGAAGAGGCCGAGACCGCGTACCGTCCGGCCGCCGTCACCGCCACCGCGTGCACCGGACCGGTGTGACCCTCCAGGGTACGGAGCGCCTCACCCCGCTCCAGGTCCCACACCCTGAGCGTCTCGTCGTCCGAGCCCGAGACCGCGCGGCGCCCGTCCGGCGTCATCGCCACCGCGTAGACCGAACCCCTGTGGCCCTCCAGTGTACGGAGCCCCTCACCACGCTCGAGATCCCATAGCTTGAGCTCCTCGGAACCCGAGACCGCGCGGCGCCCGTCCGGCGTCGCCGCCACCTCGTACACCGGACCGCTGTGACCCTCCAGGGTACGGAGCGCCTCACCCCGCTCCAGATCCCACACCCTCAACGTCTGGTCATCGGAGCCCGAGACCACCTGGCGCCCGTCGGGCGTCACCGCCACCGCACGTACCGGATGGGTGTGGCCCTCCAGGGTACGGAGCGCCTCACCCCGCTCCAGGTCCCACACCTTGAGCGTGCCGTCCATGCAGCCCGAGACCGCCTGGCGCCCGTCCGGCGTCACCGCCACCGCCAACACGACACTCGCGTGCCCCTCAAGGGTGCGCACCACCTCACCCCGCTCCAGATCCCACACCTTGAGCGTCTGGTCCCCGGAGCCCGAGACCGCGTGGCGCCCGTCCGGCGTCACCGCCACCGCAGTCACAAAGCTGCTGTGGGCCTCCAAGATGCGAAGCAACGGCCCGCCCGCCTGCGTGAGCAGCGCGGACAGGGGCCGAACCCACACGGCGCCCTTCCACTCGCGAGTCTGCTGCAGCAGCCTTGTGACTGTTGGGTCGTCCGATGAGAGAAGGCGGCCGACCAGCTGCCCGGCAAGCTGCGTGGGGTCGCGGCGAACCACGTGTGCGGAGAGGCGGAGTGCATCAAGCACTAGATGCAAGCTTGCCTGCAACTGAAGCCACCCTCCTCAGCTGGACATCAACGATGAGCTTCCGTCAGCGCTACTTGCGAAAGACGAACGTATTGCCCTCGTCAACGATGGTGAGGGTGTTCCCGCTGATGGTGCCGCTACCGATGTAGTCCCCGCTGAATTCTATGTTCGATCCATCTACAGTAAACGTACCGTCACCTGGATCAGGAGGGACACCGTCGATGGTCATTGATATTGTATATGTGCCATCACTATCGAGTCGAATCCACCCGGCGGTGATCTCAATCCCTTGTATCTCGACGGGCACTTCCTGGCCGTTGACTGTCAGTAAGGTGTACGTGCCAAAGATCGAGGCTGGTCCTGTGCCATCGTCGCCGCAAGCCGAAAGTAGCCCCCCAGCTGCCCAGGCCATCGCCAACGCGAAGCACAGTCGCATCAGCCGCGTGCGGTGCAACAGACGCTTGGAGCCACCGCCGCCACGCCCGTCGCTTTTCAACGAGAAGTTCGCATACGACATGGTCGATCTCCGCAGATTTGGGTAAAGACCTTACTCCGGTTAGCTCATTTCTACCCCTTCAACTCCGTTCGACTGACTGATGCCTTGTCATGCGATCACGTCGAAGAAGGTCGACAGCGCTATCCAGCGGTCGCCCTCCAGCCCCTGCAAGCGCTCCAGCAGGGCATCGATGTCATCCTGGTCGAGGATGCGGGCCGGGCTCTTGGGGTCGGAAGGCAGCCAGTCGAATCCGAGCGGTTCGTCCGTGATGATCGCCAACAGCTGCTCCCGGCCGGGCTTGCCGGTCACCACGAACGAATCGAAGCGCGAGCCCTCCTGAGGAAGGTAGCCGCGGCCGGCGTGCAGACGCGTGTCCGGTGCAAACGACGAGGGGCAGAGGCAGTAAATCTTGCCTGACGTGCCCTCGTTCAGAAGCAACAGGTGGCCCTCGCGGTCCGACTCGATCGCCAGGCTCACCCGGCTGCCGAGCCGGTAACCGTGCTGCACGTCGTCCTGCAGAGCGCCCAGGTCCCGCATGATGGACCTCGTACTGCCCCGCTCAACGCGGTCGGCCGGAACCGGCCAGATCTGGTCCGTGAAGCTGGCGAGCGAGTGCAGACCATCCAACGCGTGGACCAATCGAGTTGGCTTCGTGACACTCTGGAGCGAAGAGGCTCCGGGGACGTCCGAAATGCGAATCCCGGCGTAGGCCAGGGCTTCGAGCACCTGAGGAAACCACAGCTCCGGCGGCTGGTCGAGGACTTCGATCCATTGCCAACCCTCCAGCCAGTACTCCACCTGCTCCGGAAACTGCTTCATTGGCTCCAAGAGTAGCGGCAGATAGGGCCGTTCGTATCTCCACGCGAGCTGGATCTCGGCTTTTACGTTCCGCGAGCGCATCGAAGACGCAGAGGCCATGAGCAGGAGCACCTTGCAGTCTTTGATACCGCGGACGATCTCCACTCCGTAGTTGGCCCCGCCAGGGATCTTGTTCCTGTCCACCCACAGGCGCAGGCCCGCCGACTGCAGCCGGTCCGCGATCTCCAGAACTTTCTCGCGGTCGCGGCTGGAGTAGCTAATGAATACGTCAAGGGACTGATCTTCCTTAGCCATTCCCTGAACTCCCTAGCCGTGCAGCGGGTCGGGGTCACCCTGCAGTATGAAGGCTCCCCAGTAGGCCGGGGCCTGGAAGGGCCGCCGGTCGCTTGGAGATTGGGCCAGTTCAACTAGCTCCGACCGCGCGTCGTGGCCCAGCCACCGCGTAGCCGATTCTTCCCGGAGCCACGTCCCCTCGAGCTCACGGATCGTGACATCCCTCGTATATAGTTGGGCTTCCCGGAGTGACTCGTTCCGGGGCAGCTTTCTCGCGATGAGGTTCTCGTAAAACCTGGCCATGAGGACCGCCGTCGCCAGGTCCGGGACTTTCCACAGACTCATGACCAGGGAGTCGGCTCCGGCGAGCACGAATGCCCTCCGCAGGCCGAACACGCCCTCGCCTGTTCGGATCTCACCCAGGCCAGTCTCACACGCGGAGAGTACGACCAGCTCCGTGCAGATGAGGTCGAGACCCGATACATCCTCCGCCGTCAGGATGCCGTCTTCGGCTTCTTGTGGAACGGGCTGATTCCTGAGCCAGGTGTTGGCGCCGGCGAGGGCGAGACCGGCTCGGAGTAGCGGGTTTTCCAGCTGCGACTCAGCGATACGGTCTGCGAGATCGCCGCTGAGCGAGGGCGCGTCACCCAGGTCCCGCACACCGACGGCTGAGGCATCCAGCTGGTTTTGGAGGAAGAAGCCGTGGGTGGCGATGTGGAGTATGCGCGGCGAGCGGCAGGCCTTCAGCCGGGACTCCAAGGTGGCTGGGCCGAGGTAGGGTTCTACACCAAGCTTGTCTGCGATATGCTCCCCTTCGGCGCGCGTTCCGGGCAGCCTCACAAAGTGCATGGTGTCGCGTGGCAGATCGCGCGAGCGTCTGCTGGGCCGCCGCTCTGCCGGCCGGCCGCGTGGCTCGGCCGCGGTGCCGAGATCGAAGTCCGGGTCGGCTAGAACGAGCGGCTCGGTGGCTTGCCGTGCGGGAGGCAGGCCGAAGCGTAGCACATCGCGGCCTGACGAGACGTAGCTGATTGAGCGCTCGTCGATCAGGTGTCGTCCTTCCGACCCCTGAAGGACCTCGAAGGGAAGTCGGGTCAGGTCCCCGTCCGGCGCCAGCAGAATCCGCTTTGCATCTCCGACTCCGGCGAGCAAAGGCTCCAGCAACAGTTCCTTCAGACGGCCGCCCACTTCCGTGTCCTCGGGGCCCGCCGTCTTCTGCTCTGCGCCCAGGTCTCTTCCGCCGAGGCCGTGAGGCTCACCCGTGATCGCGCTCCTGAGGGCCGCGATGAGATGATCGATTTCCTCCGCCTCTCCGATATCGATCATCTTCGCGCTGTCCGGCTGACCGGCTTGCAGGACGAACGCCAGGTACCTGGCCGGCTTCCAGCGGGGCTCGCCTCGACCAGCTCTGGCGGTGAAGTCGTAGACGTTGAAGCGCACGAACTCGACCAGCACGGTGCCGGGGGGCAGCGCCCCAGCCACCGCTTGGCGGTCCGCGGCCCGAATCTTCTCGTCGATGTCCAGCTCCGGTATCTGCTGCACGAGCTCTCGCTCGAGGCTCTCCTTTTCGGAGCCCCACTGAGCCAAAGCCGCCTGGTGGGCACGCAGACCTTCTTGTCCCGGCCCCGCCAGCGCCTTTTGAGCGATCTGCATACGAAGAAGCGTCAGTCTATGCAGCTTCTCGCGCAGCTCCGGATAGGACCCCTGCAGCACGGCATCGCGCTGGGCTGCAAGGACCTCGGCTTCGATCGCCTTGCGGCGCAGCACCAGATCCAACGCTTTGAGGACTACCTCTGCGGACGATGAGAAGTGCGCGTAAACGAGAGACAGAAAGCCGAAGAAGATGCTTCGTGTGGTTTTGAGAAACGCGGCTCGCTGACTCTCAGAGCCCATGGCGACGACATGCCCAATCGTGTGGTCGTCTATCGCAGTGGCGTCTTCCGCCACCCGTAGCGCCTCCTCCGGGCGCGAGGTCGCCGCGTAGACACATGCTAGGCTCCTCAGTGCCTTGGCAACGTCAGGATGGTGCTCTCCCAAAGCGGCCCGGTATATCTCCAGGGCCGACTGCAAGAGCGGCTCGGCCGACGAATAGTCGTCCAGGCTCATGTAGAGGCTGGCCAGATTGTGGAGGCTGCCTGCGAGATGTGGGTGTCTCTCCCCTAGCGCCTCCCGATGGATCTCTATCGCCTGACGCAGAGAGGCCTCCGCTTCGGCGTGATTGCCTATCGACGCTTGCAGCACCCCCAGGTTGGCAAGGCAGCGCGCGTAATCAGGGTGCCTCGCTCCCCGGCCCGCGCGCACGACGTCGAGCGCTTCCCTGTGGAGCTGTTCTGCTTGCCTGTAGTGTTCCAGCACTATCCGAAGCGTGTCCGCGCTCGGGGGTGTCCGGTGTCGGTCCGGCAGCGCCGCGAGAGCGTCATCGGCCAGCGCCTTATGGACTGCAGCCAGGTTGTTCAGGCCACTCGCCAGATCTGCGTGTTTCGGCCCCAGTGTGCGCCGGCCTATCTCCAGCGCTTCTTCTATATGACCGCGGGCCGACTCGTAATCGCCCAAGCCGGCGTAAAGCGCCCCCAAGTTGTCGAGGAACTTGGCGTAAAGGGGGTGATTCCTCCCAAATGCCTTGCGGACGACCTCCAGGGCTTGTCGAAAATGTCGCTCGGCGTTTCGATAATCGCCCAGGTGCTCGTACACCAAGGCGAGATTATTGAGAAAGACCGCGACGTTCGGGTGCTCGTCGCCCACCGCTGCCGCAAGAGCCTCGTAAGCTCGACGGTATAGGGGTTCGGCGGCACGGTAGTTGCCCGCCGCATCGTAGAGCAGCGCCAGATTGTTCAAACTGGTGGCAACGTACGGATGTCGTTCTCCGAGAGTGACTCGGCGGATTTCCAGCGCCCTCTTCAGATTCTCCTCGGCTGACGCGTAGTCACCCATGCCCTTTTGGATC
This sequence comes from uncultured Gemmatimonadota bacterium, assembly GCA_964345885.1. Lineage (GTDB taxonomy): Bacteria > Gemmatimonadota > Gemmatimonadetes > Palauibacterales > KS3-K002. The sequence continues at coordinate 2,753 of CAYFSW010000011.1, read as the reverse complement.
TCGCCGAGGTTGTTGAGGCTGTTGGCGAGGCTCGGATCCGTGTCGCCGAAGTGGTCACGCGTGATCTCGACGGCCCGTCGGCTGAGCTCAGCGGCCTCGCTGAGCCTGCCCATCGAGTGGTAGAGTTCCGCGAGTCGGTTGAGGCCCTTTACGTAGTCCGGGTGACCTTCACCCAGAACCGCTCGCCGTATCTCGAGCGCCTGGCTCAACAGAGGCTCCGCTTCGGTGAGCCTGCCCGTCACTCTCAAGAGCTGACCCAGGTTGCTCAGAGCGACGGCATACTTCGGGTGCCGCTCGCCTATCTGGTCGCGGTAGATGCCTAAGACCTCTCTGAAGAGCGGTTCTGCCTCGGCGTGCCTACCCATCGCAGTACACACTTCGGCGAGGTTGCATACGACGGAAGCATAATCCGGGTGCTGCTCACCCACCTGATCGCGGAGGGTTTCGACTGCTTCTCTGAAGAGCGGCTCCGCCTCGGAATACCTGCCCGTGGAGTAGTACAGGGCAGCCAGGTTGGCCAGCGAGACGGCAAAACCCTGGGTCCCTTCCCTGCCGAGCCTGCGCCGCATTTCCAACGCCCGCTCGAGCAGCGGCTCGGCAGCCGAGTGTTGACTGGCAGCGCTGTAGACCGCCGCGGCGTTCTGTAGGCAACTGGCGTAGTCCTCGTGATCCCGGCCGCCTTTCTGCTCGATCCAGCCACACAGCTCTGCGGCGACCGCCGTCGCTCCCCGAAAATCCCCTTGCTGATACAGCTGGAGCATTCGGTTGCAAAGCTGGCGAGCCCGCAGTCGTGCAAGAGTCATTGTTATCACAGCGTCGGGCCGGCGTGGTACTGGATCATTCAAAAAACGGCTCGAGCCACGAGGGTGGCGTACCACCGCGATCAACGATTCCCACCAACATGAGCAACCATCGACCGGCGAAGTACAAGAAACCGCCGGTCCCCGACAGCATCACGAGCATCAAGAAGCAGCCTACTGACTCCAAATCGATCTTGAAGAGCTTGCTGGCCCCTTGAGCAAGAAGCCCCGTCGCCAATACCGCGAGAAAGAAGATCCCGGCTGCGGCTATGTTGCCCGAAGGAGTACCGTAGGCCTCTGCTCCGAGTTGGTGGCCAAGCCACACGATCATGAGTACTACCAAGACGGAACCGACTACATCCCATGCGACAGCGGCATTCGGTCGACTGCCGGGTTGAAGCTCCATTGCTTTTTCTCCTGCTCTACGTTCAACAGATCGCCCGAAGCGTGTGCAACCCGCAGCCGTGCGCCGGCACCCAGGGCATCACTAGCCGGCTGGTTGCAGCCGCACGCCAGATGTACGCGTGGGATGATCTGTGGGGGTATTGTCATGGCTGAGGTCCCCGCCACTGGCGGGACACACTTCACGACCGATTTAGCTAGCTCCCGGTGGCCGGAATCATGCGCCCTGGCACTTGATGGAGCAACAGCAACCAATAACTGTTAGCGAAAGCGTGGCCGCAGCCGCTGCGAGCCTACCGGGGGGTGACATCAGTTGCCGGCAACCCTCGGAACCAATCCTGTGCAATTGGGTACTGTGGCCAACCAAGTCCCCCTCCGCCCGGACCCCACCGATTCTTCCTACAAAGGAGGCCCAAGATGGCCGCAAAGTACCTTATCGCCCGACGAGTGAAGGACCGCGCGAAGGCGCTGAAGGTCCGCATCAGCCCAGCCGCGATCGACGTCGTTGACGGCCACATTCAGGACATGCTGAAGAAGGCCGCGGAGCGGGCGAAAGAGAACAAGCGTAAGACCATCATGCCGCACGACATCTGATAGGGCCGCGGTGCGATGGTCAGCCGCCGGACTACTCGCGCGGTGACGACCTAAGCCAGCAGCGACAGCATCTCGAACGGTTGAAGGCGCCAAGAACGGCGCCTTCATACCGAACACCGCGAGCCGTGCGAGCGGTGTGAGACTCCACCCACGACCTGCGGATTAAAAGTACGAAAAGACCCGAGGACTGTTGGGGTCCATCGGCTCGAAACAAGACAGGAAGCGGCCTTCCAGCCTGTTGAGTATCCCGATAGTCCCGATCGAGACGAATGGTCTGTCTACAATTTGTCTACAGTCGGGGGCAGCTGTTCGCTGTGCCCGGATACGGATGATGAGTGCCAATGGTGTTTCCAATTCAGAGGCATTAAGTCTCCAATCAGACCGTAGGGCCCGGAACTGCGCTCGATTGGAAACGACTATCGCCAGTGCGGTATTGAGATTGACCATTTCAACGCTGTTCGCACATTCCTAGATCCAAGGGCAGCAAAGCATCCAGACCTCATTGAGGTGAAGACGCTCGTCAACCAAAACCTGCCGAGCGGCTTCGCCGAGCACGAGCGTAGGGCTTTTGCACACGACGTGAATGAAGCAGAGACAGTTCCGGAAGCGATGGAACTGTACCTCAGGTTCGTCGGGAGAAAGGCGTTCAAGCGTGTTTTCGATTGACGGACACCGAAACCGTGACCTCCTGAACCCCATTCAGGACAGGAACCAGGTCAATTACGACAACACGTAGCATTCACGCGGTGTTTCTGGGCATCGGTGTCGTAACTCGGGGCTCGATTTCAGCTCAGAGTAGCATGAAACTCACAACAGAACTCACAACACGGCCGAAGCGGTATCGAGCTATTCGTCACCGCCACTGTCACCGCCATCGGTAGCCCGACCGTCACCCCTAGTCCTATACTAGCTGACGCACACCCTCCCTGAATCCATCGTAGCTGGTCAGATACGTCA
>CAYFSW010000010.1:0-3984 GCA_964345885.1 uncultured Gemmatimonadota bacterium | reverse complement strand
GCTGACCAGCGCCAGCCAGCGCGAATGGTCGCGGAGCGAAGCTGCCCTCGCAGTGGTCCGTTGGTACCATCTCAGTCGCGGGCTTTCTAATGCGGAATCATGAAATAGAGCAGCTTGTCAGCAAACTGCAGATGGGCCAATTCAGGTGGAGGCTCCGGGGGCGGCGGGCCTTCGATGATCACAGGCCGTATTAAGTCTTCACCTTTCCGCTCAAGACGCGGGCTCGCAACGAGCGACGTCGGTCCCCAGAACAATGACCGGGGTGGGGCTCGAACCCACGACCTGCGGATTAAAAGGGCACGTTCTGGCGCCAGCCAGCGCCGGTGGGCGCTGTCACCACGAACGTCACCGCAATGCGACAGAGCACCAGGCCAAGAACGAACACTGTGACCGGCAGGCAGCTACTTGGGACGTCACGCGGCGGGGCGGCCTGGTCCTCGCGCGTCATCGCGAGACGCCCTAGCTTTGTTTTTTCGTCAATCTTGGCGCCTCAGCGGTCAGCCATAAAGACGTCGGCCTGCTGGCGGGGATGTCAATGTCCGAGTAGGCGCCACGCGAGCTGAGCAAGGCCCTCGAGCGGCCCACTCGTGCGGAACTGCCGGCGCGCCTGGCCGCAGCGGCCGGCCACCAGGCCGAGATTCACCCGCTCGAGTAGAGCCCTCAGTCCGGGCGTCTGCCGGAAACCCGCGTAGTCCCTCACCCGTAGTGGAGTCCAGGAACGGCGAGCCTCAGCCTCACCCCAGCGACCAAGACCGCGATGGACCAGCTGCGCAGGGATATCGGCTTCGCCATACGGGTGCTGGTCAAGCGCCCGGGGCTTTCCTTCATCATCATCCTCACATTGAGCCTGGGGATCGGGGTCACGACTACCGTCTTCAGCTGGGTGAACGGCGCCCTCTATAAGGGGCTCCCCGTACCGGCCGGCGAGCGGGTGGTCGCGGTCGGCACGAGCGAGCCGGCCCGCAACATCCGGTTCAACCCCGTCAGCGTGCACGACTTCGTGGAGTGGCGCGAGCAGCAGACGACGCTCGCCGACCTCGCGTCGTTCAACATGCGCACGGTCAACCTGTCGGGCAGCGAGGGGCGCGCCGAGCGCTACAGCGGAGCGTTCGTGAGCGCCAACCTGTTCGACGTGCTGCGGGTCCAGCCGGTACTGGGAAGCTTCTTCCGGGAGGGAGACGACCGGCCCGGCGCCGACCCGGTGATCGTCATCGGTTACACTATCTGGCAAGACCGCTACGGTGCCGCGCCTGACGTCATCGGGCGAACGGTCCGCGCCAACGGCACGACGCGCACGATCATCGGCGTGGCGCCGGAGGGTTTCCTCTTCCCTGACCGCGAGCAGCTCTGGATTCCGGAGATCCTCGATCCGAACGCGAGCGCACGAGGGGAGGGCCCCATGTGCTTCGGCGTCGGACGGCTCAGAGACGGCATCTCGCTGGATGACGCGCGTGCCGAGTTCGCGACCATCGCGCGGCGGCTGGAGCAGGAATATCCGGAGACCAACGAAGGTATCGGCGCTGCGGTGATGGCGTTCACCGAGCTCGGTGTCGGCCCCGAGATGTACGGGTTGATGCTCACGATGGTCGGCGCCGTCATCGGTGTGCTGCTGATCGCCTGCGCGAACGTGGCCAACCTGTTGCTTGCCCGGGCTTCGGTGCGCACCCGTGAGGTCGCGGTGCGGACGGCGCTCGGCGCCGGTCGTGCGCGGATCATCGCACAGCTCCTGACCGAACTCCTGATCCTCTCGATCATCGGCGGAGCGCTCGGGTACGTCCTCGGCCGGGCTGGAGTAGAGTGGGGCGACAGGATATCCCTCATCAACCCACCGCCGTTCTGGATCACGTTCGATTCAGATCACCGCGTCGTACTCTTCGTGATCTCGATGGTCGTGCTATCGTGTATGGTCTCGGGGCTAGTGCCGGCGTTCCGCGCCACCGGCGTGAACGTGAACGAAGCCCTGAAAGACGAGGGCCGGGGGTCGTCGAGCTTCCGCACGGGCAAGTTCAGCGCCGGGCTCGTGGTGACCCAGGTCGCACTGTCGTGCGGCCTGCTCGTCCTCGCCGGGCTGATGGTCAAGAGCGTTGCTCGGTTGAAGACGCAGGACCTGCCCTTCGCCACCGAGAACATCTTCACCGCGCGCCTCCGGCTGCTACAGGACGAGTACCGCAACGCCGGGAGCCGCATCCGCTTCTACGACGAATTGCTGCCCAGGCTGCGCGCGATCCCCGGAGTCGAGGCGGCGACGCTCTCGGACGGGCTTCCGGCCGCTGGATACGGCTTACGGCGATTCGAGATAGATGGAGAGTCGTACGGCTCGGAGGAAGCCGTGCCCATCGCCCGCGAAGGCATCGTCACACCGGGCTACTTCGAGACCTTCCAGACGCGCGTCCTCGCGGGCCGGACCTTCAGCATCATGGATCGGCGCGAGAGCCTGCCGGTGGCGATCGTCAACGAGACTTTCGTCCGCACCTTCTTCACCGACGGCGATCCTCTGGGACGGCGCCTGCGCATAGCCGGTGATTCGGCGGCGCAGTGGATGACTGTGGTCGGTGTCGTACCGGACATGAAGATGGAAGGCATCGAGAACCTGAGGTCCAGCCCGGCAGGCTACTACAGCCCAATTGCGCAGAGCCCCGTGGGCACCCGCGTCAGCATGGCAATTAGGACGCGCGGTGCGCCAACGGCACTGACGGCCGAAGTCCGGCGCGCCGTCGAATCTGTCGACCCCGATCTCGCCATATACGACGTCCTGTCGATGGAAGACGTGATCACGAGGGAGACCTGGTTCTACTGGTTCTTCGGCTGGACGTTCATGGTGTTCGGGTTCGTGGCCGTCTTCCTCGCGGCCGTCGGTCTGTACGGGGTGATGTCGTTCGCCGTGAGCCGGCGCACCCAGGAGATGGGGATCCGGATGGCGCTCGGCGCCGACGGCCCGACGCTGGTGCGCCTGGTCATGAAGCGGGGAGTGATTCAGCTGAGCATCGGACTCACGCTCGGTATCGGGCTGGCCGCTCTGGGCGCCGGTCCCCTCCAGTTCTTCCTCTACGAGGTGCGCGCGCGCGATCCAGCCGTCTTCGGCGCCGTCTTACTCGCACTGGCCTTGACAGGTCTGCTGGCGAGCTTCGTGCCGGCGCGCCGGGTAACGCGGGTCGATCCGGTCACGGCGCTGACGGCGGAGTGAAGGAGTCGGCGGCTCGTCAGGCGCTACCCAGCAATTCAGCGATTCGCGCGGCGCGATGGTCCCGGATCCTGCGGAGATCGCGCGCCACAAGAGCCCGTGCAAGAGCCGGCCGCCAGGAACGCCGTAGCGGACCTGATCGGTGATCTCCCTCCCTCACGCTCGACGAAGGTGCGCTCGTGAATTCACCAGCGATAGGGACCGCGCACCTGGGTATCGACGAAGCGACGCGGCGGCTCCCAAACGGTGATCTCCGTGCGCCAGCGCACGCCCAGGCGGTAGACTCGTCACAGCCAAGCTCCCGAAGCCAAGCAGGCCAAGAGCAGCCGCTCTCGAAGCCGGGGTGCTCTCACCCCCTGCGGCATACAGAGGTGCCTCGTGACAGAGGCGGTGACCGGCTTCGTCACCGCGAGAAGTGTCGAGCTGTGAGGAAGTCCGAGGTTATTCTGATTCTCTGAGATGGAGAGTGACCGGGGTGGGGCTCGAACCCACGACCTGCGGATTAAAAGTCCGCTGCTCTACCAGCTGAGCTACCCGGTCGAAGCTTTCTATCGCGTTGCCACACAATAAGTTCCGCGACAGGGTCACGCCCCTGCCTGCCGAGGTGGGCGAGATCCCCTTGTTCACGTCGCCTCCCGCAGTGCGGGCTGGTCCGTGACCACCCTCAACTTAGTCTGGTCATCGGGGTGCTGGTAGGCTCTCTTCAGCGCCTCTAGACTCGACCAGCCCCCTGCCTGCCTCACGTCCACGTCCGGCAGTCCCTTCCGAGCGCTGGCCCAGAGTCTCCGGTGCGCATGGTAGAC
>CAYFSW010000009.1:0-70748 GCA_964345885.1 uncultured Gemmatimonadota bacterium | reverse complement strand
TTCTGGTGGGCGTGCTGCACCGCCTGGCAAACATCGTCGAAGAGCCGGAGCCGCTCCCGCGTGCTGAGTCGGTTCGCGTCGCAGTACTCGGTGATGGGCACGCCCTTGACCAGCTCCATCACGAAGTACGGCCGTCCCGTCTCGGTGGCCCCGGCATCGAAGATTTTGGCGATGTTGGGATGGTCCATCATCGCCAGCCCCTGCCGCTCGGCCTCGACGCGGGCGATCACTTCCTTCGTGTCCATCCCCAGCTTGATGATCTTGAGGGCCACCCGCCGGCGGAGGGGCTGCTCCTGCTCCGCCATGTACACGATCCCGAAGCCGCCTTCGCCGATGGCCTGGAGCAGCTTGTAGGGCCCGATTGTGCTCCCGGGGCCCTCCGGCGGGGCCGCAGTCGCCAGGCCACGCGCGGCCTTGGCCGCCTCGTTCGCGTCTTCCATCGTCGGCGACGCCAGAAAACCCTCGGCCTCATCGTGGGCCGCCAGCAACGCCTCCACCTGCGCGCGAAGGTCACGGTCCTGGCCGCAGGCCGCCGCCACGAAGCTGTTTCGCTCGGGGCCAGTCTTCTCCAGCGCCTCGTGGAACACCTGCTTCACGCGTTTCCAGCTCGCCTGTTCCATCGAATCTCGATCCTTCCCCGACTCAGCCGTTGGGCTCTTCCCGCAGGGCCGCGTACAGGTACGCCCGGGCAAGGGCCCACTCGCGCTTCACCGTCCGCTCGGACAGCTCCAGGGCCTTCGCTGTCTCCTCGACGCTCAGCCCGGCGAAGAAGCGCAGCCGGACGACGTCGGCTGCCCGGGGGTCCTGTTCTTCTAAGCGCCGAAACGCGTCGTCGAGGGCCAAAAGCTCTTCCAGATCTTGCTCAGTCGTGAGATTGGCGTCGCGGAGCTCTACTCGCACGCGTTTTCCGCCACGCTTGACCCGAGCACGCTTCCGCGCGTGCTCGATCAGGATCCGGCGCATGGCCTCGCCGGCGGCGTGAAAGAAATGACGCCGGTCCTTCCAGGGTGGGTGCTCGCCACCCAGGAGACGCAGATACGCCTCGTGCACCAGGGCCGTGGCCTGCAATGTGTGATCGGGGCGCTCGTGCCAGAGATGGGCCCGGGCCAAGGCGCGCAGTTCGTCGTAGACCAGGGGGAGGAGCCGCTCGAGCGCCTCCTTGCGGTCTGTCTCGCGGAGGCCGACGAGGATGCGTGTGATGCTGCCTTCGCTCGGGGTGTCGCCGCCGCCCATGAGAAGGGCTCGCTGCCTGTGTTACCGAAGTAGGTGCACGCCGCACTGGCCCGTCAAGCGGCGCCGCGAAAACATCGCGGGCGCTCGCCGGGGGCGTCGTACGAGCTGGGCGTAGATCTTGTGCGGCTCGGAATCGATGGCGCGGATGCCGATGTAGATGGCGCCCCCCGAGCCTCAGTTCCCGGTCTTCACCATCATGCACTCACCCGCTCAGCCAGGCAACAGCATATCGATAACAGTTAGCGGCAGGGACCCTACGGTAGTAGCGCTCGTTGCCCTTGCTGCCGGCGTGCCCGCACTGCGGCCAGAAAGACCACGTGTACCGACTGAGCTACGGTTACGTGCCGCCGGAGGAGCAGGAGCGGCTGAAACGGGAGGAACGCCTGTATGTCTGGGACCGGCGCTGGGCGATACCAGTCGTACGCCGAGCCGGCCGCGACCCGTTCTGGTGCGACCGCTGCAAGGAGGACTTCCATGTCCCACGGCGTCTATGAGTGTGGTAGCGGAGGGCTCTTTCTAGACAGCCTCATAACAGGTCCCGACGGGTGAGCCGCACAGGTTCGCGGTGTCATTGGCGGTGACAAAACCCACCGGCGCTGGCTGGCGCTGGTCAGCGCTCCACCCTCGAAAACCTGCATAAACCCGTGCTCACTGGCGCTAGCTGGCGCCAGTTTGCCGCCTTGCACGCAGGAGGTCGTGGGTTCGAATCCCATCCGCTGCACTCCCCGACAACTAGTGGCTCCGCAACACCTCAATGCGGGGCCTTTTCTACTTTGAGGATGGCCTACTTGGCCCGTGGTGACAGAAACGGTGACGCACGCACCGTGGCCGTTACCGCCACTCGCGCAGTCTGACTTTCCGCGTGAAGTCTCTGGTCTAAGGGTCTCCGAGTCGGCACGTCTTTGGCTTCTTTTGTCTTCGGGCGGTGCGGTTGGCACCGGGTCCGTCACCGAGCACTCTAAGTTCCCGCTATGCGTGGGAGAACGAAGGCCTGCGGAACCGGACGAGAAGATCTTTGCCTTCCTGAGTGGGCGCGAGGATTGGTGCCTGATCAGCCAAGATAAGAAGATGAAGCGTAAGAAAGCATTGCTCAAGGCTGACTTGGGGGCGTTCATCTTCACGGGCAGGGCAGAGAAGCCAAACGACCAGCTGATAGTCCTGAATCTGCGCGCTTGGCCGGAGATTGAGAAGCGAGCGCACCGCACTTCGTGCCCCTTCAACCGTCAGCATCTCCGATAAGCTGACGTTTGAGGAACTGTGGGGCCGGTTGGAGTCACTGTGAGGCTGGCCCTTCCGTTTGCCTCTACTACCGCGCACTCGGCCCTGACCGCGACAACATCACTTGCAACCGCAAACGGTACCGCTTTCTGGAATCTGCACTGGGCCCTATAGAACTGCGGCCCGGGGCGCCGCAGGGCTAGCGAGCGGAAGGGTCTCGGCCTTCGACGCCGCTGCCTCGTCCGCCACCACGTGCACGCCCTGCCCGCAGGCTGAGATCAGCAGTGGGGCCGCCCTCGACTGGCGCGTAGACCACTAATCAGTATGGGTATCTGTTGCACTCTCGAGACTAAACGGCCATACTGGGTTCACCGGGACGCGCTGAGGATCTAGCGAAGTAAGCCTTGCTGGCTCGGAGACCTCAGTCGTGGAACTACGCAGTATCCTCGCCCTTTGTCACGCTAGCTCGCAACCAGAGCCGGCCATTCCATTAATTTGCCGCTCTCCTTCCCGTAAGCATCCGAGCGATCCGGGTTTGCGTGGCCCCGAAGCTGAATGTTGCCGAGCGACTGACGGTGCCGGTAGCGGTCCGCATCTGACCAGAAGGGCGCAAGTAGTAACCCCGCATACCTCTCCGGCAGCCAAAGGAAGTTGCTGTATGATCGTTCCACGGATCGTTTCTCTCGTAGCCGCGCTCGTCCTCACAGCGCAGGCAGACCTCTTTGCCCAGCAGGAGCCGCCGGTCGCGCCGGGTGATCGGGTCCGAGTCTTAGCGCCCACCATAGTCGCTGGGGAGCGGCTCGTGGGCACCATCGTGTCGATGGGCCCCGACACCTGCGTGCTCGAGATCGAGGGCCGCTCTGACCCGACGGCATTGCCGGTCGCACCCGTGACGAGGCTCGAGGTAAGTCGGGGCCAGAAGTCACATACACTTTTGGGGCCATGGTCATCTCGCGCTGTCTTGATTACCTGTCTGTCAGAATGGTGTGCAACAGGGTGCGGTATCGCGGGTGGCTCGTTGGACATCGGTGCCGAGTCCCTGACCCTTGGCGTTCTGAGTGGCCTCTCATTCGTTATCAGCTACATCGCTTCTGATGGAAAAGTTTGACGCCATCGTCGTTGGTAGTGGCTTCGGCGGATCGATGGTTGCACATACCCTGGTTCACGCCGGCTGCAGTGTGCTCATGCTGGAACGCGGAGATTGGGTACCGCGGGGTGCGCACAACTGGGGGCCTAGCGGTACGCTGGATCTGTCTCCGTTCTGTACGACGCAGGAACCTTATCGGGTGCTGGCCGGCGGCCACCGCAAGTACATGGGCTTCTATTGTTGCGTTGGCGGCCCCTCGGTGTTCTACGGCGGTGTTGCGATGCGGTTTCGTGAGGCCGACTTTGAAACGAGTCCCGAGATCGAGAGCGATACAGGAGTTCGATGGCCGATTTCCTATGCTGATTTGGAGCCCTACTACAGCCGGGCGGAGGAGATTCTGCAGGTTGCTGGAGAGGTCGGTCGTGATCCGACCGAGCCTTATCGCAGCTGCGGCTACCCTCAAGGTCCCAGTGCGCTGTCGACTGTCTCGCGCATGGTTGAGAGTGCGGGTCTTGAGCTCGGCCTACGGCCTTTCCGACTCCCCTTGGCCATCAACTATTCGCTTACCGACGGTCGGACCCCGTGTCCCGGCTGTGGTAAGTGCGACACGTTTGCCTGTGCACTCAAGGCAAAGAACGACCTCGCAACGCAGGTCATCCCCAATCTGCTTGGGGAGGGGCTCAAGCTTAGAGCAAACACGGTTGCCACTCGCTTGGTCGTTAAAGGAAGGCGTGTGGTCGCGGTTGAGTGCTACGACATTTCGACCGGCTGTAGCATGCGCTTGGGCGCGGAGCTGGTAGTCCTTTCAGCGGGCTCCCTGGGATCGCCAAGGGTGCTCCTCGCATCTGACTTGCAGCACCTCAACCCGGGCGGGCATGCAGTCGGTCGCTATCTGAGCCGCCACTGCGCTGGTATCGTGTATGGCTTTTTCCGGCACGATCTAGCTGGCGACCAGTTCCACAAGCAACTGGGAGTTCATGATTTCTATTTCGGACATCCGACGATCAAAATGCCCAGCGGGAAACTGGGAAGCGTCCAGCAGATTCAATCGCCGCCTGTGGAACTCCTGCGCTCGAGGTTGCCGCGGCCAGTCTCCCGAATTATCGGAACGGCTATCCACCACAGCACGGGTCTGCTAGTTCTGGCCGAGGATCAACCTCAATGGCGTAACCGCGTAGCCATCAACCGGAGTCAAGGGTGTACGTACCTTCCTGGGCTAGAGGTTACTCACCGTTACACTGATCGCGATAAGGCGGCGCGGCGTGTCCTGAGTGAGAGAGCCAGACGGATTCTGCGAAAGGCCGGTGCGTGGTTTACTTATGCCCATAAGATAAGGACGTTCTCTCACGCAGTGGGCACCGTTCGGATGGGGAGTGATCCGAGAAACTCTGCCCTTGATCGCTTTTGCAGGTTCCGAGGCGTTGACAATCTCTATGTGGTGGATGGCAGCTTCATGCCTAGGGCGAGCGGAGTCAATCCGAGCCTAACCATAGCGGCGAACGCTTTGCGCTGCGCGGACGACATGGTAAGCTGAACGTGTAACCGAGGGTGGCTTTGGTTGCCGACGAAAAACCGCTGAATATTGTGTTTCTTGGCTGTGGCCGGGCCACGCGCATGCACAGCAGGACGTTGTCCTACCTTCGGGACGACGTCCGCCTCCACTACGGAAGCCGTGATCTCGAGAAGGCGACCGCTTTCAACCGCGAATACCGAGGCGGTGGTGCCTGGGGCTCGTACGAGGCCGCGCTCGGGAACCCCGATCTACACGTAGCCTTTATCTGCACACCCCCGGCCTCCCATCTCGAGCTGACCTTGCAGGCTATGGATGCTGGCAAGGACGTGATCGTCGAGAAACCGCCTTTCCTGCGGTCGAGCGACTTTGAGCAAGTTCGCGCGATGCAGTCCGAAACAGGGCGTCGTGTTCTGGTGGCTGAGAACTACTATTATAAGCCGCTCGCTGTGAGACTTCGCGAAATCATCCGCGATGGTTGGATCGGCGAAGTGCGCTTCGTCCTAGTCAACGCACTGAAGAAGCAGAGCACCGACGATTGGCGAGACGAAGAGGAACTGTCGGGCGGTGGAGCGCTCTTCGAAGGTGGAATCCACTGGATCAACTTCGTCGCCAATCTCGGTCTGACGATCGAATCAGTGCGCGGCTTTGGTCAGGCAACTGAGCGTGGGCTGGAGAGAAGCGTCGTCGTCGCGCTGAAGTATGCCGGTGGAGCGGCGGGGGCTGTCTACTATTCGTGGGAGATACCTTCACTGCTGAGAGGGCTGCGACTCTCGAAGATCTTCGGGCTCGAGGGCTCGATCACTTTCGAGACGAATGGACTGTTCATCGCGGTCAACGGTGTTCGAAAGCGGCTGATCATCCCGGGCATGTCTGACATCGGTGGCAGCAAAGCGATGCTTCGGGATTTCATCCGCTCGCTTCGGACAGGTGAGGAACCTCAGATGAATCTCGACCTGGCCGAACGTGATCTGAAGCTAGTAGAAAGCGTGTATAGGTCGATGGCCGCCGGCGGCACTCCCACATAGGTGATAGCGTCAGTCATCGCGGTCGTCGCTGGCGAACTGCGCGAGAAGCCACGGGAACGAGGAGGAAGGCATTGCAGGCCGGGCATATTCCCTTAGCGCTTTCAATCGCTACATATGATTGGAACCCCAGGATGGCCGTCTTCGTTCTGGCCATGCACTTCTTGCCCAACGGCGACTCGTTGGTCGTAAAGGCCAAGTTGGCCAAGCCGAGTTTTCACTGCACACTGACCCACAGCCTCTTTTTCGCTCTGGCGGTGAGCGCTCTCGTCGCCGTATTCTCAACGCATTACGCCGTCTTTGCCTTTGTCGCTATCGTGGCCCACTATGCCGCGGACATCGGTAGTACGGTTGGCCTTCCGCTGCTGTGGCCGTTGTCGAGGCGCAAGTTCACGCTCGCTTTGTGGCAAGACACTGGTTACTGGGGGAGGCAGATGTACATCGGGTACTATCGCCAACCGATGGCTTGGGTGATAGAGATCAGCGTCGTAGTATTCCTCGTTTACCGACTGCTCACGATCTACGGCTGAACACTGCGAGGGACTGCCGCAAGGAGAACGCGATCCGGGCTGGCAAGCGACGACACTCACGGGCGACTGGTGGCCTGCCTCGCGGTGACGATGGTGGTGTCAGCGCTCACTGGCGCTGGCTGGCGCCGCTTCCCTGCCTTGCACGCAGGAGGTCGTGGGTAGCTTCGCGCCGCAAGGCGGCGCTCAGTGTGAAGCCGCCCCTGCGGGCGCCTTCACCGCGAAAGCCATCCGCTCCACTTTTCCGACAACTTGAGGCTCCGCAACACCTCAATGCGAGCCCTCTTGTTCTTTGAGGATGGCCAATGTGGCCCGTGGTGACGAAAACGGTGACCAAGATACTGCAGCCGCCACCGCCACTTTCATAGTCGTGCCATCGCTGGGAGTTCTCCGGCCTTGAGATCCGAGGGGCTAGGCTCGGTGTCTGACGACGCCTTCAACGCGAGCCACAACCCGGTATTCTCCGCAGTATCCATCGCCGCGGCTGTCGCTCTTACGTCCTCGTTGCTGCCCGTTCTGTAGGCTCGCATCTTTAGTCACAACCGGGTGCCCGTAATCCCCACATACCTCAGGCCGCAGGTGGCAGTATGAGGCATCTGATGCGGTTCATCGTGGGTGCAGCCGTCTTCCTGCTGGCCGTGCTCAGCCTAACAGCCTGCGCGACCCTCGCCGGACTCGCGGTAGGGTACGAGACCATCGAGGGACTGAAGGACGAGCCTCTGGATCAAGGGAAGTCGCGCTCCTTCGCTGCGGACTACGAGGTGGTCGTGAGCGCGGCCCGCGAGGTCCTGCAGGAGGTGTGGCTCCATCGGGCCGAGCCCGAGGAGGTTTATCCGTTCGTTGGCGACAAGCTCCACCTGGCTGAGGACTATCCCGTTAACGACAGCACATGGGCGATCTACTGTGGCAGCGGCTACCTAGACGAGGGTTGGGTCGCGCGCGTGGTCGTGCAGAGGCTGGGTGAGCAACAGACCGTGGTGCGTGTGATCGCCCGGGTCCGCAATCCGATCGACATCGAGATCGGGGATAGTCCCCTGGTCATCCTCGCCGCTCTGGCCGAGAAGCTCCAAGGTAGGCTGGACTTCTTCGCCGTGGACTACGAAGCGGTCGTGAGCGCTGCCCGCGAGGCCGCCCAGGAGATGGGATTCGCCCTCCGCGAGGACTATTCCGTTGACGACAGCACCAGGGTGATCCTCTGCGAGAAATACGGCCGAAACCTCCGCGTAGTAGTGCTGAGGCTGGGCGAGAAACAGAGCGCGGTGCGTTTGATCTCCAGCCCCCGCTCCCCGACGGACCCGTTCGAGATGGAAGACTACTATCAGGACGTCTTCGCCGCTCTGTTCGAAGTGCTCGAAGGTCAGCCGCACATCTTCGCCGCCGACTACGAAGCGGTCGTGCGCGCTGCACGCGAGGCCGTGCATGAGGAGGGATTCTCGCTCCGCGAGGACCAGCCCGTTAACGACAGCACTCAGGTGATCCTCTGCGAGAAGTACGGCCGGTTTCTCCGCGTGGCCGTGCAGCGGCTGGGCGAGAGACAGACCGCGGTACGTGTGATCTTCCGCCGCGGCGAGGGTGTGGAGGTGTGGAGGTTCGAAGACGACTCCCAGGATATCCTAGCTGCTCTGATCGAGAGGCTCGAAGGGCAGCCACAGCGTTCGGAAGCGCCGGAAAGGCGCCACTCGTTGATACGGGCCTGCCAGAATCCCATCTTTGAGCACAACCGGGTGCCCCTAATCGCACATACTTCGGGCCGCGGCCCCTGCCTAGCTCGCTGTCTCGCCAGACAGGGTTGAGGTGGGACCGGCGAGACGGTGGCAGGTGCCCGGTAGCTGAGCCTGGCTATCGCTTGGGTCCAGGTCGGGAACCGCAAGCCGGGCGCGGCAGAGCCGACATCGCTGGGTGAGAGGGAAGGAAGGGTAACCTTGGAGAGGTTGCAAGCTATGAAGGTCGTCGTGGCTGGAGACGTCAGCTTTGATTTCAACCTGGTGCGACAGCCGCGCGTGCCGGCCTACTACCACGAGCAGGTTCCGCACGCTGTGCAGAGTCACCGGCCGGGCGGTGCCTGGTATGTGGCGCACCTCGTGAGGCTAGCCTGCTGCGATCAAGGATCCGAGGTTCAAGTTCTCACCCACCGTCAGCCTTCCCTTACTCAGGACGAGACGGACTTCGCATTCAGCCGCGCTTACTCGATCTGGTCGTTACATCCGCGTGAAGAAGGGAGCAAGGAGACGGCCTGGCGCATCGAGGAGTTTCTGGGGTGCGAACCGCCCTCGGCAGACGCGAAGCCGCTCCCCATAGAGGGCGACGTCGCCGACCCGGACCTACTGGTGCTGGACGACATGGGCCAGGGCTTTCGGGATCGGGAAGAGCTGTGGCCCGCGGCACTGAGAGACGGCGGTCAACCCAAGCGGATCATCCTGAAGACCGTCGACTCCCTTCCGGCGGGGCGCCTCTGGGAGACCCTCAGGAAAGAGCACCTGGATCGCCTCACGGTCGTGATGCCGGCTGCGGTGCTGCGGGCCCACGCCAAAGCTATGTCACGAGCGTTCTCCTGGGATCATACGATCGAACTAACGACAACGGAGATTCAGGAAGGCGTTGCCGCCAGAGAAGTGGTGCGTTGCCGACGCGTCGTCGTGCAATTCGGGGGAGCCGGCGCTGCGAGTCTGGCGCGCAGTCGGCTGCGGTTCGGACCGCCATCGGAGAGGGAACGGGAAGCTCCCGATTTCCCGGTGCGAGAGAAAGTCACGTTCGAACGTTTCCTGTTCGATCCGGAGCATCTGGAGGGGAGCTGGCGGGCGAAGCGTCCGGGCCACGTCGTGGGGACGACGTCGGTGCTCACCGCGGCTTTGGCACGTCACGAGTTGGACCCGGCATCCTACCCGCTATTTCTGGCACTCGGCCGCGGCCTGGCAGCGGCGCGGGTCAACCACGACGTTGGGGGCGGGTGGTCCAGGGCATTCGAAGCTGACGCCACCGACCGGGAGCTTCGGGCGGCCTATCATCCCGACCGTAACCTGCCCGACCCCGCCACGGCCTACTCGGCCGCTTTCCCCCGAAGCTTCGTACAGCGGGATGGCGGGACCGACCAAGAGGAGTTCAAGTCGGACTTACTCGCCGATCTGACGGGAAGCGGACTGGAGTACGTGGCCGCCAAGGCAACCGATGTGGTGTATCGCGGCGCTGAGAAGGCACTGGCCGCGGCCCCCAAGGCGCGCTACGGCAAGTATCTCACCGTGGATCGGGAAGAGATCGAAAGGATCAACGCGATCCGCAGCCTGATCCTCTCCTACCAGGCCAATCCCAGCGACACCAGGCCGCTGTCGATTGCGGTCTTTGGCCCACCGGGTTCCGGCAAGTCGTTTGCCATCAAGCAGCTGGCTGCCGAGCTCTTTGGTAAGCAGAAGGCCGTACTCGAGTTCAACGTGGCGCAGTTGGCCGGACTGAGCGACTTGCATAAGCACTTCCACCTGGTTCGCGACGCAGCGGTCCGAGGCCAGGTCCCACTGGTGTTCTGGGACGAGTTCGATACGTCCCAACTCCAATGGCTGAAGGACTTCCTGGCTCCGATGCAGGACGCGGAATTCCAGGCCGGTGGTGCCATTCATCCCTTCGGCAAAGCCATATTCGTGTTTGCGGGCGGTACGTGCCCCAACTTCGAGAGCTTCAACAAGTCGCATGACAAGTCAGAACCGGCGCGTGATGCTTTTGTTAAGTGCAAGGGGCCGGATTTCATCAGCCGCCTACGCGGCTTCGTCAACATCAAAGGCCCGAACCCGATCACGCTATCAGATCCGACGGCGACTTCGTCGGGAGTGGAAGAAAGCGAAGAGGAGTGGGAAGAGCTGGCTGGGAAAGACTCGGCACACTTGATCCGCCGTGCCGTCATGCTGCGGTCGGTTTTGGAACACCAGTACTCGCACCTGATCGATCAGAGCTCCGGACTGGCTCGCATCAGCCCCGGTGTTGTGCGGGGACTTCTCAGGGTCAAAAGGTACTTGCACGGCGCCCGTTCGCTCGAGTCAGTAGTCAAGATGAGCGACCTGGCGCAAGCTGATCGATTCACCGTGGGAGATCTCCCTTCGCCGGACCAGCTGAGCCTGCACGTCAGCTCCGACTTCCTGGACCAGGTCCGAGTCGGGCAGCTCGAGGTCCCCGTCGTCGAGGGGTTGGCGAAAGCTTGCCACGATGCCTATCGCAGTACGCTCGAGGCTGATGGTTGGGAATATGGGGGGGAGCTGGATACCGCGAACAAGAGGAGCCCCCTGTTGGCTCCCTACGATCAGCTCTCGCAGGAAGAAAAAGAAGCGAACCGCCTGACCGCCCGTCTCACGGAGGCCAAGTTGCGGGAGGTGGGCTTCTCCAACGAGCCGAGCGGCGCGAGTGACAGGCCGGGGGTCACCGCCGAACAGTATTCGGCGCAGGCCGAGAGGCTGGCAGAGATCGAGCACGACATCTGGCTGCGTGACCGCCTGCTGATGGGATACGAATGGGCCGAGCAGACCAAGAAGTCTCTGCGACAGAACAGACATATCGCGCCGTTCGCGACACTCGGTGCCATCGAACAGGACCTCGACCGCGCTATCGTCCGCAGTATCCCACAGGTCCTGGCCGAGTCCGGATACAGACTTGTCCGAGCTGAATCAGGCGGCGGGTTGGAGTCACACGGAACCGGGCTCTGACTCCCCGAGGAGGTTAGTGGGAGGGTACAGCCTCAGTGTGGGCGGCGAGTATAGCTTCCCTGATTTGCTCCCGGGCACTCCTGAGCTGCCGCTTCGTGAGCCGCTTTCGAGAACGATTCTTCCTCTGCCACTTGTGCAATCGCCTAGGAGGCTCAATCGTGGTCGTGGGGCGTTTATCGTACATGCCCATCCATATCTGGGCTGATCTGAAGGAGGTCGTTATGTGGAGCTACTCACCCCGGGGAGGTGTGGCAGTCATGTTCTTGGGCCTCTTCATGGGAGCGACTGCGATTGCACAGGCCCAGGAACTCGCTTCGGGGAAAATCCCCATCACCACAGCCTCGGTCGAGGCGCGCAACCTCTTCCTCGAAGGTCGCGACCTGGCCGAGAAGATCCGTGGGACAGATGCCCGCCAATACTACCTGCAGGCCGTGGAGCTCGACCCCGACTTTGCGTATGCCTGGTGGGCGCTGGCGGTAACGGCGCCTACGGCGAAGGACCTCTTCGAGTCGATGGAACGTGCGTTGGCGTGCATCGACAACGCCTCCGACGCAGAGCGGATGCTGATCCTTGCGACCGATGCTGCGGTCAAGGGTGACCCGGCTGCCCAGCAGGAGCACCTGACGCAGCTGGTGGAGGCATACCCCGGCGACGAGCGTGCGCAAACTGCGCTCGGCAACTTCTACTTCGGCCGGCAGGAATGGGAGTCGGCGATCGAGCGCTACACGGTGGCGACGGAGATAAATCCGGGCTACTCGCCGCCGTACAACAGTATGGGTTACGCGAACCGGTTCCTCGGGAACTACGATGCGGCCGAAAGGGCCTTCATGACGTACATCGATCTGATCCCGAACGAGCCGAACCCGTACGACTCCTACGCCGAGTTGCTGATGAAGATGGGACGATTCGAGGAGTCGATCGCCAACTATGAGGAGGCGCTGGCCCGTAACGCCAACTTCGTCGCGTCCTACGTGGGGATCGGCAACAATCAGATCTTCATGGGGAGCGGCGAGGATGCAAGGGAGACGTTCCAGAGACTGTTCGAGGAAGTGGCCCGGACCGACGGTGAGCGGAGGGCGGCGTTGCTCTGGACGGCTGTGTCCTATGTGCACGAAGGGAACTACGAGGCAGCCATCGAGAAGGTGAAGGCGATGTACAAGATCGCCGAGGAGAACGGGGACGGTGCTCAGATGTCCGGCGACCTCAACCTGATCGCCGACATCCTCCTGCACAGCGGCGATCCGGAGAAGGCCCTCAAGCAGTTCGAGGAATCCGTCGCGACGATGGATCGGGCAGATGTCCCCGACGAGGTGAAGGAAGGCACCCGCAGGAACCACCTGTACGACGCGGCCCGTGTGGCGCTGATGAGCGACGACATTACGAGCGCCAGGACAAGAACGGATGCCTACGGCGAGCAGGTGCTGATCCACAACATCCCCTTTGAGGTCTGGCAGCACCACGAGCTGTTGGGGATGATCGCCCTCCACGAGGAGGACTTCGAGACCGCGATCGCCGAGTTCGCGCAGGCTAACCAGCAGGACCCGCGGGTCCTGCTCATGTCGGCGAAGGCCCACCAGCACGCTGGGCATGATGAGGAGGCCCGGGCACTGCTGGAGCAGGCCGCCAATTTCAACCAGCTCAACTTCAACTTCGCCTACGTGAGGACAAAGGCGCAGAAGATGCTGAGCGAGATGTAGCGCACCCCAATCGGTGCCAGGAACCCCTCCAGGGCCGAGGGTTCCTGGCACCTTTTCATGCCAGCTTCGCTCGAATGGGTGTGCGGTCGGCGAAGTACCTGAGGCTCCAACCGTCGCGGCGTCGGGCAACACCGGTTGCGGACTCTGTCACGGCATGGACTCTCGCACTCTGGGCGCCAAGCAGCGTTCGAGGCACTCTCCTTTGCAGCAGCTAGGATCCCCTCCCCGACCACCCGTGTCTCCAGGCGCTGCTGGATAGACACGAGTAACCCGACTGACGCCGTCCGTTGATGCGGGCCCGGTAGCATCCCATTTTTGAGGACAACCGGGTGCCCGTTATCCCACATACCTCATCCCGCAGCTGGCAGCCGTGTCCCGTCTCAAGCGGCTCATTGACGAGATACACTGCCGGTCGTTGTGGCTGGTGCTGCTCTTCTACGCGGGCGGCTCGTGGGCCCAGGTTTCAGTAGGGCGCAGCTGGAGAATACAGATCCGCTACCCAGTTGTGGCAGACTACCTAGAATCGGAGGGCGATCATGTCGAAGACACGCTACTGCTGGTTTCCGTTGTGCTTTGCCGTCTTGCTTCAGCCGGTGCTGTCGTCTTTCTCAAAAGGCGAGGGTGGCCCGTTAGTGCTGCAAGAGATGGCGTGGGTTGATGTTGCCAGGTACCTAGAAACAAATGACATGGTCATCATTCCGCTCGGCAGTACTGAGCAGCACGGCCCTCACTTGCCTCTAGGTTCCGACTACTACCAGGCCTTCGAGATGGTCAAGGAGGTTTCGAGGCAGACCGGTGTAGTTGTGGTCCCTCTTCTGCTGGTTGGCTACAGCGAGTACCACCTCGGGTTCCCTGGCGGCATCAGCTTGAGGCCGGAGACGATGGAGCAGGTGGTTTTTGAGGGCGTTGAGAGTCTTATCAAGCACGGTTTTCGCCGTATCATGTTCTTCAACTATCATGGCGGCAACTCATTAGTTCAGGGGCAGCTGATTCATCGCATCAATCACACCACGGAAGCTACAGCCGTGGCTATCGGCCTCGGCGCTCCGTTCCAGGCCACTGATGAGGGCGAGTTCTTTGACTGGCACGCTGGCAAATCTGAGACGTCAACCATGCTGTTCGTCGCGCCAGAACTTGTGAGGATGGAAAGGGCGGAGAAGCCAGATATTCGATTCACGACACGGGCTGCAGAACTCAGGGCGCTCGGCGAGGACCACCCGGAGCTATTGTACGTCTGGGACCAGCTGATAGGGGTCCCGTCCGGGACAAGGAAGGGAGGAGCCAGCCACGAGCTGTCGAGCAACGGTGTTTGGTCGTTCAGCGATCCGAGGTCAGCAACAGCGGAGATCGGGGAGCTAACCTTCGCTCGGCTGACTCAGAACGCAGTCCGGTTTGTGGAGGCCTGGAAGTTATCGTCCAACTAGGGCGGCCTAGGCAATGGCGATGCTGGGCAAATCTAGGAGATTGGACATGGGCAAGCGTATTCTGTGGAGCGTGGTCGTCATCGTCGCCGCGGCCAGCTTCGTCGTAGCGCGAGGCGGTGTACTCACCGACTTCGGTGTCCCAGTTTATGAGGTGGACCCGACCTGGCCCAAACCACTCCCGGACAACTGGATCCTCGGTCAGATCTCCGGCGTGTCGGTGGACTCCCGGGACCACATCTGGATCGTGCACCGGCCGCTCACGCTCACCGACCATGAAGCCGGGGCCATTCAGGACCCGCCGCCGTCGGAGTGTTGTGTACCCGCCCCGTCGATAATCGAGTTCGATCGAGAGGGCAACGTGGTGCAGGCTTGGGGCGGCCCCGACTCCGTCGAGACGGGCGCCGATGGTAGCCTTATCCGGGCGTGGAGCCAGGGTGAACGCTGGCCGCAGAGCGAGCACGGGATCTTCGTCGATCATCTGGACAACGTATGGCTCGGGAGTAGCGGGCGGTCGGACCAGGTGGTCCTCAAGTTCGACCGGAGCGGGAACCGCCTGCTCACGATCGGCGAGTGGGGGGTGAGCGAGGGTAGCAACGACACGGAGCATCTCGGCTCCCCCGCCGATGTGGCGGTGGATCCCGAAACGAACGAGCTGTACATCGCGGACGGGTACCGAAACCGGCGGATCGTCGTGTTCGACGCCGAGACGGGGGCATACAGACGCCACTGGGGCGCGTACGGAGAGCGGCCCGACGACGGTCCTCTGCCTCCGTATGATCCGGAGGGTGAGCCAGTTCGCTCGTTTGGAAGCCCGATGCACGCCGTTCGCATTGCTGACGATGGACTCGTCTACGCGGCCGACCGGGCCAATAATCGGATCCAAGTCTTCCGGAAGAACGGCGCTTTCGTGCGCGAGGTGTTCCTCGCGCCTCGGACGCTGGCGATGGGATCGGTCTGGGACCTGGAGCTATCGCCCGATGCCGAGCAGACGTGGATGTTCATCCCAGACGGCACGAACATGAAGGTGTGGATTCTCGAGCGCGAGACACTGGGAGTCGTGGACGCGTTCGGCCGCGGCGGACGCTTTGCGGGCCAGTTCAACTGGGCGCACAGTGCAGCGGTGGATTCGGAGTGGAATCTCTACGTCACGGAGGTGAATACGGGCAAGCGGGTGCAGAAGTTCGTTCGACGATAGGCTTGACACGGCTGGCCATCGCCGCGAGGCTCGCACTGCCCGCAGTCGTGGCAGAATAGCGCTCTCCGGCGCAGTCCTTCCCAGAACCCGAGGGTAGAACATGAGAACAATAGTCCGCGCTGCTCACAGATCACGCCTCGCCCGCGCCGTGGCTCTCAGCCTATGGTTTTCACTCGTCTGGACGATCGATCTGGCGGTACAAGAGACGAGACCGCTCACGCTGGAGGACTACTTTCGCATCGAGAGCGTTGGGAGTCCCGCTATCTCACCCGACGGTCGGCAGGTGGCCTTCGTCCGCACGCTCACGCTCAGCGGCGAAGACCGCCGCCACAGAGAGATCTGGCTCGTGCCCGCGGACGCGTCTGGGGATCCCGTCCGCCTCACCAGCCCGGCATTCAGTGCATCTAACCCCCGGTGGTCACCCGACGGTCGGCTACTGAGCTTCTCATCGACCCGCTCGGTAGTCGGACCCGAGGGCGAAACGAAGGAGGCCCATTGGTTTCTGAGGATGGACCGACCAGCCGGCGAAGCGTTCCGCATCGAAGGCGTCGACGGGACGCCCATCTTCAGTCCCGATGGTCGCTTGATCGCGTTCACGTCGGCTACACGGCCCCAGGTGGAACCGCAGCTGGACGCCCGGACAGATTTCGAGCGCGAGATCGACGACAGATTCGACGGTCGCATGTACGATTGGATGAACTACCGTTTCGATCGACGCGGATATCTGCCGGACCCCCGAGATCCTAGCGCCTCGCCGCCGAGGGAGCTCCACATCGTCTCGCGGGAAGGGGGCACGCCGCGGCAGCTCACGGCCATGAATGTGGATGTCCAAGGTGCGGCCTGGCGGCCTGACGGCGGCGCGTTGGCGTTTACCGCCGACGCCTACCAGCGTGACGAATACACCTATGAGCGGGCCGACGTGTGGGCGGTCGATCTCTCGGGTCAGACTACGCAGCTCACAGACGACGGATACCACTATTCGAGCCCTGCCTGGTCGCCCGACGGCGAGCTCGTCGTCGTGCGGGGCTACGAGGGCCTCGACCGAGTCATCGAGAGGAAACAAGACCACGGCTCACCGATTGACCTGTTCGTCATACCCGCCGCGGGCGGCACACCGCGAAACATCACCGCCGGGTGGGATCTCATGCCCGGCGCTCCGAACTGGAGCCGCGACGGCAGGTACATCTACTTCACGGCTGGAGTCGGAGGTGACACTCACCTCTTTCGCGTTTCTGCCGACGGCGGCCAGGTGGAACAGGTTACCCACGGCGCTCGCTGCCTACGCGGCGTCACGTTCTCGGCTGACTCCGAATGGATGGCCTATCAGGGGAACAGTCCCGCGCAGCCCGGGGGAGACATCTTCGCGGCCCGCATCGATGGATCCGCGGAGCGCCGCCTGACCACGAACAACGAGGCCCTGATGGCCGAGCTGAGCCTGAGCGAACCCGAACGCATAACCTACGCGAGCCGCGATGGTACTCCGATCGAGGCGTGGATCCTCTATCCGAACGAATACGATCCGAACCGGGAGCATCCTTTGATCCTGGTCATTCACGGCGGCCCGCATGGCGCCTACGGGAACGACTTCTCCTTCCAGCGGCAGCTGCTATCAGCACACGGATACTTCGTCCTCTACACGAACCCCCGCGGTTCGACCGGTTACGGCGAAAACTTCAAGTGGGCTATTTGGGGCGGGTGGGGCGTATTGGACTACCAAGATCTGATGTCGGGCGTCGACTACGTGCTCGATCGCTACCCCATCGATCCGGATCGCATGGGCGTGACCGGCGGATCGTACGGAGGCTTCATGACGAACTGGGTCATCGGCCACACCGACCGCTTCGCCGCCGCCGTGGCCCGCGCGTCGATTTCCAATTGGATGAGCGATTACGGTGTGGCCGACATCCCGAGAACCAAGGAGAGTGAGTTCTTTGGCCCGCCTTGGGAGAAAGATAGCCGAGACCGTATGATCCGGCTGTCTCCCATCACCTACGCAGGTTCCGTCACGACGCCAACCCTCTTTCTGCACGGCGAGCTGGACCACCGCGTACCTATCGAGGAGGCGGAGCAGATGTACGTAGCCCTGAAGAAGCGTCGCGTGCCGGCTGTGTTCATCCGCTATCCCGACTCGTATCACGGCGGATGGACGCCGTGGCGGCAGGTACACGCGCTCTACCACGAGCTGAAGTGGTGGGAGAAGCACCTCGGGCATTAGGCGAACTCGGGCGCGTTTACTCCTCGACACCAGCTGGAGCTTTTACTGAAACTTTCTTTTCCGCGAGGCATAGTTGGGTAGTGAGGGTCCATTCTTGTGTGGCGGGCAGTGGGAGGGGAGCCGTCTACTGCAGACGCCGATTGAAAAGATCCTTCCATTCGGCTCGCGAGGATTCCCCAGAGGGAACTGCGTGAAAGAGTTGTGACTGCAGGCGCAAGCTTGCCGGACGGCTAACACGAATGTTGAAGCTCAGGGGGACCAATGATGGCTAGAAGATCATTTCTATTGCCTGTGACTGCGTTCTTGGCGCTGACTTGCTGCCAAGGACAGCAAGCTCGCCAGGAATCACAAACAGCTGACGCAGCCTCGTCCGCCCAGGACATCGTGAACCGGATCGCGGAAGTTGAGAGCAAATCGAGTTCACCGGTTATGATCGAGGGAGCCGAACAGGTTTTCCACTCAGTGGCTGAGCAGATGGAGTTGTACAAGGTTCCCGGAGTGAGCATAGCCGTTATCGACAACGGGAGGATTGAGTGGGCCAAGGGATACGGCATAAGAGAGACAGGCACCGATTCGCCCGTTGATGCATATACTCTATTTCAAGCAGCCTCCATCAGCAAATCGGTGTCAGCATTGGGAGCGCTTCACCTGGTGCAGAAAGCCGCACTAGAGCTCGATACAAACATCAACGACTTCCTTGTATCCTGGCAAATTCCAGACAACGAATTTACAGGAATTCGACCTGTAACACTCAGATATCTGCTGAGCCACGGGGCTGGTTTGAGCGGGCACTCGTTGGGTACGTACTACAGAGGAGAGGAGATTCCGACTTCTCTTCAAATGCTGGACGGTATACCACCGTCCAAGGCGGGCCCTGTGAGGGTTGTCGCCGTGCCTCAAACAGAATTCGAGTATTCCGGCGGCGGCTATTTGGTCGTTCTCCAAGCAATGATCGATGTGATCGGACAACCCTCTCCCGAAATCATGAATGAGGCCGTGTTGAGGCCGGTGGGGATGGAAAGGAGCGGATACTTCCAGCATCTCGAGTACGACGGCGCAGAGAATGTTGCTGTCGGACACGACGGGATGGGCGCCGTTATCGAGGGATACTGGCAGACAATGCCCAACCCCGCGGGAGGCGGTTTGTGGTCAACGCCATCCGACCTCTGCCTGTTTGCAATCGAAGTTCAAAAAGCTCTGCAGGGCGAGTCCTCGATCATCTCACGGGAAACAGCCGAAGAAATGCTTACAACCCACATTGGCGACTATGGTCTCGGGCTCGCTCTAACGTATTCGTTGGCTACCGTTGTTCGCCGCCGAGCTTGGGACCAGCTCGATAGCATGGGACCTTGAGTGCAGCTGAGGGTTTCGCTCGCTGTCCTGCTCCGAGAGGACGTGTTCCAACTGGTCACAACGCTCGGCGTCCCTCAGGTGTTTATATTGCTTGAGCCCCTTCCGGCCCATCCCGTGCGTGGAAGCACCCAGAGACTCTTTTCCCGGTAATGGCTCGCCGCCGCGGAGGAGCGAGTCGAGGAGAGGGAACGCACCTATGATACGACATTCGGCGCGGTCGGTCCTTCTGGTGGCAATGTGTGTGGGTACCTCGTGGACCGGGGCGGTTGCCCAGGAGCCTGCAGCCGACTCGGCGGTTGAGGCGCTCAGTGTGTTTCTCGACTGCAATGCGCGGAACTGCGACTTCGATCACTTCCGGCGCGAGATCACCTGGGTGAACTGGGTTCGCGACCGACTCGATTCGGAGGTGCACCTGCTGGTCACGTCGCAGCGGACGGGTGGCGGTGGCGAGCACTACACGCTCGACTACTTGGGCCAGGGTGCGTTCGCCGGCATAGAGAAATCGCTCTCCTACATCTCCGACCCGGACGGTACCGACGCGGAGGTGCGAGATGGGCTGACGCAGACCATCGCGCTGGGTCTGGTGCAGTTCGTCGAAACGAGTCCGCTGGCCCCGCGACTGCGAATAGTGTACGAGGCACCCGAGGTCGCGGTCTTGCAGCGGGAGGAGGAGGACCCGTGGGATCTCTGGGTATTTCGGCTCGACTTCGACGGGTCGCTGGAAGGTGAAGAGTTTGACAACAGCTACTCGATCAGGGGAGGTGCGAGCGCCGACCGCGTCGCCGAGGACCTGAAGATCAGCATCGACGTGGATGGCCGGTACCGGCGGCGGGAGATCGAATTTGAAGAAGGTGATGGTGTGGAGATCTACGAGGACTGGGACTACTCCGGCGATGTGCTAATGGTCTGGAGCTTGAGCGATCACTGGTCTGCAGGCGGAACAGCGGCAGCGGACGTGTCGACGCGGGTTAACAGAGATCTGGCGCTGTTCGGGGGTCCGGCCATCGAATACAACATCTTTCCCTACGAGGAGTCCACGCGCCGGCAGCTGACGTTCCGTTACAAAATTGAGGCGACGGCCTTCTGGTACATGGAGCAGACAGTGGAAGGCAAGTGGAGTGAGGTCCTGCCGCGCCACAGCCTGATCGTGGGTGCGGCCGTCCAGCAGCCGTGGGGCGAGATCCACGGATCGCTGACGGGAGTACAGTATCTGCACGATCTGGAGACCCACAGCATCACCGCCTTTGCGGAGCTGGAATACCGACTGTTCCGCGGATTCAACTTCGATATCGACGTCGAGATCGCCCGCGTCAAAGACCAGTTCTACCTGTCGGCGGCGGGGCTCGATCCCGAGGACATTTACCTGAGGAGGCGGGCCAGAGAGACCAATTTCCGCTACGAACTGAGCCTCGGAATCAGCTACCGGTTCGGCTCGAAGTTCGCCAACATCGTGAATCCGCGGATGGGCAGGTTCGGTCGCTTCGGTCGCTAGCCAAGGCTGGGGTCGGGCCGGGCCGTCTCGCTCCGGCCTCCCCGCGCTCCCCGCTCAGTACTTTTCGAGCGGATAGCACACCCTGATGTCGGCGCCATCAGCGGCGGGCAGGACGACCGCACCGCGGGCGGCGGGCGTGAGTATGTCGAAGGCGACAGGCGGCCCCGCATCGAACTCGATCTCCTGGACCGGCAGCCGCGAAAGGTTGGTGATCAGGATGCCGCTCCGCGGATGGATCACGTGGTTCTCCTCCAGCACGGTCAGCCCTTCCCGTAGCCGCATGGCCTCCAGAGTGCTCAACGCGTTCCGCATATAGGTCTCATCGACGGACGCGACGGCCGAGCGGATGATCGAGGCCAGGCGGCCGAGCGGCGCCTCGGCCAGCGCCCGGCGCTCCAGTGATCTCGTCGCCAGGCCTACGGCGTTTCCGAAGTAGGTCCGCGGGAATCCTTTGATGATGCGGCGGACGTCGACGGGGCAACTGACGTAGGTGGTCTTTTCTCCATCGTCGCCGTCCCACTTGGCGATGTACGTCTTCCAGAGGTGCGCCGAGATCACATCATTGAGGGACAGCCGGGCGTCGGCGTCCGGTCCTGCCTCGGCCAGCAGCTCGCTCTGCTGCTCTCTGGATAGGTGGAATCTGTCCCAGTGTATGCGGTCCCGGGCAATGGCGCGCCGCCGTTCGTCCCAGAAGATGCCGGAATCGGAGAGCACGTCGGCTGTTGTGACCTCGTCCCTGCGAGCCTGCGGCTCGGGGATCAGCAGCTCGCGCCCGTTGAACGGCTCGATGACGGCGCCCCCATGAAAGAGCCGCGCCCAGGAGGAGAGGAAGAAGAAATAGCTGAAGCCGTCGGCGACGGCGTGCGACATGCTTACGCCGAGCACGGAGCCCTCGGGCGTCTGGCTCAGCTTGATCCGGGTGAGTGGCTCGCCGGGGACGCTGTTCACCGGGTCGAGGAAGCTGTAGCGGGCTTCGGGGTCACCGAACGTTGCCGATGACTCGCTGAGCTGGAAGTGGACGCCCTCGTCGGATTCCTGCAGCGCGTAGGTATCATCCGAGACAGTGGCCAGTCTGCTGCGCACCGGCACGAAATGTCGAGTGGCCGCTTGCAGGCTGGCCAGCAGCCGGTCGGGGTCTATCGTGTCTCCGTAGGCGAAGACGAACTCGATGGGGTAGGAGCCGACGCCGGTGAAGATGTGATCTATGGGAGTGAGTGGGATCGAGGTCATGTCGGTCAATCGATGGTCAGGACCTTGGCGCCTCTGATCTTCCCCATCTTGAGCTCGATGAGCGCCTGGTTCGCCTCATCCAGCGCGTACTCCTGCACGTCGGGCGCGAGCCCAATCTCGGCGGCCAACTCGAGGAACTCGGCGACGTCGCGTCTGGCGACGTTGGCGACACTCTTGATCTCCTTTTCCATCCAGAGGTGGTTCGGGTAATCGAGTTCGAGCAGGTGATTCTTGTCGATATCCTCTTTGCGGATCGCGTTGATCACGAGCCTGCCGCCGGACTCCAGGTTCCTGAGGGCTTCGAGCACCGGCTTCCAGACGGGTGTGGTGTCGATGATCGAGTCGAGCTTGTGAGGTGCTTCGCCGGCGGTGTCGCCGGCCCAGACGGCGCCCAGCTCCAGAGCGAACTCGCGCTCTTTCTCGCTTCTGGCGAAGACGAAGACCTCAGAGCTGGGATAGCGGTGCCTGACCATCTTTAGGACGATGTGGGCCGACGCGCCGAACCCGGTGAGCCCGAGTCGCTCGCCGTCCTCCATGCCCGTGAGCCTCAGGGAGCGGTAGCCGATGGCGCCGGCGCAGAGCAGCGGCGCGGCCTGCGCGTCGCTGAACGCCTCGGGTATGCGGTGCGCCGATTCTGCGGGGACGGTCATGTACTGGGCGTAGCCACCGTGGGCATCCCGACCGGTGGCCTTGAACTGGGGGCAGAGGTTCTCATTGCCGGTGCGGCAGAACTTGCAGCTGCCGCAGGCTGAGTAGATCCAGGCGACACCGACTCGGTCCCCGGTGGTGAAGCGCGTTACGCCACCGGCCTCCTCGACGACGCCGACGACCTGGTGGCCGAGGATTACTGGGAGCTCCGGCGGCGGCGTACGGCCCTCGATCTCGTCGAGCTCGGTGTGACAGACGCCGCAGGCCAGCACTCTGACTAAGAGCTCCCCGGCCGCCGGCGTGGGATCGGGCAGCGTGGCCAACTCGAGCGGGGCCGAGTTCTCTTCCAGGCTGGCTAGCCGGTTGAGGACCATCGCTTTCATGGCAACAAAGTAAGGCAGAGGTCGCTCGTCGCACGAGTACGCAAGTCTGGAGCTGGTGAACTGGCAATTGTGAAGTCTATTGGGAGTTCTCGAATGTCGAGCAAGGGACCATTTGAACAGGGGAGGTGGGGAAGCGGAACGTAACTTCTCAGCTTCCCCACCTCCCCTGTTGCACTGGTCCCCGAGTCGACCCTCGAGAATTCCCAACCGACTTCCTGGCGTTCCCGATTCAGCGGGTCCTGAATCTTGAGCCCGTAGATTGAGACCAATCCGAGCGTGCCGACTACCAGCAGGTAGTAGAGCGTTGGCAGGACAGTCTTGCGCAACGTGCTCCCTTCCTGTCCCAGGAGTCCGACGGTGGCGGACGCGGCGACGACGTTATGGATGGCGATCATGTTGCCGGCCGCCGCGCCCACCGCCTGCAGCGCCACGACCAGCGCTCCGCTGACGGCGAGCTGCATGGCGACGCCGTGCTGGAAGAGGCTGAACATCAGGTTGCTGACGGTGTTGCTGCCGGCGATGAAGGCGCCGAGCGCTCCGACGGCGGGGGCGAACAGGGGCCAGACGCCACCGACGTTGTCGGCTACCCAGGTCGCCATGACGATCGGCATGGAAGGTAGGAGGCCGCCGCCGTCGAGGGCGTAGTCGTTGAGGCCCGAGTTGATGTAGATGCGCACCATGGGCACGGTGAAGAGGAGGACGAACCCGGCGCCGAGCAGGACGCGGCTCGACTCGCGGACGGCGCCGACGATCTGCCGACCGTTCATGCGGTGCAGCAGCCAGGTGGCGGCCACGGCGACGAGCAACATAGTTGCAGGCAGGTAGAGCGGGGTCGTCGATCCGGTAACCTCGGTCCCGAGGATGGCGACCCAGGCGATCCTCACCGATCTGAATAGGCTTCCGACGGGCAGCTGCGGCAGGCGCGTGATCACCAGCAGCACGGCGAGCAGCGCGTAAGGGGCCCACGCCAGCCCGATGGGAACTCGGCGGCCGTCGTCGTCCTGCACCTTGTTCGACTCGAGGCCCAGCCAGCCGGCGGGCCACTCATCGGGGGCCGCGAAGTCCCAGGTGTCGCGCGGCACGAGGAAGCGGCGGCGGGCGGCGAAGGTGACGAGCATGAGCCCTACGGCGGCGCCGATGAGTGAGGGGAACTCGGGGCCGAGCAGGATACCGGTGAGCGTATAGGGGACGGTGAACGCCAGCCCACCGAAGATCGCGAAGGGCAATATCGACAGCCCCTCGGTCCACGACCGGTTCGCCCCGAAGAAGCGGGTCGTCATCATCACCATCAGCGTTGGCATCAACGTCCCGGCGATCCCGTGCAGGCCGACGGCGTAGACGGTGATCAGCTGCCGGTACTCGGCGAACGAGATGCCGGCGGCGGCGAGTCGCGCACTCAGCTCGGGACTCGATAACCCCTCCGTGACTCCGATGAGGATCGGCGTGCCGACGGCGCCGAATGTGACCGCTGTGCTCTGGATCATCATGCCGATCATCACCGCTGCGGCGGCGGGGAAGCCGAGGGCGACCATCAGCGGAGCGGCGACAGCGGCGGGCGTGCCGAAGCCGGCAGCGCCTTCTATGAAGGAGCCGAACAGCCAGGCGACGATGACGATCTGGACGCGGCGGTCGTCGCTGACCCCGTGGAAGCTGCGGCGGATGGCCGAGACACCGCCGGAGTGCTCGAGTGTCTTGAGCAGGAGTATCGCGCCGAAGATGATCAGCAGTATGTCGAACGTGATGAAGAGGCCCTGGATCGTGGACGCGGCGATGTGACGCGCATCGACTCGCCAGACTGCCCAGGCGAGCGCGGCGGCGGCGATGTAGACGGCGGGCATCGCGTACTTGGCGGCAACACGGAACCCGACCAGCAACACGCCCGCCAGCAGGATCGGCGCGACGGCGACCAGCGCGAGAAGGCTCGAGCTCATCGAGATGCGCTCACCAGGCGTCGTCGAAGATCAGCGCGTGGACCGCACGCGGTCCGTGTACGCCAAGCGTGAGGTTGAGCTCGATGTCGGCCGACTTGCTGGGCCCCGTGATGAATACGATCTGGCCGCTGACCCTCAGGTACGAGCCGAGGGCCTGCTCTTGGCGAAGCGTGTAGAGCCAAGACTCGAAGGTGGGGTAGATGCGGCTCATCGGGAGGAGCAACAGGTGGCGGAGCGGCAGGAGGCTCGCCGCTCTGCTCCTGCCGCGTCCCGAGGCGACGACGATCGAGCCCGTGCTGGCGAAGGCAGCGTCGGCGCCCGTCAGTCCGACCTTCGCGCGGGCCGCCCGGGCACGTGTACTCTCGTCGTGCAGGTCCTCGGGCACGAAGAGAGAGATGCCGGATTCCTCTAGAAACTCAGCGAGGTTCTCGCCAGGCAGCGCCCGCGCGGCCCAGCTCAGCACCTCTGGCACCTCGTCAGCTGCGGCGCCCACCTCGGCACTCCACTCTTTGACGAGCTGAACCAGGCGGTCGCCGGCTTCCGCCGCGTCTTCGAGGATCTCGTAGCTCCCCGAGATCTCGGCCAGCTGGGCACCGAACTGCTTCGCTAGGGAGCGCCGCTCACCGTCGGCGTGTGTCACAGCCGTCGGGGCGGTGGGCGGTGCGGAGGGCTCGGAGCGATCCCGAAAGATCGGCCGCGGGCCCGCCAAGGTGTGGCGCAGGCGGGCGAGGATCGCGCCGCGGGCTTCGGTCGAATCGTAGGTCATCCGGCCGCCCCCTCTTCGTCGCAGACCCGCTCACGCCAGAGGGCGCCGAAGCGCTGCGCGGCGAAGCGTGGCAGGCTGCGGCCCCGCTTCCAGGTGCTGAGCGGGGGCAGCAGGCCGGCGAGGGGGCCCAACCAACCTGCCAGGCGCGCCAGGGCGCGATACGGTGTGGGCCGTCGCATGACCGTGGAGTAAGCTCGGATGGCCGCCCGCTCGCCCACAGGTGATGCGCCGCGCTCGACGACGACGCGCCGCAGGTCGAGGAGTAGTCGGGGCAGATCGATCCTCACCGGGCATACGTCGCGGCAAGCTCCGCAGAGCGAGCTGGCGAACGGCAGGTCGCGCGCGGCATGGATGTCGTAGTCGAGCAGCGGCGTCAGGACCGCGCCGATCGGACCGCTGTAGGGAGTGCGCCCGTAGGCATGGCCGCCGATCTCCCGGTACACGGGACAGATATCGATACAGGCGCCGCAGCGTATGCAGAGCGCCGCATCGGCGTAGCCGCGCTCGAGAATTCGGGAACGGCCATTATCCAGGAGAATGACGTGCATCTCTTCCGGGCCGTCGGCGTCGCCGCGGCGGCGCGGACCGCTGCTCATTGAGAAGTAGACCGATACGCTCTGGCCGGTCGCATTGCGCGACGCGGCCTGCCACAGCAGAACGGCATCTTCGGGCGTGCGCACGACCTTCTCGATCCCGGCGATAGCGACATGAACGCGGGGCAGCGTCGTTACCATCCGGCCGTTCCCTTCGTTGGTAACGACGCAGATCGTGCCGGTCTCGGCTATGGCGAAGTTGCAGCCGCTGATACCCATGTCGGCGACGAGGAACTCGTTTCGCAGCTCGCGGCGCGCCGCTGCACACAGGCCGGCGGGACTGGTTGTGCGCGGTGTGTTTAGCCTGCTGCGAAAAATCTCGGCGATGTCCTCAACGCGTTTGTGAATGACCGGCGCGAGGATATGACTGGGCGGTTCGCCGGCGAGCTGAACGATGAACTCGCCGAGATCGGTCTCGACGACGTTGATGCCCGACCGCTCGAGCGCCTCGTTCAGGCCGATCTCCTCGGTGAGCATCGACTTCGACTTGACAACGTCGCCGACCCCATGCTCGCGAGCTATCTCGAGTACGATACCCAGCGCTTCGGCGGCGTCACGTGCCCAGTGGACCTGACAACCGTTGCCGATAAGGTTGCCCTCGAGTTGCTCGAGCAGGTCGGGCAGGTGCTCGATCGCGTAGCGGCGGACCGCGCCGGCCTCGTCGCGGAGGCGCCGCTCGTCGATCTCGGCCATGGCCCGGTCGCGTCGTTTTCTGAGGTGCCCGGTGGCGCGGTCGAGCGCAGTGCGCATGCCGTCGTCGGCGAGCGCCTGGCGGACGCGGGTCGCGTACGGAGCGCCTACGTCAACCGCCATCGCTCTCGGATCTCCTGTTCAGCAGCTCGGCGATATGCACGGCCCGGCAGCTGAGGCCCTCGCGTTCGAGGATCCCGTTCAGATGGGTCATGCAGCTGACGTCGTTCATGGCGACGACTTCGGCGTCGCTCTCCTTCAAGTTGTGAGCCTTGCGGCGGCCCATCGCCATGCTGATCTCGGCGTTCTTGAGGGCGAAGAGGCCGCCGAATCCGCAGCACTCGTCGGCGCCGCGGAACTCTACGATTTCGGCGTCGCGCAGCGCGGCGAGCAGCCGGCGAGGCTGCGCGTCGATCCTTAGCTCGCGCAGCAGGTGGCAGCAGGGGTGATAGGCGATCTTTCCGCCGAAGTCGGCACCGGTGTCCAAGACCCCAAGGAAGTCGACCAGGTACTGGGTGAGCTCGTACGTCACCTCGCCGAGCTGGGTTGCCCTCCAGTGGTACTCTTCGTCCGTGGCCTCGAAGAGGATCGGATACTGCAGCTTTACCATGGCGACGCAGCTTCCACTGGGCGCGACGATCGCGTCGATGCTTCCTTCGTCGACCAGCGGCCAGAAGACGTCGACAAAGTGGCGCGCCACGGCCCGGGCGTCGCTTCGATACCCGGCGTTGTAGGCCGGCTGTCCGCAGCAGGTCTGCTTATCGGGAAAGACGATGTCGACGCCGTGGCGCTCGAGCAGATCGGCGGCGGCGGTGCCGACCTCGGGGTAGAGCGTGTCGACCATGCAGGTGACGAAGAGGGCCACGCGCGGGCGGGTCGTCGGGCTGTCTGTCATAGGCGAGTAAGATGGGACCCGTCGCCGTCCGGCGCGAGGCCGGTGGCGCGTCGGCGGCCGGTGCGGCCTGGAATTGATCGGGCCAGGAGCTGGCCGCATCTTTATACGAGTCCAAACACAGATCGGTCTGAGTAATAGGTGGGTGAGCAGTGAAGACGATAGCTCGCGGAAGCCTCAGGCGAAGAGTCGAGGACCTGCTGGCGCTCGCTGATGTCGAGAGCGATGGGAGCCGGCCGTGGGACATTCAGGTCCACGACGAGCGGCTGTACGCCAGAGTTATGGCGCAAGGGACGCTGGGACTGGGCGAGTCGTACATGGACGGGTGGTGGGACGTCGAGGAGCTGGACGAGTTTTTCTACCGCGTGCTGCGGGCGAAGCTGGAAGACAGGATCCGGCCGCTGGCCGATGGTCTGAGGGCTCTTCGTGCGAGGGCGATCAACCTGCAGAGACCGTCGCGCGCCTTCGAGATCGGGCGGCGTCACTACGACATCAGCAACCACCTGTACCGCTGCATGCTCGATCGGCGGATGATCTGTAGTTGCGGCTACTGGAAGGAGGCGAGCTCGCTGGACGAGGCGCAGGAGGCGAAGCTCGACCTGGTCTGCCGCAAGCTGGGTCTGCGGCCGGGCATGCGGGTGCTGGACATCGGCTGTGGTTGGGGCGGGGCGGTGCAGTACGCAGCCGAGCGCTACGGTGTCGAGGCCGTCGGGATCACGGTTTCGGAAGAACAGGTGGAGTTGGCGCGCGAGCTATGTGGAGGGCTCCCGGTGGAGATTCGCTTGCAGGACTATCGAGAGCTTAACGAAGAGTTCGATCGGATATTCTCGCTCGGGATGTTCGGGCACGTCGGGTGCAGGAACTACGCTACGTTCATGCGAGTCGTACGGCGGTGCTTGAAGAGCGACGGGCTGTTTCTGTTGCACACGATCGGTGGCAATCGCTCGGTGAATATGACCGACC
Organism: uncultured Gemmatimonadota bacterium; assembly: GCA_964345885.1. Lineage (GTDB taxonomy): Bacteria > Gemmatimonadota > Gemmatimonadetes > Palauibacterales > KS3-K002. Next base: position 41,994 of record CAYFSW010000009.1, on the reverse strand, counting down.
CGTGGATGGCGCGGTACATCTTTCCCAGGTCGGTGCTTCCTTCCCCGAGGCGACTGACCGATGCGTGCGAGGGCGCCTTCATTATAGAGGACTGGCACAACTTCGGGACCGACTACGATAAGACCCTGATGGCGTGGCACGACAACTTCATGCGGGACTGGGCTCCGTTGGAACAAGATGACCGGTTCTGCCGGATGTGGACATACTACCTGCTGTCATGCGCCGCTTCTTTTCGGGCTCGCAAGATACAGTTGTGGCAGCTCGTTCTGTCTCCGGAGGGTGTGCCCGGTGGCTACGTTGCTCCGCGCTGAGGAGAGGCGATGCTCGAGGTAGTGGTCATCGGCGCGGGCGTCGCCGGGTTTTCCGCCGCATTAGCGCTCTGGGATAGAGGCGCGGCAGTGACGCTGGTCGACGAGAGTCGGCCGGGCGCGGCGGCGACGGGCGCGTCGGCGGGTATGGTGGTGGCGCAATACGAGGCCGGCGCCCCGGACGAGAAGTTCCACCTTTGCGTGGAGAGCCGAGCGCTCTACCCGGAGTTTGCCGCGCGGATAGAAGAGCTGTCAGGGCAGCAGCTCGACGTGCGCTGGGACGGGATGCTGGTCGCGAACCTCTCGGACGAGGAGCACGCGGAGGCGGAGGAGACGGTGCGTTGGCAACGAGAGGTGGGCCTAGAGGCGGAGGTGCTCGATCCCGCTGCGGCCGCTGAGCTCCAGCCTGGCGTGGCAACCGATGTGGTCTCGTACCTGTGGTTTCCGCAGGAGGGGCAGCTGGACAGCCAGCGGCTGGGTGCCGCACTGACCGCCGCCATCGCGGGGACCGGCATCAGGCTGATCAGCGGGAACGGCGTGGCGGAGGTTCTGTCGAGCGATGACCGCGTGACCGGTGTCGCCATGGCCGACGGGCGTACGCTGGAGGCGGAGCGGGTGGTACTGTCGGCGGGCGCTTGGAGCGGCAGGATAGGCGGCCTGCCACGCGAGCTGCCGGTGCGGCCGGTGCGGGGGCAAATCGCGCGGTTTCCGGCAAAGGCTCTGGGCCTCGAGCGCATCGTGGCGAGCCACGCCGGCCGCTATCTGGTGCCGCGGTCGGATGACACGGTGCTGGCCGGCAGCACGATGGAAGACGTGGGCTACGATCGTTCGATCACCGACGCCGGCCTGCAGACGATCTACGAATCGGTGTCGAGGCTCGTCCCGGCGCTCGCAGGACTCAAGCCGATCGAGCGCTGGGCGGGGCTGCGGCCGATCAGCGCCGATCTCTTTCCGATCATCGGCCCGGACCCCGACCTCGAGGGGCTGGTCTACGCCACCGGTTACGGCCGAGCTGGGATAGTGCTGGCACCGGTGACGGGAGTTATGGCCGCCGAGCTCACCTTGACGGGAGACTCCGAGCACGATTGGCGGCCGTTTAGGCCCGATCGCTTTGCCGAATCGTCTTGACCGGATGTCGCAGGCGGTTGCGACGGTCGCCTGGCGCTGCGCATCTATGGAGCGGAGAGAGACGCCCTCTTATCTCTGACAGGAAACGAGACAATGAATCGCGTACGCGACGGTGCTGTACTCCTGTGTCTGGGCCTGCTGGCGGCCGTCGGCTCGCTCGAGGCCCAGGTGCGAGAAGAGAAGCTGACCGAGCCCGAGGCCACCTATCCCGACGGCTTCGGCCTGGTCAACGGCCTGCTGGAGCTGGCCGACGGCCGTGTGATGATCGCCGACCCGCTGGGCCAGGCGCTGGTCATCGCCGACCTGAAGGCGGGTACGGCCGACACAGTGGGCGCCGTGGGGAGAGGCCCGGAGGAGTACAATCAGCCGGACGGGCTCTTCCCGCTGCCCGGCGGCTTGGTCCTGCTGGTCGACCTAGGCAACGCGCGGCTGACCGAGCTGGGGCCCGACGGCAGCTTCGGCGAGACGATGCCGATAACCCAGGGCGATCCAGGGACCGGCAGCCTGCAGGTTCTGCTTCCCCAGGGCACGGACTCGGAGGGGCGGCTGTACTTCCGGCCGATGCTCGGCGGGATGCGGCAGCTGCCCGACTCGGCGGCGATCGCGCGCTACGATCGGGCGACCGGTGCGATCGACACGGTGGCGCAGGTCAAGCTACCGGAGATGAAGCGCACCACCCGAGGCGGAGTCGACAATCAGGCGGTGATGATCATGCCGGTGCCGCTCAGCCCCGAGGACGCCTGGGCGGTGGCCTGGGATGGGAGAGTGGCCGTGGCGCGCTCGCTCGATTACCACGTCGAGTGGATCCACCCCGACGGCCGCGTGGTGCGTGGTGCGCCGGTGGAGTACGAACCGGTGCGGATCAGGAACGCCGACAAGGAAGAGTGGGCGGAGAACCTGGGCGGCGGCATCAACCTCATGGTCATGGCCAGCGGTGGTGGCGAGCAGCGAATCTCGATGAGCCGCGGCGGTGGTAGCCGCGACGAAGGTCCCGATATCGACAGCCTCGAGTGGCCGGATCACAAGCCGCCGTTCGTGAGCAACGGCGTCTGGGTGACGCCGGAAGGCGACGTCTGGGTCCAGCGTCACGTGGCGGCGGGCGAGCCCGTATGGTTCGACGTGTTCGGCGCGGATGCCGAGCTCAAGGGCAAGGTCACGTTGCCGGCTGGCCGCGACGTCGTGGGGATCGGGCAGAGCGCGGTCTACGCCGTCCACACGGACGAGCTAGGGCTGCAATGGCTCGAACAATACCGAAGAACGAACTAAGAACTGGCAGGCCGGAAGTCCGTTGGGAATCTCGAATGTCGATTCGGTCCCACCCTCAAGATTCGAGAATTCCGACCACACGTGGGACTTCCCGAAGTCGGGTCATTGTACCTTGAAGGAGAGCGCGACCCGGGCCCGGTAGCGGAACCCGCCGTCTTCGACGGTCATGTCCAGCTTGACGATCTCGGCAATCCTGAGGTTCTTCAGGCTTTCGCCGGCCTTCTCGACCGCGTTCTTTGCCGCGTCCTCCCAACCCTTGGTGCTTGTTCCGACCAGGTCGATGACTTTGTAGACGGAGTCGGCCATGACGCTCCTCCTGCAGGGTGCGGGTGTGTTATCTGAACTGATGTGTCGAGGAGAATCTGAGGCCGGGACGCCGAGGTCGCCAGACCCCGGCGCCGCCGCGGTCAGAGTAGCTGCTGGAGCAGGCGTTGGGCCTCTTCGCGGCCCTCAGCGGTGAGCGCGATTCTGCCCTCCTTGGCGTACTCGATGAAATGAGGGGTCGCCTCGACCTGGGCCTTGATCGCCGCCTCAGTGGCCTTCTGTTTGGGCGCGTAGTCGAGCCGGCGGAACACACGGCTGATGTCTTTCGGCAGTATAGCCTTCCTGTGGAAGGCCATGACGAGTAGGAGCTCTTCCTCGAAGGTCTGCGTTCGGGGCAAGAGCTCGTGTGTCAGCGTCTCCTCGTCGAGGTCTTCGAAAGAGTCCGGTTTGTCGGTGCGCGGTGGGTTGGTGTCGTCGGCCGACGCCTGCGGCATCGATTCGACGAACGCGAGGTCGCCGATCTCATCCTCCGGTTCCGGGTCACCCAGTGAGGGGAGAGGTTCGGCGTCCGTGTTGGCAATCTCGACCCCAGGCGGCGGTGTCGGGTAGGTGATTGCGCCTGGGGGTGGTGTCGGGCGGGTGGGCGCGGCAGGCGCGGGCGCGGCAGGCGCTGCGTTGGGAGCCTCAGGGGCCTCCGCGACCATCGTCATGTACTCCCGCAGAAGCTCTATCCGCTTCTCGATCGTCGCGGCGTGATCGGCGAGCTCCTCGATCTGGCGCTCGGTCGCAGCGATCTGGTTCTGCGTCTCGGCGATCCGAGCGTGCAGCGCCTCGATCCGGCGATGGGCCGCTTCGATCTGCTTGGTGGTTTCCGCCAGGGAGGCCTCTTCCGTGGCGAGTTGGCTCTTGAGGGTGTCAGAATCTCGCATTTTAGCTTGTGGTTGCCCGGCGGGACCTTTGGGGGGTACCGCTAAATTGTTGGAAAGGTGGTATTTGGGCAAGGGGAGGGTTGCCCGACGCCCGCAAACCTCGGGTGAGCACAGACGGCCGGTGGCCAGCCTCCATCGAAGCCGGGAGGAGGCGGGGGACCGACTCGCGGAGCTGGGGTTAGCGACCCGGCTCAGATTCTCAGGGCAAAACTGCAGGTGGACTTGCCAGATGCACTCGCGGTGTGCACCGACCCCGACTGCCGGGTCGGCCGGAGCGAGCAGTCCCCCGGGTCCGACCCATTGAAGTCATTACCCTGCTTGTGATTGCCCCAGCGATTTTGTATTTTGGATGGCCACTCCCCCATTGAACCGGGCCGTTTTTCAGCGGGCCTCTTTGATCCCCCGTTCGCCTAGACAAGGGCGTTTTTCAGGAGTTACTCGTCGTGTCGCTCATTGTGGGTATCCGGTGCACGGACAGCTTGGTGCTCGCCGCCAGCGGTCCGGGGACCATGCCCTCCGAGGACGGGCTGCCACCGGCGCGGCAGTGGTCGAAGAAGCTGCGGGTCGTCGGCGGGCAGGCGGTATTGGGTGTGACCGGGCACGACGGGCTGGCGCAGGAGATGGCGTTGTCGCTGGAGCGCAGCCTGGCGGAGCCGGACGAGCGCGAGTCGGCCGACGACGTACTGCGAGGCAAGCTCCGCGATGCGCTGGCCGCACCGGTGCAGCGCACGGTCGCGATTCACCGGACGCTGCAAGGGCTGCCCGGCTTCGGGATAACGTCCAACGAGTACATCGTAAGCCAATCGCTGCTCGCCATCCCGTTCCGTGACTCGCTGCGTCTCTTCCTGCTCGACCCGGAGTGCTCGGTCACCGAAGTGACCGACGAGTTGGCGTGTGCGGCGATCGGGGGCGCGAAGGCCGTCGCCGATCCGTTCCTCGCTTTTCTGCGCAAGGTGCTTTGGGAGGACAGGCTGCCGGATGTGACCCTAGGTGAGCTCTCCGCCTACTGGACGATGCTGCATGTCGCCGAGACCAGTCCGGGCGCCCTCACGTTTCCCGTCCAGATGGTCGTGATGCGGCGCGAGGCTGGCGGTTCGATCGATATCTACGAGCGCGGCGAGCGTGAGCTGGCGCGCATCCAGCAGGCGATCGAGCGTGGCGAGGAGATGATCCGCAAGAGCCTGCGAACGCACCGGCCGGAGCCCGAAAGTGTCGAGGCCGCGCCGCCGCCGCCGGCCACAGCCGAGAAGCCGGTCCGCAAGCGAGTGCCCGAGGTGCGGCTCAGGCTCGAGCCGCCCGATCGGCGTGGCGGTCACGGGCGCCGCTAGCCTCATAGAGAGCCAGTAGGAGCAGATGATGCCTCGATTCCGCCAGTTGTGGCCACTCTGGTTTTGCGGCCTGATCATGGTCGCAGGGTGTGACAGCTTCCCCAAAGAAGAGGCCGCCCTGCAGATCCGGGATCGGTTCTGCGAGGGCTGGCCGTATGGGTGTACGGACAGCACCTACGTGGTGGTCGAGGATGTCAACGAGACGCGTAATGGGCGACAGGTGCTGTTCCGAGTGCACGACCGCGAGGACGAGACGGCCCGGCTGTCGGCCGCCTACTTCGAGCCGCGCGGCGACAATTGGTTGTTCCTCTTGTTCGAGCCCCCGTTCGTCGAGCGTTTCCAGGAAGAGGCCTCGCAGGTCGGCGAAGACAGCCGCGCCTTCACCGACCAGCTGATGGAGGTCAAGTCGGCGCAGCGTTGGTTCCTCTCGATCTACGGGCGCTACGCGCGAAGCCTGGAGGAGCTGGACAGCGTCAGCTACAAGCGTCCGCACATGCCAATCGATATGACGGTGAGTAGCAGCAACTGGAGTGCCGTGATGCGGAGCCAGTACGTGAGGTGCGAGTTCGACTCGTCGCGTATGCAGCTACCGAGCTGCAGCGGGCTGGCGGCGCTCAACGCCGGGGTCGAGAACGGTCCGCTATCGAGAGCGTTCGGCGAGGGCGAGTAAGCCGGCGCGACCTTCCAACCGTCCAAGGCCGTCAGGTTTCTAACAGGATGAAGGGTAAGAGTGTCATCCTTGCAGCACTCATGGTGCGGGTACATCTTGGCACGCACACGTAAGTAGCTTGAACAGACGGTTTGGGATAGGACCAGCAGACCCATGGGCGAAAGCGGATCGCGGCTCCGTGGCCTCCTGGCGGAGCTCCGGCGTCGGCGCGTCTTCCGTGTCGCGGTAGTCTACGCTGCCGTCGCTTTCGTCGTCTGGCAGGCCGCCGAGATCGCCTTCGAGGCGCTGTCGCTTCCCCCCTGGGCGCTGACGCTGGTCGTCGTCCTCTCCCTGCTCGGCTTTCCCATCGCGATGGTCCTCGCCTGGGCCTTCGATATCACGCCCAAAGGGGTGGTGCGCACCGAGCCTCTGCACGAAGAGGTGGCGCCGTATCGGCAGCCTGGCCGGCCGCTGGCGCTGGCGACGGTCATCGGCGTGCTGGGCCTGACCGTGCTGGCCGCCTGGTACATGGTGCCGCGGCTTCCGGGCTGGGCGGGCTTCGATGGCGGCGACTCGGGGATGAAGCTGCTGGTGCTGCCGTTCGAGAATCTGGGCGCGCCGATCGACGAATACTTCGCCGACGGTATCACGGAGGAGATCACAGCCCGCCTCGCCGTGCTGCCCGGCCTCGGGGTGATCGCCCGAACGACGGCGCTCCGCTACCGGGAGACGGAGATGACGATCGCCGAGATCGGTGCCGAGCTGGACATCGACTATATCCTGGAGGGGACGGTCCGCTGGGAGAACGTTCCCGACGGGCCGAACCGGGTGCGGGTCACGCCGCAGCTGATCAAGGTGGAGGACGGCACGCATCTGTGGGCGGAGATCTACGAAGAGCCGATGGAGAGCGTCTTCGAGGTCCAGTCGGAGATCGCCGAGAAGGTGGCCGAGGCGCTGGATCTGACGCTCCTGGAACCTGAGCGCCTGGCGTTGAAGACGGCGCCGACCACGAACCTCGAGGCCTACCGCTATTACCTCTTGGGTGACGAGTACCTGCGCTCGGGCGCGAGCCGGACGAGCGCGCAGCAAGCGCTGGAGATGTTCGAGATGGCGGTGGCGCTCGACCCCGAGTTCGAGATGGCGCGCGCTAAGCTGGCCGAAGCACACGCCAACATCTACTGGGGAAGCTTCCGGATGCTCACCGGCGTCCGCGAGCTGGATTACGAGACGGCGCTGTTCAGGCTGTACCCCGAGTCGTTCGGCAGCGACAGCGGCTCGTACTACCTGGCCAGGGCGATCCTGCACGAGCGGGCGGGGGCGGACGAGCTGGCGCAGGCGGACTTCGATACGGCGCGGATCGTCTTCGGCGGACGGGTCGCCGCCCGGCCCGCTGATGCGCGGCTGCACGCCGGGCTCGGGCTCGCCTACGCCGGCCTGGGCCGAGCCGAGGACGCGGTCCGCGAGGGGAGGCGAGCGACGGAGCTGTTGCCGCTGGCCGAGGACGCCTACGCCGGTGCCGTGTTGGCCGACAACCTGGCGCACATCTATGTCAGGGTCGGCGAGCACGCCGCCGCCATCGACCAGCTGGAATCGCTGCTCGCCGTTGACGCTCCGCTGTCGCTGCCCTGGCTGAGTGCGGACCCGACCTGGGATCCCTTGCGCGAGGAGCCGCGCTTCCAGAGACTGCTACAGGGCGACGGATAGCGAGAGGCCCAACCACACACTCTAATCGAGAGAGGGAAACATGCGCACCACTGCGGTGGCCGGCGCCGTTGCGGCGTCTTTTGTTTTGATCGCGTGCTCGGGCGCGATGAGCGAGGATGAGATCATCGCAACGGCCCGGGCGATCCACGAGAACGTGATTGCGATCGATACCCACGACGACATCCCGTCGAACTTCGCTACCGAGGAAGTGGATCCCGGCGTGCGCGGCGACAGACAGGTGGACCTGCCCAAGATGAGGGAGGGCGGCCTCGATGCCGCGTTCTTCGTCGTCTACGTGGGCCAGGGTGAACGGACGCCGGAGGGTTACGAGGCGGCGAAGGCCGCGGCATTGACCAAGTTCGACGCCATCCACCGGATGACGGACGAGATGTACCCCGACCAGATCGAGCTGGCCTACTCGGCCGACGACGTGGAGCGCATCCATTCCGAGGGCAAGCTCGTGGCCTGCATGGGGATCGAGAACGGCTACGCCATCGGTCGGGACCTCGGCCTGCTCCGGGAGTATCACGGGCTCGGTGCCCGCTACGTCTCTCTCACACATAGCGGCCATAACGATATCGCCGACTCTTCGTCGCCGCGTGAGAGTCTGGGCGATGAGGAGGAGGAGCACGGCGGCGTCAGCGAGTTCGGGGCTCGGGCAATCGAAGAGGCGAACCGCCTGGGGATCATGGTGGATGTATCGCATGCCTCCCGGCAGTCGATGCTGGACGCGGCCAGGATGTCGCGGGCCCCGATCATCGCCTCGCATTCGGGCGCCAGAGCGCTGGCGGACGTGTCGCGCAACCTCGACGACGAGCAGCTGCTCGCACTCAAGGAGAACGGCGGGGTGGTCCAGCTCGTGGCGCTGGGCGCCTTCGTCAAGGAGGACTCGCCTGAGAAGACAGAGGCACTCGATGCGCTGAGGCAGGAGATGGGGATGGGCGCCGATTTCGCCGGGTGGTCGACACTCTCGGACGAGCAACGGGCCGAGTACCGGGCGCGACGACGAGAGATCGAGGACATGTGGCCGATCACCGTCTCCGACTTCGTCGATCACATCGACCACGCCGTCCAGCTCATCGGGATCGACCACGTCGGCATCAGCTCCGACTTCGACGGCGGCGGCGGCGTCGAGGGTTGGCGCGATGCCAGCGAGACCTTCAACGTGACCATCGAGCTCGTGCGCCGTGGCTACAGCGAGGAGGAGGTCCGGGCGCTCTGGGGCGGCAACCTACTGCGCGTCTGGCGCGAGGTCGAGGCGGTGGCGGCGGAGATGGGTGCGGTCGGAACGACCGGTTAGCGGTCCAGACGCCGGGCGTCGGCGCGGCGAAGTCCAGCCCGATGTGATAAAGTGCCGGTCATCCTGACCGAATCAGGGCTCGGGGGGCGTCATTCGTCCCCCGCTATTTTTGCCCTAACTCAATAATCTGTAACATTTTACGCAGTTTGCTCATCACCGGCACACCGCTTGCTCTCCTGAACGGGCGGTAACGAGTGCGCGCCGGAGGAGCGGCATGAAGAGAAGAGGCATGATCAAGAGGCTCCGGGAAAAAGAGGGTGTGACGCTGGTCGAGATCCTGATCGGTGTGATCATCCTGTCGGTGGCGCTGCTGGGACTGGCGGCGGCGGGCGGAGTGGCGGCGCGCCAGGTGTATATGGGGCGGGTGGACATGGGCCGCTGGGCGGCGCTGCAGCAGCAGCTGGAAAGCCTGGTGGCGCAGGGCTACGACAACGTGACCGCAGGTTCGGACACGATTCAGGGTTATCCGATGTCGTGGACGGTGAGCGGGACGGACCCGAAGCAGATCACCTTGGTCATGACGCGCGAGAACTTCCGGGGTGAGACGGTAGAGGACACCCTGGTGACGTACATGGCGGATCCGAACTAGCATGTGTGAAAAAGTTTCCCGCCGCGGCCGCACGAGCGAGAGCGGCTTCACGATAGTGGAGCTGCTTGTCTACTTAATAATCGCGGTCGTCATCATAGCCGGCGTGTACAATCTGCTGATCGGCCAGCAGCGGCTCTATATGAAGCAGCGCGAGCTACAGGATGTGCGTGCGAGCCTCAGGGCGTCGGCGAACCTGCTGGCGTGGGAGCTGCGCCAGGCGTCGGCGGCCGGGGGCGACATCTACAGTGTCGGGACCTACGAGGTCAAGCTGCGCTCGATCCAGGGGTCGGGAGTGGTGTGCAACATCCACGGTTCGCAGCCGCGGCTCGGACTGGTCAGGCGCTGGGGCGAGTTCCAGGACACGGAAGCGGACAGTGCGTTCATCTTCCTGGCCGGCGGATCGAGCACGGCAGACGACGGGTGGGTGATCGCGGACGTCGTCGAGATCTGGAGCCCCTCGTCGGGGGGTATTCCGGACTGCGATTGGGACAATTCGATCACTCCGGACCTGGTCGCCGAGATCAGCGGTGGTGTAACGCCACCCGACCTTGTCGACGGCACTGTCATGATAACGGCGGACGGTGTGGTGGCTAAGGGAAGCACCGTCACGTTCACCGCGCAGACACCGGGGCTCACGTGTGGAGAGTTCGATGGCCGCGTGAACATCGTCATCGATGCCGACACATGGAGCGACAGCGGTACGATGTCGGGCTGCACGTTCACGGTGAGTATCCCCCTCGACGCGTCCAAGGTCGAGATCCAGATCAACATCGAGTCCGATCTTTACGCGCAGTTGAGCGACGACATCTTCGGCAAATCGTCGTGGCTCGACCTGGGTACCGGCGCCGTCGACCCGATGGACATCATAGACAGGGTGCGGATCGGTGGGCCGGTCCGGGCCTTCCGTCCGGTGCGGTACGGGCTTTACTTTGATCCGGACGGCCGCTGGTGGCTGGGCCGCAAGGTCGGTGACGCCGGCGATTGGGAGAAGCTGACGGGGCCGCTGAGCCCGCCGTCGGACAGCGGCCTGACATTCATCTATTACGACCAGAGCGGCGATACCACGAGCGTTGCGGTGGACGTCCGCATGGTCGACATCATCGTGCGCGGCGAGAGCTACGGGAAGGCGCCGCAGGCCGGCGAGCTCGGCCCCGATGTGGAAGAGGATACCCTGACCGTCAGGGTCTCGCTCCGCGGGTGATGGCCCACTTGGCACGAGGCGATAGAGAGATGCAAGGACGAGAGGAGCGGAAGGGTCGATTGAGCGAAGGCGGCTTCACTATTGTGGAGGTGCTCGTCTACCTGTTCGTCGCCGTGCTGGTGGTGGCCGGGGTCTACAACCTGATGATCGGCCAGAACCGCCTCTACATGAAGCAGCGCGAACTGCAGGACGTGCGGACCAGCCTGCGGGCGGCGGCGAACCTGCTGGCGTTCGAGTTTCGCCAGGCGTCGGCGGCGGGTGGCGACCTCGATAGCATCAACACCTACGACATCATCCTCCGCTCGGTCCAGGGCAGCGGTGTGGTGTGCGGGATTCACAACAGTTCGGCGCGCCTGGGACTCTATAACACAGGCGGCGACTTCACGGCGACGACCGACGACAGCGCCATGGTATTCGTGGCGGGAAGCGCGGGTACCGGTGACGACGGGTGGTTCGTGGGCGGTGTTGCGGGTAAGTACGATCCCAGCGCCGGCGGCGTACCGGATTGCCAGTGGAGCGGGGTGAGCTTGTCTCCCGATCTCGTCGTGGCGATCGATACGCCACTCGTAGCGCTCGCCGGTATCGAGGTCGGTGCACCCTACCGCCAGTTCCGCATGATCCACTACGGGCTCTACCTCGACGCGGACGGACGCTGGTGGCTGGGCCGCAAGATCGGCGGCGCCGCCAGCTGGGAGAGGCTGACCGGGCCGCTCGGCGCGCCCTCCGATAGCGGGCTGGCACTCCTCTACTACGATGCGTCGGGGACCCCGACCACGGATCCCACCCTGGTGCGGATGGTCGATATCGTCCTGCGCGGCGAAAGCTACGGCAAGGTCCCGACGGCCGGCGGCGGCCCGGTGGTCCAGGAGGACACGCTGACCCTGAGGGTCTCACTACGCGGTTGAGCCTGCCCCTTGTAGTGGAACTTTCTTCTGCAAAAGGGTAGATTTATTCCCGTCTCGAGAGCCTGTCCGGACGCTCCGGTACTGGACGTCCCGCGTGGCCCCAGACGCGGCCGGTCATTCCGACGTTAATCCGTACCCGCGTATCCCCCGACCCGAGGTCCAGCGCCGGTGCAGGAGTCTCCGGCGGCGGCATCGGTCATTGTGACCTAACAATCATCGGTTGAGCGTGCGATCGTGTCTCACGGCGGACAGTGTAAGTCGTGTTACTGCAGGGGGTTGTCTCTGGTGGGCGGCGTAACGGAGCGTGGCACGCCGATTGCACCCAAGAGGGCGGGCTTAGAGGGTTTGGTGCATGAGGAATAAGGGATTTACGATAGTCGAGCTGATCATCGTGCTGGTGATGGCCGGTGTGATCATGGCCGTCATCTCGCCGTCGCTGAACCGCGCATTCCGGCGCACGGGTGTGCGGGCGGCGGTGGACGAGTTCTCTTCGACGCACTCGCTGGCGCGGTCGGCCGCGGTGCGGTTCGGGCGGATGGCGGAGCTGCACATCGACGTCGCCGGGTCGGCCTTTTGGGTGGAGGTGGACACGAGCTCGGCCGGCGGTGTGAAGGATACGGTGGGAGTGGTAAAGTACCAGCAGGGCAACGATGTGACGATCACTAGCACGCGGGCGCTGTTGTGCTTCGATGCTCGAGGTCTGCCGACGACGCGCGGCGCCTGCGAGGCGCCGGACGCCGAGTTGGTCTTCTCGTCGGGCAGCCGCGTGGACACGATCACGATCACGGCCCTGGGGAGGATATTGAGGTGAAGCCGGCCCGGCTTCGCGATCGTGACGGGGTCACCCTGGTCGAGATTCTGATCGGCGTGATCATTCTGTCGGTGGCGCTGCTGGGTCTGGCGGCGGCGGGCGGGGTGGCGGCGCGCCAGGTTTACATGGGCCGCGTCGACATGGGCCGTTGGGCGGCGCTGCAGCAGCAGCTGGAGAGCCTGGTGGCGCAGGGCTATGATAACGTGACTGCGGGTTCGGATACGGTACAGAGCTATCCGATGGAGTGGACGGTGGCTGGGACGGATCCGAAGCAGATCACTCTAGTGATGGAGCGCGAGAACTTCAGGGGCGAGACGGTACAGGACACGCTAGTGACGTACATGGCAGACCCGAACTAGCATGTGTGAAAAAGATACCCGCCGCCGCCGTACGAGCGAGAGCGGCTTCACGATAGTGGAGCTGCTCGTTTATTTCACCATCGCGGTGATCGTGATCGCGGGGGTGTACCAGCTGCTCATCGGCCAGAATCGGCTGTACATCAAGCAGCGCGAACTGCAGGACGTGCGCACCAGCATACGGGCGGCGGCGAACCTGCTGGCCTTCGAGTTCCGGCAGGCGTCGGCGCGCCACGGCGACATCCACTTCTTAAGCTCGGACTCGATCTCGATCCGCTCGCTTCAGGCCACGGGGGTCGTCTGCGGCTTGCACGAATCGCTGCCGCGTGCGGGCCTGTGGGGATTGACCGGCGAGCTGCACGCCACCGCCGAGGACAGCGCGCTGGTCTACGCGGCAGCCAAGGCCGACCAGTGGGTCCGGGGCGCGATCGTCCAGGCCTGGTCGGCGAGCGCCGGTGGAATTCCGAATTGCGATTGGGCGGGGGATCCAGTGGAGCCGGACATGGTGGTGCAGGTGGGCGGCGGGCTCGGCACGCCGCCCCACGATTCGGACGGTGAGATCTTGATCGAGGCGTTGGGCAGAGTGGAGCAGGGCTCGACGCTGACGTACACCGCCAGTCACCCGGCTCTCACCTGCGAGGAGTTCGACAGTCGGGCGCTGTTGAAGATCGATGCGGACAAGTGGGCCCGGAACGAGGCCATGAACGGCTGCAGGTTCGAGATCACGATCCCGGACGACGCGGTCAAGCTCAAGCTCGAGGTCCAGATCGAGTCCGACAACTACTCGCAACTCAGTGACGACCTCTTTGGGATAAGCGAGTGGGATGAGCTGGACCTGGGCCCGATGGAAGGCGGCGGCAACGCTTTCGAGAACGTCGAAGTGGGTGCGCCGTTCCGGGCGTTCCGGCGCGTCACGTACGGGATCTATCAGGACCAGGACGAGGGACGCTACTGGCTGGGCCGCCGCGTCGGGTCCGCCCCATCCTACGAGCGGCTGACCGGCCCGCTCCGCGCACCGCAGGACAGCGGCCTCCATTTCATCTTCTACGATCTCACGGGGAATCCCACGACGAACCCGCTCGACGTGAGGATGGTCGACATCATCCTGCGGGGAGAGAGCCTCGGCCTGGTGCCGAGAGCAGGTGAGGCTCCAACTGCCCAGCAGGACACCTTGACGATCCGCGTATCACTCAGGGGTTGACCGCCGACCCCTTTGGCAGGCAGCGAGCACCGGAAACCGGGGTTCGCGCCGGGGCAAAGTTTGCGGACTAGGGTGCCGATCCGGTCACTTTGACCGAAAATTCGTCGTTTCCAGGCGTCCTCCGTGAGTCATCTGTTGCTCTATCTATAATTACATCCACATCTTACGCTACTGGCCCGCGAACCGGTGGACGGCATGGGCCTTGCACCAGAGGCCGTTGGCGTGCCCTACGCGTGACCCGCCGTCGCGGTAGAGCCTTAACCATCGGATCGAAGGGCTATGCAGATGAGGGAACCTAGATCAGCGAATCTGGTGAGACCGCAGCGGAGAGTACCCGCGGATGAGGGCGGGTTCGTGCTGCCGGTCGTCGTCATGGGGCTCCTGCTCATGGGGACGATGACGGTAGCGGCGCTACTGACGGCGGATGACGAGAGTCGTTCCGGGCGGGCTATGCGCGAGGCGACGGGCGCCTTCTATGCGGCCGAGGCAGGGCTCAACTGGGTCTACGCGAACTGGGACACGGTGAAGGCCGACGTCGATACGCTCGCCGGGGGCAGCAGCGTCGATCTCGGCTGGCGCACCCTGGACAACGGCGATCGCTATCATGCGGTGATCCATCGCTGGGATGAGAGTGGGCAGCCGATCTACCAGCTGGTGGTGGAAGGGCAGTCGGGCGGCGAGCTGGGGAGTCTGAGGCGGCTGAGCTACATGCTGACCAGCGAGCCGGGCGGCGTGGGCGAGGGGTACATGCTGGGCGAATGCTGTGACGCGGCGATAACGATGAAGGGCACCTACGGGCAGAAGGGCAAGCCCGATACCCTTGATGGTACGGGCGGCAGAATACTCCACAGCGGCTACGACACACACCCGCCAGGCTGGGGGGCCGCCGACGTCTGCTCGGACTCGCTGTACGACAAGCCCGGACTGGTCATGGCAGACACGACGCTGGCCGAATTGGACCTCGAGGACGCCGTGCTCGAGGGCGAGCCGCCGCTGGTGCAGGACGCCGGGATCACCGACGCGGCGTTCGATAGCTTCGGCGATTACACCTGGCAGGACATCAAGGACCGGGCCACCATCATCGTCGGACCGGACGGGTTAATCCAGAGCGCCGACAGCAGCATTCAAATATGGTTCGACGACGACTCCACCCAGAAGCTGAAGGGTGGGGATCATATTGCCCCTCGGTACACCGTCGATCCGCTGACGGGCGAGCTGCTCTGTGACAGGGACCACCCGATGAACTGGGGCTCCGACGATCCCAACGACCCCTGCTTCGACCACTTCCCCATCATTTTGATGAAGGGTGAGACCGACATGGTCGGCGAGCCGCGCTACGGCCGGTTCTACGGCCAGGGCATCATGATCGCCGACTTCGATGAGACGGCCCGCACCGGCGCCGAGATCGAGTTCGAGCACAACGCGCATTTCCGCGGCATCACCATGGGCAGGGGCTGCATCGAGCTGCAGAAGAACGCCCAGTATTACGGAGCCATCTTCCTCGACGCCACCTACGACGGTGTTAGCTGCGATAAGTCGACCGACATGTACACCGACTGCTACGCCCATGACGAATTTAGTAAGTGCGAGCAGACGCTGATGCAGTGGAGCCAGTGCGCCGTGGATCGTGCCATGATCGAATCCGGACTCTTCGACATAGCCGAGCCCACCATCCCACCGCCGGGCGGCGGTGCCCAGTTGCTGGGCAGCCGCTCCTTCGGGGAACTGTTCCGCTGAGTTGACGCCGGTTCGCTGAGCGTATTGGAGGGCCCCGGCCCGGTTTCGGGGCCCTTACTTTGGCATCGATCCGGTCATTGTGACCGAAGACGCGGGGGCTCTCGGGGTCGCGGAATATTGCGGTCGCCGTATCTG
Organism: uncultured Gemmatimonadota bacterium; assembly: GCA_964345885.1. Classification (GTDB taxonomy): domain Bacteria; phylum Gemmatimonadota; class Gemmatimonadetes; order Palauibacterales; family KS3-K002. Next base: position 26,183 of record CAYFSW010000009.1, on the reverse strand, counting down.
TCTGTTTTGTAATGAGTTACACTCGTTACATAAGATCTGATCGAGGCACGGCCCTTGCACTGGGGGCCGTTGGCGTGCCCTACGCGCGACCCGCCGTCGCGGTAGAGCCTTAACCATCGACCGAGAGCCTTTGCAAATGACCGAACGTAGATTAGCGAATCTGGCGCGACCGGAGCGGAAAGTACCCGCGGAGGAGGGCGGCTTCGTGCTGCCGATCGTCATCTTCGGACTGATGCTGATGGGGACGATGACGGTGGCGGCGCTGCTGACGGCGGGGGACGAGGCTAGCTCCGGGCGGGCGATGCGCGAGGCAACGGGCGCCTTCTACGCGGCGGAGGCGGGGCTCAACTGGGTGTACGCGAACTGGGACACGGTGAAGGCCGGCGTCGACACGCTCTCCGGCGGCAACCACGTCGATTTCGGGTGGCGGACCCTGGATAACGGCGACAGCTATCGCGCGGTGATCCATCGCTGGGATGAGGGCGTGCAGCCGATCTACCAGCTGGAGGTCGAGGGGCGGTCTGGCGGTGTGCTGGGCAGCCAGAAGCGTCTGAGCTACATGCTGACGGCCGAGCCGACCGGTCCGGGTGAGGGCTACAAGCTCGGCTTGTGCTGCGAATCGCCGGTGACGGTCCGCGGCAACGTCGACGTCAAGGATACCTCCGTTGTGAGCGGTTACGACGAGCATCCCGCCGGTTGGACAACTGCGGATCCGCCCGTCTGCTCGGATTCTCTGTACGACAAGCCCGGCCTGATCATCCAGGAGATCGACTCGGTCAATATCGAGAGCGAGGGCCAGGTGACCGGGGATCCTCCGCTGGTGGAGGATGTTTTTCTCGACGACGCGGCCTTTGACGATTTCGGGGGCCTGACCTGGGAGGAGGTCAAGGGCATGACGGAGAAGGTGCTCGGCGAGCCCGGCGAGAGCGAGAGTTACGACGTCGGCGACATCTATCCGCGCTACACGGTGGACCCGATGACGGGTGAGCTGCTCTGCGACACCAGTCACCCCTTGAACTTCGGCTCCCCTGACCCCAACGATGCCTGCTTCAACTACTTCCCCGTCGTACTGGTCCAGGGCGACGTCGACCTGCAGTACGGGGCCTATGTCCAGGGGATCTTCATCACCGACTTCTGGACCGACAGCCTCGGCGTGCACTACGGGTCGGAGCTGGACATCGAGGATGACGTGACGTTCAACGGGATCGCCCTGGGTAAAGGCTGTGTGGAGGTTCAGCGTCACGCGAACGTACACGGCGCCGTGTTCGCCGACAGTAAATGGACGAACCCGCTCTGCGGTGGAGACGACACCTTCGACATAAACGACGCAGGGTACATGACCTGGAGTCAGTGCGCCGTCGACCGGGCGCTCTACAACTCGATATTTGAGGATTACGCCGAGCCCACCGTAGAGCCGCCGGGCGGCAGACCCACCTTCTTGGGCAGCCGCTCGTACGGTGAGGGGTTCAGATAGGCCGAAGGATGAGTGAGATGTACAAGGGTCGGATAAACACAGTCCATGCGGAGTTCGCCGAACGGCGCGGCTTCGTCATGCCGGTGATCATCTTCGGCTTGGTGCTGATGAGCGCCGCCGCGGTTGCCGCACTGCTGGTCGCCGGCGACGAGCACCGCTCCGGCCGGGCGATGCGCGAGGCGAGCACCGCGTTCTACGCCGCCGAGGCGGGCCTCAACGAGGTCTACGCCCATTGGGACAGCGTGGTCGGTGCGGCGGTCCTCGACCTGGGGCCCAGCGACAGCCTGGTGCTCGACTGGCGCGAGCTGGACGGCGGCGGACGCTACCGTGCGGTGGTGCTCCGCTGGGACGTCGGCGACCAGCCGATGTACACGCTGGAGGTGGAGGGCCGGGGTCCTGGCGTTCTGAGCGGGCAGCGCAAGCTGAGTTACGCCCTGACGGCCATGCCGGGCCCGGGTGCCGGCTACAAGATCGGCGAGTGCTGTGAAGCGCCCGTCGTGCTGAAGGGCACCTTCAGGCAGAGCGTCCCGAACGAGGACGGCAGCCTCTTCCACAGCGGTTACGACGCCTACCCACCGGGCTGGTACGATGCTGGCGTGTGCTCGGACACGCTGGTCGACAAGCCCGGCATCATCATGCAGGACACGACGGGGATGGTCCTCGACCCGGCAGACGCCGTGCTCGAGGGCGTTCCGCCCATCGTCCAGGATCCCCAGCTGAACGACAGCTTGTTCGACTACTTCGGCGATCACACCTGGCAGGACATCAAGGACAGGGCCACCATAGTGATCGACTCGACGGGCTGGGTGTACATGGCGGACGGGAGCAATCCTGTCAAAGTGGATAACTGGCTGCCGGATGTGGGGCTCGAGGGGACGGAGGTCTATCCCCGCTACACTGTGGATCCGATGACCGGTGAGGTGCTCTGCGACACCAACCACCCTCTGAACTGGGGCTCCCCGGACCCCAACGACCCCTGCTTCGACTACTTTCCGGTGATTCTATCGCGGGGCGAGGTCGATCTCAGGGGCGGGCCGCACTACGGCGGTGCCCCGTTCTACGGCCAGGGCGTGATCATCTTGGACTTTAACGAGGTGGACCGCCGGGGCTCGGAGTTCGAGGTCGAGCACGAGGCAGCCTTCCGCGGCGTCGTCCTGGGCAAGGGCTGTGTGGAGGTCCAGTACGGTGCCCAGTTCTACGGCGCGATGTACCTGGACGCGACCTACGACGGCGTCACCTGCGACAAGTCGCACGATTTTTTCGAGGAATGCGACACCGACGACGACGAGTGCACGCAGACCACCAGAATTCAGTGGAGCCAGTGCGCGGTGGACCGGGCGCTCTACAACTCGAATCTGATGGACCTTACCGAGGTGACGATACCCGAGCCGGGCGAAGCCAAGTTCCTCGGCAGTCGGGCGTTCTCGGAGATGCTACGCTGAGCATGCGGGCCGGCCCGTCTTAGGTGTTCCTGAAAATGAGGGTTAGCGATGAGTCTGAGGAGTCGAGTACTCGATATGCTCTCGTGTAGGAGCGCGGTTGAAGACCGCCGGGGCTTCGTGCTGCCGGTCATCGTCTTCGGTCTCATGCTGATGGGCGCGATGACGGTGGCGGCGCTGCTGACGGCGGGTGACGAAGGCCGTTCCGGTCGGGCGATGCGCGAGGCGACGGGCGCCTTCTATGCGGCGGAAGCAGGCCTTAACTGGGTCTACGCGAATTGGGACACCGTCAAGGCCGACGTCGATACGCTCTCCGGGGGTAGCAGCTTCGATCTCGGCTGGCGTAGCCTGGACAACGGCGACAGTTATCGGGCGGTGATCCATCGCTGGGATGAGGGCGGGCAACCGATCTACCAGTTGGTTGTGGAAGGACGGTCGGGCGGTGAGCTGGGCAGTCAGAAGCGACTGAGCTATACGTTGACCGCCGCGGCGAGTGGCGGCGGCGAGGCCTACAAGCTGGGGGAGTGCTGCGATGCGACGGTGACCGTGCGTGGAGACGTGGATGTGACCCATTCGGGGTCCACGCTCGACGGTCGTGATGAGCATCCGGGGGGCTGCGGTACCGGCGGGCTGGCTGGTTTTTGCTACGATTGGGCGGCGGCCGATGTCTGCTCGGATTCTCTCTACGACAAGCCGGCCATCGCGATGCAGGACACCACCCTGTTCTACTGGGACGGTTCCGCCTCGCTGCTCTCCGATCCGGTGGTGGTCCAGGAGCCGGGCATCGACAACACCACCTTCAATCAGTTCGGCGACCTCAGTTGGGATAGTCTGAGGGCGCTGGCGGACCATGTCATCGGAGAGGACGGTGGTTCGACCGAGTACGTCGGCGAGATCTACCCACGCTATACTATCGACCCGATGACGGGCGAATTGCTCTGCGATAAGAGTCACCCGCTGAACTGGGGCTCGCCGGACCCGAACGACCCGTGCTTCAACTACTTCCCGATCGTCTTGGTCAAGGGTGACTTCGCTTACGAGGACAGTTACGGCCAGGCCATCGTCATCATGGACTACGACAACGTGAACATGCGCGGCACGGAGTTCGACCTCGAGGACAACTCGATCTTCAATGGCATCGTGCTGGGGAAGGGTTGCTTCGAGGTGCAGTACGAGGCGCAGTTCCATGGCGCCATCTTCATGGACGGTAACTACCTCAACGACCTGTGCAGTAACGACAAGACGTTTGACCTAAACAAGGAAGGCCACGTCACCTTCAGCCAGTGCGCCGTCGACCGAGCGTTGCTCAACACCGGGCTTGCCGAATACGCGGAGCCCCAGGTCCCCGGTGAGCCCGGCGGTGTCCAGTTCTTGGGCAGCCACTCGTTCGGCGAGGGGTTCCGCTAGTCTTCCACCCTGCTGTCCAGCGAGAAGCCCCGGCCCTGTCCGGGGCTTTTTTCTTGCCCGGTCTCTTGGGCGCGACGGCCTATCTTGTTTGGGCGCGGCCCTTTATCCGGGACTTGCTTGAGGTCCGGCCCGGCCCCATAATGGTTATCCCTACACAGGACAGGCAAAGCCCGACTCCCCCAGGCAGCGCACGCGGTGAGGTGTATGCCGCGCCCAAGGTACCTCTACCCTCCCCGGAGGAGCTTATGAAGCACATGCCAGCCGAGGCGTGGCGTCGGGCTGCCGATCGGGCGGGCTTCGTGCTTCCCATGACCATAGTCGTCCTGGTGATCCTGGCCGCCGCGGGGATCGCGATGATAGGGATGAGCCGGGATGAGACGCTGGCGGCGCGGGCGATGCATGAGTCGAGCGTCGCCCTGTACGCAGCGGAGGCGGGCGGCCAGCAGATCTATGCGAATTGGGATTCCTGGGCGGCAGAGGTGGACGCCTTGGCGTCGGGTGACAGCCTGGACCTTGGGTGGCAAACGCTGGCCGGCGGTGCCAGCTACCGTGCGGTGATCCAACGTCTCGACAGCGGTGGCCAGCCGATGTACGCGTTGCGGGTCGAAGGCCGCGGGCCCGGCCCGCTCGCCGGACGGCGCACGCTGAGCTACGCGCTGACCACGCCGCCGGGGGACCCGGGGACGGGCTACAAGCTGGGCGAGTGCTGTGAGGCGCCCGTCGTGCTGAAGGGCACCTTCAGGCAGAACGGCATCGATGCCGGCAGAGTGACCCACAGCGGCTTCGACACCCACCCACCCGGCTGGGAAGCGGCGGATGTGTGCGCCGACACCCTGATCGACAAGCCGGGCCTCATAATGCAAGACACGTCGGGGATGGTACTCGACCCGCTTGATGCCGTGCTCGTCGGTGTTCCGCCGATCGTGGAGGATCAATTGTTGAACGACAGCCTCTTCGATTACTTCGGCGAGCACACCTGGCAGGACGTCAAGGACAAGGCCGACATCGTCATCGACTCGACGGGCTGGGTCTACATGGCCGACGGGAGCAATCCCGTTCAGGTGGACGGCAGCCTACCGGATGTCGGGATCGAGGCGACGGAAGTCTATCCGCGCTACACGACCGACCCGGAGACGGGTGAGCTGGTCTGCGATACGAACCACCCGCTTAACTGGGGCTCCCCTGACCCGGAGGACCCCTGTTTCGAGTACTTTCCGGTCATTTTGTCGCGGGGCGAGGTCGACCTGAGGGGTGGCCCGAGTTACGGCGGTGGCCACTTCTACGGCCAGGGCGTCGTCATCCTCGATTTCAATGAGGTCGCCCGCCAGGGCTCCGAGTTCGAGCTCGAGCACGAAGCGGAGTTCCGCGGCATCGTGCTGGGCAAGGGTTGTGTCGAGGTTCAGTACGGCGCCCGGTTCTACGGCTCGATGTATCTGGACGCGACCTACGACGGCGTCACCTGCGACAAATCGCACGACTTCTACGAGGACTGTCAGGGCAGCGAGAACTGCTTCGATACGACTCTCCAGTGGAGCCAGTGCGCGGTCGACCGGGCCATATTCAACTCCGGGCTTGTGGAATACGCCGAGCCGACGATACCGGCGGCGGGCAGAGCCCGGTTCCTCGGCAGTCGCGCATTCTTAGAGGGGATCCAGTAGGGGGCGTGGCATAAAGTCCCGGTTCGCCCCGTCGCTCCCGATAACCACCCCGGCCCTCCGGCCTCTTGGCGACCTGGAATTCCCTCAAACAGTGCCACGTCGGGCACCCACCTTGACGGGCACGGAACCTGCCTTGAAATTCCGGCCGGTTCACCAGAGCAGCCAGGGTCGCCGGCACTGAGGCTACCTCGATTCCGGGAGTCAGCCTGACATGAGCGAGCCATCGCTGCCCGCGAAGCCGCCCACTACAGAGGCAAAGGACCGGGCCACGGCCGAGCTATGTGAGCACTTCGCCGCGGGCCATATCGAACTGGACGCACTGGAGTCGCGCCTGGCGGCGGTCGACGAGGCAAAGAGCGAGGCCGAGCTGGCCGAGTTGGTCCGTGACCTTCCAACCTTGTCGTCGGCCGGCGCGGTGGTCCCCGAGGCGTCGACGGCGGTGCCGGCCGTCGCCGGGCCGCCTGCCAAGCGGGGTTGGGCGCTGGCGGTGATGGGCGGCGCAACGCGGAAGGGCGAGTGGTCGCCGCCCCGCCGGCTGAACGCCCTGGCGGTGATGGGCGGGATCGAGCTCGATTTTCGAGACGCGCACCTGGCGCCGGGTGAGACGCACGTGACGATCGTGGCGCTGATGGGAGGGGTCGAGGTCATCGTCCCACCCGGCCTGCCGGTCACCGTTCGGGGGCTGGGGCTGCTGGGCGCGGTGGACCAGGAGGAGCAGGCGGCGGGCGAGGTCGGCCCGGACGCGCCGCAACTGAAGGTGACGGCGCTGGCCTGTATGGGTGGGGTGGAAGTCAAGACGCGAGCGAGCGATAAGGCTCGAGAGACCGGATCCAAGCGAACGAGATGAAAAGATGAAGATCGGAGTGCCGAAGGAGATCATCGAGGGCGAGCGTAGGGTCGCCCTGGTGCCGAAGGAAGTAGCGAAGCTGGTCGAAGCCGGATTCGAGGTGCAGATCGAGGCCGGCGCGGGAACCGGCTCGTTCTTCGGCGACACCGCCTACGAGGAGGCGGGAGCCACGATCGTCGACGGCCCGAAGGCGGCCTACGACGCCGACGTGGTCTTCAAGGTCAGGAAGCCTGAGCCGTCCGAGGTCGGACTGCTGAAGGCGGGCAGCATGCTGGTCGGTTTCCTCGAGCCGCTGACCAGCCCCGAACTGATGAAGCAGCTGGCGGAGGCGAAAGTCACGGCGGTCGCCTTGGAGGCGGTGCCCCGCATCAGCCGGGCGCAGAAGATGGATGCTCTGTCCTCGCAGGCGAACATCGCCGGCTACAAAGCGGCGCTCATCGCCGCGAACTCGCTGCCGAAGTTCTTCCCCATGTCGATGACCGCGGCGGGCATGATACCGCCGGCGAAGGCCTTGATTCTGGGTGTGGGAGTCGCCGGGCTGCAGGCGATCGCGACCTGCCGACGACTGGGCGCCTCAGTGGGGGCCTACGACATCCGGCCGGCCACCAAGGAGGAGGTCCAGAGCCTGGGCGCCAAGTTCATCGAGATCACCCTCGAGGAGGAGGAGCTGGAGGACGCCGGCGGCTACGGCAAGGAGGTCTCGGAGGCGTCGGCTCAGAGGCAAAAGGAGGTATTGGCTGAGCACATCAAAGCCGCCGACATAGTGATCACCACCGCCGCGGTGCCGGGCAAGAAGGCGCCCGTCCTGGTGGAGGAAGATGCTGTGAAGGGGATGAAGGAGGGTTCGGTGATCGTCGACCTGGCGGCGGAGACCGGCGGCAACTGCACGCTGACCGAGGCCGGCAAGACGGTGGTGAAGCATGGCGTGATCATACACGGGCCGGCCGACTTGGTGAGCGAGATGCCGGTGGACGCTAGCAGTCTCTTCGCCCGGAACGTCGCGGCTCTGTTCGAGGAATTCGTTAAAGACGGCGAGCTAAATATGGACTTCGAGGATGAAGTCATCGCCGGCAGCTGTATCACGCACAACGGTGAAGTTGTGAACGAGCGCGTCAAGGCGCAGCTGTGAGGTAAAGACGATGCCTGAAGCACTACTCAACAATTTGTACATCTTCGTGCTGGCGATGTTCACGGGCTTCGAGGTGATCACGAAGGTGCCCCCGCTGCTGCACACGCCGCTGATGTCGGGCTCGAACGCGATCTCGGGGATCTCGGTGGTCGGGGCGCTGATCATCACGGCAGAAGTGGCGGGTGACAACCTGATCCTGGCGCTCGGCGTAGTCGCGGTAGCGATGGGGATGATCAACGTGGCGGGCGGCTTCCTGGTTACCGACCGCATGCTGGAGATGTTCAAGAAGAAGCCAGCCGCCGGCGGAAAAGAATGATCGTGAGAACACTAGCTTAGCGGATAAGCCATCATGGATTTCTTCACTCTTGCGAATCTGAGCTACCTGGTCTCTGCGGCGCTCTTCATCTTCGGGCTGAAGAGGTTGCAGTCGCCGGCGACGGCCAGGACGGGTAACGTCATGGCCGCGATCGGGATGGCGATCGCCATCATCGTCACACTGCTGGAGACGGACTTCGCCAACTGGCAGATGATCTTGGTGGGCGGCGTGATCGGCGCGCTGATCGGTTCGATCTCCGCCCGAGCGGTGGCGATGACGGCGATGCCGCAGATGGTGGGCATCTTCAACGGCTTCGGCGGTGGCGCCTCGGCGCTGGTGGCGATCTCCGAGTTCATGCGGCTGCTACGGCCCGAGCTGGTAATGACGAACGACTCGGGGATCAGCATCGTGCTGGGCACACTGATCGGCGGCGTCACCTTCTCGGGCAGCATGATCGCCTTCGCCAAACTGCAGAACCTGATGACCGGCGCGCCGGTCACCTGGCCGCTGCAGAAGTCGCTGAACTCGCTGCTGCTCTTGGCCATAGTGGTGCTAGGCGCCTACGTAGTCTTCTTCGACCAGACCAACCTGACGGTGTTCCTGGTGATTATCGGCCTGGCGCTCGTGTTGGGCGTGACCTCGGTGATTCCGATCGGCGGCGCCGACATGCCGGTGGTAATCTCGCTGTTGAACTCGTACTCGGGTCTGGCCGCCGCGGCCGCCGGGTTCGTGGTCGATAACCGCGTATTGATCATCGCCGGGTCTCTGGTCGGCGCATCGGGGCTGATCCTGACCAACATCATGTGCGTCGGGATGAACCGCTCGCTGGCCAACGTGCTGTTCGGCGCGGTGGGGACGGCCGACGTCGTGGCGGGTAGCGTGGGCGCCGGCGAGCACGCCGGGACGGTGCAGTCGGTGGACGCCGAGGGGGCTGCGATGACGCTGGCCTACGCCAAGTCGGTGATCATCGTACCGGGCTACGGAATGGCGGTGGCGCAAGCTCAGCACGCGGTCCGCGAGCTGGCGGACGTGCTCAAGGATCGGGGGGTGGACGTGAAGTACGCCATCCACCCGGTGGCGGGACGAATGCCGGGGCACATGAACGTGCTACTGGCTGAGGCGAACGTCCCGTACGACGAGCTGTATGACATGGACGAGATCAACCACGCCTTCAAGACCACGACGGTCGCCGTGGTGATCGGTGCCAACGACGTGGTGAACCCCGCAGCGCGGCACGACACGACCAGTCCGCTCTTCGGGATGCCGATCCTCAACGTCGACGAGGCGGAGCGGATCATCGTGCTCAAGCGCTCGATGAGGGCCGGTTTCGCCGGAGTCGAGAACGAGCTCTTCTTCCACCCGAAGACCATGATGTTGTTCGGGGACGCGAAGGATTCGGTCCAGAAGATGGTGACGGGAGCGAAGGCGGCTTAGCGGCTCACTCCTCCGCCGATCACATAGGCTGCCCCAAAGTCAGCGGCCCATACCCATGAGCCTTGATCATGTAGTAGAGAAGTAGCGCCGCCCCTGCCATCGACAGGTTCTTCATGAACATCGCCTGCTCCACCATCTTCTGTGTGGGATCGGTCACCGTCCAGAAGTCGTGCATCGTGAAGGCTGCGGCGAGCAGGAAGAAGATGAGCAGCCAGGTCCCAACCTCCATGTAGACACCGAGGATCACGCTCAGACCGCCGGCCAGCAACATGATCCCGGTCATGGCGACTGTGGCCTTCGCCGCAGGTACCTTCTTCGAGTCTGCGTACTGAGCCATCCCCGGCAACTGCACGAAGTGGCCGAGTCCGGAGCCGACGAAGATTAGGCCAAAGAACACCCGTCCGGCGAGGTAGAGCCAGTCCATTCGTCCCTCCTTGCTAGGACGTGTTTGGCGGGATGCCACAATGTGTGAGCCTCCGGCGTGTGTGTCTAGACGGCGAGCAGTGAGCGGTGAGCAGTAGGATAGTTGGCCGTTCGTCGTTCGGAATTACTGCCTACCGCTCACTGCACACCGCTCACCGCTTGATGACCCTGCCCGACAGCAATAGCTTTGCCCGACCCGGAGCGTCATAAACAACAAGGAAGAATGCTCAAGTACCTGATCCCCTTCGTGCTCATCTGGCCCGTCCTCGCCCTCGCCGTCGAGGCCTCGCCGCTCAGGCGCTACCGGGGGACGGCGGCGCGCGAGCTCCTGGCGATGGGGTTCTGCTTCGTCGCCTATTTCATCTTCTGGATCGCCCTCCACCAGGTGGGCAGGGGGCTTACCGGCTCCGAGGCGGCAGCGATCGTCGCCTCGACGGTGCTTTCGCTGCTAGCCGTCACCCCGCTGCTCGCTCTCGGCTACAAGATCTTCGGCGTCAAGCCCGGCGAAGGCGAGTCGCACTGACCGCCGGCTAACTCACCGCAGGGGCTCGTCCGATCCCCGGTTTTCGACAACCGATGTTTGTCCGTTTCAGCGCCGCCGCTTCGCCGTGGCCGCAGGGTGGAGTGCGCAGGCGGGTTGACGGTTGTGTTAACGCTGTTAATATAACGCTGTAAACTTGACACCGTTAACCTTCGAGAGGTGAAGGATGACGCCAAAAACTGTGGCACCGGTCCAAGGGCCCGACACGGAGACCGCCATCGAGGAAGCGGCGCGCGACCTGTTGGCGGAAGGTGGTTTGGAGGCGCTGTCGATGCGGGGTGTGGCGGCCCGAGTGGGGGTAAGCGCGACGGCGATCTACAACTACTTCGAGAACAAGCAGGCCCTGGTGAAGCGAGTGGTGAGCCGGGGGTTCGAGCGCTTCGCCGGCTATCTGCGGGGTGCGATCGTGGACCTGCCGGTGGGCTCGGCGGAGCGCCTGAAGGCGCTGGGCGCGGCGTACATCCGGTTCGCGTTGGAGAACCGGGAGTACTTCCGGGTGATCTTCGCGTCGCACGCCGAGACCCCTCAGGACATCGAAGAGCTGCCGGAGGGTGGTGGCTACGAGTTGTTCCGCCAGACGGTGGTTGACGCGATGGAGGCGGGGACGATTCGGGAAGCGGACCCGGACCTGGTGGTTCTCTACCTGTGGACGCACGTGCACGGGCTGGTGACGCTGTTGTTAACGTGCGAGCCGGACGCGCGGTGCGAGCATACTGGCAAGCGGCTGAGCGCTCCCGAGCTATTCACCAGGTTCAGTGAGTTCGTTCTGTACGGGCTGCGGCCCGATAGGGCGTCGCAGGCCGAAACGGAGTCCGCGGCCGCCTCGTAAGAAGGGGTACGGCCCCTCCAAGCAGAATACCCGGCAATCAAGATACAGGAGATGGAGCTGTGTGCGGCATATTCAGACGACTGAGCGTGGGACTCGCGGCGATCCTGGCAGCCCATCTCGGGGTGGGTGAGCTGGCGGCGCAGAACGTCGAGGACCCGTCATATTCGCTGCAGCGAGTGATCAGCGTGGCGTTGGAGAACAACCGGGACTTGCGGGCGGCGCAGCTGGAGCTGCTCACGGCGGACCAGCAGGTCCGTGAGGCATGGGGCAGCCTGTTCCCGACGATCGATGCGAACGTCGGCTATCAGCGTAACCTGGCGATCCAGGAGGCGTTCCTGCCGGCGATCATCTTCGATCCGGACGCGCCGCCGGGCGAGCTGATTCCGGTGAAATTCGGAGCGGACAACAACTGGTCCGCCTGGCTATACGTCACCCAGCCGATCTTCGACGCCGGCGCCTTCATCGGTGTCGGCACGGCGGGCCGCTTTCAGGAGTTGCAGCGCGAGGTGGTGCGGGGGCAGGCGCAGCAGGTGGCCTCCCGCGTGCGCCGGACCTACTACCAGGCGCTGCTGGCGCACGAGGAGGTCCGGGTTACCGAGGAGAGCGTCGGCCGGACGGAGGAGACGCTGCGGGAGACCGAGGGGCTTTACCGGGCGGGTCTGGCCAGCAGTTACGACGTTCTGCGCCTCGAGGTGCGGCTGGCCAACCTGCGCCCGAATCTGCGACGTGCCCAGAACATGGCGCTGGCTGCGGAGCGCGACCTGTCGGTCGAGCTCGGGATGTCCGAGGTGACGCCGATCCGCGTAGCAGGTCGCCTGCACCAGGTGGACCTCGCCTCGGCAGATGCGAACGAGGGTGAGAACCGCGAGCTTCTGCGTTTGGTGGGCTTCCGCAACGCGCTCGATGCATCGTTCGAATCGCTGTACGAGCTGGCGCAGACTATGCGGTCCGATCTGCGGCAGGCGCAGCTCAACTACGAGCTGCAGGACGCCCGGGTGAAGCACGAACGGACGAGCAGGTACCCACGCCTCAACGCCTTCTTCAACTACGGGATAATCGCTCAGGAGCAGGGCACCCCGGACTTCTTCGGCGAGAACGAGAACCAGCGAACGACGAGCGCCGTGCTGGGCCTGACGCTCGAGATTCCGGTGTTCCAGGGCTTCCAGCGCTCGGCTCGGATCGAGCAGCGCGAGCTGGAGCGCGAGCAGGCCCGGGTTCAGCTCGAACTGTTGGAACAGCAGACGGCGAACCAGATCCAGACGGCGCTCGAGGCGCTGCAAGAGGCGCGGGAGCGGGCGGAGGCGCAGGGTGAGGCGGTCTCAGAGGCGCGGCGCGGCTATGAGATCGTGACCGCCCAGTACCTGGCCGGCGTCAGCTCGCAGCTCGAGCTGACAGAGGGCGAGGTGTTGCTGAGAGAGTCCGAGTTCGCCTACGCGCAAGCCGTATACGACTACCTGATGGCCCAGGCCGATCTAGATGAAGCGGTCGGCGTGGTACCGCTGGTCGACGTACCGGGCTCGGTCGAGCCGGTGACGTCGGTTTCCGAGTAACGAAAGACTAGACAGGTTCACGGCCCATGAAAAAAAGAATCGGCAGTATAGCCCTGGTCGCCGCGCTCGGCGCGGCCCCGGTCGGCTGCAGCCCGTCGTCGTCGACGAGCGAGGCGGAAGCGGGCCAGGATTTCATAAGGACGGTCAACGTCGAGGTGGTCCCGGTCGCGCGTACCGACTTCACCAGTTACGTGCGGCTGACCGGTGAAGTGGAGGCGATGAACGACGTGACGCTGAGCGCTGAGGAGAGCGGCGTCATCGAGCGCTTCTTCATCGAGAAGGGCAACTTCGTTCGCAGGGGTGCACCGATCGCCAAGATCCGTGACACGGTGCTGCGGGCCCAGGTCGAGGAAGCAGTCGCGGCCGCTGAGCTGGCACAGGAGCGCTACGAGCGGCAGCGCCGCCTCTGGGAGGAGGAACAGATCGGCAGCGAGATCGCCTACCTAGAGGCCAAGTACCAGGCGGACCTGCAGGCGGCGCGCGTGACTCTGCTGAGGGAACGACTCGAGCGCACGACCATATCCGCTCCGATCTCGGGCATCTTCGACGAGCGCTACGTCGACGCCGGCGAGATGGTCGCTCCCGGCACTCCGGTGGCGCGGGTCGTCGAGGTCGATCGTGTAAAGGTGACGGGCGGCGTGGCGGAGCGCTTCGCCGCGTCGGTGAGCCCCGGCGACACCGCTCGCATCAGTCTCGATGTGCTGCCGAACCAGGAGTTCGTCGGCGTGCTGGGGTACGTGGGCAGCGTCGTGGACGAACGGAATCGGACCTTCCCGATCGAGATCGTGATGGATAACCCCGGCAGAGCCATCAAGCCGCACATGGTCGCCAGCGTGGAGATCGCCAACCGGCGGCTGCGGGATGTGATCGTGGTACCGCAGGATGCGATTCAGCGTACCGAGGACGGGTATCAGGTTTATGTGGCGGTGGATCGCGACGGAAGCCTATACGCGGAGGCTCGTCCGGTCAGGCTCGGCCCGATGTACGGGAACCGGGTCGTGGTGGAGGGGGGACTGAGTGAGGGCGATCAGCTGATAGTGCGCGGCCAGCAGTTGGTGGAGTCGGGCAATCGCGTGCGAATCGTGAACGAGGCCGAGTTCGAGGCCAGCTGAATATAGAGGACGAGACATGTCCGGGTTCATACGTCGCAAGAAAACTGAAGGCAGGTCAGGTAGTCCCGACGCGCCCGGCGGAGACGGGCACGGGCACTACAAGGAGTTCTGGCTGACCTCGTTCGCGGTGGATCATCCCACCAGCGTGCTCGTGTTCATGTTCATCGTCATCATCGCGGGCTTCATCTCCTACATCAAAGTTCCGAAGGAGGCGGCGCCGGAGATCACGATACCGATCGTCGCGGTGAACACCATCTATCCGGGTGTGTCGCCCGAGGATATCGAGACGCTCATCACCCGGGAGCTGGAGGACGAGCTCAACCATATCGGTGACGTGAAGGAGATCACGTCGACCTCGGTGGAGGGCTACTCGAGCGTGATCGTCGAGTTCGAGGCCGGCATGGACAGGACCGAGGCTCTGCAGCTGGGGCGCGAGAAGGTGGATATCGCGAAGCCCGAGCTGCCGCCGGCGGCCGAAGAACCGATGATCGTCGAGTTCAACTTCGCCGAGTGGCCGATCATGCAGGTCAACATCTCGGGCGAGTATAGCCTGGTGCGGCTGAAGAAGCTGGCGGAGGACGTCCAGGATCGGTTGGAGCAGATCCCGACCGTGCTGGACGTCGGAATATCGGGTGGTTTGGAGAGAGAGGTCCAGGTCGATGTCGATCTGGCCCGGCTCAAGTACTACGGGCTCGCCTTCGACGATGTGATCGACGCGATCCGCGAGGAGAACGTCACCACACCCGGCGGCAGCATCGACGTCGGCGATCTCAAGTACCTGGTCCGGGTGCCGGGCGAGTTCGAGGATACGCGTCTTATAGAGGACATCGTCATAACGGCGCCGGGCGACCGGCCGGTGTACATCAGCGACGTCGCGACGGTCGACTTTGGTTTCAAGGAGCGTGACAGCTTTGCACGGCTGGACGGCCAGTCGGTAGTCACACTGAGCGTGACGAAGCGGGTGGGCAGAAACATCATCGAGACGGCGGACGCGGTGCGGGCTACCATCGAGGAGATGCAACCCAGCTTTCCACCGACGACAGTGATCAAGATCACGTCCGACGTGTCGGAGGAAGTGCACAAGATGGTGAGCAGTCTGGAGAACAACATCATCTCGGGGTTGATCTTCGTCGTGGCGGTACTCCTCTTCGCGCTCGGCATCCGTAACGCTTCGTTCGTCGGCGTCGCGATCCCGCTCTCGATGCTGCTGTCGTTCAGCATCATTAGGATGGCGGGCTTGACGATGAACTTCATTGTGCTGTTCAGCCTGATCCTGGCACTGGGAATGCTGGTCGACAACGCGATAGTGGTGGTCGAGAACATCTACAGGTTCCGCGAACGAGGCTACGACAAGAAGGAGGCGGCGAAGTTGGCCACCGGCGAGGTGGCGATGCCCGTGATCGCGGCGACGGCGACCACGCTGGCCGCATTCACCCCGCTGGCGTTCTGGCCGGGGATAGTCGGCGAGTTCATGAGCTATCTGCCGCTGACTCTGATCATAACGCTCAGCTCATCGCTCGTCGTCGCCCTGGTCATCAACCCGACGCTTTGCTCGCTGTTTATGCGGCCGGAAGGCGAAAGAGGCCCGGGGCTGACCCGCGAGATGAAGTGGGCGGTGATGATTGCGGGGGGAGTGGCTGTCCTGGTCGTGGCGGCCTTCCGGCCGCTCACCGCGGTCCTGCTGGTGCTGACGCTCGTGGCGATCTATGCCTTGCACCACTACGTGCTGGTGCCGGCGGGGCACTGGGTGCAGACGGTCAGCCTGCCGGCGACGTTGCGACTCTACGAGCGGGCGCTGCGCTGGTCGCTGATCCATCGTTGGCGTGTCATGGGTTCGGCGTTGCTGGTGCTGGTCTTGTCGGTCATGGCCTTTCGGATGTTCAGCAAGGGGGTCGTCTTCTTCCCGGAGGACATCCCGCCGAGCACGGTGTGGGTACAGGTGGAGGCGCCGACGGGAACGCGGGCCGATGTCACGGACGGGATCGTGCGGCGGCTCGAGGGCGAGCTGGACGATGTGGCTGGGCGTGCCGACTTCGAGTCGGTGGTGGCGACGGCGGGCTCGAGCTCGGGCGGCTTTATCAGCGGGGGTTCGGGTGGCACGCACGTGGGCACGGTGGCGGTCAACCTCGTGGACTTCGAGGAGCGCGAGCGCGGCTCGTTCGAGACGCTGGAGGAGATGCGCAACACGATAGGGTCGGGAATCGCCGGTGCCGACATCGTGGTGGAAAGACCTCAGGAAGGACCGCCCACCGGCCTGCCGATCAACATAGAGATCAGCGGCGGGGATGCGGGGCTGCTCAAGCGCCTGGGGGATGAGGTCGTCGCGATCCTCTCCAACTCGCCGGTCGCGCCGAAGCTCGAGGGCTTGGAGAGCGACATGG
The DNA here is from genome assembly GCA_964345885.1 of uncultured Gemmatimonadota bacterium. GTDB lineage: Bacteria > Gemmatimonadota > Gemmatimonadetes > Palauibacterales > KS3-K002. The sequence continues at coordinate 9,643 of CAYFSW010000009.1, read as the reverse complement.
CGGACGCGCGGCCGGAGCTCACCGTCGAGGTCGATCGCGAGCGGGCGCAGATCTTCGGCGTGAACACGCAGAAGATCGGGTTCATGGTGCGTAGCGCGATCAACGGCGTGGAGGCGGGCGAGTTCCGGGACGGCGAGGACGAGTACGATATCGTCGTGCGGCTGGCCGAGCCCTACCGCCGGGACCTGAACTCGTTGGCCGACCTGACCGTCGTCACCGAGGACGGTAGCCAGGTGCCGCTCCCCTCGGTGGCGAGCTGGACCGTCAACGAAAGCTTCAGCGGTATCAACCGCAAGGACCTGGATCGCGTGGTGACGGTTTCGTCCGATGTGCGGTCGGGCTACAACGCCAACGCCGTGCTGGCCGAGGTGCGGACGGAGCTGTCCGAGCTCGCCGCGGGGCTGCCCCCCGGCTACCGACTGGCCTACACAGGCCAGCAGGAGGAGCAGCAGGAGTCGGCGGCGTTCCTGATGGGCGCCTTCATGACCGCACTACTCTTGATCGCGTTCATCCTGGTCTCGCAGTTCGACTCGGTGCTGCGGCCAGTGATCATCCTCAGCTCGATCATCCTCTCGACGATCGGAGTGCTCATAGGCCTGCTGGTGTTCGGCATGCCGTTCGGGATCATCATGAGCGGCGTGGGTGTGATCAGCCTTGCTGGCGTGGTGGTGAACAACGCCATCGTCTTGATCGATTACATCCGGATCCTGCGTGAGCGCGATGGGTTCAGCTGGACCGAGTCGCTGGTGCGGGGCGGCATGACCAGATTCCGCCCGGTGACGCTGACTGCGATCACGACGGTTGTGGGGCTCATCCCGCTGGCCATCGGACTCAATATCGACTTCTACGGGTTCTACGGCCGTCTGCAGCCGAACTTCTTCTGGGGCGGCGAATCGGCGGCCTGGTGGGCACCGATGGCCATCGCCGTTATCTGCGGCCTGACCTTCGCCACGGTGCTGACCCTGATCCTGGTCCCGGTAATGCACACGTTCACCGACGACGTGGCCGACTTCTTCGAGCGGCACTTCACGCATCGGCGGGATGTGGTGGATGATGAGGAGGCGGTCGGTGAGTCGGAGGCGGAGGTGGCGGAGGCGGTGCCGGCTTAGCTGGGAATCGCGAATCCTTGAGTAATTGACCAAAAGACTAATAGAGCATCTGAATGCAGATCTAGCGGCACATCTGCACTCAGATGCTCTGTTACTCTGTTGGTCTACTACTCCCTAGCCTCCCACCGTAGTCAGCGCCTCGAAGATCGGCAGGTAGAGTGCGACGACCATGCCGCCCAGGATGAATCCGACAACGACTATCAGGGCGGGCTCCATCGCTTTCATCAGGCGCTCGACCGCAGTATCGACCTCGCCCTCGTAGAAGAGGGCGATCTTCTCGAACATCTCATCCAGGTGGCCCGTCTGCTCGCCGACCTCGACCATGCGGGAAACGAGACGCGGTATTGTACCCGTCTCGGCCAGCGGCTTGCTGATGCCCTGGCCCGCCTCGATGGGCGGCCGGGCACGGAGAAGCGCTCGCTGGAGCACGACGTTGCCGGCTGTCCCGGCCGAGGCGATGAGTGCGTCGATCAGGTTGGCGCCCGATGTGAGGAGCGACGCCATGCTCTGAGAGAAACGGGCGACTGCCGCTTTGCGGAGCAGGTCGCCGAGCACCGGGATCCGAAGGAAGAGGTTGTCGAAGAAGAAGCGGCCGGAGCTCGTGCCGTAGGCCTGGCGCAAGAAGATGGAGCCGCCAACCAGCGCTCCCAACAAGATCATCCAGTTCGACTGAAGGTACTCCGACATGTTGACGAGTACCTGCGTCGGGTAGGGCAGTGTGAGGCCGCCGGAGGCGAACATCGTTTGGAATGTCGGTACGACAAAGGCGAGCATCACCGCCGCGCTGGCGAAGGCGACGAACAAGATGATCGCCGGGTAGACCATCGCGGTCTTCACCTTGCCGACCAACGCCACGCTCTTCTCGAGATAAACGGCGAGTCGCGTCAGGATCGCGTCGAGCACTCCGCCCTGCTCACCGGCTTCTACCATATTGACGAAGATGTCGGTGAAGACGTGGGGATGCTCCCGCATGGCGTCCGCCAGGCTCCTGCCTGCCTGCACGTCGATGATCACCTGGTTCAGCGCCTTCTTGAGGCGGCGGTCTTCCGTCAGGTCCTGACAGATCTCGAGGCTGTGAACCAGCGGCACCGCCGCGTCGATCAGGGTGGAAAACTGGCGCGCGAAGAAGGCCATGGCCAGCGGCTTGGCCCGGCCGCCGAAGGAAATGCCCCGCGCTGTCTTGGGAGCGGGTTTGACCCACTCGGGGATCAGCCGATTTTGCACCAGAGCCCGGGTGGCGTCTTCGGCGCTGACGGCCTGTAGAACGCCCTCGCGGACGCGACCGTCAACCGTATGTGCGCGGTAAGACCAACCGTTCACGATTACCTCGCGCTCAGATCGTTATTCGAGAGCCTCGAACCAGTTGCGTCCCGCCAACGGCTCGGCGACGATTGCGTGTTGCAGGGCGCGGAGCGCCGAGCAGCTGCTGTACTGCAGCGTCGTGCCTCCGGCCAGCCAGCTCTCCTCGCCGGCGGTGGCGCCGTTGCGTGAGAGCAGTGTTCCGTTGAGATCGGTGGTGCCCCTGAAGTCCGCCTCGCCCTGTACGATGACGATCCCGTAGAATTCGAAGGTGCCGGTCACGATCAGATCGCCGTCGATCAGCATGATTCCCTGTCCGTAGCCGGTACCCGATATTGTTACGTCGCCGCTGGCGTGGATCACAGGCATATAATCCCAGCAGGGACTTCCGGGGTTGAAGGGGTCACCCCAGTTCATCAGTTCCCACTCGGCGCAGCGGCCGTCCTCGTCGACGCTTGGCAGGGCGTTCGCGACGACCTGGTCGCCGATCAGCTGCTTGTCGGCCATACGGGTGAGGTCGGTGTAGCTGATATCGCCGAATTGCAGAAAGTCGTCGGAGACGATCGTTGGATCCTCATCGATGGGCGGTGTCCCTTCAATGATGGGTGACCCACTGATCCGCAGACTGTCGGTCTCCTGCATGAGGACACCGGGGATATCCGTGCGGTCCGCCGGACAAGAAGCACCCCACGTTGCCGGGGGCGTATCGATGCCCGACACCTTCACGCCGGCGCCTACGCCCTGTAGCCAGAGGCTTCCCTGGAGCTTGATCGCGGCGTCGCAGCACAGAACATCCGCTCTGCGCACGCGCACCATGTTGACGAGAACGCGCTGGGCCGTTCCACGGGCGGGACGGCCGACAGTGCGTAGCCGGAATAGCGTCTCGCTACCACTCACGTCGTCGTCGACCCGTAGGACGGACGTGCGATACTTCGAGCCCCCCGGCAGCGACCGCCACTCGGTAACGGTGCTGTCGCCCGGGTTGAGCTGCAGGAAGGTCCCGCGGTCCCAGGTGCCGATGACCTCGGTCGCACCGGCGTCGGCGGCGTAGAGCGCCCGCAGGCTGAGACGGATACCGGTGTTGGCCGTGGCGTTGCTCTGAGCGACGTAGAGTCCGGCCAGCGCGACCAGCGTCAGAACTACGATGACGAACACAGCGGCGGGTATAGCGAAGCCGTCGTGTCGGCGGGCCCGATTTATCAGTTGTACGGCAATCATTGGTTTCTGGGCCTCACGGTGGATGTGAGCGTGTCGAGCTGCTCGTAAGGCTCGCTCTCCGCCACCAACGTCAGTTCCACCCTGGCGACGCGCGCCGGGTCGGTAGTGGTTTGACCGGCCGCGTCGAAGTAGGCGAAGGACAGTCCCGTGCCGTCGCCGGCGAATGGGCCCACGAGGATCTCCGTCCGGGCCCCATCGGTCCTGGCGAGCCACCAGTCGTCGCGGTTCTCCTGAAGGCTGTACGTGTAGCGGTGGAAAGCACGTGCGGGTGCTCCAACCGGTATGCCGGTGAGTGTACCGTCGACGCGTATGACCAACTTGACCGTCGGGCCGCCGCCGTAGGGGCAGTTGAGCGACGAAGCTTCCTCCGACGTGGCTTCTCTGACCCGCACCATCCAGCCGTTCGGGTGATAGATGAGCAGGCTGTCGCCTGCCAGACTGCCCATGCGACCCTGAAGGTTGAAGAGCCCCAGTTTGCCGCCGCCGCTGTCCACGGCGCAGACGATGCCGAAGCCGACCGGCGAACGAAGGCTGAGGCTGTCGGGCCTGGTGTCCAGGAAATCACCTTGAGCGGCGCTGGCCTCCCGGAGGTCGGCCGACAGTACGGCGTTGGCCAGCCGCAGCGCGTCGTGACGATACGTCGTCGAGCGCTCCTCTGTGTACAGTCGCTGCTGGTATACCAGGGTCTGGTACAAGGCGGCGGCGACCACGGAGCCGAGCACGATGACCACCAGGACTTCCGCCAGGGTGAAGCCCCGCTTACGCCAATCCATACGCAAAGTGATCATGGGACGAGCCTGTACGCGACTAAGGTATCCCAAACCGAAACCGCCTCTGCGGGTGCGTAGTGCGTGACCAGCAAGATCCGGCAGTGTGTATATCTGTCATCGATCTCCCACTTGGAGGATCCGACCTCCGTCTCCCGCGACCCGTCCCTTAGACTGTCGTAGGGGACGGCGAGCAGCCGCTCCACTTCCGACTGCACGAACTCCGCCGCCTCGAGCTGTACCCTGGAGCGGGCCAGCGTCCGCGACGAGTACATACCGGAAGCAGCCAATGACAGCACCACGATCGCCAACAGAACCACACCGATCATCAGCTCGACGACCGAGATGCCTCGGTCGTTCCACCGGCTTCGCTCGCTATTCTTCTTCATACTGAAACTCGAATTCCAGCACGCGCCCCGTCGGACTCACCCACACCGTTTCGGCCTTTCCTCTCAGAGTGAGAACGATCACCGCGCCGCGTTGGGCGCACGCCGATGAGGTCGTCCCGATGCCACGCCCGTTGAAGCAGAGGCTCGATCGGTTGCTCGAGAGGTCGACGTTCAACTGCTCCGCGAAGTTGAAGTGACCCAGCGTCACCACTTCGCCCGTCCCGGCCATCGTCGTGTCCGCCTCCACCCATAGGCGACTGTGGTCGCTGTCCAGGCGCAGTAGCGCCGTGCGGCCGAAGCGGATCGCCGTGGCCCGGGTCAGCGAGATCGCGGAGATCAACGCGTGCCGCGCGTTGTGGACCGAGGCCGAAACCCGGGTCCGCCCGATGGCGGGCACTGCGATGGCGTAGACCACCGCCACCATCACCAGGGTGATCACGATCTCGAGCAGCGTGAACCCCGCCCTCGGCTGCCAAGGCTTTGCCGAGAACGCCATCCGGCGGCATGGCGCGCCGCGCCCGGCTATTTTTGGTAGTATGCGTAACAAAATACTACGGTGCCCAAAGCTGGGCGGGGGATGGATAGCGACTGTAGCCCGAATATCTGATTGCAATCCCCGTGCCGGAGGGCCGTTGGGGGGCGTTTGATGTAACTCGTTGTTGTTATTGAGGATAGCCGCCTCACCCTCTGGCCGGAAGGTGGCGGGCGGACAGCGTGCCCGGTCAAGCTGACCAATGTATTGCAGACTGCAAGGCCGATGGTAGGGAAGGGGTACGGAAATCGGGGAAACCGGGGGCGGTGTGATCCTCGTAGTGTTTAGGGTCGAGCATGAACCTTCCTGCCGGCGTAGTGCTGGTGCAGCGTGGCGCGGCCGGGCGGCGGGGCGGTAGATTGGTGCGTTCCCGGATACGTTCTATTCCCGGCTCTCCACAAGACACAGGGGGTTGAGACAAATGGCGGGATTCACGGAGCGGATGGTCGGAGCTGCCACCCTCAACATCGCGACGTACGAGGAGGTGGAGCACGATCAGACGGCGACGGGCCAGGCGGCGGGTGTCGTGGCGCTGGTGGCGGTCGCCAGTGCGATCGGCTCGTACGGCATCGGTGGCCTTTACGGGGCGTTGGGCCAGGTGGTCTCGGCGTTCATCGGCTGGGTCGTGTGGTCGGCGGTAACGCTGCTGATCGGCACCAAAGTGTTCGGTGGCACGGCGGACATGGGCGAGATGCTGCGGACGCTGGGTTTCGCGCAGTCGGTGGGTGTGGTCAAGGTCCTCGGCATAATACCGCTGCTGGGTTGGATCGCTGGTCTGGCGGCGGGGATCTGGATGCTGGTCTGCGGCGTGGTGGCGGTTCGCCAGGCGCTGGACTTCACGACGGGTAAGGCGATCGGCACGGTGATTCTCGGCTGGCTCGCGATGATGGCGCTCGCTGTGCTGTTCGCGGGTATTTTCGGCGCGTTCTCCTAGGTCACGAAGGGAACCGCACGGCGGATATTCCGACATTCGACCGACCAAACGGGAACCCGCGGCCTGCACTCCGCATTAGCTAAACGATCGAGACGCAAGGAGATCTCAATCGGAAAGTGGCATGTGCGGAGAGATTCTGGCTGACCACTCGAAGTTGAAGGCAGGGCGACAGAGCAGCCGTGTTGAACGGTCGGCTTGGACCGCCCTCTCCTTCGTCGTGCTGACGGCGAGTGTGGCGACGGCCCAGACGCCGGCGGGATCGGCGTCAGCCGATGGCACGGTGGAGGGTAGAGAGGGCAGCGTCCGGATGTACACGCTGCTTGAGAAGACGATCTTCAAGGTGGACGTGCTGACGGTGGAGATCTGGTTGGGCGAAGAAGATGCGCGGCTGCTAGAGGGGATCATCGCCGGTGGCCGCTACAGCTCGGACGTGGCAGACGCCGTCGCCGAGGTCGCCATCTACTCGGAGGACGCTCTCGTCCGCCTCGAGTTCGTGCGCGACGCCAGCTTCGAGCAGTTCCTGGCCGGCGTTGATGAGAATCTGCGACTCGTCCCCAGCGCGGGCATCATCCCCGATGCCGACTATCAGGGGATCTCTGAGAACCTGCCGCGCTGGTTCGCCTTCCTGGCCGAACGGGGAATCCACAAGGGCGACAAGATTACCTACCGGATACGCCGCGACACTCTGCACACACGGTACCTGGCGGCCGACGGACAGGTTTTGCTCGACCAGACGGACGTCGGCTCTTCGGCGCCGCTGTCGGTGCTGGGCAGCTACTTCGTCGAAAAGTCCGAGTTTCGGAAGGGTCTGGTGTCGTCGCTGTTTGCGAGCTCGCCGCGCTAACTCTATTATTTACAATAATATAGGCTGAAAGCTGGCCATTCTGTTCGGAAACGGTAACCGAGGCCGGCACGAATGGCCAGAGTGGCTGTTTGCGCAGTCAGGATGACCGGTCGAGCCGGTCGGAGTGGGGGTTCCGGGGGCGCTCCACGGGGTCTAATCCTTTAGTGCAGATATACTTAGATGTCGGCGCCGGTTGCGGCATGCCGAATGCAACGGGAAGCGGTGCCAAGTTCCGGCAGTCCCCGCAGCCTGAAGCAAGAGAAGGATGTACGAGGCATGAGGCCTGGCAGGCGTCTTAGCGACACTCGGGGTGTAACGATGCTCGAGCTGATCGTGGTGGCGCTGCTCATCGGGGTAGCGGCCGCGATGGCTCTGCCTCGTGCTCTGCATAGGTCGCCGCGCCACGAGCTTACGAGCGCGGCGAAGCAGCTTACCCGCGACCTCGAGCAGGCTCGCACGCGTGCGCTATCGGCCAAGCGGCTGGTTCGCGTGAGGTTCGATGCGTCGGAGAACTTCTACACGGCCTTCATGGATACGACGCGGGCGCGCAGCGGTGAGATCTTCGAGCAGGCTGTAGAAGTCCACGAGGCCAAGATCGTCACCCATGGGTCGCTGGGGGGGCTTCCGGGCGTCGAGCTGCCGGGGCAAGTGGTCTTCGGTGCTGGCGCCGCGTCGGCCGGCCCGCTTGGCGAAGGGACGAGCGACCCGGTGCTGCTGGTCAACGATTATGTCCAGTTCAACAGCCGTGGCATGGTGACACCGCTGGGCACGGACGGTGTGATCTTCTTGACCCATGAGGGGGACCCGTCGCTGGTGGCGGCGGTGACGATCTCTGGTGCCGGTGCGTTCCAGGCCTGGCACTACCGGAACGGCGGCTGGGAGCGCTGAGGATGGAGACGCGACCGTTACGCTGCGAGTGCGGATTCAGCATCCTCACGGTCTTGATCGCCATCGTGCTGATCACGGTGGCGGCTGTGGCCCTGTCGGGCACGACCGTATACGTGTTGTCGCTGCAGACCGAATCGACGGTGCGTTCGACGGCGACGGGTATCGCTTCGGCGTACATGGAAGCGGTCAAGACGCGGCGAGTATCGACTCTCATCTCGGAAGCGGAGAGCGGTGTCGACCAGGTAGGCGAGCCGAATGCGAGCGGCGATTTCCTGCGCTCGCTGACCGTAGAGGCTGGCCCGGTGCCGAGGTCGAAACTGGTGACGGTGACGGTAAAGTACCCGCGCGGGAGAGCCAAGATGGGGCGTGTGGAGCTTGTCACGATCGTCTACGAGGGGGTGGAAGCCGGGTGACACGGAAGCCCCGTTGCTGTGCGCCCGGCCTTAGAGCCGGGATTTTTTTGCCCATCGAACTCGCCCACGCGCCGGTGCTGGAACGGGCGCCTACCTATGGTTTATAATTAGATACCGGGACGCGCCGGTCTCTCAGATAAAGGGGTTTGACAGTCATGTGCCTCTGGAACGGTCGATACAGATGGCTGGGGCTCGCGCTACCGGTATGTACGCTGGGCGCGGCCACAGCCTGCCAGGAGGATGATCTCTTCCTGCCCGGTGTCTTTCCGAACGCGTCAGGGTTTTGGTCGGGCCAGTACCGAGTTAGCGGCTGTGCCCTGTCGGGCTCGAACGACCCTTTCTTCTGCGACGAGGTCTTCTTCAACGGTGCCTCGCTGATACTCGAGCTGGAGCTGGATCAGAGCGGCGGGCAGCTGAGTGGCTGGATCTATCAGGGTGAACTGGTTGGGGACGTGGTGGGGGCCGTCGATCAGGACGGCGTGGTCACTCTCGATGGTGTCATCGGTGGGCTCGGGGATGACTTCATAACGACGATCCTGGCCTGGCAGGCGGGTCTGCTCGGCGACACGCTGCTGGGGAGTTGGCGGTTCTGGGTGGAGGACAATGCCGGGCAGGGCTTCGGCGCCGCCACGGTCGACGCCTGGCTAACGCTCTACGGACCCAGCGTTGTGAAGTTCTTCGGTTGTGCGGCTGAGGGTGAGCTGGGCACGGACGCGCAATTGTCCGACGGACTCGACGGCACCGATTGCCAGCTGGCCACCGGAATGTACGTCGAGGGGATGGAGGACGGCGCCTCGTTCGACGTCTATACGTTTACGGGCGCGGCGGGTGACTCCATCGAGATAACGCTGCGCTCCGAGGACTTCGACGCCTTCATGCTGGTCGCGTACACGGACGAGGAGGTCTTCTGGTGGGACGATGACAGCGGTGTGGGCACCAGCGGCACCGACGCCGCCTTCACCCTCGTCTTCGATGTCTCCGAGACCGTCCTGCTCATCGCCTCGTCCTATTGGGCCGGTGAGACGGGCGCCTACACGTTAGGTGCCGAGCTCCTGGAGCCACCGCCCACAGCCGTTCGCACGGCTCCGGCGGCCCGCGAGCCGGGGGGCCGAGTGAGGGCCCTGGGCGGCCGAGTAGGGAAGCAGGGTCGCCAAGACGAGGGAGCGGCCGAGTCGCCGGGCCGGCGGTTCAGGCGCCTCGCTGGCCGGGCGAGGGGGCCGACCGAGTAGAGCCGATATTCCGGCTGTCCC
>CAYFSW010000008.1:0-1576 GCA_964345885.1 uncultured Gemmatimonadota bacterium | reverse complement strand
GGAGGCAGAGAGGCGTTCGGCTTCCCCACCTCCCCTGTTGCACTGGTCCCTTGCTCCAGATTCGAGAATTCCCAACGGAGATCGAAATTGCCATTCCGAACGGAGGATTCGTGATCAGGCTAAGGTTCTGCGTCCTGACATTCCTGGTCGGTGCTGCCGCCTGCGAGGGTCCTGACTACGACGTCGTCATCAGAGGGGGGACGATCTACGATGGTGGCGGCGCCGCGCCGTTCGCCGCCGACCTGGCCATCCTAGGTGACACGATCGCAGCGGTCGGGTCGCTGGGAGGTGCCCGGGGCCGAGTGGAAATCGACGCTACGGATATGGCGGTGGCGCCGGGCTTCATCAACATGCTTAGTTGGGCGACTCAGTCCTTGGTCGAGGACGGCCGCTCGCAGAGCGACATCCGCCAGGGCGTCACCCTCGAGGTGATGGGTGAGGGCACGTCGATGGGGCCGCTCAATGAGCGGATGAAGGGGGAGGCTCTCGAGCGGCAGGGCGACATCCGCTATGACATCGAGTGGACGACGCTGGGCGAGTACCTGGACTACCTGGTGGCCCGCGGCGTATCAACCAACGTGGCTTCCTTTGTCGGCGCGACGACCGTCCGCATCCACGTGCTCGGCTACGAAGACCGAGCGCCGGGTCGTGCCGAGCTAGAAGAGATGCGAGCGCTCGTCCGCCAGGCGATGGAAGAAGGCGCGCTGGGCGTGTCGAGCGCGCTCATCTACACGCCTGCTTTCTACGCCGAGACGGATGAACTGATCGAGCTCGCCAAGGTCGCCGCCGAGTACGATGGCATGTACATCTCGCACATCCGCGACGAGGCCAACAACGTACTGGAGTCTCTGGAGGAGTTTCTCACGATAGCCCGTCGGGCAGATGTCCGGTCGGAGATTTACCACTTGAAGGCGTCGGGGCGGAATAACTGGCATAAGATCGATGCCGTGTTCGAGCGTGTCGAAGAGGCGCGCGCCGAGGGGCTCGAGATCACTGCCGATATGTACACCTACCCAGCCAGCTCCACCGGGCTCGACGCGATGATGCCGCCCTGGGTGCAGGAAGGTGGGCTCGATGCTTGGATCGAGCGGCTCCAGGACCCCGAGATCCGCCGGCGACTAGAGCGGGAAATCACGACCCCTCAGGATGAGTGGGAAAACACTTACCTGTCGGCCGGCTCGGCCAACGGTGTCCTGCTGGTCAGCTTCAAGAACGATGAGCTCAAACCGCTCACCGGGAAATCGCTGGCCGAGGTCGCCGAGATGCGCGGCACCTCGCCGGTCGAAGCGGCGATGGACCTCGTGATCGAGAACGGCGACGATGTTGGCTGCGTTTACTTCACGATGTCGGAGGACAACGTCAAGTTGAAGATCGCCCAGCCCTGGGTGAGCTTCTGCTCCGATGCGGCCTCGCTGGCGCCGGAGGGCGTGTTCCTCGAGTCGAACCCGCACCCTCGAGCCTACGGCACCTTCGCTCGGCTGCTCGGCAGGTACGTGCGCGAGGAGGGGGTGATCCCGCTCGAGGAAGCGGTACGGCGCCTGACATCGCTACCGGCGTCGAACCTGAAGATCGAGCG
>CAYFSW010000007.1:0-3464 GCA_964345885.1 uncultured Gemmatimonadota bacterium | reverse complement strand
TGGCAGAGCCCGGAGTTCACGCGAGCTTTCACGGTTATCCAAGGTCTCCCGGATGCTATCTCCGCGGCCAAGCTGCGCGCTCACTCCCGTGACTGCGAGAACTCCGCCATGATCATCGGCAATACCTTCGAGAGCTTCGGCGTCATGGTGTATCGCCGTATCGTACCACTGGAGCTCGTCGACGACCTCCTCGGTGGCGCGGTCGTCGTTCTGTGGCGGAAGCTTGCACCGTGGGTCGAGGAGTTGCGGAAAGAATGGTCGCGCGAGAGCGTCTACGAGTGGTTTCAGTGGCTGGCCGAGCGCCTTCAAGAGCAACAAGGCTTCGATACGATCGAAGGGGCTCACGTGATGCACCGAAATTGGAAGCCCTGAACGGCCGGCGCCGCGCCGGCCAAACGCCGGTCCGCCGACGCCGACACGACGACATTTCCTGAGCATCCCAAAACGGGGGTTATCATGGCCAAGTCCGAGGGCGCCGGGAGAGCGGTAGTCGTAACCGGTGCGTCCAGAGGATTGGGACGCACGATAGCGCTGGATCTGAGCGGTCGCGGTTTCCGGGTGTTCGCCGGCGTCCGCAAGGCTGCCGATACAGACCGTCTCAACAATGAAGGCCTCGAGCAACTGCACCCGGTCACGCTCGACGTCACGGACCCCGGGACGATCGAATCGGCAGCCGAGGAAGTGGTAAGCGCGACTGGCGGACGCGGTATCTTCGGCCTGGTAAACAACGCCGGTATCGGGGTGTTTGGGCCGGTGGAGCAGACCTCGATGACCGCCGTTGAAGAAATGCTCCGCGTCAACCTGGTCGGCGCACTGGCGGTGACACAGCGGTTCCTACCTCAGTTGCGCGACGGGAAGGGTCGTATCGTCAACATCAGCTCGGTGAACGGGAAGCTCTCCGTTCCTTACACCGGCGTCTACTCGGCGTCGAAGTTCGGGCTCGAGGCGATCTCAGATGCCCTTCGGGTCGAGCTAAAGCCCTGGGGAATACCCGTCTCCGTCGTCGAGCCGGGAGCGATGGACACGGACATTCGATTTGTTGCTATGCAGGGCTGGGGTGAGTGGCGAGCGGGTTTGAGCCCGGCCGAGCGCGAGTTGTATGAGGACATATACGAGAAGATGCAAAGTATCGTAGACACCGTTCAAGAAACGGCCGCGGCTCATGAGCACGTAACCGAGGCCGTTCTCCACGCCCTCACGGCCCCGTCGCCGAAAACCCGCTACGAGGCCGGGCCGGACTGGGAGCAGTGGTCACCGCTCCTGGCTCTTTCTGACGACGAACGAGACGAAGCTTTTCTCGAGATGCTCGAGTAGAAAGGAGACTCAAATGCGACTCACAGCGTCATCGACGTTCACGATCGCTGCAGCCGGCATAATGGCAGCTTGTGCCGGGCCGCGGGTCGACGTCGCCGCCGAGACGGAGGCGCTGCGCGCCCGCAGCGCAGGGGTTGTGGCAGCCGAAGCCGCGTTTGACGTCCCGGCGGCGCTGGCCTTCTGGGCCGAGGATGCCATTGTGCAGGGGGCCGGCGCGCCACAGATCCAGGGCAAGGACGCGATCGGCGAGCTGTACAGCCAGTACTTCGAGAGCGGCATGTTGAAGGAGTTCTCCGGCACGACATCGCACCTTGAGATGTCTGCGGCGGCGGACCTCGCTTATGAGTACGGGGTCAACAGGTTCGTCATGGCGGGGCCGGAAGGCGATCTTCTGGACGTGGGCAAATACCTGGCTGTCTGGAAGAAGATCGACGGCGAGTGGTTCATCGCCGCCCTCTCCTTCACCAGCGATGCCCCGGCACCGGTCCCCCTGCAGGGCGAGTAGCGAGGGAGAGCACGGTAATCCGTTGATACTGATGCGTAGCGACGAGGCTCGGTGCCGTCGCGCCGTAGCCAAATCTGCCCCCGGCTGCTCATGAGACCGCTCAAGCCCTATCTGACAGCCCTGGTGTGCCTGGCGGCGGTCGTCGGCTGTGCCGACGATAGGACGAGAGGCGACGCACTGAACTGGCGTGGCAGCTTCGACACGCTGGACGGCGGTACGGTTCTCGTTCGCAATCGCGCGGCGCCGGTCTGGGACAGCGCCACCGCCTGGCGGCTGGAGGAGGTGCTGCGGATCGGTACGGTCGACGGCCCGGAGCCGGAGACGTTCGGCGCCATCTCCGCGGTGGGCGCCGACGAGCACGGCGACATCTACGTGCTCGAGGGGATGGCGCAGGAGATCCGGGTCTTCGCGCCGGACGGCACGTATCGCCGCAGCTTCGGCTCGCGGGGCGCCGGGCCCGGTGAGTTCGCGGGCGCGTTCGGGTTAGTCTGGGATGACCGCGGGCGTCTCTGGGTCCCGGACGCGCGGAACGGCAAGTACGTGGTCTTCGACTCGCGCGGCGACTTCGAAACGGAGTACCGGCGACCCCTCGGCCCGATCTTCCCCTTCCTCGGTACCTTCGACGAGTCGGGGCGCCTGCTGGACGTCAGCGCCAACGCCGGGCGCCGGCAACTGGACTTCGTGCCAGTCTCCTTCAGCGTCGAGCCGCCGGCGTTCGACCAATGGCCCGCCGTTACCCTGCGCACCTACACGGGACCCCTGCCGCGGAGCGTCGCGCTGCTGCGTCCCCGCGTCACGCTGGCGCTGGACCGCAGAGGTTTCGTCTGGTTCGGCACGACCGACGAGTACCGCATCTACAAGAGGACGTTGACGGGAGACACCGTAATGATCATCGAGGGCACGGCCGAGGCGGTGGCGCTCTCCGAGTCGGAGCGCGAGACGATTGAGGCGGATCTGGCCGAGTTTCCCGTCCAACTCGATCCGGAACTCATACCCACTCACAAGCCCGCGTTCAACCGCTTCGTGCTCGATCCCGATGGCTACCTGTTCGTCAACGTGCCGGGCGCCGAGGACCAGCTCGGCAGACTGATCGACGTCTTCGATCCCGAGGGTCGCTACCTGGGAAGGATGACGTCACCGGTGCGCCTCGACTGGATGGTGCCACCACCAATTACGAGAGATCATCTGCTGGGCGTGGCGCGCGACGAGTCCGACGTCAGCTACGTCGTGCGGCTACGAATCGTGCGTCCCTGACCCTGATCGATCGGAGGGTGGAGGAGCGTTCCGATGATACCCGAATTAGTCCACACGTTCGAGGCCACACTGCGCTTCATGGAGCAGTCGGTGGCCGACCTCTCGGAAGCGCAGATGGTCGAGCAACCGGCGGGAGTCCCGAACCACGCGACCTGGACGCTGGGCCACATGGTCACCAGCTGCCAGGGCATGGCGCTCGAGTTGGGTGTCGAGCCCTGGCTGCCGGACGACTGGGAGTCGACCTTCGGCTACGGCAGCTCGCCGTCAGCGGATCGGGCACGTTATCCGTCTAAAGCGGAGATGCTGGCGGCGCTCGACGATGCCGCGTCGCGTCTCGGTCGGGCCGTCAGTTCCGCGGACGATTCCGTTTTGAGGCGCCAGCTCCCGGACG
>CAYFSW010000006.1:0-9972 GCA_964345885.1 uncultured Gemmatimonadota bacterium | reverse complement strand
GTCGTAGGCGATGAAGCCCAGATACAGGTATTCGTCGTCGTAGGTGACCAGCACCTCGCTCTCTACCGGAGGCTTCTTGCCTTCGTCTGGATAAAAGACGGCGAAGTTCGTCGCCCGTGCCGCGCCCGTCCACCCCGCATCGTCCAGTTCGCCGTCCAGCTCTATCAACCCCGGCGCGCGTTCGACGCGCAGCGTCGGTAGTACGTTGGGCGCGAACGTGTCCGGCTCCCCGGCCCCTCCGGCAGGCGGCGTCTGCGCCGACGTCGGTTCCGCGGTCAGTGTTGTCAGCAGAAGAATCAGGATCGTGGTGGGAAGAGCATACCGGTCTACGGCTGGCGTGCGCCTATCGATCCGCGGGCTTCGGCGCATGGGCGTCGCTCCGGTTCGTGGTCGATCGGGCTGGGTAGGCCGGTCAATACCTTTGACGCCCGGATCCGACGAAAGCGTTGCAGACGACAGGTGCACGACCGGTCCTCACCTCACCGTGCGGCCGGGCATCCGGTGGGTTTCAGGCTCGGTTTTCCAAAGAAAACGCCGGGCCAATTGGCCCGGCGTGCGCGAGTGGTGGTTGTGGGCTTCTTAGGGTCATGTTTGGAAGAGGTGACGGGCGTCGCGCCGGCACGTCAGACCCTCAACCTGGGAAAACAGCTGCAACTCTTGATCTGCGTGCCCTAGTGATACGACACCACTTTCTGGGGCCCGCGCATCCAATCCTCTTCGTCCTCGACGAGATACTTGGCCTGGACTTCCGTCCAGCGGACTCGACGCTGACAGAACTGGCATATCACCCAGTCCTTCCCGAACCCGACCCAGACGCAGGCACCCACGTTGTGGCAGTGTGGGCATCGCATGATCTGCTCCCTTTCCATTTCTACTGCTCCGTCAGGGCTGTACTGCAACTCCGTTCTCCGGCCTCTATATGAAGCAGGGGGTGTACCAGAACGGTCGTGTCTGGCCTAACTAACTGTGAGAAATGGTGTTAGGGCGCTGGAAGTGGTCGGGCAGAGGCCCGGATCCGACGGCCTTTCGTTACCATACGGTAACCGGAGTGGGAACCGTTACCCGCTTCCGGGGCCCGAGCGTCGGGCCTGGGACGGCTAGCCGAGGAGGTTGCGGAGCAGGACGAGGACGTTGGCGGGCCGTTCGGCCAGGCGCCGCGCGTACCAAGGGAACCAGGCCTCGCCGTAGCTGATGAGAACGCGCACCCGGTAGCCCTCTTCTGCGAGCTGGAGCTGGAGCTGCCGCTGGATTCCGTAGAGCATCTGGATCTCGAAGGCGTCTTTTGGCAGGCCGAGCTTGACGGCCCGTTCCTGTATGCCGTCGATCATCTTGGGGTCGTGCGTTCCGAAGAAGACGCGGAGGTCGTTCCCGTCGGCGAGCTTTCTGAGCAGCGTCTCGGTGTGTTTGAGAAAGGCGGCGTCCAAGGCGCGCTTGCCGCGGCAGGCGACATCGCGAGGCTCGGTGTAGGCGCCTTTCACCAGGCGAATAGTCGGAGCGAGGGGAAGCAGCGACTCGACGTCGCTGGCGGTGCGGTGGAGGTACCCCTGGATGCAAACGGCTACGTTGCGGTGCTCGGCTCGGATGCGGCGGTAGATATCCAGGGTGCCGTCGACGAACGGGCTGTCTTCCATGTCGATGGCGACGGTGCGGCCCAGTTCGTCGGCCCGCTCGACCAGGCCTCTGATCCTCCCGTAGGTGCCCTCGAGATCCAGCTCGATACCGAAGTGTGTGGGCTTGACCGAGATGTCGGAGTCGTAGCCTCGTTCGGCTATGCGATCCAGGGTGCCCAGGAAGTGGCGCATGACGTCATCCGCTTCGTCCTGCGTCTTCACGTGCTCGCCGAGAAGCGTGAGGATCGTCGGAATCCCGCTCTCGCGAAGGGCTGCAGTGGCGTCGAGCGCCGAGTCCACGTCCTCGCCGGGCAGGAAACGCTGCACGGCTTTCTGGGTGAACTTCCGCCGCGTCAGCTGATCGGCCAACCACTCGTTGGTCGAGATTCGTAGGAGTATCTCCCGGGTCAGGCCCATGGGTCGATTCTACGAATCACCCGCCTCCCGCACCAGAGCGATCGACCGGTCTCCCGTCTGCCACCCAGGCCCGGATCCCGCCTTTCAGGTTCGCCACGTTTGTAATGCCCCGCGCCTCGAGCAGGCTGGCGCCGATGCCCGAGCGCCAGCCCTCCTGGCAATGGAGCACGACGGTGCCCTCGCGCGGCAGCTCGTCGAGTCGCTCGCTCAGATAGCCGAGCGGGATGTTCGCTGCGCCCGGGATGTGGAAGGCCTCCCACTCCACCGACCCGCGTACATCGATAACGGCGACGTCGTTGGCGCTCACCCGTGCGGCCAGCTCGTCCGAGCTGATTTCCGCCATCTTGGCAAGTTTGCGCCCATTTCCTTCCCAAGTCGCGATCGCCGCGGCCCCGAAGTAGCCACCGATGCGATCGAGACCGATCAACATCAGGTCCCGTGCCGCCTCGTCGACGCCGGCCTCATCCTCGACGATCAGGTAGAACTCGCGGTCGTAGGGTATGAGCCACCCGGCCCAGGTGGTGAAGGAGCGGTCGAGCGGGATGCTTATAGCGCCCGGCAGATGCCCGGCAGCGAAGTCCTCTGTCTTGCGCGTGTCGACGACCAGCGCGCCCGAACTCAAAAGGTCAGCAAGGCGCGACTCGGGCAGCCGCTCAGGTCGCCGGTAACCGCCCAGGATACGCGGACCTGCCTTGTTGATCCGCTTCATCTCGGCGAAGTACTTCGGTGGCTCCGGCTGGCCGGCGAGCACGGCCGCCACGAAATCCGCCCTTTCTTCGAGAGCGAAGGCCCAGTTGAACATGCGCTCGTAACCCAGCGTCGATTGCGGAACCGCGCCGAGCGACTTGCCACAGGCTGACCCGGCGCCGTGCCCCGGCCAGAGCTGCAAGTAGTCCGGGAGTGCCTTGAAGCGTTCGAGCGAATCGAAGAGCGTTCGGGCCGCCTCTTCCATCGTGTCCTCGAAACCCGCCGCCCGCTCCAGTAGGTCCGGCCGCCCCACATCGCCAACGAAGACGAAGTCGCCGGTGAACACGCCCATCGGCTCATTTGCACCCGCCGTATCGGTGAGCAGGAAGCTCATATGTTCCGGGGTGTGACCGGGCGTGTGCAGCGCCTCGATCAGCACGTTGCCCACCTTGAACGTGTCGCCGTCCTTCAGGGCTACGGCGCCCTCGCCGATGCCGAACTCGTACTTCCAGTCCGCGTCGCCCTCGTCGGACAGGTACATCCGGGCTCCGGTACGCTTCGCCAATTCCCGCGTTCCGGAAGCGTAGTCGGCGTGGATGTGCGTCTCGGTCACGTGCGTGATTCGCAAGCCCTCCTGCTCCGCCGCCCGCACATAACACTCCACGTCTCGGTGCGGGTCGACGACCAGCGCCTCACCCGTCGCTTGGCAGCCAACCAGGTAGCTGGCCTGGGCGAGCTTATCGTCGTAGAAACGCCTCAGTAGCATGCCACATTCTCCTTGCACATCTCGTGAGTGGTAGCCGGTAGTGACGGACCAACAACCTCTGATCTACCGTCCGCCGTCCACCGTCCCACCGCCCACTGCCCGCCGCCCACCTTCTGTCAGCGCCCCCGAACCGGCACCAACCCCTACGTCGGCACAAAGACGCCCCTGTTCTGGAACAAGATCGCCGCTGCTACTGCGAACAGCAGGATGGCGAACCCGCGTCGCAACGCTTTCTGCGGCACGTGACGCACCATTCGTGTGCCGATCAAGATTCCGCCGATCGCGACCGCGGTGAAGAGACCGATGAATGACCATTCTATCTCCACCTGGCCCAGGTAGCCCAGGAACCCGGTCGCCGACTTCAGCGAGATCACCGCCAGCGACGTGCCCACGGCCTGCTTCATCGGAATCCTCACCAGCAGCACCAGCGCCGGCACGATCAGGAACCCGCCGCCCACGCCCACCAGCCCCGTGAGCACACCCACCGCCAATCCCTCTGTTATGATTAGCGCGATCGGCATCCGTGACCGGTCATCGAGATGCAGCTCGCCGGCCTCGGGCCTCACGCCCGGTACGCGACCGAGCAGCATGAAATACGCGGCCGCGAGCATCACCAAGGAAAAAAGCACCAACTGGAATACGCCGCTCACCAGTACCGAGAGCCGCGCCCCCAGGTAGGTGCCCAGCATCGCCACGCCCCCGAACACCAGCGCCACCCGAACGTGCACGTTGCCTATCCGCCAGTGGCCGTAAGCTCCGACAAGACTAGTCACTCCTGCCACCAACAGGCTCATGGCGATCGAGGCTTTGGCATCGTATCCCACCCCGTACACTAGGATGGGCACCGTTAGGATCGAGCCACCGCCCCCGAACAGGCCCAGCGATAGGCCGATCAGCAAGCCAAGCGAGATTTCGAGGACGAGCATGGCTTGGAAGATAACAGAAGCGGCGAACCGTGCTTGCCCGGGAACGTGTCAATGGAATGTCAATATTCAATGTTGACAGAAACGTGACAGCGGCGCTAGACTGGTACCTGTATGGCAGATAAGCGAAGCGACGCCCGGGCAAAACGCCACCCGATCCAGGTCGTGGTTCGGCGCACAGGTCTCACCGCCGATGTCCTCCGCGCCTGGGAGAAGAGGTACGGGGTGATCGAGCCCGGCCGCTCGGAGGGTGGCCGCCGACTGTACTCGGACGACGATATCGAGCGGCTGCGGCTGTTGCGGCGTGCCACCGGGGCGGGGAGGCGGATCAGCCAGATCGCCGGTCTGGCGACCGAGGAACTGGCGGCGCTGGTCAAGGAAGACGAGCGCGAGGAGGCGGTCGTCGCTATAGAGCCGGACGTCGAGACCATGCAGGTGGCGGAGGTTCACCTGCGTGATGCTCTGGCGGCGGTGTCGCGGCTCGAGGCACGCGAGTTGGAAGCGGTGCTGGGCCGGGCCATGGTCACGCTGAGTGCCTCGACGTTTGTCGAGCGGGTAGCTGGGCCGCTGCTGCGCCGGGTCGGTGAGTTGTGGAGTCATGGCGACGTCAGCCCGGCCAACGAGCATCTGGCATCGGCGGTTCTTCTGCGCGTGATTGGCAGGATCATCGAGGCGGCCGAACCACCCGGCTCGGCGCTGAGCCTGGTGGTCGCGACGCCGGCGCACCAGACCCACGAGTTCGGGGCGCTGTTCGCGGCGGTGACCGCCGCCGCTGAAGGCTGGCGAGTGACGTACTTGGGGCGCGATCTGCCCGCTGCCGATATCGCCGCGGCGGCGCGCGAGACGAACGCCGATGCGGTGGCGCTCAGCATCGTTCACGCCCCCGATGTCACGGTCGTGGAGAGCGAGCTGCGCGAGCTGCGCAAGCAGCTGGCCGTTAACGCGCCGCTGTTGGTGGGAGGTGCGGCGGTGCCGTCCTTGAAGAGGGTGCTTGACGAGATCGAGGCCGTTCAGCTCGCGAACATGGACGAGCTTCGTTCCATACTCGCCCAGCTCAGCTGAGACTTCTAAACCTCTCTCCCCTTTCCCGAATCACTGAGGCTCATCAGCGGTGCCGGATACGGCTCGAAGAAGGTCTGTGGTAGCAGATACTCCTCCTCGAACCTGACGATCCAGGCGCGCAGCACCGAGCTCACCGCGCTCACCGGCACCTGACGTTCTCTGTACTTCTTCAGCATCGATCGGTAGTAAGCCTTTTCCCCCTTCGTCAGCCCCTTCGAGAAATAACCCGCCGCATGCTCGAAGACGTTGATCACAGAGTTGGAACGCGGCGGTCGCGCCAGCGCCAACTGGAAGTGCTCCTCGTAGGCCCCGACCACTTCGTCAAACGGTAGTCTCTCGTGGTTGGCGACGATCCGCCCCAGGGCGCGTAGCTCTTTCTGGCTGTATGCCATCAACATCATCTTGTTCTCCGCTTGGAAGCGAACCAGATCCCGCATCGCCCCCTTGCTTTTCATCGCCCGCAAGCGAGCTAGCGCGAATAGCTTGGTCAGGAAGTGGTCGCGGATACGATAGTTCCGCAAACGACCTTCGTCTTCTATCGCGAGTCCCGGATAGCGCTCGAGCACCGGCCCGCCGAAAAAGCCCGAGCCCCGCCGCGACGACGCCGACTTCTCCAACCCCTGATAGATCTTCACGTCGCTCAGCCCGCACGACGGCGAGCGGTTCTTCAACAGGAAGCCGTCCACTTCTCCCAGCGAGCCGAGGAACGAGTCGGCGAAATCGCGCATCGCGTCGCTCACATCCCGATCCGTGTCCGGCTGCACCAGCCGCGCCTCGCCGTCCACCTCCACGATTCGGATCGGGTCCCGCGGAACGCCCAGCCCGATCTCGAGCTCCGGGCACACCGGCACGTAGCTCACCCACGGCTCCAACTCCCGCACGAAGTCGTACGGGATCACCTGCCCGTTGTAGCGCACCGGCTCCAGTTCCAGGCAGCGGCTCAGAACCACAACCGGCTTTGGCCAATCGCTCATCAAGCCCTCGTCCTCTGCTGTTACCGGCACAAAGACTAACCATCTTACAGAACGAACCCCAACAGGTTAGCTTTGTGTCTAGCTATTGTCAAGATTCAGAGGGCAGGGAAGGGTTGACAGCAGCGAAATCGGGGCCTATATATCTTGACAATGATTGGACAGATGGCGCGCGTCCCGCTCGCGGCCTCAACAGGGCCGGGACGACGGGGCCGCGACGAGCCTGGGAGCAAAGATGTCTGATTCTTCCACAGGTGGGCGGCGAATCTTGTTGACAGGTGCGAGCGGCTATGTGGGCGGCCGCTTGCTGAAGGCCTTGGAGGGGCGTGGCGAACGGGTACGCTGCCTGGCGCGGCGGCCTGAGTTCTTACGTCCACGGGTGGGCCGCCGGACGGAGGTTGTTCAGGGCGACGTTCTGGAGCTGGAATCGCTACGGCGAGCGCTGCAGGGTGTGGAGGTCGCCTACTACATGGTCCACTCGATGGGCTCGCGGGGGGACTTCGAAGTAGAGGATCGGCGGGCGGCGGAGAACTTCGCGGCGGCCGCCCATGAGGCTGGGGTTCGGCGGATCGTCTACCTGGGCGGCCTGGGACGCGGGCCGGGCCTGTCGAGGCATCTGCGCAGTCGGCACGAGGTGGGTCGTGTACTGCGGGAGTCCAGTGTTGGCACGATCGAGTTTCGAGCCTCGATAATCATCGGGTCGGGCAGTCTGTCGTTCGAAATGATTCGGGCGCTGGTTGAGAAGCTGCCGGTGATGATCACGCCGCGCTGGGTGAGCGAGCCGGCGCAGCCCTTGGCGATCGGGGATCTGATAGAGTACTTGGTGGCGGCGCCCGACGCGGAGATCGAGGGTAGCGCGATATACGAGATCGGCGGGGCCGACCGTGTCTCGTATATGGAGATCATGGAGGAGTACGCGCGGCAGCGCGGCCTCAAGCGCTTGATGATTCGTGTGCCGGTGTTGAGTCCGCGGCTCTCGAGTCTGTGGCTGGGTCTTGTGACCCCGCTCTATGCGCGGGTAGGCCGCGAGTTGATCGATAGCGTACGTCACGCGACGGTCGTCAACGACGAAGCGGCGTCGAGCGCCTTCGCTGTGAGGCCACGCGGTATCGGCGAAGCGATCGAGCGCGCGTTGGCCAACGAGGATCGCGAGCTTGCCGAGACCCGCTGGTCGGATGCCCTCTCCTCGGGCGCGACGAGCAGCTGGGGTGGCGCCAAGTACGGGTCGCGCATCGTCGACTCGCGCTCGGCTTCGGTCCCCGTGTCGCGCGCCGAGGCGTTCCGGCCGATTCGCCGGATAGGCGGTAGTGTCGGATGGTACTTCGGCGATCCGCTGTGGCACCTGCGCGGCTTCCTCGATCTGCTGGTCGGCGGGGTCGGTGTGCGGCGCGGACGGCGCGACCCCGAACAGCTGGTGCCGGGTGACACTGTCGATTTCTGGCGCGTCGAGAGCTACGAGCCCGATGCGTTGCTGAGGCTCTATGCAGAGATGAAGTTGCCCGGGCGGGCCTGGCTGCAGTTCGAGGTCAATGGCACCGAAGACGGTTCCACCCTACGTCAGACGGCGATATTCGATCCGCTGGGTCTGGCGGGTCTGCTCTACTGGTATGGGCTCTATCCCATCCACAAGCTGGTCTTCAGCGGCATGCTGCGAGGGATAGTGCGGGAGGTGGGGTCGCCGGATTCGGGCGGTGTCGCTAGAGTCGCCTGAGCTCCGGTCCGTTTTGGCAGCGCCACGGTGCCTCGACGGCGAGCAGAGCCTTGCCGATGAGCGGTTTGAGCGCGCGCGCCCAGCGCACGACGTGTGACCTTCCGCCACCTGTCAGCCTCGCGGCCGCTCGTCCGGCCGTAGCTCGCCGCCGGCAGCGAGCGTTCCCCGCACCCAGTCGAAGACTTGCGTATCGTTGCGCCTCGAGTCAGCGGAGCGTCGCCTCAGCGACGCCAGCGGCAGACGCAGACGCGGGTTACTTGCCAGCTTGTCCTCATGGCGAGCGAGGAACGACCAGTAGAGAGCGGTCAGCGGGCAGTCGTGCTTCGGGTCGAAAGCGCAGCCCGCACAGAAGTCGCTCATGCGGTTGATGTAGGCGGCGCCCGACACGTAGGGCTTGGTCGTCATGAGCTCACCGAGGGCGAAGCTGCCCATGCCCAACACGTTGGGTTCGACCACCCAATCGTAGGCATCGGTGTAGGCGACCCAGAACCAGTCGGCCAACTCGCGCGGCGTCACGTCGAGAAGCGTGGCGATGTTGGCCAGCACCATCAGCCGCGTGATGTGATGGCCGTAGCCCGAGGCCCAGACATCCGATACCACCCGATCCAGGCACTGGAAACCGCTCGTGCGGCCCCAAAACGCCGGCGGTAAGGGCTCTTGTGCGCCGAGTTCGTTGGGCGCCGCACCGCCGCCGATGGTCGATTTAGCTGACTCGGCAGGCCACCGCCGGCCCGACCAGCGCTCGTAGCCGCCAGCGCCCGGCTCGGCTTCGAGGGGCGTCGCGCCTGCCGGCAGGTCGCGCAAGCCGTCGGTTGCCCGGTGGACGTGCCTGACGAATTCGCGCCAGCCGATGACCTGACGCACGAAGCCCTCGATGCTGTTGAGCGGCGCATCGAGCGCCAGCGCCTCTTCGACCACGTGGGTTGGGAGCAGGCGATGGAGGTTGAGCAGGGCCGAGATCCGCGTGTGGAACAGGCCCGCCGACCGAACGGACATGGCGTCCTCGTAAGGGCCGAAGTGGTGCAGGCAGTTCGCCTTGGCCCAGCTCCACAGGGCTTTCGCCTCCTGCGCCGTGGCAGGCAGCGCCGCCAGCTCCAGCGTACCCGGGTGATCGGCGAACCGTCTCTCGATCAACGCGCCGACCTCCTTCTTGATCGGGTCGACGGGAAACTGGGGCGGAGCAGGCGCCGGCGGCTCGCCGTTCCACGGCTTCCGATTCTCGGCGTCGAAGCTGTACTTGCCCCCAACGGGTTTGCCGCCCTCCAGCAGTATGCCGCGGTCGCGACGCACCTGGCGATAGAAAGCGTCCATCCGCCACGGCGGACCACGGCGCTGGCTCGCCTCGAACTGGTCGGCGCTCGTCAGCCAACCCTCGTGCTCTATGACCTCCAGGCCACCGCTCCCCTCGAGTGGCGCTATGTCGGCGCGCAGCTCTCGCTCCGCCGGCTCCATCACTCGCAGCGCACCGAGCTCGGCGATTACCGTCGCCAGCGCATCACGGTAGGGCCCGTCCGTCACCTCGTAACGCACCGCAAAACCGCGCGCCGCCTGCTCCAATGCGAAGTGCCGCTGATTCGCGAGCACCAGGGCCAGCTTCTGCTTGTGGTATGGCCGGCGAGCCGCTTTCCACTTGTTCTCGATCAGAACGATCCCCAGCTCGCGCGGCTCCTCGCGCGACAGCGGCCCAATGCTGTCCGAAAGCTGATCGTACGGTACGTAGAGCCAGCGACGTGCCGAGCCATCGGGCTGGCGCTCGGCCAGTTGGCGCTTGAAGGTGCTCACGGCGACGCGTAGCGCTCGAGGTATGCGGCGAGTCGAAGTCTCC
>CAYFSW010000005.1:0-9040 GCA_964345885.1 uncultured Gemmatimonadota bacterium | reverse complement strand
CTGCGGCCCTGGGACTACTGGACGGAAGACGGGGAGCCGCAGCCGGGCATCCCGGAGGCGCTGGCGCAGCTCACCCGGGTTACGGAGGCGGACCCGAAGCACCCCGGCGCCTGCCACTTCTACATCCACGCGGTGGAGAAGGTGTACCCGGAGCGGGCCGTGCCGTGTGCCGAGCGGCTGGCCGGGCTGATGCCGGGTGCCGGGCACCTGGTGCACATGCCGGGTCACATCTATATCCGGGTCGGCCGCTACCAGGACGCCATCGAGGCGAACAAGCACGCGGTGCACGCCGACGAGACGTACATCCAGGACCAGCGTCCCGGTGTGGGGATCTACACCGCGGGCTACTACCCGCACAACTACGACTTCATGGCCTTCGCGGCGGCCATGTCGGGGCAGAGCGGGGTGGCGGTCGAGGCGGCGGAGAAGATGGCCGCGGTCATCCCGGAAGAGATGTTCCAGCTGGGCGACCTGGTCTTCGCCCAGCACTACGTGACCCGGCCGCTTCAGGTCTACGTACGGTTCGGTCTCTGGGACGAGATCCTCGAGGCGCTGGCCCCCGCCGAGAAGTATCCCCACGCCCGGGCGATGTGGCACTACGCCCGGGGCCGCGCCCTCGTCGCGGCGGGTGACCTGACCGCGGCGGAGGACGAGCTCGCCAAGCTGCGCGCGGCGGCGGAGGGGCCGGAGCTGGCGGGTCTGCGGCTCGAGTTCAACGGCTCGCAGCACGTCCTTTCCATCGCCGTCCACACGCTGGCCGGCCGTCTGGCCGAGGCTGGAGGGAATTACGACCGTGCGGTGAGCGAGCTGCGGGAGGCGGCGCGCCTTGAGGACGCCCTCTTATATGGAGAGCCGCCGGAGTGGACGGTCCCGGTGCGGCACGAGTTGGGCGCGGTCCTGCTGGCGGCGAACCGCCCGGCCGAGGCCGAGCACGTCTATCGCGAAGATCTGGCGCGCTTCCCCGATAACGGCTGGTCGCTGCTGGGGCTCGCCCAGAGCCTGGAAGCGCAGGGCAAGCGCGCCGAGGCGGAGGAGTTGCGGGCACAGTTCGCCACCGCCTGGTCGATGGCCGATCTGAGGATCGCCGCGTCGAGCCTCTGAGTGGTGACGGCTACGAGGGCGCGGGAGCAGGCCCGCCAGCGCGCCGGGCTCGCTCGTAGCGGGCGGGCTCGTGGAGCATCCACCAGTCGCGGGCCCGCTCCTGGGTCCAGGCCGGCTCGCTGACGCAGGCGTCCAGCGCCTCGAGCAGCGCCCGGGCGGAGGCGGGGCGCCGGTCGGGATCCTTGGCGAGGCAGGCCAGGATCAACGATTCCAACCGTTCGGGTATGAGGATCTCGGTCTTGTGTGAGGGCGGCAGCGGCTCGCTGTAGAGATGGTGCCGGGCCAACTCGATAACGTTGTCGCTGTCGAAGACGGGCTCTCCGGTGAGCAGGAAATAGGCAACGCCACCGAGCGCGTAGAGGTCGGAACGCGGCCCGATCGAACCCGGCGATCTAACCGCTTCCGGCGCCATGTAGAGGGGCGTCCCCATCACCACCTCGGGCCGGCTCAAATCGGGCCCGGCGTCGCCCAGCTCCTTGACCAGCCCGAAGTCGAGGACCTTGACGAAGTCATAGAGTCCGCCGCGGATGCAGAGCATCAGGTTGGCCGGTTTGATGTCGCGGTGGATGAGCCCGACGTCATGGGCCTCGGCGAGCGCGCCGCAGGCCTGCCGCAACAGAAACACGGCTCGCGACGCCTCGAGTGGCCCGTAGGTCCTCACCAGCTGCTCGAGGCTGATCCCGTCCACGTACTCCATAACGTAGTAGAGGACGCCCTCGGGGGTGCGGCCGTAATCGTAGACGGCGATGGTGTTGGGGTGGGTGAGGTGGCTGGTGAGCTGCACCTCCCGCTCGAACCGCTCGAGCAGTTCCGCGTCTCGCTTGCCCGGCGGCAACAGCTTGACGGCGGTGGGCCGGCGCAGCATCGAGTGGCGCGCCTTGTAGACGGCGCCCATCCCGCCTTCGTCGATCTTCTCCACCAGCGTGTACTGGCCCAGCTTCAAAGCCGCCTCCACCCGTTCCTGCAGACGGCGGATCGGCTGGAAGGCGCCCAGCCCCAGCGCCGCCAGCGCGCTGAGCAAGAGGCCCATCGCCAGCACGCTCAGCGGCAGCGAGCTCGCGGCGAAACCCGGCGGCGCTACGAACCTGAGCGACCAGCGACGGTCGGCGAAGGGAAACTCCACCGAGCCCTCCAGCGAGCCGCGCGGCGGCTCTCGTTCCAGCAGTCCCGGCTCGCTCTGGTAGAGGGTGCGGGTGTCGGGCGGCGCCGAGGCGTCGAGCAGCGCGAAGCTGAGCCCTTCGGAGTCCACCGATCGCAGCGCGCGCTCGATCATCGGGGCGACGCGGAAGACCTCGGCGGCGACGCCGCGGAAGGCGCGCTGGCGCTGCGCCGGTGTGCCGGTGGGCATGTCGGGCTGGTAGACGGGGTGGAAGACGGCGATGGAATAGATTGATGGCTCGTCCTCTACCAGCCTGATCCGGGGCGACGCCACCGTCGAGCCGCTGAGCGCCGCCTTCTCCGCCGGCGCGAAGCGCGGCGCTTCCGACGCCACGTCGAAGCCCAGCGCCGTTCGGTTGGGCGGCTCCATGTAATAGATCGGCAGATAGAACGGCCGCTCGGCCGCCCGGACCATCACGCCGTCGCCGCGGTCCTCGGTGAACTCGAAACCGATTAGGCCGTCGGCCCGTGCCGCCGCCTCGTTCGCGGCACGCTCCGAGGCCGGGACGCGCGGGAGCCACTCCAGCGCGTAGATCCCCGGCCGCCGCTCCAGGGCGCCCGCGGTGAAGGTCCGGAACTCGGCCCGCGAGACGTCGGCCGACGCCTCGAACAGCGCCGGCACCGAAGCCAGCACCTCCACCGGTAGGTAGAACCCGTTCTCAGCGGCATGGGCGATCTCGATCGTGCGCCGCTCGAACGCGTTCCGCTGCAGCCCGTTCTGGCGCGCCGTCAGCAGCCCGAACGCGACGAACGATAGCGCGGCGCCGACGGCGAAGATCGCGACCGCCGGCAGGTAGCGCCGCGGCCAACGAGCCGCTGCGGCGGGCGTTTCGAGCACCGTCGCGCCGACGGGGTGCAGGTCACCTGATCGTCTGGGGGACTCGGGCATCGGGCGCTTGTGCGGCTGCGGGAGCGATGGAATCAACGACGAGTCGAATCACCGCACATATTGGCGAGCCTGACCCGCGCGTGTCCAGTCGGATGGCCGGCGTCATCCGCCGGCGCCGTAGCCACGCAAGCGATCGTAGGTCGCCACCTGGTCGGCGGTTAGGATCGCCTTCGTCGCCAGGTGGGCGCGCAGGTGGACGTAGCGCAGCTCTCCGTACATCGTGGCGATTCGCGCCGTCAGATCCTCGAGCGTCGCCTCATCGATGTGGCCGTGGGCGAAGCGCTGGTTGAGCGTCCGCTCGGCCTCGATGATCGATTCACCGATCCGAACCGCATCGCTCAGCATCGCCGCCCGCACTTCCTCTATCCCTTGTCGCTGCTCCTGCGACAGACCCAGATCGTCCGCCAGCTCGAGGACGTGCTTGGGGCCGGGATAGTGGTTGAGCTCCGCCGGTTTCGCCATCCCCATGCCGTCGCCGCTGCGCAGACCCTCGAACTGTTCGACCGTGAGCGATGGGATCTCATTGGCTTCCTGACCGGCGTACGGCGAGGCGGCGTGCTCGTGCTGAGCTCGAAGCGTTCCAGCACAGCCGATTACGCAGACAAAGCCGATGGCGAACCCTCTCATACGATCCTCCGTGCTCTAAGCGTTTGGGCCTCGGGACCAGGGGAGCGGCGTCGGACTCAGCTTACTGGATCGACCGGTTCGAGACAAGGAAAGCGGTGGAAGTCGGTGTCGCGCGTATAGATCGTTCTGATGCCGTGCTCGCGCATTAACACGGCCGTCTGCGCGTCGTAGAGCAGGTTGCCGCTCAAGTGCGGTACGCCGGTCAGCACGTCGTCGGCGACTTCGGCGTGGCGCTCTGTCGGTACGAGCATGCCAAGGCCCGGGGACGCCAGCACCGAATCGACGAACTTCCAAGCCTCGGCGATCGCCCACGGATTCCGTAACACGCGGGGATGCGTGATCACCCTCAGGAACTCGTAGACGATACCCCAGGTCAGGTACCAGACCGCCGCTTGCCGGCGCCACTCCTCCAGCCGTCCGCGACAGACCGCGTGGACCGGCGATGCCCGATCCGCGGCGTAGACCAGGACGTTGGTGTCAACCACGAACACTCAGCGGCCCTCCATGGCCTGGTAGAGCGCCTCGCGGTCTTCGATCTGCACCAGCGCGCCGCCGCTGTCGAAGCTGGGGAGATCGGGCAGCTCGGCCTCCTTCCGCTGGCGCTCGAACAGCAGACGCAACGCCGTCTCCACCAGCTCGGACATGGTCTTGCGCTGGCGAGCCGCTTCGCGCTTGAGTCGGGCCATGACCGTGTCGTCGATATTGAGGGTGGTCTTCATATGGGAAACCATACATGAGATATGGTCATATGTCAACCTGCCCCTCATCGCGCTTCAGGCCGCCAACCGCCGCTCAACCCGGTCACGTCGCCCACTCGTCCTAACGAATTACAGTCAACCGATCCTCAACCGGCGGCCCGCAACCAGCGGCTGCCCGGGCAGTGTCAGAGGGCGTCCCTAGCTTTGCAGAGCGACCCGCCGCCGTCCCGAACAAGATGAACCGTGCGGACGAAAGACTTCTCCTCTTTGGATCGCCTTGGCGCTCGCCTATTGGGGACTGGCGGGGCCTGAGTGGGTGGCGACGTACGGGATCCCCGGCTGGATCGGCCTCATCCTGCTGTTCTACGGGCACCGCTGGCTGCTGCGCCGTTTCGGGCGCCTGAGCCCGGCGCGGCTCGCCTTCATCTGGGGGCTGGCGACGGCAGCGGTCTGGGGCGGCGTGGTGGTGTACCTGGGCTTGGAGCCCGATCTCGACGACCCGCTCAACTGGCTGGCGCTTGCGATCGTCTCGGGTGTCCTCTTGTGGTGCGTCCTGTTCCTGGCGCTGGGCTCGTGGTCGGTGCTCGGCGCGCGGAGCGCCGCCTCGGTGCTCGCCGCCGGCCTGGTGGCGCCGCTCATCTGTGCCTGGGTGATCGGGATGCTGTTGATCGTGAACGGCCTGGCGAGCTCCGAGCTCGTTCGGACAGAAGAAGAGGAGCGTTACGACAGCGGACCGCGCTCGGTGTCTTGGCGCCGGCCCCTTCCCGGGATCGGCCTACCCGCGAAGCCGCCCGTGTGCCCACAGACAACCAGGTCGACTGAATGGAGAAGCTTCTACTCGCGCCGTTCGTCCTCTTCGGGCTGTGGATCGTCCTCGGCATGGTCCTCGAGCTCATCGGCTTCGCCGTAGCGCTAACGCTGGGCATCGCGCAGTGGGTGATCGAGGTCAGACGGCTGAAGGCGCTGGAGCCATGGGACGCCGTGGAGCCGAGAGGCAGGCCCGTGGAGAGCCCTGCGAACGCCCCTCACGAGCCCCGTCGCGTGATCCCTATCGAGGGTCGAGAGGTCAACACGGCCTTACCCGGTCAGCGGCGCGAGCCTCAGAGCGTCGAGGGGCATAACGACGAGGAACGGGAAGACCGTATCCGACAGGCGGCGCTGGATTCATTGGGTCTCCGGATCACTCTGTGGGGGGGCTTCGGGACCTGCATGGCCGTTGAGGAAATCTGCCTCGAGAATCCCGACGATGAGGAAGCGATCGCGAAGATGGTGCAGTATCTCCGCGCCGACGGCGCCGAGGAGGAACGCTGGCTCGGGCCCGACCCGAACCAGTTCTACTGCGACGCCTCGCGACGCTTCGCCCTCACCCAGGGCAACTGTATCGAGGGGGACAAGGCCGTTAAGGGGTCCTATCCCTTTATACCGGATCCCGAGGGAACCGCGCTCTATGTGGACGTGGGCGTCGTGGAAGACGACGGCGTGACCTGGCACGGGCTGTGGGTCCGCACTTACTCCTGGGACCGTCGGCTCGAGCCCCAGCGGCTCACCCTCACCGTCGACGGCGAATCGGTCGCACTGGAACTTCGGCGGCTCGGGTGGTACATCGATCATTCAGACCGGTATCGACGCGCCAACTTCGAGGAGCGGTCGATCTTCAACGCTCCGCCCGGGCTCATCAGGAAGATCGCCCGCGCCCGCGCGGTGGGCGTGCGGCTCGAGGGAGAGAGCGGCGTGGTCGAGAAGGAGTTCACGCGCCGCAACATCGCCAGAGTGAGGAAGTTCGTTCGCGACAACCTCGTAGGCGATAAGCTGCGGCAGGACTCGTGAGGCGCTATCGCGGCGCCTCTTCCCTGAGCAGCGTGCCTCGGACCGCGTCGTAGAAGCGGATCACGACCACCAGGTTGGGCCGCCGGCCGTCGTACACCGACACCTGCACCTCTTTCTTGCTCCGCGAGGGCCGGTAGACCAGCCAGCCATTCAGCGGAACCTGGCTGGCCAGCTGGGCGCAATCGCCTTCGGGGCCCTGGTGACCCGGCGGCTCGCCGGGGATCCAGACGCGGCACCGGCCCGGCTCGGGCAGATGGCCCGGCGGGATGCCCAGGGTCGCCGCGGTGCTGGGGCCCGGGCCGCCGGCCGACTGCGACGAGGTTGCGGGCTCGTCGTCTGTTGGCTTGGAAGTGACCACCATGGTGCCGCAGGCGCTCAGCGCCAGGGCGGCGATCAGTGTGAGGGCGGCTTTCTTCATCGGAACTCCTCCGGCGTAGGCGGTGGGCCTCTCCGCGGCTTGTCGCAGTCGGCCGAACGCTTCGCTGTCTGCCTGGGTGAATTCCGGCGAGGGGTAGAGTAAGACACCCCGGAGCGCTCCGGTGTTCCTGGGCCGCCGGCCTGGGGTGTGCTGTGTTGGCTGGTCGCGGTCAGGTTCGGAAGAACGCGAAGAGAATTCCGAGCAGCGCGCCGATCTGGCCGATCCAGAAGACGAACATCCAGCGGGTGATGCGGGCCTCGAACGCACTCATATCCGCGCGGAGCCCGCCGATCTCCGAGCCCAACTCGGCGTGGAACTCGGCGCGCAAGGCTGCGATCTCGGCGCGCAGCTTGCCGGTCTCCTCGGCCAGCCTACGCTCGAACCGGCTCACGGCGATCTCGACCACGTCGCCTCGCGTCTGCACGCTCGCCTCGTTCAACAGATCCGCCAGTGCCCGGGCACCGTCGGGCCCGAGCTTATCCCTCAGAACTTCCGGGATCGCGATGATCAACAGCTACCCCCACCAGTCCGCAAATCCATTCTAAGCTCGCCACGTCTGGGCGAGCAACTGTCGGGACCAATCCGGTGCTTAAGCCTCATCGGACCATCAACGCGGCGGGTCGAGTTGTCGGGGGACGCGTGCTGTCACGAAGAAGGCGCGGGGAGGAAGATCGTCTGGTTCTTCAGCGCGTCGGCCACCGGCCGCTCGGCGAGTACAGCTTGGAGAGCCCGCACGAGCCCGCCGATGTCGGACGTCGGAATCGTTCGAGCGCTGACCAGGACGATTGCCCAATGCTCGCGACCGGCTGACGCCGCCGCCTGTGAGAGGAGCACGTAGTCTCTGATGTTGTAGGTGACGAGTGCGCGCTCCTCGTGGATCGCTCGCGCCAGCTGCGCGGCGTCGGAGAGCCCGAGGGCGCCACGCTCTGCCGCGGCAACCGCATCCTCGCCGCCCTCGCGCAGTGCCTCGGCCACAGTAGGGGAGATCATCTCGTCCAGGTAGAGTCGCACAGCCGCCGGCGCCTCAGCCGCTCAGCGCCGCGAGCTCGCGCTCCAGCTCGGCCGCGGTCCGCTCGGTCTCCTCGATCCAGCCGTCGATCTCTTCGGGGTAGGCGGCGTGGTAGCGGCGAGCGGCGTCCAGCGCCTCGCGGGTGAGCCAGGGGTAAGCCGCCCCTAGGCGCTCTGAATCGAACTCGAACGCTCGGGCGATGGCGATCGCCTCCCACACGTCGGGCCCCCCGACCAGCGCCGCGCGCCGGCCCGCCGGCCCGTCCACGAACCGGATCCCCGGGTGCTCCTGCAGGCGCACCCACTCCTCGATCACGCGACGGTAGACCTCGCTGTCGTTGGCGGCGGCCCAGCGCTCCGCCCGCTCGGCGATGCGGCGGGCCAGTTCTTGTGGGATTCGTATCGAGAGTGTGCGTGTCATGGCAGCCTCCGTGTCCTCTGCAAATGTCGTATACAATGTGTGCACTGTCAACGAACGGTCGTCTCCTCTCCGCTTGCGTGCCCCAACGATGAATGTGAGGTGTCTCCGGATCCTCAACGGTGCCCACCACGCGTCGCGCTCTCGGTGGGGTCGGCGATTGACAAACCGTTGACGCGAACGGCCTAGAATCGGGCCAGGCGTGAAGACTACGCAGGGACCCAACGGAGTCCGGATCTTGCACATGTGGAGCACATGTTGCAGCTTCCTGGCGTGGCCAAGATGATCCAGGTTAGAAACGTACCGGCCCGGCTCCACCGGGAGCTCGTGCGCCGGGCCCGGGCCCGCGGGCAGACGCTGACCGACTACATCCAGGCGATCCTGGAGCGCGAGGTGGAGCGCCCACTCCCGGAGGACGTCTTTGCGCGGATCCGCGAGCGGTCCCCGGTAGAGCTCGGACGCCCGGCCGCGGAGCTCATCCGTGAGGAGCGCCCCGCTGAGGATGAGCGTTGAGGCTGGTCGTCGCTGACGCTTCCGCGTTGGTCGAGTGCCTGCTGGGGCCGGAGAAGGCGGGTGCGATAGCAGAGACGATCGAATCGTCCGACGCCGATCTGCACGTGCCCGCTCTTTGCGACGTCGAAGTCGCGGCGGGATTGCGCAGGGCTCTGCGGCTGGGGCTCTTGAGCGAGGGCCGGGTCAGGGAGGCGCTCGGCGACTACGCCGACCTTCCGCTGTCGCGCCACGGCCACCTGGGCATTCTGGACAGGCTCCTGGAATTGCGGGAGAACTTCTCCGCCTACGACGCCGCCTACGCGGCCCTCGCCGAAGCGCTGGGCGCCTCGCTGCTCACGGCGGATGCGCGCCTGGCGCGAGCCGCCCGGGACCAACTCGGACTA
>CAYFSW010000004.1:0-69983 GCA_964345885.1 uncultured Gemmatimonadota bacterium | reverse complement strand
CGGCATCTGGTCGCCGACCGTCGAATTCGTGGCCGGATCGTACGTGGAGAGATCGGCGCTCACCGGACGCCGGCCTGTGGATGTCCACAGCGCGTCGAATAGCTCCTGTTCCGTGTGGTGCTCGGCATGCTCGATGAGATTGACGGATGAAACGTTGGGCCGCGAAGTGCTCGGCGCACGGCCGATGTACGACGCCGCGTTGCCCTTGCGGTCCCACGCGTGGCACTGCTTGCAGCGGAAGAAGTTGGCATAGTCGTTAAAGGTTTGCAGGTTCGGGTCGCTCTGACTCCAGCCCGTCTCCGGCGTCCAGAACTTGTCGTACATCGTGCCGCCGTTGATGCCATCCGCCACCTCGAAGGCTGGATCCGGATAGCTGGTCTCGTTCGTTAGTGCAGCGTAGAGGTCCAGAATGTCGGTGATCTCGGTCACCAGGCTCCCCATCGCCGTTCCCGGCTGCCCGAACTTGACCTTGTGGTGGACTTCATACGGCTTCGCACGGAGGAAGCTGCCCACCGTGAATTCACCGTCCACGACGACTGCGGTTCCGTCGGCGCCGTGGCAGCTGGCGCACTCCGCCTCATAGATCGCATCGCCGTTGGCCGCGTCACCCCCCGCCCCGATGTTCATATAGGTGATCGACCCGTTCGGGTACGTGCCGCTGGTCGTGTAGTCGTACAGGAGATCGGTGTCGTTCGCCTCTTCCTTGAGGAACTTCACCAGATCCCAGACCTGCTCCTCGGTCATGATGTCACTCAGGTCCGGCATCTGGTCGCCGACCGTTGGATTGCTGACCGGATCGTACGTCGACAGATCCGCGCTCACCGAGCGCCGACCGGTGGAGCTCCACAGGGCGTCGAACAACTCTTGCGGTGTGTGGTGCTCCGCATGCTCGATTAGATCCACGGACGAGACGTTCGGCCGCGACGTGCTCGGCGCGCGGCTAATGTACGACGCCGCGTTGCCCTTCCGGTCCCAGGCGTGGCACTGCTTGCAGCGGAAGAAGTTCGAGAAGTTGTTGAAGGTCGGGAGGTTGGGATCGCTCTGATTCCAGCCCGTCTCCGGCGTCCAGAACTTGTCGTACATCGTGCCGCCGTTGATCCCGTCGGCATTGGTGAACTCGGGTGGGTCGTCTGGCGGACCCGTCGTTTCCTCGTCGTCGCAGGCCGCTGTGGCGACCAGGGTGAAAGCGACGAGCGCTAGGGCCAGTGTCCTGAAGCGAAACGAATCCACGGCGTCCACCTCCTTGAGGTCAAGAGAGCGGCGGTCTCGGCTGAACATGGGTCCTCCTCGCAGTGGGCAACGAAGTGCCACGACATCGTTCGTCGGCTGAGCGACGTGGCTGGGGCATAGCGTTCCAGGGATCCCAGGGGCAGAACTCGTACCAGCGCCCCCAAACCTTGAACCCGTTGTCAGCGAGCAACTTACAGAGATGGGCCGCGCCGGGCGCTCGGCGAAATAGGGGCAAATGCCCTGGTCCATATGGGGGATTTCACCCTGTCGCCCTGGCGAGGGGTAGCGATCGAGTATTATTATCTCACATTCTTCGGGTGGTCGCTTGGCGGTACCGTTCTTGCCCGAATCTGGGGTGGGCAAAAGCCCCATTCGTCCGATTCAGCTCGGGAATAGGCAATCGGGAAGGTTGGACCGAGATTGGGCAAGAAGATCGTTTTGGTCGACGACGATCGCCTGGTGTTGGAGAGCGTGCTGGCCGCGCTCGAGGCGAGCGGGTACCAGGTATGGGCGACGGATTCGACGGAGGAGGCGATGGAACTGACCCGGGAGGTGGAGCCCGACGTGCTGGTGACGGACTACCGGATGCCGCTGATGGATGGGGTATCGCTGCTGGAGCGGGTGAAGGAGCTGGCGGTAGCTCCGCTGATGCTGGTTTACAGCGCGACGCCGCCGCCACCAGACCTACTGTCTCAGCGGATACGGGAGGTTTGCTGGGTTGCGAAAACGTCCGGGCATGGCGCGCTTCTCGGGAAGCTCACGGATCTGCTGGAGGGTGGGGTTGACGCGAGTTGATTTCTGGCGCTCGCTCTGGCGTAACACGCCGTTGCGGGGTGGGTTGGGTCGGCGGATCCTGCTGTGGTTCCTCGTGCTGTCTCTGGTGCCGCTGTTTCTCTCGAACAGTGTTGGCTACGTAGTAAGCCGAGGGATAATCGAGAACCAGATAGAGCGTTATTTGGGGGCTCTGGCCGACGTCCAAGCGCGGCAGGTCGCTACAGAGGTCGAACGCCACCATCTGTTTCTTGATGGGATCGTGGCCAGCGGCCGTAGTCTCTTTCGGACGATTCCCACCGCAGCTTCTGCCGTACAAGCTTCTCGGATGCGGGAACCGTCCGTCACCACACTCGGGGCGCATCTCGATCACGAACTTGAGGAGCTCAGGTCTCTGACCGAGCTCTTCGTCATCGATACCTCGGGGATCGTGATCGCGGCGACCGACTCTAACCGGCTCGGACAGGATTGGTCGCCGAGAAAGCTGTTTCGCCGAGGCCGGGTCGAGTATTTCTTCGAGACGGATTGGGACGAGCAGAAGGGGGATGCGGTGCCCCTATACCGGTTGGCGGTGCCGATCCGCGACGAGGGAGGTAGGGTGAGAGGCGTGCTCGGAGGCAGCGTCGGTTTCGAGGCGTTGCAGGCTTTCCTACGCCATCCCGAACATCCGGTCATAGACGTCCACGCGTTTATCGTAGACCATCTGGGCCTCCCGGTCTTCATCTCGCATCCCCACATCCCCGTTGACTATCGGCAGCCCTTCCCATCGCCCTTAGTCAATCAACCGCCGGGCTCGGTGGCCCGCTATATCAACTACGAGGGTGTCGATGTAATCGGTACCTCGATGGCCGTATCCGGGGTCCCGTGGCTGTACATCTCCGAGGTGTCGGTAGCCAGCGCTCTGGGCCAGCTGCGAGGTCTAGCGCTCCTGGCCGCTGGGCTGGAGAGCATGTTCGCCCTTCTACTTGTCGCAGTAGTGTGGACCGTAGCTCGGTCGATCGTAGCGCCGCTGCGGCGCCTGGTCGTAGCCGCCGAGCGCATTCGCACAGGCGATCTGGATGTCGCTGTCGGGATCGAGCGGGACGATGAGCTGGGCGACCTCGGCCGCACGTTCAATCAGATGTCCAGCGAGCTTCACTCATCGGCGCTAGAGATCCAGGAGCTGCACGAGAAGGAGATGCGTCGCGCGGCACAGCTCGCTTCCGTCGGCGAGCTAGCCTCCGGCATAGCGCACGAGATAAAGAACCCGCTGATCGGTGTGGCGAGCGGCGTCGACCTATTGTCAAAGCGAGTCGACGAGGATCCGAAATCGGCCGCCCTTCTTGGCCAGATGCACACGCAGATTCGTCGTATCGAGGCGGCTTTGCAGGACCTGCTCAGCTACGCCAGCCCTAAAGAACCGCTTCTCACTTGGAGCGAGCCAAGACACCTCGTCGAGAAGCTCGTCACCCTCGTGCGCCCGCAGGCCGACGCAGCAGGAGTGCGAATCGAGGAGCACCACGCCGAGCCGCTACCAACGATCCGAGTCGATCCGGAGCTTCTGACCCAGGCTCTGGTGAACCTGGCTCTGAACGCCATCCAGGCGATGGAGCCCGGCGGCGTGCTTCGTATTTCCGTCGACGCGAGCGATGACAACGTGGACATTTCGATCTCTGATACCGGGAAGGGAATCGCAGCGGACCAGATCGAGCGGATCTATCGACCGTTCTACACAACCAAGCACCAGGGGACGGGGCTCGGCCTGGCGATAACGCGGGCGATCGTCGAACGACACGGCGGCCATATCATGGCCGAGAGTGAATCCGGCGAAGGCTCAACGTTCACGCTCGTCATTCCGGCGACGCAGCAGGAGGCGCTGGTGAAATGAGTGCTCGGCCAGTCATTGCCGTCGTTGACGACGAGGAGCTGTTCAGGACCTGGCTGTGCGAACACCTCGGCGCAGCCGGTTACGAAGTCATCGAAGCGGCGACGGGCCAGGACGCGTTGCGCTTGGCGGCAGTACAGAACCCGGCGTTGATGCTGCTCGATCTGCGGCTTCCGGATGCCGACGGCCTCGAGCTCGTCACTCGACTTCACGAGGTCGACCGTGATCTGGTCGTCATGATTGTGACGGCGTATGGAGAAGTGCAGACTGCGGTCAGGGCGGTGAAGGCGGGCGCGTACCATTTCCTCGAGAAGCCTGTCGATCTCGACGATCTGCTAATCACGATAGAGAAGGGCTTAGAAACTCAGAGTCTCCGTCGGGAGATTGCCGTGCTGCGCGAGCAGCACCGCTGGCAGTTTGCCAATGTCGAGTTTGTCGGTCGTTCGCTCGCCGTGAGCCAGCTTGCTGAGAAGCTGGAAAAGGTGGCCCGCACGGAGTCCGCCACGGTGCTGCTTCAGGGTGAAAGTGGGACCGGCAAGGATCTCGTCGCGCGTGCGATTCATGCCCATAGCAGCCGCAAGGACAAACCCTTTCTCGAGATCAACTGCACTACGCTGCCCGAACAACTCGTGGAAGCGGAACTGTTTGGCCACGAGCGAGGTGCTTTCACGGACGCACGCGAGCGCAAGAAGGGCCTCGCTGAGCTTGCCGATGGAGGCACGCTGTTATTGGATGAGATCGGCGACATGCCGCTCGGCGCCCAGGCCAAGTTGTTGCGCTTCCTGGAGGACTCGAGGTTCAAGCGATTGGGCGGCACGACCGACATCCCGGTGAACGTGCGGGTGATAGCTGCCACGAACCAGAACCTTGATAGGGCGATCGCGGAAGGGAAGTTCCGAAGCGACCTATACTACCGACTGAAAGTCGTCGATCTATATATTCCCCCGCTGCGCGAGCGTTCTGAAGACTGTACGCCACTGGCGCTCTATTTCATCGAACGGTTGGCACGAGACCTCAAACGCGAGCTACCGACGATAACTCCGGAAGCATTGAGAGTTCTGGAGGCCTATACCTGGCCGGGGAACATCCGCGAGCTTCGCAACGTGCTCGAGCGGGCGCTCATTCTGGAAGACACGCAGGAGATTCGACCGGAGCACCTGCCGTCGGAGATTCGCGGCTTTGCTCGGCCGCTCGACGGAAGAGACGACATCGTCCAGCTGCCGACGGAAGGGCTTCGCATGGAGGATGTCGAACGTAGCGTCATCGAGCAGGCTCTTACGCGGACCGCGGGCAATGTGGCAGGTGCGGCTCGCCTCCTAGGACTCAGTCGCGATACTCTCCGCTATCGGATGAAGAAGTACGAGCTCTCCAATTCAAACTGGCGCTTGAGTTAGCCCAGCCCTTTCGCCCGACAACCTTTTTTCCGCAGGGGCCATCTAACGATTTAGGCACGGCACGCCAAGGGGTCCCGATGGAAGAATTCATCCACGATCTTCGCTTTGCACTCAGACAGCTGAGCAGACGCCCTGCATTTACGCTGCTGGTCGTAGTCACGCTCGCGGTCGGGATCGGAGCGAACGTGGCGATCTTCAGTGTGATGAAGGGGCTGATACTGCGCTCGCTCCCCTACCCGGAGCCCGACCGGGTCGTAGCGATATGGGAGACACCGCTGGACCGCAGGGCATACCAGCCGTTCGCATCTCCTGACTACTTCGATATGCGGGAACAGAACAGCTCCTTGAAGGAGATGGGGGTCTACCGGTTCGACTGGGTCAATCTGGCTGGAGAGGAAGGAGCGGCTCGAGTCTTTGGGGTGCGGTGCACGGCCAGCGTGTTGCGGGCGCTTGGCGTGCAGCCGAGCATGGGACGGCTGTTCAGCGACGATGAGGAGATCGACGGGAACCATCGGGTCGTGATCCTCAGCGATGCGTTATGGAGGCGCCAGCACGGTGCGGCCCCGGACATCATCGGGAAACGCATCACGGTGAACGGTGAGAGCTCCGCCGTGATAGGTGTCATGCCGCCGGAGTACGAATTCCCAAAGCCGTGGAGCTCGATGTCCGATGAGCCGGAGGTCTGGACGCCCCTCGTACTGGTGCGGGCCGACAGTCTGCGGGGCTGGCACAGCTTCGCCGCGCTCGGACGGCTGCAGGACGGCGTGACGGTCGCGCAGGCGGAGGCCGATCTACGGACGATCGCCGCCGGGCTCGCCGAGGCCTATCCGAATACCAATGCCCAAGTCCAGGTGTGGATCGATCCGCTCATGCGGCGGGCCTTGGGTGGCGTGCGCAGCTTTCTCGTGATGCTCCTGGGTATAGTGGGGCTCGTGCTGCTGATCGCGTGCGCGAACGTGGCCAGCATGCTGCTGGCGCGGGGCACGACGCGGACGAGCGAGCTGGCGATCCGAGCCTCGATGGGCGCGGCGCGACCGCGCCTGATCCGGCAACTGCTGACGGAGAGTATGGTGCTGTCGGCGATGGGCGGTGTGGCCGGCGTGCTCATCGCCTTGGGGACGATGGGGGCTATCAAGAACCTGATTCCTCCCAGCATACCCAGGGTCGACGGCATAGCGATCGACGGCTGGGTGCTGCTCTTCTCACTGTTTGTGACGCTGATAACCGGTTTGGCCTTTGGCCTGGCGCCGGCGCTGTTCGCGTCCCGCACCGACCTGGTAGGGGCTTTGAAGGAAGGGCGAGGCAGCCAGGCGGGCGGGCACACCCGAAACCGATTGCTCGGGATGCTGGTAGCGGGTCAGCTCGCCATCGCGTGCATTTTGGCGAACGGTGCTGCCCTCCTCGTCGTCAGCTACCTGCAGGTGCTGGAGATTCCCCGGGGATTCGCGACCGAGCACGTGCTGATTGCCGGCATCCCGCTCAACGGGCCACGCTACGAGGAAACCGAAGGCCGGGTCGCCTTCTGGAACCGATTGCTCGGGCGCATTCAAGGTCTGCCGGGAGTCGAGGGTGCCGCGGCGACGAACAAGCTACCTCTGGTGGGAGGCAACAACGGTTGGGTACTCGTGGACGGGGAGACGTACGATCCGCAGGCGCGGCGGCCGCTGGTCGAGTACTCGTACGTCAGTCCCGATTACCTCGATGCGATGGGGATAGCCCTGTTATCCGGCAGAAAGCTCGAGGAGCGTGATGCGACGCTTACGGACGTCGTCACCGACCGTGTCGCCCTTGTGAACCAGGCGTTCGTGGATCGTTACTGGCCGGGCGAGAGCGCGCTGGGCAGACGGGTCCGCCAGAACGGCGATCCGCCGGAGTGGATCGCAACGGTCGTCGGCGTGGTGGCGAACGTTCGGCAGTGGGGCCTCGAGTATCCGCCGCTTCCCGAGATGTACTTCCCCCATAGCGCCGAGCTTTGGTCGTACACACGATTGGTCGTTCGGGCCTCGGGTGATCCGCAGGCGCTGGTACCGGCGCTGCGGCAGGCTGTTCGGGAGATAGACAGCCAGATACCGTTCTCTGGAGTCCGCACGATGGATGACGTGGTGATGAGCGCCAGCGAACGCCGGCGCTTCTACACGTTGCTCGTCACCCTCTTCGCCGTCACGGCGCTCATCCTGGTAGTCGCGGGGACGTACGGCGTGATGTCGTACTACGTGTCTCAGCGCACCCACGAGGTCGGTGTGCGGGTGGCGCTCGGGGCCGACAGCGGCAAGGTACTACGGTTGTTCTTGCGTCAGGGGCTGCGTTTGATCCTCCTCGGGCTAGCCATCGGTCTCGTCGGGTCCGTGCTCTCGGCAGTTCTGACCTCGAGCCTGGCATACGGCATCAGCCCCCTCAACCCCCTGTTCATGGCCGGCGGCGCGCTCATCATGACCTTGCTTGCACTCGCCGCGATCACCGTGCCCGTGGTCCGGGCGGTCCGGGTCGACCCCAATCAGGCGCTGAGAGCGGAGTAGTCCCGCGTGCACCACGAAGGTCGACCCGGTGTGGTCGCTGCGGCCTGAGCGATACGGCTCACCCCCTACTGCTGAGTCAGCGGATCGACCGCCCTGAACGTGGCCGCCTGTCGCCAGAGCGCCTGCGCGGCCGGCTGCCACTTCATGTAGTCGGGCATGTCGTAAAAGAAGTCACCCAGCCTAAGCTTCCAGTCGCTCGTCCAGTAGATGTAGTGCCCTGGATAGTTGTAGGACTCCAGGGTGACGTAGTCCGCGCCTGCCATGCCGGG
The DNA here is from genome assembly GCA_964345885.1 of uncultured Gemmatimonadota bacterium. GTDB lineage: Bacteria > Gemmatimonadota > Gemmatimonadetes > Palauibacterales > KS3-K002. The sequence continues at coordinate 61,939 of CAYFSW010000004.1, read as the reverse complement.
TACGATGCGGAACGTTGCTTCCTCCTTGAACAGCTGGTCGTCGCTCGCCTGCTGCAGGTGGAACTCGAAGTTCTGATGCCGCAGGTAGTGCCCCGGATGATTCACCGACTCGAGCGAGACCCAATCGCCGTGGGCCAGACCGGCTACCATCCTGAACGTGGCGTCTTGTCGATCGAGCGGTGTCGCCACTGGCGTGACCTCACCGCGGTAGGATCGGTGACGTATGTAGTAGGCACCCTGCATGGCCTGGAAGGAACAGAGGGTACCCATCGCTACGTCGGGTGGCGGCACGGCCTCGCGTGATATGATATAGACGAGGCTCCACTGTTCGTTCCCGCCCTTCCTAACCACCGGAACACGGATCGCGAACTTGCTGTAATCACCCGCGCTCTCGAACAGGTTGGCGTCGAGCGGCCCTGGCGAATCGCCCGAGGTCAAGATTAGAAACCTGCCCTCGTCGAATACGGCGACCATAATCGGGTAGAGGTCGTCCCCCCGCGCCGCCAGCTTCATGAAGTAATCGGTAGTCTGTTTCAGCGTTTCGATGCCGCCGGCGATGAGTGCCGGAATGTCGCCCATGTAGAACGCCAACGTCGTCGCCACCCCCGCTCCTATCGCCTCCATCAGGTCCTCGGTGGACGGGCCGCCGGGGTCCGACTCGATGACCTGATACATATATATGAGGGGGTAGGTCGGCCGTCGGTGCTGCGGCGATCCTTCACTGACGCTGAACACGTTGGTGTAGCCGGTAAGGAAGCGCTCGCTGTTGCGCACCATGTTCCCCGCCTTGTCGGTCACGCCGCGCCGCATGTAGTCCGGCGAGTCGGCCGACCAGACGACGTACGGCTCCTCCTCGTCGCAGCCCCACTCCCAACCGGCGTCGTCGGCACAGCGGTGCGACTTGATCGCCGCGAGATAGATGCGGAAGAGCTGCAGACTGTCTTGGGGAGTCGGCTCGGGCAGCTCGATCACTTGGAGCGTGGGCACTGGCTCTAGCGCCTCAACCTCGATCTGCGCCGGGCGTACCGCGCGGACGGTGCGGACGACGGGCATGCTCACCGCCTGGTCTGTGGTGACGTCGCGCAGTTGTTGGTTCCGCACGTTGCCCTGTATCTGAGCCTGGAAGGGCTGCATGCTCTGGGTGACCGTGCGGACGAAGGCGTTGGAGATGCCTACCTCGGCGAACATCTCCGACAGCCGGGTCTCGAACTCCGATTTTCCGCCCGGATAACCTGCCAGGTGTCGCTGCAGGGTGTGGTCGAGCGTGAAGATGAGGTCGGGGTCGCTCGCCTCGATCGTTTCCTGAATCGCGGCTCGCTGACGCTCGCTCGCCAACCGAACCATCGCGGCGGCGTCCACCGACTGAACCCGAACCTCACCGCTCTGTGGCTGCTCGGAAACGTTACGCAGGAGTCCGCGGGCGTTCGTCGGCGCACCCCGCGGCAGCCTCCCCACCGTCACCACGAACGTCCGCAGACCGCTGAGGGCGGGATCGGCCGCCCTGGTCTGCGAGTCTATCCGCAACTGGAAGGTAAAGGCGCTCGTCTCGGTCGCCTGCCGGGCGACACCCGCGCTGATCGAGCCCTCGATGTCGGAGAGTGAGCGGGGCTGCCGCCTCGCTAACTGGCGCGGCTGCATCGGGACGGGCGCGAAGCGGCGCGTCGGCTTGAAAGCTACTGTAACCTGCGTGCCGGTGCGCCAGAGGGGGACGTCGAACTCGAATGTCTCTCCCGGTTGCAAGTTGATGGTGTGAGTGCTCTGCTGGACACCGCCTTCCGGGACTTCGTCCTGGGCCAGCGTTACCGATGCAGGCGCCGCGATCAGCAGCAGGATTGCCAGTGGGGACGAGCGGGACGTGGCCGAGATCATCGTGGCACACCTCCGTTAGGCAGCGGGAAAACGCTGCTAAACTGGGGGGAGGTACAACGGTCTTACAGCGCGGAGATACTCGCGCCGGTCGTCTTCAGAGTGAGAACCAGTTGACCCACGTATGGTTAGGGCGACCACGCGGTAGTCGGTTTTCCTGGAGAGTATTTCCACCCTACGGTGTGGCCATGCGGTTGTCAACGACCAGATCGGCCCGCTGCATTTAGCGCTCCCGCAAAAGGAGAGGGGCACCTAATCTCGATGCCCCTCTCCTTGCTATCATTCACGCCCCACCAGGCGGGGCGGAACATCCACTATTCCTTCGGCTCTTCGTACGACCTCCAGACGTACACCACGGGCGGCACGAGGATGAAACTTGCCACCACCAGCGCGGTCAGCATCAGTCTTTCACCCCCTTTCTGCAGCGCGCCCTTCGGGGCTCCGCCGTCGCAATCTCCCATATGTGGGCCGTGGATGGCTTTGAGCCGCTCCCGGCCCCGGCCTTCGGCCTCTATTTGGGCAAACTGCGTGCCACGGCCCGGACGGCTTGGAGACAGGCGTTTGCGACCTTCGGGGGGTGGGGAAGGAGACTAATTGTCCGATAGCGCTCCCAAAACGATCCCGACGAGCCGTAGGGCGGAGCCCGGCGCGCTGGACTCGCTTGCAGTCCCCAACTCACTTAGCTTGGGGCCACCGTGCCCGTAAGACTGCAGATCGCCATTGCGCTCGGCCTGGTGGTAGGCCTTCTGTTGGGCCTCGCCGCCGCCATCACGGAGGCCCCGCTTCTCGTCGGTTTCGCAGTAGGCGTCGAGCCGATCGGTGTCGCCTTCGTCGATCTTCTAAAGATGGTTGTCATCCCCCTGGTAGCGGCCGTCATCTTTGTGGGCGTTTCCTCGCTGGGCGACCTGCGGCGGCTGGGCCGAATGGGCGGGGTGGCGATGGGATTCTTCGCGGTAACGAGCGTTGTGGGCGTTCTGTTGGGGATGGGTGTGATGCGCGCTCTCCTCCCGCTGGCCAGCGACGCGGCCGCGCAGGCGATTACGGTGCAGACGGTCGAAGCGCCGGCTCTGCCGGGCCCAATCGACTTCCTGCTGAGTCTCATACCGAGCAACCCTTTCCAGGCCGCCGCTGAGGGCGCGCTGCTGCCGCTCATCGTGTTCGTCGTGATGTTCGCTGCGGCTGCCGGAACGCTGCCTGAGGAACAGCGAGATCGGTTGGTCGGTTTAGCCAAAGCGATCGCTGCGGCGCTGATCAAGCTGACCTACTGGATTCTATGGATCGCACCCGTCGGCATCTTCGCGCTGGCCGCGCCGGTAACCGCCCGGGCCGGTTGGGCGATGCTTCAGAGCCTCATCGCTTTCGTCGTTGCCGTGCTGGTGGCACTGACGATCTTCGTCGCAGTGGTGTACGTGCCGGCTGTTCGATTTCTCGCTCGCAGGTCGGTGGCGAAATTCCTCAGAGGGTGCGTGAGCCCGCAGGTTATAGCCGCTGCGACCGTCTCGTCGCCGGCCACGGTTCCGGCGATGCTCGAGGCGGCCGATGACGAGCTACGTGTATCGAATACTGTGTCCGGCTTCGTCATCCCCCTGGGTGCCGGCCTGGGCCGCGCCGGTAGCGCCGTGTTCCAGGGCGCCGGCCTCGTCTTCCTCGCCTGGCTGTTCGGCGTCTCGCTGGCGATCTCCGGGATCGGCGGCGCCGTCCTGGCGACGGTCATCGTCTCCTTCACCGTACCGAGCATACCGGGCGGCAGCGTCTTGAGCCTTGCACCGGCGCTGGGGACCGTGGGCATTCCGCTGGACGGTCTCGCCGTTCTGCTGGGCGTGGACCGGATTCCCGACATGGCGCGCACCGCGACGAACGTCACCGGTACGCTCACCGCTACCGTGCTCGTCGATCGCCTCGAGGGTCGGGCGAGCCCTGCCTCGTAGGCCGCCTGACCGTCAAATCCGAGGGCCCAGCGGGTGTTCGGTTGCGGCGCGCCGCTGTCCGGAAGCGGAACGTTTTGAGGGCGGCCGCGGCCGCCTCATCGCAGGCCCACTCGCGTATCTCGTAAGCATCTGGGCGCCCTAAGTCATTAATGTGATTGCAGTTGTATCGACAGCCGCCGTGTGGCTCGCCGCTATAGGCCCGCGTGGACCCGCCTGGCCCGCGATCTGCCTAGGTGATGGTCGAGGGTAATCAAGGAGGTGTCCCGATGAGTGGCGTCTGGCACGACCTGCGCTACGGATTCCGTCAGTTACGGAAGAACCCTGGTTTCACCCTGGTTGCGGTCATTTCATTGGCGCTGGGGATCGGAGCCAACACGGCCATCTTCAGCGTGGTGAACGGAGTGCTGCTGCGGCCGCTGCCCTACGGTGAGCCGGATCGGGTCGTCCACATCCTGAGCCTGCAGCAGGGACAGCTGGTCCGCCGGCACACGTATCTCGCCTATCCGGAGATCGAGTACATGCGGAACGAGAGCGCGAGCTTCTCGGAGATCTCCGCCTTCCGATCTTGGACCCCCGTCCTATACGGCAGCGGCGAGCCGATGCGGGTCAACGGCAGTTCGGTTTCCGCCGGCTTCTTCCAGATCCTCGGCGTGCAGTCGGCGTTGGGTCGCTTCTTCCTCCCGGAGGAGGAAGAGCTTGGTCACGAGCCGGTGGTGGTCCTGAGCTACGGCTTCTGGCAGAGCATGTTCGGTGGTGATCGGGGCATCATAGGGGCTACCCTGGACCTGGATGGGGATCTCTACACCGTCGTCGGGATAGCTCCGGCAGGGTTCGAGGCCCCGTTCCACGATGCTGCCCTCTGGCGGTCTCGACCACCGTATTGGGATCCGACCCGCCTCGCCCGCTTCAACCACAGCTGGAGGGCCATCGGCAAGCTGGCCGAGGGGATCACGCTGGCTCAGGCTCAGGCGGATCTGGATCGAGTCTGGCTGAACATGGTGGAGGAGTTTCCCCAGGACCACACTGGGGAGGCCGTCCGGCTGATGAGCGCAAAGGAGTGGACGGTGGGCGCGGTACGGTCGGCGGTCCTTATCCTGCTGGGAGCCGTGGGCCTGGTTCTGCTCATCGCCTGCGCCAACGTGGCGAACCTCTACCTGACCCGGACTGTGGTTCGGGGCCGCGAGGTGGCTTTGCGCGCCGCGCTTGGCGCCGGTAACGGCCGACTCATCCGACAGCTGCTCACCGAGGTCTGTCTTCTCTTCGTCCTCGGCGGTGCGGCAGGGCTCGGTCTGGCCTGGGTAGCGATGGATGCCGTGCTGGCTCTGGGTGGCGCCAACCTCCCCCGGATCGCGGGGATTAGAATCGACTGGGCGGTTCTTGGGTTCGCTCTAGGGATCTCGTTGCTCACCGGAATCATCTTCGGGCTGACCGCCGCCTACCAGGCCGTCAGGTCGGATCTCTCGGCCGCGCTTCGAGTCGGAGGTCGGGGCAGTACCGGCGACAGGGCAAGCCAGCGGCTGCGCAGTGGTCTCGTCGTAGCGGAGATCGCTCTTTCCTTGGTTCTGCTGGCCGGCGCGGGGCTTCTGCTGAAGAGCTTCTGGAAGGTACAGCGGGTCGATCCCGGCTTTCGGGCTGAGAACGTCCTCACCCTGAACCTCGCTCCTAGGGCTGGAGATTATGCGGAGCACGGCGAGATCACCCGTCTGTACGAGGACATCCTCGAGAGGGTCGGCTCGCTTCGAGGCGTCGGCGTCGCCGGAGCTATCAACTTGCTACCCATGACCCCAGGTCAGAACTGCGAGTTCGTTTGGCCTGATGATCGTCCCTTTCCCAGGCGCGGCGATTTCGTGGGTTATGATGGCCCGACGTGCGCGGAGGTCCGCGCCGTGAGTTTGGACTACTTCCGTGCCATGGGGGTGAGCGTCGTTCGGGGACGTGGCTTCACCCCTCAGGACGACGAGGCCGGCGCGCCGGTGGCGATCATCAACGAAGCGGCCGCGAGATTGGGCTTCCCGAGTGAGGAATCGGCGTGGTTCCAGATGGGGAAGCGGGTCACGGTTTACGAGACCCGGAGCTGGCTTCCCAACGTCTCGCGTGGCCTGGTAGGGGTTGTCAGCGACGTCCGGCAGGTCGGCCTCGCCGCGCCGCCCGTCCCGGCCATCTATGTCCCCCACGCACAAGAGCTGGATCCGGAACGGAGGAGGAGCATGTACCTGGCCCTTCGGACCGAGAGGGACCCGGCGAACGTGGCCGCGTCCGTCCGGTCCGCCGTCTGGCAGGTGGACGAGAACATATCCATCAGCGCGGTCAGCTCCATGGACGCGGTTGTTTCTAGGACGGTGGCCGGGCCCCGTTTCCGCACGGTTCTGCTTCTGATATTCGGGGCCGTGGCGCTCATGCTCTCCGCGGTAGGGGTGGCTGGAGTCGTGGGCTACGCAGTCTCGCAGCGTGTCCCGGAGATCGGTCTCCGCGTGGCTCTCGGGGCGCAAAACCGGGACATCTATTCCCTGGTGATGGGCCAGGGTGTTCAGCTCACCGGGCTCGGCCTGCTCCTTGGTCTAATCGGCGGCCTTGCGGCCGCAAGGGTCCTTTCCGGGCTGCTCTACGAACTGTCGGCTGACGACCCGGTCACGTTCTTCTTGGCGTCCCTTCTCATGGTCGGCATCGCTCTCGTGGCCGTCTGGATCCCGGCCCGCAAGGCGCTGCGGGTGAATCCAGTGGAGGCTCTCAACGCGGAGTAACTGGCTGGGAGTGAGACGTCGGATAGTACTGTCGAACCTTCGCTAGCGAACTTAGCGAAGGTGAGCGGCGTATCCTGCTCCGAAGCGCAGCTCGTAATCGCTACCCGACCCCTGAATGACGGCGACGCTGTAGTCGCCGGCCGACCGCAGATCTGGGACACTGAGCGTCGCAACCTCTGTCTCTCCGTCGGGGAAGGTAGCCGATCCCTCCGGAACCACGATGATCGCGGTGCGGTCTTCCATCGTCCTCACGTACAACTGATAGCCGGCGACGGCCCGGATGTCGGTAACGGTGCCGGTGATCGTCAGCGCGATCGCCCGGTCGTCGGAGTTCGGTGTCGAGATGGTGAGCTGCAGTCGGCCGGGCTGCGGTCCCGTGCTCTCTTCGCCGCCGCAGCCGGCCAACACGACGAACAGTGCCGCCAACTGTGTCAGACGCCGAGCCTTCATCGTTCGTCCCCCCTGAAGCGGGTGGCCCGGGTCAAGCGCGGCTGCGCCTGACCGGCCTCGAGCCAGGCCAGGATGTCGCCGACATCGAGGAAGCCGTTGGCATTGCCTAAGTCGTCGAGGACCGTCGCCGCCGGACCGGGCAGAGGCACACCCTCGAACAGCGCACCCATCAACTGTTGCATCGTAACGCTCTTTGCCAGGCTGAGGGTGACGGGGACGGTCTGTGGGCTGTTACTAGCCGTCGAGGAACCGATGCTCACCGTCGCCGAGTGCACCCCGGGCTCGAGGCCGGCAATCGACGGCGTCAGTCTGAGAATCGTCGGCGCGGTCGTGTCATCGAGTTCCGCCGCGAGCCAACCGCCGCCACCGGCGTAGTCGACACCTTCCACGGCGAGGTCGGTGAGCGGGCTGCCACCGATGTTGGCGATCTCGACGCTCTGAACCTGTGGGTCGCCGAGCCCCTGCATGGCGAGGAATAGGACCGGTGAGCCGGAAACGTCGATCGCCGGAGGCACGACGCGGAAGTCCGCCGTGACGCTTTGATCATCCATCAGTCGAAGCGTGCACGTCGGGAAGCTCCCGTCGCAGGCGCCGGACCAACCCTCGAACAGGTAAGTGAAGGCGGGGTCGCTGGTCTCTGGATCCGCTCTCAGTGTCACGTCGGTGGTGATCGGGAAACTGGCGTCGCACTGATTGGCCGGGCCGAGGTCGGGCGGTCCACAGACGATGCCGGCCGGTTCACTGGTCACCGTGCCCCTGCCGTCGCCAGCCACGGCGACCGTGATCGTCGGTTGGATCAGGCTACCGTAGGAGATCTCGACCTCGTACCCGTTCGCCGTCTCGGCGATCACGTGGACGGTGACCTGGTTGAACGCATCGATGAACGCTTCGCCGGGCAGCCACTGTGCGCCTTCGTCGTTCGGGTCGCCCAGCCCGTCCTCGTCGATGACGCGCGCGTCCTTACTTCGGGCCGGTGCTACATGGTGGAGCACCACGGCACGCGTCGGGATGTTGTTGTCGTAGTCCTGCAGGCGGCGCGCCTCCACGGTGTAGAAACTGTCGGCGTCTATCGGGATGCGCGCCATCAGGTAGTCGCTGCCTGTAGCCGGATCGTCGAGCGGCGCAAGCGCGATGCGCTGGCTGGTGCCCAGAGCCGGGGTGTAGATCCGATCTGCCGGGATCCAGCTCAGCTTGTCCTTGTGGTAAGAGATCGTGTGTTGGCCGACGCAGTCGTATTCGGGATCTCGAACCTGGCAGGTGCCGCCCGACCTGCTCATCACGTCCCATCGCGAATCGTAAGTCTCGCCGTAGGGGCCCGAGGAGTGGGGAAGTCCAAAGGCGTGCCCTATCTCGTGAGCCATGGTAGCCTGACGCCAGTAGCCCCACGGCGGCATCCACGTCACGGAGAACCAGCGGCTCTCCCCGTCGACGTTGAGTGTCCAGCCGCCGCCCCAGGCGCAGCAGCCGAATGTGTCGTTGTACATGAAGTTGATGCCGATGAACGGGCTGAAATCTACGAACGGGTCGGCGGCGGCCGCGCAGTCCTGCGCCAGATCGCCGAGCAGGATTTCCGAATTTCCGTCCCCGTCGAAATCGCCGTAGTAAGACGACTTCGGTTTCGGCAACTCATACCAGCCGAACGCCTGGCTGCCTTGGATGTTCACGTTGTCGTAGGAGACGTCGCGCCAGTAGTGATCGAGCTGCGGCTCCGTGCCGCTCATCAACCCATCGAACCAGGCGATCGTCTCCGGCTCGCCGGTTACGTCGGAAAACCGGCACGCCACGTTGGCGAAGGGTTGGGAGCCGAATAGAGGCGCGGCCTGTGGCTCAGCTCCGAGACCGATCGACTCTACTCTCAGCGGCCCGCTGACCTGGGTCCGTCGCAACGTGACTCGGGAGCCCGTGACTGTCGCCCGCCGCCGATTCAGCGCCGAAATGCCGCCGAGCTCGCGAAGCCGCGTCTCGTCCAGCTGGAGCTCATGCGCAGCGCCGTCATCTTCGATGAGGTACGTGCGCAGGAGGGGCGCACCGTCCGGCGGGTCGCCCCAGACGATTTGCAGCACACCGGTGACGGTCTCTTCCCCCGTCTGTATAGCGATACTGCCGGCCAGCAGTAGGGCGAGCGGTACGGCGAGCGTCGCAACGGTCTGGTGTCCTTTAGGAAGCATGCAGTAGTGGGAATCCAGGTCTCGGGGGGAAACGCCGGACTGCCGGCGATAGCGACCGGACGCGCGAGTCGCCTTCCGTTGTAACCCGCGGCAAATGTACCGTTCCCAGCGGACCTCGCCACCCGTACCTTCTTTCGGCGGCGATAGAAGCGGTGGTGCTTGCAGAGGGTGCCCGAGGGACACAGCTTACGGTTCGCTAGAGCCCCGAACAGCGCTGGAGTGCACACGGCGGTCACGATGCGGCCGATCCGCTTTCTCCTGATCAACCCGACATCACCCTTGTGGCGCGTCGAGCGGCCGGGCGCTTACCGGGGCCCGCGCACTTTTCGCTTCTCCATGCTGTCGAGCCTCTACGTGGAGGCGGCGATGCCCGAGATCGTCGAGACGCGGATCATCGACGAGGACGTGGAGCCGGTCGACTTCGACGCCGATGTCGATCTGGTCGGCGTTTCGTTCATGACCTTCAACGCTCCACGCGCCTACGAGATCGCCGACGAGTTCCGCCGCCGCGGCAAGACGGTCATCTTCGGCGGCTATCATCCCACCTTCATGCCGGAAGAAGCCAGCCGGCACGCCGACGCCGTATGCGTCGGTGAGGCGGAGGGCATAGCGGCTCAGCTGATCGACGATTTCGTCGACGGACGTCTGCAGTCCTATTATAGGAGCGAGCCCGTCGACCTGCGCAGGCTGCCGATCCCCGATCGCAGCCAGCTGCGCGGGTCGGCCTACCTGACCCCTGATGTGGTCCAGGCCACCCGGGGCTGCCCCTACCGCTGCACGTTCTGCTCGGTTGCCGCCTTCGCCCGCTACCGCTTCCGCGCCCGCCCCGTCGATGAGGTGGTTGACGAGCTGCGCGGCCTGGGACGCTACCTCCTGTTCATGGACGACAACATCATCGGCGACCGCGATTACGCTGGCGAACTGTTCGCGCGAATGGCGCCGCTGGGCAAACGCTGGTTCAGCCAGTGCAGTATCCGGATCGCCGACGACGCCGAGCTGCTCCGGCTGGCCGCCGCGAGTGGATGTCGCGGCCTCTTCGTCGGCCTCGAATCCTTGGCACAGGACAACCTGAACGCCTGGCGCAAGACGTTCAACCGGGCGAGCGACTACACCCGCGCCATCGCGCGGCTCCACAATGCGGGGATCGCGGTTTATGCTGGCCTCGTTTTCGGCATGGACGGGGATGCGCCCGACATCTTTGCCAGATCGCTGGACTTCCTGTACGAGGCGCGCGTCGATGCGCTGCAGGCCACACTGCTCACCCCCTTCCCGGGCACGCCGCTCTTCGACGAGATGGAGCGGCAGGGACGGATCGTGACCCGCGACTGGAGCCTGTACGACTTCGCCCACGTGGTCTACGAGCCGCTACACATGAGTCCGGACACGCTGCGCGTCGGCAAGGACTGGGTCCAGAGTCGCTTTTATTCGCGCCGCTCGGTGCTGCGGCGGACGCTGCGGGCTTTTGGCTATCTCGACCCCGTGATCATCCTGCGGGCGCACATTTCGCTCAACCTCGGCTATCGCCGCCGCCATCGCGCCTGCGGGACCTTCCAGCGCGGCCGGCGGTTTGACCCGGGACCGGCTCAGCGGTACGAAGCTCCTACCGCGGTCGCCTAACCATGAGCATGCACCGGCGAAGCTACGCTGTGCTGATGGGCATGCTGCTGCATGGATGCACGACCGCTATCGTACCACCTTCAGAGCCAAAGCAGCCGCGATCCGTGTTCGTTCTCGATCATGGCCGCCATGCGAGTCTCATCCTGCCGGCTGGAGACGGCGGGAGCGTGCGTTACTCCTACGGTGACTGGCAGTACTACGCACAGGTCGAGACGGGTACCTCTGAGGCCTCCGCTGCTTTGTTGTGGCCGACGAGGGCGGGGCTGGGGCGTCGCCAGTTGCAGGGGCCGTCGACCTCGGCGTCGGTCCGCGGGCAGGTGGGTGTCTGGATCGAGGGCCTGTACGAGGTGATCGTCGACGCCGGACGGATCGAAGCCGTACGTGCTCGTCTGGATTCCATCTACGAGGCGAATCTCGAGACGCGGATCTACAACGCGGCCTACGATCTCGAGTTCGTGCATCATCCGCGCGCCTACTGGGCGCTGCACAACTCGAACGAGGCCGTTGCCGTCTGGCTGAAGCAGCTGGGCTGCCGTGTCCGCAGACCGGTGCTCTTCTCGAACTGGACTGTAGAGCCACCGCCGGGCGAGAGCGATTCGCTGTTCGACATCGTAATCGTGATATCGAAGAAAACGGAGAGGCCAAGATGAGCCATGTTAGCCGCAGGACGTTTCTAGCCTTGGCGGGCACGGCACCGCTGGCGCTTGCCATTGGCGAGCCGCTGGGTAGGGAGATCGCCAAGCCCGCGGCAGCGAGCGGAAGCTTCGACCCCTGGGTCGAGATCGACCTCGGCAACCTCGCCCGGAACCTGTCGGAGATTCGCAGGCGGGTGAGTGATCGGCCCGTGATGGCCGTCATCAAGGCGAACGCCTACGGACATGGGTTGGTGGGGATCGCCAAGGCCCTCGAGCGGCATGACGTCAGGCATTTCGCCGTGGGAAAGGTCATGGAGGCGGTCGCCCTGCGTGAGAATGGCATAAGTGGCACCGTCCTGAACTTCGGCCCGTTCTCCCAAGAAGAGGCCGAGCAACTGGTGCGGCTCGACGTATCTCAGTCCGTCTACTCCGAGGCGGTCGAGATGCTGGCGCGGTCAGCGCGGGGCCAAGGGAAGCGGGCGAAGGTCCACATCAAGGTGGACACCGGCCTAGGGCGGGTCGGCGTCCCCTACCACGAAGCGCCCTCATATATAGACAGGATCGCTGCGATGCCGGAGATCGCCATCGAAGGGATCTTCACCACTCTGACCGAAGAGCCGGACTTCGACCCGGTCCAGCTCGGGCGTCTCATCCAGGTGTGCGATGCTGCCGAGGACAAGGGTATTTCGGTAGGAGTGCGGCATGCCGCCAGCAGTCTGGCGATCTCGAACTTCCCTGACGCCTTCCTCGACATGGTGAGACCGGGCAACGCCATCTACGGCTTGGAGCCGCTGGCCAACCTCGATCTCAGGCCGGTCATGTCGGTAAAGACGAGGGTGATCTATGTGAAGCGACTGCGCCCGGGAGACTCGGTGTCGTATCACAGGCTGTTCACGGCCGAACGCGATATGCTCGTCGCAACGCTCCCCCTGGGCTACTCCGATGGCTGTCCTCCGCAAGGAGTCGAGGAGGCCGAGGTCTTGATTCGGGGCCAGCGCTGGCCGCTCATCGCCGCGGTGACCGCGAACCACAGCACGGTGGATGTGACTGGCGCGACAGATATTCAGCTCGGCGATGAGGTCGTTCTCTTCGGCAGGCAAGGCGAAGAGCAGCTGTCGATCGGCGAGGTCGCGGCGCGGGCTGGAAGTTCAGTGTACAAGGTGGCCATCGGAATGAACCCCTTGCTGCCAAGAGCCCATATCGACTCGTAGAAGTTTCACGCATCTGCTGTTGCCCGGGGCACTTCGATCTTCGAGCCTAAAGAAATATTTCCCTACCTCGAAAATAACTTCCCGGTCAGATTGGCCGTGCCTTCACTAAGTCTCGGAGCGGTATTACCTATCGGCACGGCACGGAAGTGGCAGGCTCTAGGCGAGTGCCTGAGTCAGTCGACAGCGTTTTGATCTCGAACCGTGGACCATGGAGGTTATCATGCAGTTATCCCGCCTGACGCTGCTAGCCGCCTTCGTGCTGTCTTTTTCTGTAACTGACGTGAGCGGCCAGAACGGCAACCGGGAAGTGACCGGGAACGGTGCGCCGAGTGGTGCCCACTACAACCTGAATATCATCGGCATGTCGAAGGAGAAGAACGCCGATATGACCGGCAACAGCGGACACCGCATCTTCGTGAAGCTCGGGACCCGAAGACCTGATGACCCGGTGCGAACTCGGATCAGTCTCCGCGAAGGCGACACGTATCTGGTCGTCGATGCCGATGGAACCGATGGCGGCGCGATTTTCGAGCTGCCCGCCGGTTCCTACTACGTCTGGGCGCGCGCTCTCGGCAGACCACACGGCGCGACTCGGATGACCACGTGCGCCGAGGACATAACCGGTGAAGTCGCCGAGGGTGATATCTGCTCGACCGGTGCCGTGCTCGACGTAACGCGACATAAGGGTCGAAGCCGTTTTAAGAACGTCACCGATGCGCTGACGACGATCGAGCTGCCGGACGGGAGCGCGGCGGCCGAGGCCTGTGGTGGTACCACCGTTAGCCTCTTCGCCGACTGCCTGGAGGGTTACTTCTGGGCTTACGACAACAACGGCCTGCGCCTGCTCCAGGTGCGGTTCTATTACGAGGAGCCTTAGGCTAATAACACCTCGCGATTGTCTGCGAGTCGTTGACATCACCGGGACCGTGGCCTAAGGTGTTGGATCCACGGCTCGGTGCCACTGCGCAGTTCTCCTCCCCGCCGGGAGTCCCGAAATCACGCTTGCAGGAGGGAATCCCATGTCCTCACACTTCTCACGTCGACGGGCGATCTCTGTAGCGGCTATAGCCTTCGCCGCAGGGGCGGTCTGGCTGGGCTGCGGGCGCGATGCCGGCGAAATAATGTCGCCTGCCGACGCCGTGTTCGGCCAGCGGCTGGCGATCCAGACGGCGATCGCCGTTCAGGACCGTCATACTCCTGAGCTGATGAAGATCCCGGGCGTCGTCGGAACCGCCACCGCGCTGAGCGCCGACGGTCAACCTGTGGTGCGGATCTTCACCGAGACGCCAGGCCTAGCTGATCTCCCCGCCCGGCTGGAAGGTCTGCCGGTGGAGGTGAAGGTGACCGGGCTCGTGATGGCGCGGACCGACCCGACGGCGCGCTTTCCGCGGCCGGTGCCGACTGGTGTGTCCACCGGTCATCCCAGCATCACGGCGGGCACCATCGGCGCGCGCGTGCGGGACGCGCTGGGCAACGTCTACGCACTGAGCAACAACCACGTCTACGCCGACCAGAACCGCGCATACCTGGGTGATCCGGTGCTGCAGCCGGGTCCCTTCGACGACGGTCAGTACCCGGGCGATGAGATCGGCGTGCTGGACAGCTACGTGCCCATCGACTTCTCGTTCAGCGGCTACAATCTGATGGATGCCGCCATCGCACTGTCGTCGACGGCTGACTTGGGCAACTCGACGCCAGCCGACGGCTACGGCATACCCAACTCGACGATCTACGGCGACGGGAACGGCGACGGCTACTTCGACAGCACCGCTGATCTGCTGGGTCTACCGGTCCAGAAGTACGGTCGCACCACGATGCTCACACAGGGCACGGTCACCGAGGTGAACGTGTTCGTCGAGGTCTGCTATGAGGTGATCTTCAACTTCTGCATCAAGTCGGCCTACATGTACGATCAGCTCGGGATCAGCCCCGGCACGTTTAGCGGCGGCGGCGACTCGGGCTCGCTGATCGTCGCCCAGGACGGACTGAACAGCCCGGTGGGGCTCCTCTTCGCGGGGGGCAGCGATCGGACTTTCGCCAACCGCATCGACCTGGTGCTGAGAGAATTCGGCGTTTGGATCGACGGGAGTGTCGCCACAGAGATCGTCGACGTGGCGGTGACGAGCGTCGATGCGCCGAGCTCGGCGGACCAGGGCGATCCGGTTGATGTCGATGTTACGGTCCGTAATGTAGGTACCGAGGATGTGGGTGGCTTCGATGTGACGCTTACGGATGTGACCGATGGCTCGCCAGTTCTAACGCAGACTGTCGTTGGGCTGATAGCAGGTGCGGACACGACCCTGACCTATCCGTGGGACACCGCGGATGAGGACCCCGGCGATCACACGCTCGAGGCCAGACACGCGCTCACAGGTGACGAGAATCCGTCCAACGATGCGGCGACGACCACCGTCACGGTCAACGAGCCGACGGTGCCGACGCCGGCGCCGACCGTGGTCAGCTGCAATCCCGACAGCGGCAGTCGCAAGCAGAAGCTCACGGTCAGCATCTTCGGTGCCGACTTCCAGGACGGCGCCAGCGTCAGCTTCGGGGCCGGCATCGCGGTGCGCGGTGTCACCTTCGTGGGTCCGGACCAGCTGGATGCCAACCTGCGGATCGGGCCGCGGGCGGCGCCGGGCCCCCGCAATGTGACCGTCACCAACCCCGACGGACAGAGCGGCACGGGCGGGGACTGCTTCATCGTGAATTGACCGGGTCGGCCGCTGATCAACTGCCGAGGGGGAGGGTGGGGCGCTCCCCCTCGCGCTTTGCGGCACGGGGTCGGCGGGCGCCCGCCGGCCTCGGGCTTCTGCTGATCGGCCTGCTGACCATCGGCGCCGGTTGTGCGGACCGAGAGGGCGAGGCAGGGGCCGGCGGCTCCCAGGAGGAGGACGTGGAGAGGATGAGCATCGAGGAGGTGCTGCGCGAGCGGACGCCCGGCCTGATGGCCGTGCGCGGCGTGACGGGCACCGGGCTCGGCGACTGCGGCGGCGAGCCGTGCATTGTAGTGTTCGTGGCGACCGATTCGCTCGACCTGGCCGAGGCGCTTCCCGACACGCTCGACGGGTATCGGGTGGACGTCAGGGTGTCCGGTGAGGTGCGGGCCCGACGCGAGCCGCCGGACTAAAGCGAGAACCGGGGCGGCGCTTCGCCTGACTATCTGTGGAGCGGTGCTCCGCCCACGCCTACCTTCACTTCCCAGACTCGGCCCGTGCGGGTCGACGTCGCGTAGATCGCCTGGCCATCGAACTCGCCTTGTCCGAACGCCAGGCTCGCCACGCCGGGCATGCCCTCGGCGATGAGCATCGTCTGCCGGGTTGCCGGATCGATGCGCCAGATCTGGCCCGTGCCGTTGGCGGCGACGTAGACACGCCCCAGCTCGTCCAGCGCCAATCCATCGTTGGCCGCCCCCTCGCCCAACCGGGCGATGACCTCCGGCAGCCCTGCTGGCTGGCCGTCCTCCAGCGGTAGTGCCCAGACGCGGTCGTCGATGGTCAGCGGGCGTAGACTGCCGAAGATCTGCGCCACGTATAGCGTCGACCCGTCGGCCGAGAGCGCCAACCCGTTCGGGTGGCCGATCGCATCGGTGAACAAAGTCAGTCTCCCCTGCGGGTCGACCAGGAAGATCTCGTCGGTGGCATCGTCGGACACCAGGAAGGACCCGTCGGCGCGCACGAGTACAAAGTTCGGATCGCCGATCCCACCGTCCACGACCCGCGTCTTCTCGCCCTCCGGAGTGATCCGCCAGACGATGCCGTCGTCGTTGGGGCCGTGATTGAATCTGTTGGTCGGCCCGAAGTCGGCCATCAGGATGTCGCGTTCGCCGATAGGTGCGAGCCCGAGGTTCGAGTAGAGCTCGGCGATCTGCGTCACCTCGCCGTCGGTGCTCGCTCGCCAAAGTGCCCTGTTACCGGCGACGTACAAGTCGCCCTCGCCGTTGAAGGCGATGCCTTCACAGCGCTGGAACTTGCCGTCTACTAGGACCTTGGGTTCGACAGGAAAGGCGATCTGCTCGCCGAGCGCCTGACCTTGTCCCGCCAGCGTGGTTGTCTGTGTCAGCAGGCCGCCGATGGCTAGGGTTGCGGCGAGAACGTTGCGGCCGAGTTGCTTGTGGAGGTGCCTCGTCTCTGTACTCATCGCGCCTCGAATTGTGGTAGCGTCCCACCTGCCGCCTCGCCTTACGATCCCCAAGGGTGGCCGGTTTCAGCGGACGCCCTTAGAGGCGACGTGTTGCTGTAGGCTAGTCCGGGCGGCATTTTTCCCCGATCAGACGATGCTCGGCTGACCTGTGACCGCAACCGAAGGGAGCAACCGATGGCATCGCTCCTGCTCTCACGTGCCGTTCTCGATCGGCTGCTGGCGTTGGGCGGCGCCGTGGTGATCGTCGTAGAGTTCTTGACACTCGACGCGTCGCCTTTCCACATCCCGGTCATCGCCCTCGGGGCCCTGATGGTCTACCTGGGGCTGTGGCGGCTGACCGGCCGGCTGATCTACAAGCGTGTGAACAAACCGCTCCGCGCCGATGTCAATCATTTCATCTCGCTGGTGCGGCAGTTGAGTGCCCAGAAGGCGGGGGGCGAAGCGAAACGGATCGCCGAGAGCGAGGCTGCCTTGCGCGAGATGCTCGATCGCATCATCTCGGCCGCATGACTCACGCACCGCTGAGCGGGGGAAAGCTTCGTTCGCTGCCGTTGCGGTATCGCTTCGACGTCTTGTCGGATGCGGAGCTCGACGACGTCCACACTCGCACCACCGAGGTGCTCCACCGCATCGGAATCGAGGTTGGGTCCCGCGCGGTTCTGGAGCGGCTGGCAGAGCACGGCGCTGAAGTCGACTTCGAAGAACGGCGGGTGCGGTTCGCGCCGGCGATGGTCGAGTCGGCGATCGCCCGCGCCCCGCGTCGCATAGCGCTCGCTGCGTCAAGACCGGGCTGGGGCCTGGAGATCGACGGCGAAACAGGTTTCCTGGGGCTGGACGGCTGCGGCGCCGAGTTCGTCGACCCCGAGACGGGCGCCAGCCGACCATCGACCAAGGCCGACGTCGCCACGATTACGCGCCTGGCGGATGCGCTACCTCAGATCGCCTTCGTCTGGCAGCCGGTGGCGGCCCGTGACGTCTCACCCGAGGTGCAGCCGCTGCACGAGCTGCACGCCCAGCTGGCTGTCACCGGCAAGCACATCCAGATGATGACCGCGACGTCGAAGGAGACCGCCCGGGGTGTAGTCGAGATCGCTCGACTCGCTGCCGGCGGCGAAGCGAAACTACGCGAGCGGCCGATCGTCTCGAACTTCCAGTGCAGCGTCAGCCCCCTGGTCTACGAGGGCGGTGCGGTGGAGGCGGCGCTCATCTTCGCCGAGGCGGGTGTGCCGTGCGGCTTCGTCGTGATGCCTATCGCCTGTGCGACGGGACCGGCCACCTGGGGCGGCACCCTGGTACAGTCCAACGCCGAGGCGCTGGCCGGCATCGTGATCCTCGAGACCCTCGTGCCCGGAGCGCCCACTTTCTACGGCTCGTGCGCCACCGTCATGGACCTGCGCTCCGGCGCGGCGGCGTGCGGCGGCCCGGAGGACCTGCTGCTGCAGATGGCGTCGGCGCAGCTGGCGCGTCGCTACGACTTGCCCTCGAGCATCGGCAGCTTCGCCACCGGAGCGAAGACACCCGACTGGCAGGCAGGGTTGGAGAACGGCCTGTCGGGCCTGGCCAGCACGCTGGCCGGTGCCGACATGTTGTGCGGCGCCGGTCTCTTATACGGCGCCCGCGTTTGTTCCCTCGAGCAGGTGATCCTCGACGCCGAGATCTTCGAGTTGCTTTGCTATCTGCTCGGTGAGCGGGCCGACATGGGAGAAGACTTGCTGGGCGTGCTGGGTGCGGTAGGTCCGGGCGGCGAGTTCTTGAGCCAGCGGCACACGCTGGACACGATGCGACGACTGTGGTTGCCGCGCCTGTTCGATCGGAGCGAGTGGTCCGAGTGGGAGACCGCCGGCAGGCCGGGTCCCCGGGAAGCGGCCCGTGCACGGGTGAGCGAGATACTCGACGGGCACCGGCCTCAGTATCTGGAAGAGGGGTTAGACGAAGAGATCCGCAGTGTTATCGCGCGCTACGAGAGGGAGGAAGGAGGAGGCGGCACGGATGGATGAGCTTCTTGGGGCTTTGCGGCATGCGATTCTGACGCAGGACGAGAAAGGCGCGCTGGAGGGGACGCGGAGTCTTCTGGAGTCGGGTGAGAGCCCGCGCGTCGTCCTCGAGTCGGGGCTCGCCGAAGCGATGCTCGAGCTGGGGCGCCGCTGGAAGTGCGGCGAAGCGTTCCTGCCCGAGGTCGTCGTCGCCGCCGACATCTTCGCGCGCTGCAGCGAGCTGGTCGAGCCGGCGCTGCTGGAAAGCCAGGAAGCTCGAGCACCGTCCTTCCGACTCGTGCTGGCCACCGTCAAGGGAGATCTACACGACCTCGGCAAGAACATCGTCGGCGCGATGGCGAAGACGGTGGGCTTCGACGTGCACGACCTGGGCAAGAACGTGCCGGTCGACCAGATCGTCGACGCCGCCCGGGAGCTGAGCCCCTGTATCGTCGGCTTGAGCGCGCTACTCACAACGACGATGCCACAACAGAAGAACGCCGTCGCGGCTCTCGAGGACGCCGGCCTGCGATCTGAGGTCAAGGTGATCGTGGGCGGCGCGCCCGTCACCCAGGAGTGGGCCGACGAGATCGGCGCCGACGGCTACGCGCCCGACGCGGCGAGCGCGGCCGAGCTCGCCCTCTCCCTGATCGACTGAACCGACATGGGGTCGCCGGAACTCCGGGTACGCTTCCAACCTTCGGGACGCGAGGCCCGAGTGGCGCCGGGGACGACGCTGCTGGCCGCCGCCCATTGGGCCGGTACCACAGTTGACTCCACCTGTGGTGGCTATGGGACCTGCGGGCTCTGCCGGGTAAGGGTATTGGAGGGCGACGTCCCCGCGTCGCCGGAAGACTCCCAGCACATCCCTGAGGGTGAGCTGGCCGACGGCTGGAGGTTGGCATGCCGGGCAGAGCTCGAGGGCGATGTCGTCTGCCAGGTACCCGCTCCCGCCGAGCAGCCCCGTTCCGTCGTCGAAGGGATAGCACGCGCCATCGCCGTGCAGCCGCGGGTGAGGATAGAGGATCTCGAGTCCGGCGACGAGGGTGGAGTCGCGAAGGCGATCGTCTGTGGCAGCCGGCAGCTCGATATCATGGCCGGCGACCGCCTGGCGCGGCCTCATGGCGTGGCGTTCGACCTCGGCACGACGACTGTGGCGGGCGCCCTGCTCGATCTCGTCGACGGCAAGGTCGCCGCGGCCGCCAGCATCATAAACGGTCAGGTCGCCACCGGCGCCGACGTGATCAGCCGGGCCGCTTACGCTCGGTCGCGCCCCGGCGGCGCGTTGGAGCTTCAGGGCATGGCCGTCGACACGATGAACGAACTGGTCGCGGAGTTGTGCGTCGCTGCCGGCGTCTCCCCCGGCGGCGTCTACGAGTGCGTGGTGGCTGGCAACTCGATCATGCTTCACCTGTTGCTCGGCGTGGACCCGTATCCGCTCTCCGTCGCGCCATTCCACACTGTCTTCGCTGAACCGCTCGAGGTGGCGGCGGCCGATCTCCGCGTCGATACAGTGGCGAAGGATTGGCGCGGTCCTCGGCTGGCGGTCCATCCACAGGCGCGCCTGCAGACTTTCCCGATGATCGGTGCCTACGCCGGCGGCGACACGGTGGCGGGCCTCCACGCCACCGACTTAGTGCGGCGCGATCGACCGCGTCTACTCATCGATCTCGGTACGAACACCGAGGTCGCCCTCGGCTACGACAGTAGGGTCGTCGTCGCTTCGGCGCCCGCCGGCCCGGCCTTCGAGGGCGGCGGCGTTCGCTGCGGCGTACCCGCCGTCGAAGGCGCGATCGCTCGAGTGCGGCTTCGCCCGGATGTGGAGCTGGAGGTGATCGGCGACGGTGCCCCCAGGGGCGTCTGTGGTTCCGGTCTGGTCGACGCCGTCGCCGAACTGCGCCGCGCCGGGCTGCTGGACCGTAGCGGCCGCCTCGCCTCCGCCGACCAGCTGGCTCGTAGTCCGCTGGTCGACCGCCTCGAGGAGATAGATGGGGCGCAGGCCTTCCGACTGGCCGACGGCATCTACATCGGCCAGCGCGACATCCGCGAGCTGCAGTCGGCGATCGCCGCGGTTGCGGCAGCGGTCCGCATCGTTCTGGACCACGAGAAGGTCGAGCCGCACGAGCTGGCCGACGTCTTCCTCGCCGGCTCGTTCGGCGCGGCGCTCGATCCGGGAAGTGCCCGGAGCCTGGGGCTGGTACCACCGGTCTCCGAGAGCGTCGTGCGGAGCGTCGGCAATGCAGCCATCGAGGGGGCGAAGGCCGCCTTGGTCTCCTTTAGAGAGCGTGAGGTCGCCTTCCAGATTCCGTTCCACACCGAGTACTTGGAGCTGTCCGCACGCCCGGACTTCAACGACACCTTCATGGCCGCGATGACGTTCCCCGATCTGGAGGGGTTGGCGTGATGCCGGAGCCTCAGCCCGCGCCGGTCGCGCTCGTGCTCTGTGGCGCCCTGGCCGCCGACGTGCGCCGCATCCTCAGCGAGCGTGACTGGCAGGCCGACCTGTACGGGATCCCGGCAACCTACCATATGCGGCCGGAGAGCATCGTCGCCGCCGTCGATGAACATCTCGAGCGGATTCGTGACCGCTACCGAAAGGTGATCGTCGTGTACGGCGATTGCGGCACCGCCGGCGAGCTCGATCATGTGCTGGAACGCCATCGGGCGGAGCGGCTAGCAGGCGAGCACTGCTACGAGATCTTCTGCGGTCCCCGCTTCTCAGGTCTCACCAAGCGGAGCCCGACGACCTACTTCCTGACCGACTTCCTGGTTCGAAACTGGGAGGAGGTCGTGGTCAGCGAGATGGGGCTCGGCCGCACCCCTTCGCTCAAGGCGAAGCTCTTCGCCGGCTTCACTTCGGTGACCTACCTGCGCCAGGCCCCCGACGCGGATCTAACCCGGAAGGCCGAAGGCATCGCGGGATATCTCGGCTTGCCCCTGGAGGTCGAGGAGGTCGGTACGGGCGAGCTCGAGTCGCAGCTCAAGCGCCTGTTGAGCGAAGTTGAGTGATGGAGTTACAGGAGGGGAAACGGGTGCCTGTGCCCTAGTTCATGCGACGCCGCAATTCCTCGAACCAATTGAGAACGACGATTAGGCTTGTCGATCTCTCGCCGCTGGTAATCATGACGAACCGGTCGCCGTCGGGGTGGATATCGTAGCTGGCAGCGGCCATGAACGACTGATACGGCCGTTCGAACAAGATCTCTCTGGTCCCGATGCTGAAGGCCGGCTCCGTTTCTACGGCAACCGAGATGAGCTTATCACCGCTGCGGTAGAAGAGTTCGCGGCCGTCAGGCGACCAGACCGGTTCTCGGCCACCGTCGGAAGAGACCATCCGGCGCCCACCCCCCTCGGGGAAGGGGACAACGTAGACCTCATCCTGGCCCGACTCGTCCGACACGTAGGCCAGCCAGCGCTCGTTCGGTGAGAGGGCGATCGCTCTCTCGTCAAACGGCGTTCGCACGAGAGGTCGCGCGTTGCGCCCATCGTCCAGCGGAACCGCGAGTATGTCTCGGCCGGTTTCCTCACCTACCTCCCTGTAGACCAGCCAGCGCCCGTCGGGTGAAAGGAGACCCTCCCATTGGTTGCCGTCGAGCGAGAGCAGCGGCTGCGCCTCACCGCCAAAATCCGCCGATTCCCAGAACAGGTCGCGCCCCCGGGATCCCGCCCGCACCGAGGAGAACAGCACGCGTGTCCCGTCCGCCGACCACTCTGGGTAGTAGTTCACCCCCTCGGAGGTCAGCCGCGAGAGAATTCGGGAATTCAAGTCCAGGATCCAGACGTCTTGTGTGCCGGCCCGCTGACTCGTGAGGGCGATTCGTCGGCCGTCTGGCGAGAATCGCGGAGTTAGCGGCACGAAGAGTTCTTCGACCAGGAGCTGCTCCACCCCCTGCCGGTCCACCAGCACGAGATCGCCCACCCCGGGAGCGCCGGAGAGATAGACCAGGGTTCCGTTATCGGAGATCGAGAACTCACCGGCCCCGCTGACGAGCTTGACCGCCAGATCATCGAGGATCGGGACGGGCGGTCCCGTGACCCGGAGTCTCGTCAGGTCGAACGGCACCGCTAGCAGATCGCCATCCGCCGTGCTGTAGAGCAGGTGCCCGGATTTCGCGTAGCGGGCGTGGGTCGCGCTCTCTCGCACTGGCTTGAGCTCGCCCGTCTCGAGCGAGAGCACGGCTATGCTTGGGGGATGAGCCTCCCTGGCGACTGTGACGAGGATGGCCTTCTTGCCCGGCAGGGCTACCGGCCAGCTGTGGGCGATCGTATCCGAGCCAGCATCGATCTGGGTGATCGGTTCTGCCGCTCCCCCAGCGGCCGGGACCCTCCAGAGACCCGATTCCGGCTCCGGAGCGAAGATGATGATGTCATCGACGGTCCACGTCGCTCCAGACTGCGACGGGTTCCCCGTGATCGGTAGCGGCGAGCCTCCCTCTAGGGCGACCTTCTTGAGCTTGTTCTCGGCGCTGAACCCGACCCAACGGCCATCGGGTGAAAAGAAGGGGTCGCGAGCGTCCTCTGTACCTGGCAATAGTCTGGCCTCGAGCTCGCCGATCGCTCGAGCATACAGGCAACGCCCACCCTGGCAGTCGCCTACGTAGACGAACCGGGCGCCGTCCGGTGAAACGGCGATCGACGTTCCGGCATGGCCGGCTGCTAGGGCCTGGTCGGGGGGGAGCGCCACGACGAAGCGGGCCAGCTGAGGCTCAGGCGCTGGCCGCAGCCACCCCCAGAGCGCGGCGATCACTGCGAGTGCGGCAACCAGCCAGCTGGCCGCAATCCGCCAGTCTGCCCGTGCGCGCGGCCGGCGCGGCCGCAGCGCGGGTTCACTGACGGTGCGTGCGGCCCGCTCCTCGGCGAGCGCCACGGCGGCGCTGGGGCTGGTCAGCGCTTCGGCGAACTGAGCGGCGCCGGCGAAGCGGTCGGCCGGGAGCTTCGCCAGCGCTTTCATCACCGCCAATGCCACAGCATCGGGCACCGTGTCGCGGACCGCGCGTAGGTCGCGCGCCGGTTCCATCACCAACTTCGCCAGGATCGCCTGGACCGTCGGACCCGTGTAGGGCGGCTCGCCGGCCAGCATCTCGTACAGTACGCTGGCCAGCGAGTAGACATCGCTCCGCGCATCGAGCGGCAAGTCGCCCGTCGCCTGTTCGGGGCTCATGTACTGCGGCGTGCCCAGCGACAGCCCCGTCTCGGTCAGTCTTTCGCCGCCCGCCGCCCGCACCGCCAGCGCGATGCCGAAATCGGCCACCATCGCCTCGCCCTCGTGCAGCAGGACGTTCTCGGGCTTGATGTCGCGATGGACGATGCCCTGCCGATGCGCGTAGTCGAGGGCCGAGGCGACCTGCCCGGTTATCTCCAGCGCTTCGTCCAGGGAGAGCTGCTTCTCGCGCTCGAGCTTATCGCGCAGCGACTCGCCCTCGATGTAGGGCATGACGTAATAGAGGAAGCCTTCGGCCTGCCCGGAGTCGTGGAGCGGTAGAATGTGGGGGTGACTGAGCTTCGCGGCGATCCTGATCTCGCGCAGGAACCGCTCGGCCCCGAGTACCGCCGCCAGCTCGGGGCGCAGAACCTTCACGGCGACCGAACGCTCGTGCTTGAGGTCCCGAGCGAGATAAACGGTGGCCATCCCGCCGCTACCGAGCTGGCGCTCGATAGAGTACCGATCGGTGAGGGCGGCACCCGGGCGATCGGGCTCGTCGGTCATGTCGTGTAAGATGGGGCGGTCTATCTGGGGATGCGAGCACCAGCGTGTGGGAGAATGCCGGGTATCCATTTGATGCAGGCTAGGCGCCGTCCCATCTTTGTCGCTGGGAACGACTCCCAACATGTGTATCCAGACAACGTCCCGGCGCGGAGGTTAGTTGTGCTTATGCACCAAAGGTTCCTATGGAGATTGGGCAGGCTCGCGTTCGCAGCCATGCTCCTGTCCCTGTTGGCGTGGTCGGGCGGAGTACAGGTCGAGGAGGGGCAACCGGAGGAGAGCCCGCCAGCCAACATAGAGGAATTGCAGGGGGCGATTCGCCGGGTGCTGGAGGAGACCAACACGCCGGGCGCGGGAATCGCCCTCGTCACCCGGGACTCAATCATCTGGGTGGGGGGAGTCGGCCTGGCCGACGTTGAGGCACAGACGCCTGCCAGCGGCGAAACCCTCTTCCGGCAAGGTTCCATCTCCAAGAGCTTCGTCTCGCTTTCCGTGCTGCTGTTGCAAGAACGTGGCCTACTGAGCCTCGACGACAGGGTGAGTGAGCTCGCCCCCGAGATCGAGTTCGAGAATCGCTGGGAGGAGACGGCTCCGGTTCGGCTCGTACACCTCCTGGAACACACGAGCGGGTTCGACGACATCCACCTGACCGAGTATGTGAGCGGCACGGCGTCGACAACGCTGCGCGAAGCGCTCGACTACCATCCCGATTCGCGAACCTCGCGTTGGGAGCCGGGCACCCACATGTCGTACTGCAACTCCGGTCCGGCTTTCGCAGCGTACGTGGTGGAGAAAGTCGCCGGGCAGCCCTTCGAGGAATTCGTACAGGCGAACCTGTTCGACCCGCTGGGGATGACGACAGCGAGCTTCTTCCTGACCGACGAAGTCGAGGAGAAGCTGGCCAAGGGCTACGGCAGTGACGGCGTGACGGAGCTGCCCTACTGGCACATCGGCATGCGGCCGTCCGGAGCGGTCAACGCCTCCGCCCAGGACATGGCCCGACTGCTGCAGCTCTTCTTAAACCGTGGCAGCGTCGGCGACACGACGCTCCTCAGCCCCGCCTCGCTCGAACGGATGGAGACCCCTGGGACCACCCTCGCCGCTCGAGCAGGTATCAGGGCCGGCTACGGACTGGGGAACTTCACGAGCGCGAGGGACGGGTTCCTGTTCCACGGGCACGACGGCGGGATGAACGCGTACCTGGCCAGCTACGCTTACCAGCCGGACGCGGGGGTCGGCTATGCGCTGATGATCAACAGGGCCAGCGGAAGGGCGCTGCGCGACTTACGAAAGATTCTCCAGCGCTATCTCATCAGAGATCTCGAGACACAGTCGATTCCGATCGCGGAACCGACGGTCGAGGCGTTGGCGACTTTAGCCGGCTTGTACGAGCCGCTCACACCGCGCGTTGAGATGTCGCGCTTCATAGAACGGGTGACGGGATTAACCCGGGTCGAGTTGCGGGAAGGCCGGCTATGGATCCAGCCCGCCTTGGGAGGCGAGGCGGAGGAGTTGATACCCGTAGCCGAGGGGCATTTTAGAGGGGAGGACGACCCGGTCGCCACCGTCGCCTTCATCGACGATGTTGACGGTCGGACGATCGTACAAGGATTTGGCGGCGCGTTGGTCGGAAACTACGGCTCCATCTCAGCGGCGGGCGTCTGGCTCCGCTGGATCGTATCGATTCTCTCGATAGCCTTGATGGCGAGCGCCGTGGCCTTCGCTCTCGTTTGGGTACCGCGAAAGATGTTGGGTCGCCTGCGAAAGGCCCGGCACCTGAGTGTGCGTGCCTTCCCCTTGATAGCAGTCCTTTCGCTCGCGGCTGCTTTCGGCGTTCTGATGCTGTCCATGGACGACCCGCTGATGAAGCTCGGTCGACCGACGGCGCTGTCGGTGGGATTCTTCCTGCTGACCCTAGTATTCGCTGCTGCGGCACTCGCCGGACTGGTGCAAGCGGTGCGGGCCCGCAAATGGGAGGTCCACAGAGGCGTTTGGCTTCACGCGCTGCTAGTCTCGCTGGCGAACACCGTGGTGTTTCTCTATCTGGGTTATGGTGGCGTCATCGGGCTCCGGCCCTGGGCCTACTGACTGAGGGTTGTCGTTTTCGCCGGATCGGCCGACGCATCCGGTGCGGCCGTGCTCAGTGGCGTTCGAGATAATCGAGTAGCACCGCCGCCATCACTTTCGCGCCGACGAAGATAGATTCCTCATCGGCCACGAAATCCGGACTGTGTGGCGTACCGGCAGTGCCGGCCGCGCTGTTCGACACGCCAAGCCAGTACATCGCGCCTGGAATACGCTGCTGGAAGTAGGCGAAATCCTCGCCGAAGTACGGCGTTATCTGGTTGATCTCGAGCAGCTCCTCCGGCCCGACGACGGAGCGAATCGCCGGTAGGGTGCTGCGCACGAGTTTCGGCTCGTTGACCATGTCGGGGAGAACCTGCTCTTCGTAGTCGAGCTCGTAAGAGACGCCGTCGTGGCTGAGCGCGGCCAGCTGTTCGGTAATGCTCTGTCTGGCGCGTGTACGAGCTTCGGGGCTCCCGGCTCGCACCATGCCCGTGATTACCGAGGCGCCGCGCTCTGGGTCTGCCTGTGGTCCGCCGATCATCGCCAGAACGTAGTCGGTGGGGGCGACGGCATCGCCGGTGCTCACCGCACTGATGGCCCGGGCGTAGTCTCGAGCGGCTCCACTCAGGTCCCCCGCACCCCGCAGCGTCACGGTGACCCGGTCGAGACCGGGTAGCGCCGGCCCTTCCACGCTTCCGATCTGACCGACTTCGAGTGGCGCGGAGTGGAACGCGAAGATCGCCTGTGGCACGGGGTCTTTGAGTACCCCGTCCTCGATCATCGCCAGGGCGCCCTGAATGTTCTCCTCGGCGGGCTGAAAGATGAACTTCACCGTCCCCGGCAACTCGTCACGGATGGCCGTGAGGGCCTCGGCGACACCGAGGGCAACGGTCGTGTGTATATCGTGTCCGCAGATATGCCGGGCTCCGGGCGTCTGGGAGGCGAAGGCCACGGGATCAGGCGCATTCGAGTAGACCGCGTCCATGTCGGCTCGGTAAGCGACTGTGGGGCTTGGCCTTGCGCCTTGCAGAACCCCCACGACGCCATGACCGCCAACGCCTGTCTGCACCTCGAGACCCAATGCGCGCAGCCGCGCCGCCACGACCCCGGCCGTCCGCTCTTCCTGGCCGGAGACTTCCGGGTGACTGTGGATGTCACGGCGAATCTCTACGAGATCCTCCCGCACGTTTTCCAACCGGCGCTCGATCTGCTCCATCAGTGTCCCGCGCTGAGCGTATGCGGTTGTCACAGACCACGTCAGTATCAAGAGAATCAGGGTTCCGGTGCTCAACGTGCGGCATGTGCGGCCCATGGCAATCGTCTCCAGATAGTGTCGGTCTCCACACTACGATCGGCTGCGACTGCCGGTTTCGTTCGCAGTGCGTTCCGGCGACGGTCGTGTTGCGTAGTGCAGAAAAGGAACGGGTGTTTAGTGTTCCTAGAGGGGTCTACAGGAGCGGCCGCGCGACCCGGGTCACGAGTACCTCGCGAGCTTTCTCTCCAGCTGTAAACCTGCCATTTTGCAGTGACTTACGGCGTTGGCCGGGTCCTGTCAATAGTGGCCCTGCGAGCAGTTCTTGCCACACGTATTTTCGCCTGGCGGGAACGTGTCGACAGCTCGCAAATCATCTCATCTTATCATCGTCAGGACCGTTCGCACGAGTGCGGGGTATTGGTCAACGAGCGCCCCCTCCTCGTGCTCACCGCCGCCTTTCCCTCTCCACACATCTCCTTGCCGAACGGAATGGGCATTCGTCCTTTGCCGCGACAAGCACCACCCGCCAGGAGAAGAATAAGATGCTCCGCGCTGTTTCCCTCCTCGTAGCGATTGCCATCGCTCTCGCATGCTCGGCACCGTCGTCTTCCGTGCGACCATCTCCTTCCGCCCACGTATCGGCCGACACGACCTGGCTCGATCACCCCAGGCCCGTGATGACCATGGAGGCTCTCGAGCAACTTGTGGAGCTGTGGGTCGAACGGAGGTATCCCGGCGCCTGCCTGGTCGGGGGGGTAACCGCTCGAGACGGTGTCGGCAGAGTCGCCGAAGTCACAGAAGTGGCACCGGCCATCTATCCAAATCGTTGCCCCACAAGAGGATACATCGGAGCGGTCCTCTTCTTCGACGCCGCGCAGGGCCGACTGGCCGAGAAGAACAATGTAACCTGCCGGATCCTGACGCGGCATCCCGAGTGGGGCGTCGTGGGCGCCGTTAGCGGGCTTACATACACGATTCTCCGCGACACCGAGGGTAACGTCGTCGGCGAGGGGCCGGCCCCGGTCGCTTGGTTCTGCGGCTGGATCCGCAACGGACCGACCGTTGCAACCACGGCTTCCACCTCCTGAAGGTGATACAGCCCTGGCGCGCAGTTCCCCTGTAAGCTAGTTCAAGCATCAGTATGTCTGTGTCGTAGCCCACTGACCAGCGAGTCGGTTTGTGTCCTAAGCGTGTGGTCGTGATGGTAGTGTGTCTGCAAGAGGAGATACGGCTATGAAGCTCGGTCGGTCGAAGAAGTCGTGCCTGAGTCTCGGCTCGGTGGGACTGCTCGTGTGTCTGTTGCAGCTGCCCTGTGTCAGTCCGGTCGACGCGCAGACGGCCCGCACGGAACAGGCGCGTCCGCTCAGGATAGTCATCACCAACGATGATGGTGTCGAGGAGCTCGAGGACCGGGTGGCCCCGCTGGCGCGTACGCTGGCGGCTTTCGCGGAAGTGTACGTCGTCATCCCGGCCCAGAATCGCAGCGGCACGACGCATCACATGAGCCTCTCGATGGGTAAGCGATCTCTGGAGTCCGAGCTGGTCTGGTCGGGGCGGTTTGAGGAGGACGGCAGGCGCGTCGAGGTGCATGTGGTCGACGGCTACCCCGCCGACTGCGTGGCTCTGGCGCTGGGCGGCATCTTGAGGGACGAGCCGCCAGACCTCGTCATCTCCGGCCCGAACGGCGGGCCGAACCTCGGCCTCTCATGGTTCGGCTCCGGCACCATCGGCGCTGCGCGCATCGCGGCGGTCTTCGGCGTCCCAGCGATCGCCATCTCCGGCCTCGACGACAGCGAGGAGGAAGCGGTGCAAGCGCTGGCCGCCTGGGTCGCCCAGCTGGCCCGCAGCGAGCTGGTCCTGGGACTGGAAGCTGGGCAGTACCTGACGGTCGCCCTGCCGCGGAAACTGCCGTCCGAGATCAAGGGCATCCGCGTCGCGCCCCGCGCCTCCGGGCTCGGTGGCCGCTACTTCCAGAAGGCGCCGCCGTTGGTGGGCGAAGGCGACGAGGGCCCGCGGCAGGTCTGGCTGCTTCAGGTTCCAGAGATGTCCGAGCTGCCGCCCGCCGACAGCGACATCATGCTCTACATCCAAGACTACATCGTCGTTACGCCGATGCGAGCTGACGAGCACGACTACGCGTTGATGGACGAGGTGCGAGAGAGGCTGGGCGAGCTACCGGCCTGGCCGCCGCAACGGCAGCCCTAGACCACAGCGTCCGCGAATGCTCCCCTGACGGCGGGATCATAGGGTCCCGCCGTCAACGTTTCCGACCCTAGAACCCTGTCCTCCGCTTGATTCCCACTTGATGACGCCTCGCCAAAGTATGTCTAGCGAATTCCGCGCACTTCGGCCGTAGGAGCGAGGAGGTAGCCGGCCGGAGGGAGCGTACCGAGGGACGGAGGCGCCGCCCGATGAACGATGCACGAGACAGGTACTTCCGCTGGTTGGTCGAGCACCGGATCGAGGTGCTGGCGCTCAACGTCGCCCTGTTCCTGGTTGTCGCGGTCGGCGCCGGTCGCGTGCCGATCGACTATACCATGGAGCAGTTCTTCCCCGGTTGGGGGCCGGAGCGGGAGGGCTACGATCGCTACAAACAGAGCTTTCCCAAAGAGGACGCGCAGATCTCAGTCTTCTGGAAGGACACGCGTCGGCCCGGCCTCGCTTTCTATCGGGACCTAGAACAGGCGGCCGCCTATTTCGAGGAGGTCGGGCTTCTGGACGTTCAGTGGATAGGGAGCGTGGAGGTGGCGGAGGTTGTGGAGGTAGAGGGCGAAAGCATTCTACGGGTCCACGCTCTGATTGAAGAAGAGCGGCTGAGCGACGCGTACGTGCGGGGGGTGCTGGCCGAGCACCGGGACGACGATCTCTACCGAGGCTACCTGTGGAACGCCGAGCAAAGCGTGTTCGCGATCCACGGCACTCTCGATCCGCGCGACATGGAGGACGACCTGAGGCGGCGCGAGATCGACGAGACTCTGCAGACGAAGTTGGAGTTGCTGGCCGGCGATAGAGCGGAGTTCGTGTTGAGCGGCGTTCCCATAACCCGCTCACGCATCCCCAAACTGCTCGACGAAGATCAACGCCTGTTCGTGGGGGCCGGACTGCTGGTCTTCTTGGCCGTACTCTTCTTCTTCTTCCGTCACCTCGGTCAGGTCGTGTTGTGTCTGGCTTCTGTCGTGCCGGCCTACCTGAGCACGGTGGCCCTAATAGGCCTGACGGGCAAGCCGGTCACCGTCTTGACCGGCTTCATCCCGATCATCGTCCTGGTGGTCGGCGGCAGCGATATCGTTCACCTGCTGTCGCGCTATCGGCAATTACGTGTGCAACGAATCGGCAACGCTGACGCGATCGTATCGGCCTTCTCCGAGTTGCTGACACCCTGCTTCTATACGTCGCTGACCACAGCGATC
This sequence comes from uncultured Gemmatimonadota bacterium, assembly GCA_964345885.1. Lineage (GTDB taxonomy): Bacteria > Gemmatimonadota > Gemmatimonadetes > Palauibacterales > KS3-K002. Next base: position 30,774 of record CAYFSW010000004.1, on the reverse strand, counting down.
GGGTTCTTGAGCCTGGTGGGCACCCGCATCGGGATCGTGATGGACTTCGGCGTTTTCACCGCCGTTGCGATCTTTCTGACCTACGCGTTCAGCATGACCCTGCTCCCTGTGCTCCTCAGCTTCTATGCGAGAAGGCGGTTCAACGATCGGGGGCTTCAGGCGGTGTGGGCTCGAGGGATCGTCGATGCCGCGGCGGGGCTGGCGGTGCGGCCGGCACGCAAAGTGTTGGCCGCCTTCGCGGTCGTGGGGCTCGTCGGCATCGGTCTGGGGCTGTCGCTGCGTGTCGACTCTTACCTGATCGACGATCTGAAGAAAGGTGCGGGGGTCAGGCGCGACCTGATCTGGGTCGAGGACAACGGCTTCGGGATCTACCAGGTCGTGCTGTTCCTGCGCCAGACGGACGGGCGGCCGCTCCATCATCCCGACGCGCTCCGCTGGATGGAGGGTTTTCAGGAATACGTGGCCGGCGAGTCTGCCGTCGTGAATTCATACGCGCTTCCCGATCTCCTCAGGCAACTGCGTCGCGTGGCGCTGGACGGTGACGGCGCGAATGAGGGGCTCCCCGAGACGGTCGAGGAGGCGAGCCAGCTCATCTTCCTGGCCGAGCTTCAGGACGCCGATTTCTTCACCGAGGTGTACCGCGAGCTGGACGGCGAGGGACAGGTGATAGTGATGGTGCGGGACGCCGGCTCGCGCGTCATGCTACCGTTTCTGCGCAGGATTGATCGATACCTGGAATCGAATCCGCCGCCGGTGGGGAGCGCCTACTCGACGGGTACGGTGAAGTTGATCCAGAACTACTCTGCCCAGGTACTGACGAACTTCGGCCCCAGTCTGGTCATCGCCATCGTCCTCATCTTCGCGGTGATGAGCTTCATGTTCCACTCGTTGAGGCATGGACTACTGGCGCTGATCCCGAACTTCTTCCCGCTGCTGGTCCTGCTGGCCGTGATGAAGATCGCCGGCTTCGCTCTCAAGCCGTCCACGATCCTCGTCTGCTCGATATCGTTTGGGCTAGCCGTCGACGACACGATCCACGTTCTCAGCCGGTTCCGGCGCGCGATGGGAGAGGGGCTGCGGCTGCGGACCGCGCTGCAAACCGCCGTCCGCGATACGGGCCCGGCGATCCTGATGACGACGCTGATTGTCAGTGCGGGCTTCTCGCTGCTGATGGGCTCGCGCTTCGAAGTTCTCTTCCTTGTCGGCTTCATGACGATTGTGAGCGCGATCGCCGCGGTCACCGCCGACCTGTTCGTGTTCCCAGCGATCATCGCTGCCGCCTGGCGGAGATCTGAACGGCGGTCACACGCGTCGAGAAAGACGCAGGAGGCATTCGGTTATGAACATAGATACATCGAGGTTGCGGATGCTGAGCCGCTTGGCTTGGTGCGCCGTGTTGGCCCTGCTCCTGGCAGACTCGTCACTGGCCCCGGCCCAGACGCCGGAGGAGCGTGGGCTGGCGATCGCTCGGGAGGCCGAGCGGCGCAGTAGCGGCTACACAGACTACTCAGCGCGCCTGACTATGGTGCTGCGCACTCGCGATGGCAGGGAGCGGCTGCGTGAGATGCGGGTGAGCGGCCTGGCGATGAACGGTGACGGCGACAGGGTCCTGATCGTCTTCGAGGATCCCCGGGACCTGGCGGGCACGGCCTTGCTTACTTACAGCCACCCGCAGCAGAGCGACGACCAGTGGCTGTACCTGCCGTCGCTCAAGCGGGTCAAGCGGATCGCGGCGGGCAACCGAGCGGGCTCGTTCATGGGAAGCGAGTTCGCCTACGAGGACATCGGCTCGCAGGAGGTTGACAAGTTCACATACCGCTACGTGGGCGACGAGATACTGGATGGCGAGCAGGCTTTTGTTGTGGAGCGCCGTCCCGTGGACTCGAGCTCGGGCTACTCGCGCCAGACCGTGTGGGTGGACCGGGCGGAGTACCGGCCGCTACGCATCGACTACTACGACAACAATGGCGAGCTACTGAAGACGTTGCGCTTCGTCGGCTATCGCCAAGTCGCCGGCGCGTACTGGCGAGCGGACCAGATGACGATGGCCAACCACCAGACGGGGCGGACCACGACGCTGACCTGGAGCGACTACGCCTTCGACACGGGGCTGCACGAGCGAGACTTCAGCCCCAGCGGGCTGGCGCGCGCGAGGTAGGCATGTCCACCGCGGTTCGAGTCGGGCTACGGGCGTGCGGCGCGGCCGCCCTAGTGCTGACCGGGGCGGTTACGGGGCTCCGTGCGCAGTGGCGTGCCGAGGTCACCGCCGAGGGCCAGCTGTTCGGCAGGGCGTACGAGACGGCGCTCCTATTGGATGTCGAGTTTCACCACTCGTGGGATCGCGGACGCCAGATGTTGAGGGTCGAGCCGTACGTGCGCTGGGACCCGAGCGGTGAGCGCAACCGCATCGACTTCGTTGAACTGAGCTGGTCGTACCTGTGGGAAAGTTGGGAGTTACGGGCCGGCCTGCAAGAGGTATTTTGGGGCGTCAGCGAATCGCAGCACCTGGTGGACGTCATCAATCAGCGGGATCTGGCCGTCGACGGTCAGGGCTACGTGAAGCTTGGGCAACCGATGCTCGCGCTGGCAACCGTACAGAGCTGGGGAGTCGTCGAGTTCATCCTGATGCCGTGGTTCCGGGAGCGGCGGTTCGACGGCCGCGCAGGGCGACTGTGGTCGCCGACCCCCGTGGACGCGAGGCAGCCGGTCTACGAGTCGGGTGCAGGACAGAGCCATCTGGACTGGGCGGTCCGCTGGTCGCATACGATCGGCGACTGGGACTTCGGCTTCTCGCACTTCTCGGGGACTCGACGCGAGCCGGGCTTTCTACCCGGAGAGGGTGCGTCCGGCAGAGCGGTTTTGGTGCCCTACTATGATGTGGTGGACCAGACCGGCGTCGACGTTCAGTGGACCAGGGGCAAATGGCTGTGGAAACTGGAAGCCGTTACCTTGGACCCGAGGAGCGGCCGTTACCTCGCGGCGGCCGGCGGGCTCGAGTACGCCTTCGCCGACTACTTCAGTCTCTTCGCCGAGTATCTGTTCGACAGCCGAGGTGATGCGGCGACGACGTCGTTCGCCGATGACCTCTTTGTCGGCGCGCGGCTGTTGCTCCAGGACGGTCAGCTGCAGGGCGGTGCTTTCGTCGACCGCGAGACGTGGAACAGCGTGCTCAGGCTGGCGCTGAGCTGGCGGCTCGGCTCGTCGGCGATGCTGGCGGTGGAAGCTGGGACCTTCCTGGGAGACGAATCGCTCGAGCCCGCCTGCGCGCCACGCCAGCACGACTACCTGTCCCTTGCTGTGACGCGGTACTTCTGAACTCGCCGTGGCGCCTGAGGCGTCCTATCTTGTAGCATATCCCAGTCACATTCATGCACGTTCAGGGGAGGCCGCCATGCGGTTAACAGTCTGCCTGATCGCACTCGTCGTCGTCCCGGGGCTCGCCGAGGCGCAGACGCAGCTCTCGCGACAGACTCGGGAGTACGTGAGCGTCGATGCACCGGTCGTAGCGCTCGCCGACGTCCGCGTGATCGACGGTACCGGGGCGCCGGCGATGGAGAATCAGACCATCGTAATCCGTGACGGCGTGATCGTCGCCGTGGGCGACGCCGCGACCGTGGATGTGCCCGACGGTGCCGAGGTACTCGACCTGTCCGGTCGCACCGTGCTCCCGGGCTACGTGATGCTGCACGAGCACATGTTCTACCCGGCGGGCCGAGGGCACTACAACCCACAGGCGTACAGCTTCCCGCGCCTCTACCTTGCCGGCGGCGCGACGACGGTCCGCACTGCGGGGAGCATGGTGCCGTACGTGGATCTCAACCTGAAGCGGGTGATTGATGCCGGTGAGATTCCCGGACCGCGAATGGACATCACCGCTCCCTATCTGAACGGGCCGGGCTTGGGTCTCCTCGGCGTCCAGGCTCTCACGGGTCCTGAGGACGCGCGGAAGATGGTGGCCTATTGGGCGGATGAAGGTATGACGTCGTTCAAGGCATACATGCAGATCTCGCGGGCCGAGCTCGAGGCCGCTATCGACGAGGCGCATGCGCACGGTTTCAAGCTGACGGCACACCTCTGCTCGGTGACATTCCGGGAGGCGGCGGAGCTCGGCATAGACGACCTCGAGCACGGGTTTCTGGCCAGCACCGACTTCGTGGCCGACAAGGAGGAGGACAGCTGCCCGCCGGGTAACGCGCGGAACGCGTCACTGATGGATCTGGACGTCGCAGGCCCCGAGTTCAAGGGGTTGGTTCAGCACCTGGTCGACCACGGTGTTGCGATAACGTCCACGCTTCCCGTCTTCGAGACGTACGCGCCGGGTCGGCCGCCTGCGGCGAGCGGAGCAATCGACGCGATGCTGCCGGAGGCACGAGAACAGTACCTGCGGACGCGAGTCCGCATCGCCAGCCAGGAAGAGAGCGACTGGTCGATACTATTTAAGAAAGAGATGGAGATGGAGCACGCGTTCGCCGAGGCTGGCGGCCTGCTGGTCGTCGGCACCGACCCGACTGGATACGGCGGCGTCGTGGCGGGCTACTCGAACTGGCGAGCGATCGAGCTGTTGGTCGAGGCCGGGTTCGCGCCGGTCGAGGCGATCGAGGTCGCTAGCCTGAACGGCGCGCGCTATCTGGAGATGGACGACCGGATCGGCAGTGTCACCGTCGGCAAGTGGGCGGATCTCGTGGTGGTTCGCGGGGACCCGTCGACGGACATCGCCGACGTGCGGAACGTCGAGCTGGTCTTCAAACACGGGATCGGCTACGACTCGGCGAAGCTATTCGCGTCGGTCGTTGGCACGGTGGGCCTACGCTAGCCGACGCTAACGTCTTCAGACGCGCTCGACCGGGAGTACGAGACAGCTGGGACCGCCGGCGCCCTTCCTGAACTCGGACAGGTCGAGGCCGTGGACCTTCACGCCGCTGCTCTCGAGCTGGGCGATCACCGGCGCGTTCTCGGCGGCGTTCGCGATGACCTCGTCCTCGGCCAGGCAGATGACGTTACCGGTCGACGGGCCCAGCGGCTCGACCTCAACGGTTTCGAAACCGCTGAGGAAGTCGTGGGGGAAGACGCCGCGGCAGCAGAGGACCCGCTCGGGACCGATGGCGCTCATCGGGCCGCCGATGTGCATCCACTCGCTATCCAACCGCGCGACCCGCATCTCGTAACCCACCTCGCTCAACATTCGGCTGAGCTGTCTGATGCCCTGGTCGTTGGTCCTGCCTGTGAGCCCGACGAAGGCTACCCCGCCCATGAGGATGACGTCACCGCCCTCGACGGTGCCGGGAGCTGTGATCTCCCCGATACACGGTTCTCCCAACGCCTCCAGCGCTCCCGATATCCAGGCTTCCTCACCGCGGCGGGCCTCTAGCCCCATCCGCAGCTTGATGTGACCGTGAGGTGTTGCGAGCGCCATGTCCCGGGTGAAGACCGAGTTCGGATCACCGGCCAGCTCCGGTAGGTCGATGACTTCGCAGCCGAAGTCCCGCATCGTCGCTTTTAGGGCGTCGTGCTGCTCGATCGTCCGCTCGCGATCGGCGAGCTCCGGAATGTTCGCGCCCTCGTGGGTGCTGACATCGAAGTAGGCGTCGTGTGGAGTGGAGACCACCACCCGCGTCAACCTGTCGCCCTCATTCCTCAACATGCTCGAAGCGGCTCCCGATCTAAACGGTGCGTTGCGAACTTCTGCGCCAGTGGTAATAGACGGGGATCCCCACCAGGGTGAGCCCGAGCCCGGCCAGCGATTCCACCGGCCTGGCGAACAGAGTGTTCACCAGAATCGCCGCCATCGTGATAATGAACACCAGCGGCACTACGGGATAGCCCCAGGTCTTGTACGGTCGCGGCAGGTCGGGTTGGCTTCGTCTGAGGACGAAGACCGCTGCGGTGGCTGCGATCCAGAAGATGAAGGAGACGAACACGACATATGTGAATAGCTGTTCGTAGCTGCCGGTCAGCGCGAGGAGTCCCGCCCAGGCGGCCTGGAGGAGAATAGCGAGGGCCGGGGTCCGGAATCGCGGGTGCACCTCGCCGACCTTGCGAAAGAAGACTCCATCGCGCGCCATCGCGTAGTAGACCCGCGGGCCGGCGAAGATCGCGCCATTCAGCGCTCCGAAGATCGAGACGATCACGGCCGCCGAGATGAGGCCGGCAGCCACGTCACCGTGCAGGGCGGTGGCGGCCCGTTCGGCGATTCTCACAACCCCTACCATATCGCCGACGGGCAACGCCGCTAGGTAAACGAAGTTCACCAGGAGGTAGAGCGCCGTAATGATCAGCGTGCCGACGACCAGAGCGATGGGCAGGTTGCGTTTCGGGTTCTCGATTTCGCCGGCGAGGTAGGTGATGTTGTGCCAGCCATCGAAGGCCCAGGAGACGGCGATGATGGCGACGCCGAAGCCGACGAGCAGTCCGCCGGCGCTCAGGCCCGTCGGGTTGAGCGTGTAGTCGATCGGCGCGGTCCTGCCGATCGTGAATCCGATGATAACGAATGCCAGTATCGCGCCGATCTTCACTACCGTGAAGATGTTCTGGATGATCTTGCCGAAAGCGACCCCAACGTAGTTGAAGGCGGACAGGATCAAGATAACTGCGACCGCGACCAGCTGTCCCACCGAAACGGTGAACGTGTGATCGCCACCGAGTATGCCTGGCTCGGCCGAGAAGATGATGCGCCGGGTCGAGAGGGCGGGGAAGAAGTAGCCCGTGTACTCGGCGAAGCCCACTCCCAGCGCGGCGATCGATCCACCCATCGAAACCAGAAACAGGATCCACCCGAAGAGAAAAGCGGAGAGGTGGCCATAGGCCTCGCGTAGGTACACGTACTGACCGCCGGCTTGCGGCATCGCCGCCCCGAGCTCGGCGAACGTCAGGGCGCCGGTGAGGGTGAGGACGCCGCCTACCAGCCAGGCCAGCAGCAGCAAGCCGGCCGACGGTATGCTCTGCGCCATTATTCCGGTGGTCAGGAATATGCCGGAACCGATGACGATCCCCACCATCATCATGATGGAGTCGAACGTGCCCAGCTGGCGGATCAGGTCGCCCTCGGTCGTTCCGTCGAAGTCGGCGTCTGCAGAGATCGTTCTCCTACCTCCCCGTACTTTCCGTGGGCCCACGTTAACCTCCGCGCCTGGTTGTAGTCCAGGCGGCCGACTCGTGTCTCTTGCGGTGACCGTTAGTCCGACCAAGCTTCCCATCACAACGCACAGGCGAAAGAGGATGGGGAAAGGCACCTGCGTGGGCTTCATGGGGGGCGATTACCTTAAGACCCCGGCCAACGAAAAGGAGAACTGAGAATGAATCCGGCCACGAGATTCGCATCGACAGTGCTGGCTCTGTCCCTGGTGCCGGTGATCGCATCGCCGGGCGCGGCCCAGGATGCGCTCACCACGCAGGACTACGGCAAATGGGAGAGGCTCGCCTCGGCGACGCTCTCTCCCGACGGCGAGTGGTTCGTATACCGGGTCACCCGTAACAACGAGGAGAACGAGTTACGGATCGTCAGCTTGGCCGACGATGCGACGTGGGTGATCCCATTCGGTTCGACCCCGCAGTTCTCCGAAGACGGGGCCTGGCTCGCCTATCGTGTCGAGCCGTCGGAGGATGAGAAGGCGGAGCTCCGAGAGGCCGATAAGCCGGTCCGCAACGCGCTGGGGCTCTTCAGGGTCGCGGCCCGCGACACGCTGACCGTCGCAGAGGTGGCATCGTTCGACTTCAGCGACGATGGCGGCTTCCTGGCCATGGGGAAGTACAAGAGCGAGGAGGCGGAGAAGGACGTGGGCTCGGACCTGGTAGTCCGGGACCTCGAGAGCGGGGCCGACATCAGCTTCGGAAACGTCTCCGAGTTCGCCTGGTCGGACAAAGGGCATCTCCTGGCTATGATCCTGTCTACCTCAGGTGGCGCGGGTAACGGTGTGCAGCTTTTCGATCCGGCCAGCGGCGTACTGAGGCCACTGGACTCGAAGAGCGTCGAGTACGGCAACCTGTCGTGGCGCGAAGATGAGTACGACCTGGCGCTGCTCCGCGCCGAGCCGGATACCATACACGAAGATACGGCGCATGTCGTCCTCGCCTGGAGAAGTCTCGACTCCGCGACCCCGCAGGAGCTGATCTACGATCCTGGCGAGGAAGAAGGCTTCCCCGAGGGGATGCGGATAGTCGAGTACCGGAGCCCGAGCTGGTCGGATGATGGTGCGACGGTGTTCTTCGGGATTCAGCAGCGGAGGCCGAATGCCGAGCGGGAATTCAGCGTTCGTGACTCGTCCACCGTAGAGGTCTGGCATGCCGGCGACGTAAGGGTGATCCCGCACCAGAAGATGACCGACCGGCGGCTGCGGGAGGATAACTTCCTCACGGCGTGGCATCTCGACTCCGCCAGCTTGGTGCGCTTGGGTGACGAGCTCACCGAGGAGGTGAGGCTGGCGAAGGGGCAGCGCTTCGCGCTCGGCTTAGACAACACGCCCTACGAGGCGTACGGCAGGTTCTTCCCCGACCCTGATGACCTCTACCGCATCGACGTGGCGACGGGAGAAAAGACGCTGCTCCAGGAGCGCGTTTTGTCATTCTACCTGAGCAGCTCCGGTCGCTACGTCGGGTATCTGGAGGACGAGCAGTACTGGACCTATGAGTTCGACACCGGTGAGCGGGTGCAGGTCAGCGCCGAGGTCACAACGCCGCTGGTGAATATGGAAGACGACCATCCGCGGCCCGAGCGGTTCCCGTACGGCATCGCCGGTTGGACGGAGGACGATAGCTCGGTGGTCGTCTACGACCGGTTCGATCTGTGGGAGCTGCGGAGCGACGGCTCGGGAGCGAGGAGATTGACGGCGGGAGCGGAGGATGCGGTTCGGCACCGTTATGTGCGGCTCGATCCCGAGGAGGAGTTCGTCGACCTCTCGGCAGGGGTCTATCTCAACGTTAGGGGGATCTACTCGAAAGAGGGAGGCTATGCCCGGCTGCGTCTCGGTGGACCGCCCGAGCGACTGGTCTGGCAGGACAAGTGGGTGGGTGATCTCGAGAAGGCCAAGCAGGCTGAGGTCTACTTGTACATGGCCGAAGGGTTCGACGATTCGCCCGACTATTTCGTCGGCGACGCCTCGCTGGGCAACGCGCGGCAGATCACCGAGACGAATCCCTTCCAGGACGACTACGACTGGGGCCGGACCGAGCTTATCGAGTTCGACAATCCGGTATCTGATGCGCGCCTCCAGAGCGTGCTCGTCTACCCGGCGGATTACAGACGCGGCCGGCAGTACCCGATGGTGGTCTACATATATGAGCGGCTCTCGGATCGGCTCCACCTCTACCGTGTGCCGTCGGAGCGCAGTGCCTACAACCCCACCGTCTTCAGCAGCCAGGGTTACTTCGTGCTGATGCCGGACATCACGTTTGCGAAGCGTGATCCGGGATTCTCGGCTTTGCGGTGTGTGGAAACCGCGGTGACGAAAGTCCTCGAGACCGGGATGGTGGATCCGGAGCGCGTCGGGATCATGGGTCACTCTTGGGGTGGCTACGAGACGACGTTTATCGCGGCGCACTCCGATCTGTTCGCCGCGGCGGTGGCCGGCGCGCCGCTTACCAACCTGGTGAGCATGTACGGGATGATCTTCTGGAACACGGGGATCCCCGAGACCGGTCACTTCGAGTACGGCCAGGAGCGGATGGAGGTCGCACTCTGGCAGGACCCAGAGGCCTACATCAGCAACTCCCCCGTCATGGCCTTCGATCGGATGGAAACCCCGTTGCTGATGGCGTTCGGCGATGAGGACGGCAACGTGAATTGGCACCAGGGAATCGAGGCGTACAACTTCGCCCGACGCCTGGACAAGGACTTCGTGCTGCTGGTCTACCGCGGCGAAAACCACAGCAACGCGCAGAAGGCGAACCAGATCGACTACCACCACCGGCAGCTCGAGTGGTTCAACTACTATCTGAAGGGCGAGGCGCCCCCGCCCTGGATTACAGAGGGGGTCACCTGGGTCGAGCAAAAGGCGAATCGCGCGTCAAAGTAGTCTGCTCGAAGTGCGCCGGCGTGCGTTGGCCAGCTATCGGAGCGTACTCGACGCCGAACACTTCAGCGGGACCCTGCAGATGGGGCAATACGACATCGGCCCGGTCACCGCCAAGGAATTGGCGGCTGAACGGATTGACACGCCGTTCGTTCGAAGGAACTAGGTGGCGGACCGGCGCGACCCCGTGTGTGCCGGGCGGGCTACTCGGACGTCAGCGCCGTAACCGGGTCGACTTTCGTAACGCGTCGCGCCGGGACGTAGCTGGCCAGGGCGCCGGTGAGCGCCAGAGCGAGGACGACGAGACCGAAGACCGCCGGGTCGCGGGGGTCGCCTCGATAGAGCAACACGGCCAGCGGGCTGGCGGCGAGCGCGGCGATTCCGATCCCCAGCACGATTCCGAGGCCCATCTGAGCCGCCCCTCTCCGCATCACGAGGCGCACCAGGCTCGGGGTGTCGGCTCCCAGAGCCATGCGGATGCCCATCTCCTGGGTGCGCCGGTTGACGGCGAACGACATCACGCCGTACAGGCCGATCATCCCCATCATCAGGGCGATGAAGCCGAGCGCCATGAACACATAGCCGAAGATCCAGAAGAACCAGGTCTCCTTGGCGATCACGTCCGTCATCGACAGCACTTCGTAGATGGGAAGATTGCGATCGAGCGACTCGACCGCCGTCCGCACATCGGATGTGATCGCCAGCGGCGCGCCGCGCGTGCGAATAGCGATGCGGACAGACGTGCCGATGGGGCTCTGGGCGATGGGGATGTAATAGCCGGCCGGACTGGCCTGGAAGTTGTCGATACCTTCCATCTTCATATCGGGTACGACGCCGACGACCGTCATCCACTCCGATGGCCCGTCGGCCAGAACCATGCGGAGGCGCCGGCCCAGCGCGTCGCCGTCCGGGTAGAAGCTGCGGACGAAGCTCTCGTTCACCACAGCCACCGGCGGGCTCTCGCGCCGATCCATGTCGGTGAACGCCCTACCCTGAAGTACAGAGACATCGAACGTCTCGAAGTACCCGGGTGTGACGATCCCCTCGCGAGGGGCCGGGTAGTCCTCCTCTGTGGCGTACGAGGCGCCCTCTATCTGGATTACGCGTGTTCCGTTGCCGGCCGCCGGTAGGCCGTCCGATAAGGTCGCCGCCTCCACTCCGGGTATCGCCCGTACCTTCGGCAGCAGTTCCTCGTAGAAGCGGATACGGCTCTCCGCATCCGGATAGTCTTCCTCGGGCAACACCAAGCGCGCCGTGAAGACGTTCTCTGTCGCAAACGGGAGGTCCTGGCCCTTGAGCTCCACGATGCTTCTGATCATCAGCCCGGCGAGTATCAGCAAGCCGCAGGAGAGCGCTATCTCAGTGACAACGAGCCCACCGCTCAGTTTGCCGATACGCAGGCTCGAAGAGCCACGAGCTTCGTCTTTCAGCGCCTCGTTGATGTTCAGTCTGCTCGCCCGCAGCGCCGGCACCAGTCCGGAGATCAGGCAGGAGAGCAGGACCGTAGCGATCACGAAGAGCACGACGCGGTGGTCGAAGCCGAACGTGATCCAGAACGGTGGCGGCTCGATGTTGGTGACCCTGTCGAACCAAGTAATCCCGACGTGACCTAGTGCAACACCCAGAACGCCGCCAATGACCGACAGGATGAGCACTTCAGTCATCAACTGGGCTATGATTCGGCTGCGGTTGGCGCCGAGCGCGTTGCGTACCGCCACCTCTCGCGTCCGGACGGATGCACGCGCCAGCAACAGGTTGGCGACGTTGGCGCAGGCGATGAGCAAGACGCCGAGCGCCGCAGCGAGCATAGTGTAGATCATGCCGGCGAACTCGGGGCCGACCACGAGCTGGGAGAACGACATGGCGGTCGCGCTGACGCCCTCGTTGGTCGCGGGGTACTCGCGCTCGATACGGCGGGCGATGGTGGCGAGCTCGGCGCGCGCCTGGTCGAGTGAGACACCATCCCGCAGCCGACCCATGGCGAAGAGCTCCATGCCCTCGCCGCGCGCCGTTGCGTTGGGGTCGAGCTCCAGCGGAATCCAGAGCTGCTCTCTATCGGGAAAGGCGAAGCCCTCCGGCGCCACCCCGACGATCGTCCGTATTTCGCCGTTGGCGCGAACCGTCGCGCCTATCGCCGCCGGCGAGCCGCCGAAGCGGTTCTGCCAGACGTCATGGCCGATTATGATCACCGGCTCCGCGCCGGGCCGGTCGTCGCCCGCCTGGAAACCACGCCCCAGGATCGGGCTCACCCGGATGACGTCGAATAGATTGGCTGTCGTGATCGTCGCCGTATAACGCTCCGGCCGACCCTCGCTGGCCGCCAGGTTGACCGTCCGGATATTGAATCCCGCCAGCTCGTAGAACGTCGTCTGCTGCTCGCGCCACTCGACAAAATCGTGAACACCGACGGTCCCGAACCGAACGTCGCGGGCCGGCTCGGCAGTGCCGACGATCATCACACGGTCCCCGTCCGGGAACGGCAGCCCCTTGTACATGGCGCCGTTGATCATGCTGAACACCATGGTCGTGAGGCCGATGCCGATACCGAGAGTGAGAACCACGATCAGCGATATTCCAGGGTGCTTGAGCAGCATCCGGACGGCGAAGGCGAGATCTCTTCGTAGGTGGTCCATGATACCCGAGAGCTGAGTCGGTGTGGCTGGGGCCCTTCTGTCGCCACGGTTACACTACGGGTGGGCGCGCTGGTCTGTTTCCGGGTTGGAAATCGGCATTCCATGACTACTTGAACAATTGAGCAATAGAATACTCGAAATCAGAATGGCCGCGATTCGAATCTCGAGTATTCTATGGTTCTATTGGTCCTCTTGATCATGGGTTCCCGGGTTCCCACACACGGATCCCTTGACCGCCCGTGGGCCAGCCCTTAGTTTGGTCCGCCTCATGAGCATGCACTACTCCTATCGGTATGCCCGGGAGGGCTGGTGGGGCTGGTGGTGGCCCTTGCCGCGGGGAGTGGTGCGCGGATTCCGGGGCTCGACGACCTAGAACGAGATCCCTGGAAGAGCCCGAGAAGCGGGCGCGCTCTTCTCCCAGCCGAGAAGACCGCGCCCGCTTTCTTTTTGGCCTGCAGCAGGAAGGGGGCAGGGTTGTTCAGCGAGACGTTGAAGCCGTCGTTGGAGGAGGTGTTGGCGGCGCCGACCGACGCGTCGATCCCGGTGTGGCGCGCCCTACCATCGGATACCGAGACCCCGATATCGGCATTCTTGAAACTGCGGCGCGGCGGAACCGGCTTCCTGCTGGAGAGCGCGGAGCAGGACGGGAGTCTGGGTCGCTACTCGTTTATCGGTGTGGGGCCCGACGCCGTGCTGCGCGCCGACTTGGATCGCGGCACGGTGGAGACGCAGAGCGGGATCGCTTCCTACGAGGCGTCGCCGATCGCGGCGCTGCGGCAGCTGGTGGGTAGCGCGCCAGTCCATCAGATCGGGGACGAGTTGCCGGGGTTCGTCGGCGGCGCCGTCGGCGCACTCGGGTTCGACCTCGTCCGCAGTATCGAGAGGTTGCCCAGCGTACTGCCTGACCCGAGCCCTTTCCCGGCCGCCGTTTTTGCACGCTACGCGACGACGCTGGTGTTCGACCATCTGAAACAGCGACTGCTGGTCGTTTCGGTCATCGCGCCCAATGTGTCGCGTGAGGAAGGCTATCGCCGGGCCTCGGCACATGTGGAAGAGGTAGTGGCGGCGCTCAGGCAGGCGGCGCCGGCCCCGCCGTTCGAGACGATGGGTAGCGCTGAGGGCGCCGACCAGTTGTTGCAGAGTGCCGAGAAGACACCCGATGACAACAAGTTCCTGGATGCTGTCGCCCGGGCCCGGGAATATGTCTGGGCCGGCGATGCGATCCAGGTGGTGTTGAGCCGTAGGCTCACCGTCCCCGTCACCGGCGACCCCTTCCGGCTCTACCGTGCGCTGCGGGTTCTCAACCCGAGCCCCTACATGTTCTTCCTCGAGTTCCCCGAGGTAACACTCGTCGGCGCGAGCCCCGAAATGTTGCTGCGCGCAGCCAACGGCGTTGCCCAGGTCTGTCCTATCGCCGGCACTCGACCGCGAGGCAAAGACCCCGACGAGGACGCCGCCCTGGAGGAGGACCTCCGCAACGATCCGAAGGAGAAGGCGGAGCACGTGATGCTGGTGGATCTGGGTCGCAACGATCTGGGCCGGGTCTGCCGCGTGGGCAGTGTGCACGTTCCCACGCTCATGACGGTAGAGCGCTACCGCAACGTCATGCACCTGGTCTCCACGGTGACCGGCAAGCTACGGGATGATGTAGATACGCTCGCCGCGCTGGAGGCGTGTTTCCCGGCGGGTACGGTGAGTGGAGCGCCGAAGATAAGGGCGATGGAGATCATCGAGGAACTGGAAGCGCTGCGTCGTGGCGCCTACGCCGGCGCCATCGGTTATATCGGATTCGGCGCGACAAGCCTCGATACCTGCATCTCGATTCGCACGATCGCGGTACAGGGTGGTCGCGCCCACGTGCAGGCGGGCGCCGGGATCGTGGCCGACTCGGTGCCCGAGAACGAGTTGGCCGAGACGGAGGCGAAGGCGAAGGCTCTGTTCGCGGCATTGGCATTGGCCGGTGTCGACGATCGGCCGGTGAACGGAAGTCACGTCGCCACCGCGGTTGGCGGGGAGGTGAGACCGTGATCCTGGTAATCGACAACTACGATTCCTTCACCTACAACCTGGTGCAAATGTTGGGTGCGCTGGGGGCCGAAGTGGAGGTTCATCGTAACGACGGGATCACAGCCGACGAAGTGCTGGCCAGGGAGCCCGCCGGCGTGGTCATCTCACCTGGTCCCTGCGGTCCGGCCGAAGCGAAGAACGCTCCCGATGTGCTGAAGAAGGTCGGGCCGCTGTGTCCGGTGCTGGGCGTCTGCCTGGGCCACCAGATCATCGGCGCCGTCTACGGCGCGAAGGTCGATCGGGCGCCAGGACCGATGCACGGGAAGGTCAGCCGAGTCGAGCACGACTCGAAGGGTGTGTTCACGAACCTGAGCAACCCGTTCGAGGTCGGCCGTTATCACTCGCTGGCCGTGATCGAGGAGACACTGCCGCCCGAGCTGATCGTCACGGCCCGCAGCTCTGACGGTGTGATCATGGGACTGCGACATACGGAGCATCCGGTAGAAGGCGTTCAGTTCCATCCCGAGTCGATACTCACGCCGGACGGCGAGATGATTCTGTCCAACTTCTTGCGTGTAGCAACGCACCCGACTGCCGGGTGGCGGGCGCAGTCCGGTGTGCAGTAGTCGGTGTGCGGTATGCGGTGGCAGGCGATCAGTGATAGGTGGCCAGTGAACAGTAATCTGCGACAACAGTGGTGCGCGACTATGACTGTGAATGCGAGTGACGAGTTCCGAACGGTGTTGAGCGAGTTGGCGATGGGAAACGACCTGAGCCGGGAGCAAGCGGCGGCGGCGATGGGGACCATCATGGAGGGCGGTGCCACGGCGGCGCAGATTGGCGGCTTTCTGATGGGACTACGTGCCAAAGGCGAGACGGTCGATGAGATCACCGGTTGCGCCGAGGCGATCCGCTCGAAAGCGCTGCAGGTGCCGCACAAGTACCCGAAGCTGCTCGATACCTGCGGTACCGGGGGCGACGGATCGTCCACGTTCAACATCTCGACGACCGCGGCGTTCATCGCCGCAGGCGCCGGGCAGAAAGTGGCGAAGCACGGCAACCGGGCGATCAGCAGCCAGACCGGGTCGGCCGATGTGCTGGAGTCGCTCGGGGTTGAGATCGACATGGCGGGCCCGGAGGCGGCGGGTGCCCTCGATGCGGTGGGGATCACTTTCCTGTTCGCGCCGACGTTTCATAGCGCGATGAGGCACGCCGGGCCGCCGAGGCGCGAGCTAGGAATGCGCACCGTGTTCAACGTGCTCGGTCCCCTCTGCAACCCCGCCGGCGCAACGGCCCAGATCATGGGCGTCTTCGAGGGTTCGCTCGCCCCGAAGCTGGCCAGGGTGCTGGGCAACCTGGGTGTGGAACGGGCGCTGGTCGTGCATGGCAGCGATGGCCTCGACGAGCTGACGATCACCGGGCCTAGCCTGGTCGCCGAGTGGACGGGGAGTGAAGTGAGAGAGTACACGGTCTCCCCGGAGGACGTCGGCTTGGATCGCGGATCGGCAGCGAGCATCAAGGGCGCCGACGCGTCGACGAACGCCGGCATCTTGCGGGCAGTACTCGAGGGGAAGGCCGGTGGCCCGCGCGACGTAGCGCTGCTTAATGCCGGTGCGTCGTTGGTCGCCGCGAAGGTAGTTGCGGACATCAGGGAGGGCGTTGAAAGTGCGCAGCAGGCAGTCGACTCGGGTGCGGCGCTGGCTAGTCTCGAGGCGTTGCTGGACTACTCGCGGAGGCTGCGCGAGCGTGAGGGCGCCAAACGCGTGACGGGGGAGAAGGTGGAAGGCGGCATGCCCGGATGGGGGCAGAGCTGAGAAGTGGGCGCGGGATACCTGGACCGAAAGGCGTGGGAGGTGCGCGCCCGCCGGGCCGAAGAAGCGCCGGCCGGCGAGCTGCTGGCGGCGCTCAGAGATCGCGCCGCCGGCAGGGACGGGCTCCCATCATTCGCCTCGGCGCTGCGCGGCGCTGGTCGCGTCGCGCTGATCGCCGAGTTCAAGCGGCGTAGCCCGTCGGCCGGTACCCTGGTCGCCGGCGAAGCGCCGGCCGACGTCGCTCGACTCTACGAGCGTGAGGGTGCCGCAGCGGTCTCGGTGCTCACCGACGCCGAAGACTTCGGGGGTGACCTGGTCGACCTGGAGGTCGTGGGCGCGGCGGTGAAGCTTCCGGCGCTGCGCAAGGATTTCCTGGTGGACGTCGCCGGGCTGTACGAGGCGCGCGCTGCTGGCGCGTCGGCCGGCCTGCTGATCGCGGCCATCCTTACGCGGGACGAGTTGAAGAACATGCTGCGGGCCGCTGATGAGGTCGATCTGGAGTGTCTGGTGGAGGTGCACGACGAGAGTGAACTGTCCACCGCGCTGGAGGTCGGAGCCACGCTCATCGGCATCAACAACCGAAATCTGCGTACGCTGACGACCGACCTCGGCGTTACCGAGCGTTTGGCGCCGGCGGTTCCCGAAGGTGTCACGCTGGTGAGCGAGAGCGGCATACAGGGCTCCGACGATGTGCGGCGCGTTCGCGATGCGGGCGTCCACGCCGTCCTCGTGGGCGAGTCGCTGTTGCGTTTGCCGCCGGCGGAGCGAGGCGACAAGGTCGCCGAGCTATCAGGAGTCGTGCGATGATCGTGCGGTTGGGCGCGAGCGATAATCAGGACGTGGGGACGCGCGTCAAGATCTGCGGTCTGACCCGGCCGGTCGACGCGGAGTTCGCCGCGCGGCAGGGAGCCGATGCGCTGGGGGTCGTGTTCGCCAGCGGTCCGCGCCGGCTGGACATCGTGCGCGCGGCCGAAGTTCTGGCCGCGGCGCCGGTGCGCGTCCAGCGGGTGGGCGTCTTCGCGGATCAGGCGCTGGAGTTCATACAGGAGGCGACGGAGCGCTGCCGGCTCGATTGGATTCAGCTGCACGGGCACGAGAGAGCGGAGTTGGCTGCCGCGCTCACGGCGAAGGTGATCAAGGCGGTGCGCGTGGCGGGCGCGGCAGATCTCGAGCGGGCGCGCGATTACCCGGCGGACGCGTTCCTGCTCGATGCCCCGGCCGCGGACGGCCGCTTGGGCGGTACCGGAGAGGTCTTCGACTGGTCGGAGGCGGAACACCTTCCTTGGCCGCGAAGCAAGGTAATAGTCGCCGGCGGCCTGAACCCAGGTAACGTGGGTGCCGCCGTCGAGCGTCTGCGGCCCGGCGGCGTCGATGTCTCGTCGGGGGTCGAGTCGGCCCCGGGAGTAAAGGACCACGCGCTGACAGCAGCGTTCGTCGCTGCGGTGCGCGAAACTGATGCGCGGATTGGAAGCTGATGGCGAAGAACGATGAGATGAGCGGTAACGATCGACGCGGCTGGTTCGGCGAGTACGGGGGACGCTACGTGCCGGAGACGCTGGTCCCGGCCCTCGATCAGCTGGAAGAGACGTTCGAGCGGCTGTGGAACGACAGTGGCTTCCGGGCGGAGCTAGACGCGTTGCTGGCCGCCTACGTCGGCCGACCCACGCCGCTCTACCGGGCGCGCCGTTTCGGCGAGCTGGCGGGCGGCGCCGCGGTGTTCTTGAAGCGGGAAGATCTGGCCCATACCGGCAGCCACAAGCTGAATAACGCGCTGGGACAGGCGCTGCTGGCCCGGACCCTGGGCAAGCAGCGCCTGATAGCCGAGACCGGGGCCGGCCAGCACGGCGTGGCCACGGCAACCGTCGCGGCGCTGCTCGGGCTGCCGTGCCAGGTGTACATGGGCTCCATCGACATGGCGCGGCAGCAGCTCAACGTGGTGCGGATGGAGCTGCTGGGTGCCGAGGTGATCCCCGTCGATAGCGGGTCGAAGACGCTGAAGGACGCGACGAGCCAGGCGATCCGTGACTGGATGGGGTCGTATCGGGACACTCACTACGTGATCGGCTCCTGCGTCGGGCCTCACCCGTATCCACTCATGGTTCGCAGCTTCCAGAGCGTAATAGGGATCGAGGCGCGTCGGCAGATTCTCGAGGAGTGTGGTCGCCTGCCCGACGGTCTGGTCGCCTGTGTGGGTGGCGGCAGCAACGCCATCGGACTCTTCCACCCATTCTTCGATGACGACGTGGAGATGGTTGGGGTCGAGGCCGCCGGTGAAGGGCTGAGCAGCGGTCGGCATTCCGCTTCACTGGTCGCCGGCAAGCCGGGCGTACTGCACGGCTCGCGCTCCTTCATCCTCCAAGATGACGACGGCCAGGTGGCGCCCACGCATTCGATCGCGGCGGGCCTGGACTATCCGGGCGTCGGGCCGGAGCACGTCTGGCTGCGGGAGACGGGTCGCGCGCGTTATCTGTCGGTCACTGACGATGAGGCCATGGACGCCTACGCCGCGTTGGCGAAGAGCGAAGGGATCATCCCGGCGCTGGAATCGAGTCACGCGCTGGCCTATACGCTCGAGTGGGGAAGCGAGTTGGGGCAGGATGGGGTATTGCTGGTGAATCTTTCCGGCAGGGGTGACAAGGATGTGGTGCGGGGCGACGAAGAGATCCGCGGGCGATGACGATTGAGAGGGGAGCGTGAGCGGAGAGAGTATCGGGGAAGCGTTTGCGCGGTGTCGCAACGAGGGGAAGGCAGCGCTCGTCGCCTACCTTGCCGCTGGCGATCCCGATGTCGAGAGGACCGTAGCGCTCGCCGAGGCTTTGGGCGAGGCGGGGGCAGATGTGCTGGAGCTGGGGATTCCCTTCAGCGATCCGCTGGCCGACGGTCCGATCATTCAGGCGGCCTACACCCGGGCGCTGGCGGGCGGGGTCAGCGTGAAGAGGGTCTTGGAGTCGTTGCCGCGTATCGCCGAGGGTTCAGGCCTGCCGGTCGTAATGATGACCGCGCTCAACCCGGTGCTCGCCTACGGGTCGGACGAATTCTGTAGGGACGCCGCGGCGGCGGGGGCGAGTGGAATATTGGTGCCGGATCTGCTGCCGGAGGATGCTGGGAGCCTGCGCGCCACGGCCGTCGCCGCCGGTCTCGATACGGTCTACCTGGGAGCGCCGGACACGCCGGACGGGCGGCTGGCCGTCGCGGCGCAGGCGTCGACGGGTTTCTTCTACTTGATCAGCCGCCACGGCGTGACGGGCCCGCAGGGCGGAATCGGCGCCGGGCTGGCCGAGCAGGTCGAGCGGGCGAAGCGGTTCAGCAGAGTGCCGGTGGCGGTGGGCTTCGGTGTTACAACGGCGGACGATGCGGAGCGGGTGGCCGAGGTCGCCGACGGCGTCATAGTGGGCAGTGCCTTCGTACGCGAGGCGGCGGAGGCGGCAAGCCGTGAAGCGGCGGTTGGGGCGGTGAAGCGCAGGGCAGAGGAACTGAAGCGTGGCATTCACCGGGCAGCAACGGAGCGCAGGGAGGCCAAGACGTGATCGTACTGATGGAAGCAAAGGCTAGCGCGGGCCAGATAGCCGATGTGGTCGAGCGTGTCACCCAGGCAGGGTTCAGCGTCCGCCGCTCGGGCATGGAGCGGGTGGTGTTGGGAGTGACGGGTGCAGGTCGGGCTCCCACGCCCGACTTGCTGGACGGGCTGACCGGCATCGCCGAGATCTCCGTCGATGGCCCCGAGTACCGCCTGGTGAGTCGTGCATTTCAGGCCGAGGACTCGCAGATCGACGTAGGCGGCGGCGTGGTCGTCGGCGGCGAACGGTTAGTGGTGATGGCGGGGCCGTGTTCGGTGGAAGATCCCGAAACGGTCAATCAAGTGGCGGCCTCGGTCGCGGCCGCCGGCGCGCACATCCTGCGCGGCGGCGCCTACAAACCGCGCACCAGCCCTTACGCCTTTCAGGGCCTCGGCGAGGAGGGGCTGTACCTGCTGCGCCAGGCGGCTGCGGCGCACGGCCTGTTGACGATCAGTGAGGTCATGGAGCCCTCGCAGATCCCGCTCGCTGCACACTACTGCGACATCATGCAGGTGGGCGCTCGCAATATGCAGAACTTTACGCTGCTCCGTGAGCTCGGTCGCTCGCGCCGACCCGTGATGCTGAAGCGAGGGCCGGCTGCGACACTCGAGGAATGGCTCGCGGCCGCCGAGTACATCGCCGCCTGCGGCAATCCCGACGTGCTGCTCTGCGAGCGCGGCATCCGTACGTTCGAGAGAGCGACACGTAACACGCTGGACCTGAGCGCCGTGCCGGCAGTGAAGGCGCGCAGTCATCTACCGATAGTCGTCGACCCGAGCCACGGGACAGGCGTTCGCGATCACGTACTCCCAATGGCAAAAGCCGCAGTGGCCGCCGGCGCTGACGCCATCATCGTAGAGGTACACCCAGAACCCGAGCGCGCCGTCTCCGACGGGGCTCAGTCGCTCAGGCTCGAGCAGTTTGACCAGCTGATGGATGAGCTACGTCCCGTGGCGGAAGCTGTCGGTCGGACCGTGTAGGGAAGCTTAGTGGGCCGCGGTGCGGCCCACGACCTACTTCTTCGGCTGGTCCTGATACTTGGAGGCGGCGGAGATGATCCGCTCGACCGACTCGCGTAGCGCTGCCTTCGTCGAATGGAGCCGCGCGCTGTCGCTGTGCGTTCTGTGGGTATAAAGGTCGCGCGCCAGCGTGATGAACGTGTCTATCTCCTCGCGCAACAGGATATTCATGCGCCTGTGCAGCAGGCGACCGACGAGCCGCCATGTCCCCACGTATATCAGCAGGACGCCGAAAGCCAGGAGCAGAACGTGATAGGGCGATTCGACCAGGATGTAGATCTCTAACACGACGATTGCCACGCCGGCCAGAGCCAACACCTTGTCCATCAGGTTGCGCGTGGGCGCGTAAGAAGCTGTCATGGCTCCCCCCTGCCTGTTCCTATTACTGCTTGCCCACTCTGCCCGCGACCTTGGGCCGCTTCGGACGGAACGAGTGTGGGACGCTTGGTCCGCCCTCAGTCGCGTCACGGGTGCTGCCCGGGCGCCGGATCTACGAGGGAGTCGCGGGGGCGGCAAGGAAAGGTAACACGGCTCACATCCTGAATGCCAGTATACTCACCTGCTGGGCGATTGTTCCTCCCGGCTAGAACTGATAGCCGAGATCGACCGACAGGTCGGGCCACTCGGCGAGGGTCGTTTCGGCGATGGTGGTTGTTATCGGGCCGAAGGGCGTTCGCACACCGAGCGTCAATCCGTAACCGACCAGGTAGCGGTCCGGATCGAAGTCCCAGTGCTCGGGCGTGTCGCCGGCGTTGAGGCGAAGGATAGCGAAGAGACGTTCCGCGAACTCGACCTGCACGCCAAACTGGAAGCTC
This sequence comes from uncultured Gemmatimonadota bacterium, assembly GCA_964345885.1. Taxonomy (GTDB): domain Bacteria; phylum Gemmatimonadota; class Gemmatimonadetes; order Palauibacterales; family KS3-K002. The sequence goes on along the minus strand of CAYFSW010000004.1, from coordinate 8,928 downwards.
TGGACGTGTCTGCCGCGGCGTTCATGGGTCTCGAGCCCGAAGAACGGGAACTGGCGGTCGGGGAAGACGAAGTACGGGCTGGAACCGCCGAGGAAGAAGAGGTAGTGGGTGGGAAGGTCGTCACCGCCGGACGAGCTACCCAGGGTGGCGCGAAAGATCAGCGAAGCGTGCCGGTGGATCGGAAGATAGAGATCGGCGTCGAGGACGTTGTGCGAGAAGGAGTGGCCGCTACCGACGGAGCGGTCGGCCCATTCCGACTTCAACAGCAATCCGAACCCGCGGCTGGGAAAGGCGGCGCGGTCGTAGGTGTCGGCCCGGACAAGGGCCGCTACGCTGTAGAACGTGTCTTTCTCGTCAAACGTGTCCGCGGTAATCGTCGCTCTGTTGTGTGCATACTCGCCCTTCAGGAGGACGCCGGCGAGCGCCGTGTTCCCCAGGGCCATCCCGACGAAGCCGGACAGGTTCACGACGTCGACCCGGAGTTCGGCAACGCGACGTCCGTCCTCGAAGAAGTCTAGCGGCGCTTCACTCCACTCGGCCCTCGCTCCCAAGCTCAGTGCGTTCCCCGGACCGGAGCGACGGAAGTACTGCCCGCCCACCTGGATTTGCTGGCCCAACCGCATGTCTAGCCGTGTGACGGAACCGTACTGCAAGAGGTTGCGGAGGGTCGTCGACATCAGGATCGAGGCCTTGTAGCGCGTCTCGTAGCGGAAGCTGAACCCGAGCCGATCACGTTTTTCTTCCTGGAATCGTATGGCGAGTGCCGAGACCAGCGAATCTCCACGCTGCGCCCCATCCAGCCGATAGGTGACGCTGGCGAAGAGCCCACTGCTGTAAGCGCTGCCGATCGCCCGGTCCACTTCCTCTCTGGTGACCCAGCCCGGAACCTCGAGGTCGAGCGCCCTGGCGACGGAATGGCCAGAGGCGAGCTGTAGACCCTCGAGCACGAGCTCGTCTACGTAAGTCGAATCGATGCGGACGAGCGGGACGTGCCGTGATCCGCGGGCGCGTGCATCGCCGGCCAGGGCACGGATCTGCGGCAGGGCTGCGCGAGCCGCCGCTTCGCCCCGTGCGATCCACTCAGCCGCCCGGTCGAAAGCGATTGCCGAGAGCCCTTCGATGTCTGGCTCGATGATCACGTCGCACAGCCGGCGCTGCTCCTCGGTGGAAGCCGTCGTTCGAAACGAGATCGATTGATCGAGGACGTCGAGCAGTGTCCGGATGCTGTCCGCAGGTGCGAGCGGGTCGGACACGTCGACACAGATAATGACATCGGCACCGAGCTCGACGACGTTTTGCGCCGGCAGGTTGCGTGACAGGCCGCCGTCCACCAAGACCCGGTCTCCGATCCGGACCGGGGCGAACACGCTGGGAATCGAGATGCTCGCCCGCATGGCTCGCGGCAGGAGCCCCTTATCGAGGACCACCGCCTCACCGGTCTCGAGGTCGGTGGCCAGAGCCACGAAGGGAATCGGGAAGCTGCGGAAGTCATGCACCGCGTGGGCCGACCAGGTCAGCCCGGTGAGAAGCTGCGAGATGCGCTGGCCGGCGACGAGGCCGGCGGGCAGTTGCGGGCGCTGCCCGCGGATCGGCAGCTCGAGCATGTACTCCCTGGCCAACTTGCTCTCGATCGTCCAGCCCCGCCGGTCGTAGCTGTCGGTGAACAGTGTCTCCCAATCCTGCTCGACCGTGAACTCCTCCAGCATGTCGGGCGTGTAGCCGATGGAGTAGAGGCCACCGACGAGCGCCCCCATGCTCGTGCCGGCTATCGCATCGATTGGGGTTCCGGCCCCTTCGAGCACGCGGAGGACGCCTATGTGGGCGAAGCCCTTGGCGCTGCCGCCGCTCAAGGCGAGCCCGATCGAAACGTCGGGGTCCGGTTCAGGTAGGCCCGCTCTCTGGAGGGCGGGCGGCACCTGCAGCAGGGCTAGGACCAGGAGCCAGGTCATCGTCTGATTTCCAACGGTCGGGCAACATGGTTGCCGCTCGGCGTGTATGAATTGGCCTCGGATTACGGTCGAAGTTGGGCGTCCGGGCGGCGTGCATCAAGACAGCCCGCGTGTACCTGAGTTACGTGCTCAGGGCCGGGTCAGTAGGTCGATGGTGTGCCAGAGGTAGGCAGGTAGGACTACAGCTGCTGTGGCGAAGACCGCTGCCAGAACATACCCGAACCGCGCGCGTGCCCGCGCCGGCTCGCCTGTCACTGTCGTGCGTTCCTTGATAAGACGGGTGCCCGGGGGAGGGAAGCATCCGGCTCTAGCGGAGCGGAGCGAGAAGTGGAAGAGCCAGGCTGAAAAGCCCGCCAGAAACACTCCGAGGGTCAAGGCGAGCAGCTTGATGGCCATGCCGGCCTGCTCGACCGCCAGGCCGGGATCGGCCCACGCCAGTTCTTTGAGGTCCGTGACGAACCGGTCCGTGGCGAAGTACGCGACCGTGCCCAGTAAGCTGAAAACGAGAAGCAGGATGGCCGCGTTGCGCCGAGCACGAGGGTCAGCGGGCTGAATCACGCTGATCCCATCGTCTGGCGCTGCAAGTCGGCTTCCGTGCCGTTACCCGGTTCCTTCTCCACACCGGCGACGGCGATCACCCGCTCCACCGTCTCCCGCAGCTCGGAGCCCGTCTCGAAAGCCGCCGGGAAATCACCCGCGGCCCGCTCGCTGTTGAGCCTGCGCACAAGCCGGATGAACTCGTCGACTTCCTCTCGCAGCGGCATGTAGACGCGCCGATTGGGAAGCATGTGGCTTACTAGACGCCATATGCCCACGTAGATCATCAGAACGCCCAGGACCACCACTGCGACGTGGATCGGGGAGTAGGCGAGCAGGAGGAGCTGTGACAGGACGAGCAGCACTCCGATGAGCGCTACCGCCTTGTCAAACGTTGCTCGTGATTTGATCTTCATGATGACTACCTCGTCGAGAGACCTCGGTCGCGCTCACTACTTTCTGCCTTTGCCCAGCTTGGGCTCGCACTCCATGGCGCCTTCTTCGATCGCCGGCTCGTAGATCTGTATCAATCCCTCCACGTGGCCCACGTACATCGCGCAGCGGAAATCGTTCCGCTTCTTGTGAATGGTGCGGGCGCTCCAGCCCTTCTGATGACCGACCATCTGCACCAATACGTGCTCGCTCACGTTGAAGTTGAGCTGGGTCAGATTCGGCGCGTAGCTTGGCCCGCCCGGCTCGTCAATGCTGTCATGGAAGTAGGCCTCCTGGGCGGTCGCCACGTTACGCAGGTCCGACGCGATGACGGCTACGTAGGCCCGCCTCCTGCCGTCGGCGACCTTGAGGCTGATGGCTGCCAGGATCCCCAGGATGACTATGGAGACCAGCAGCTCGAATAAAGTGAACCCAAATATGGACTTAGGGTGTTTGGCCATAGCATTGTTTCCAGCGGAGCCGGCTTGGGGGGATGGGAGCGAGGGCGGGTAACGCAGGCTACGTTTCCACAGTAGTATACGCAATTGCGGGGTTCTTGTTCCAGGGTGTTTTATCATACGAAAAGGATCTATATGAGAGTCCAGTTCTGGGGAGCGGCGGGGACCGTCACTGGCTCGATGCACCTGCTAGAGGCAAACGGCCGCAAGATCTTGCTTGACTGTGGGCTATACCAGGGACGGCGCAAGGAGGCGTTCGAGCGCAACCGCAGCCTGCCGTTCGCTGCCTCGCAGATCGACGCGGTCGTACTCTCCCACGCCCACATCGACCACGGCGGCAACCTGCCGTCGCTGGTGCGGGCCGGGTTCCGCGGCCCCATCTACTCCACCTCGGCGACGCGTGACCTCTGCGCCTACATGCTAATCGACTCGGCCCACTTGCAAGAGAACGATGTGAAGTACGTGAACAAGCGGCGACGGAAGCAGGGCAAGAAGCCGTTCGAGCCGCTGTACACGAAAGAAGACGCGATGAAGACGTTGAAGTCGTTCCACAGCATCGATTACGGTCAACCGTTCGAGCCGCTGCCCGGCGTGACGGTTCGGTTCCGCGACGCCGGGCACATCCTCGGGTCGGCGATCGTGATGGTGGAGGCGAACGAGAAGGGTAAGAAGTCGCGCCTGGTGTTCAGCGGTGACATCGGGCGCAAGGGGCTTCCGATCCTCCGCGATCCTCGCGTCTTCGAGGGTGCCGACTACGTGATCATGGAGAGCACGTACGGCGACCGGCTGCACGAGAGCAGCGGCAATGCCAAGGCGCTTCTGCGCCGTACGGTCGTCGAAGTGATAGACGCCGGTGGGGTGCTGCTCATTCCCGCCTTCGCCGTTGGCCGTACCCAGGAGATCGTCTACCGCCTGAACCAGCTCTGGGAGGCGCGTGAGTTGCCACCCATCGATGTCTTCGTCGACAGTCCGCTCGCCGTGAACGCGACCGACGTCTTTCGGGTCCACCCCGAGTGCTACGACGATGAGTATTTGGAGATGCTTGTCAGCGATAGCGACCAGGATCCGCTGTGCTTCGACGGACTCAAGTACGTGAGGAGCACCGAGGGCTCGCGGGCGTTGAACACCCGCGACGAACCAGCCGTCATCATATCGGCGTCGGGCATGTGTGAGGGCGGGCGAATCCTCCACCACCTGAAGCACCACGCGACCCGGCGGGAGTCGATCGTACTGTTCGTGAGCTTCCAGGCCGAGCACACGCTGGGCCGCAAGATCATGAACGGTAAGAGCCCCGTCCGCATCTACGGCGATGAGTACGAAATGACGGCGCAGATCCGAAAGGCTGAGGGTTACAGCGCCCACGCGGATCGCGCCGGGCTATTACGCTGGGCATCCCGAGTTCAGGAGAAAGGAGACGTGAAGCAGATCTTCCTGGTTCACGGCGAGCAAGAAGGGCTCGCGGCGCTCGCCGCAGGGCTCGAGGAAGACGGTGCAGCCGACGTGCGGATCCCCGAGCGCGGACAGAAGTTCGATCTGTAGCGGTTGACCGGGCACAGGCAGGGTGCCATCCTGTCTCCCGAGCACAACCCGACAACCAAGTCCCTCGTGCGGGGCCCCGTACACGGAGTGTGCCGATGGATCCGGTTCTCCTCTCGCGGATCCAGTTCGCCATCACCGCCGGCTTCCACTTCATCTTTCCGCCGATCAGCATCGGCCTGGCATGGCTGCTGGTAGTTGTCGAGGGCCGCGCCTGGCGCAGTGGTGATCCGGAGTCTGTCCGGATGGGGAAGCTTTTCGGTAAGCTGCTTGCCTTCACTTTTGCGGTGGGCGTGGCGACTGGGATTCTCTTGGAGTTTCAGTTTGGCACGAACTGGGCGCGCTACTCGAAGTTCGTGGGCGATATCTTTGGTGCGCCGCTGGCGGCCGAGGGTATCTTCGCCTTCTTTCTCGAATCGACGTTCCTGGGCCTGTACCTGTTCGGGCGCGATCGCGTCCCCAAAGCGGTCCACTGGTTCTCGATCTTAATGGTAGCGGTGGGCGCGACGATCTCCGCCTTCTGGATCATCGTCGCGAACTCGTGGCAGCAGACGCCAGCAGGTTACGCCGTGCGCAACGGTCGGGCGGAGCTCGAGAGCTTCTGGGGTGCGGTCTTCAACCCATCGACGCTGCCGCGCTACTTCCACACGATTGTAGCCACGCTGGTCGTGGGCGCATTCGTGATGGCAGGGGTCGCAGCGTATCGACTGTTGAAGAACCGAGAGGACGAGGTCGGACAACGGGGCTTGAAGCTGGCGGTGCCCTGGGGCCTGGCAGCCGCGATACTCGTGGCCTTTCCGTTCGGCCACTGGCACGCGGTGCAGGTCGCGGAGACCCAGCCGGCGAAGTTCGCAGCGATGGAAGGACTCTACACGAGCCAGGAGGGCGCCCCGTTGGTCCTCTTCGGTCTGGTGCACGTCGAGCCGCCCGAGTTGCGGGCGAAGCTTGAGGTTCCGGGGCTACTGAGCTGGCTCGCCTTCGGAGACCCGCACGCCCCGATCCGCGGGCTCGACGAATTCCCCGCGGATGAGGTTCCGCCGCTTTGGGTGACCTTCGTCTCGTTCCACAACATGGTGATCCTGGGGGGTTTCTTCATCATGGTGATGGCCTGGGGCGTCTTGCAGCTGTGGCGGCGGCAGCTGTTCGAGAGCCGGCGCTTTCTGAAGCTGCTCGTTTGGGTCGTGCCGCTGCCGATCATCGCCTGTCAATTCGGGTGGGTTGCGGCTGAGGTCGGCAGGCAGCCCTGGATCGTGTACGGGCTGTTGCGGACAAGCGATGCGCACTCGGAAACGGTGGCAGCCGGTGAGGTTCTGTTCTCGATACTTCTCTTCGGAGCGATCTACTGCTTCCTCGGCGCGCTTTGGGTCTACTTGATGGTCAAGGAAGCGCGGCATGACCTCGAGCCGGCGCATGGTAAGGAGGTGACGGCGTAATGGACCTGCCTACGATCTGGTTCCTGTTGGTCGGTGTCCTGATCATCGGCTACGCCGTCCTGGATGGATTCGACCTCGGAGTAGGGGTACTGTACCTGTTCGCGCGCAGCGAGGAGGAGCGGCGCATCTACCTGAACGCGATCGGCCCGGTTTGGGACGGCAACGAGGTCTGGCTGCTCACCGGTGGCGGCGCGCTGTTCGCCGCGTTCCCGGTCGTCTACGCAACGGTGTTCAGCGCTTTCTACCTGGCGATGATGCTTGTGGTCGTGGCGCTGATCGCGCGGGCCGTCTCGTTCGAGTTTCGCGGCAAGCTGGAGGGCCCCGGCTGGAAGCGACTCTGGGACTGGTGCTTCGGGGTTGGCAGCCTACTCGCAGCGGTTCTCTACGGTGTGGCGGTAGGGAACGTCGTCGGCGGGATCCCTATCGATGCCAGCGGCACGTTCACCGGGTCGTTCCTCGGACTGCTCGATCCGCTGGCGCTGCTCTGCGGGCTGATGAGCCTGGCGATGTTCACGATGCAGGGCGCCGCCTATATGTGTCTGAAGTCGGAGGACGAACTGCGGGAGCGGATGCGCGGCTGGACGATGCGCGGCTGGCTGCTGTTCGCCGCACTCTACGCCGTCGTGACCGTGCTGGCGATCTTCGCCGCGCCGCACGCCTTCGAAGGCGTTCTTGCCAATCCGCTCTTCTGGATTCTGCTCGTGCTGTTCGCGGCGTCGGCGACTTCGGTGCCGCTGAGCAACAGGCGCGGGCGCTACGGTCGGACGTTTCTGGCCACGTCGGTTACGATCGCGTCGCTCGTCGGCCTCACTGCGGTGGGCATGTTCCCAAGAGTCGTGGCGTCGAGTATCGATCTGGCGAACAGCTTGACGATCTACAACTCGGCCTCCACACCACGTACACAGACCGCAATGCTGATCATAGCACTCATCGGTATGCCGATCGTGCTCGCCTACACCGCGTACGTGTACAAGGTGTTCAAGGGGAAGGTCGTATTCGACGAGGCGAGCTACTAGGACGGTAGTCGGTAGTCGGTAGTCAGTAGTCGGTATTCACCGACCACCGGCCACCGACCACCGACAACCTGCTATTTCGCCCGCAGCACTCTAGCCGCGCGAGCATAGTCCTTCGGCTTCACCCAGAGGATCATCCCGTAGCGCTTCTTGCCCGCTGCGACTGCGTCGGCCGCAGTAATATTGATCTTGCTGGCCGCAAGCTTGTCGATGTGGCGATGAACGGCGCCAACCGTATCGGACCCCTGGACCAGGAAGCCCTTCTTCGGCTTGCTCAGCCGCCAGCCCTTCTTCTTCGCCACGCGTCGCAGCTCTGACATGCTCTCCGGTATCATGTCGAGCTGGGCCTTGCCGCCCTTCCCCGGGAACCCGGAGTAGGCGAGCAGGTTGACGCCTGCCTCCCTCAGCTCGCCGAGCACCTTCGCCCCCTGGCCCGCGCGGTTCGGAACCGTCACGTATACGTAGTTGACCTTCTTCACTCGGTCCGCCATGAGAACCTCCTTGACGCCTCAACGGTCTTGCACGTTCGTGCAGCGATCGCCATCGACTTGGGCTTTCTCATAAGATGGCGCGCACGCCCCGGGGACGCGAGAGCTTGCGGACGCGGGTCAGGGTCGGCGCACCAGGGTGAACCGTGCTTGCCCGCCGGGCGCGCAAATCGCATAATGCAGTCCGAAACCTCACACCCCAGCCCGTTACAGAACAACATTTGTTTTCTTTAGGCGAAGGAGGTAGCGGAATGCGCAGGCTAACCGTCATCTCGACGCTGGCACTGCTGGCCGTCCTGCCGGTGCTGCTGTCGGGGACGTTCGGCGATCGAGGGTTGCGCGGCTCGGGCTTCGCGACGTGCGTGGAGTGTCATACCGAGGTCACCCCAGGCGTCGTTGTGGATTGGGGGGCCAGCAAGCACAGCAGCATGGGCGTCGAATGCTCTGTGTGCCACAGCGGCGATCATACGAGCGCCGATGACGTTGGGGAGGTGAAGATCCCGACGCCTGAAACTTGCGGCATGTGCCACGCGGAGCGGGTTGAGCAGTTCAAGAGTGGGAAGCATGCAATGGCCTGGGCGGCGATGAACGCAATGCCGACCACCCACTGGATGCCCATGGCGCTGACACAGGGGATGAAGGGTTGCGGCGGCTGCCACAAGATCGGCCTGAAGACGGAGGAGGAGATGGCGGCGCTCAAGGAGGACGGTGCGGGCTTTGGCGTGGCATCGTGCGATGCCTGCCACACGCGGCATCTCTTCTCGGCGGTGGAGGCGAGCCAGCCGCAGGCCTGCCAGACGTGTCACATGGGGTTCGACCAGCCCCAGTGGGAGATGTACTCGGCCTCGAAGCACGGCGTGCGCTATCTGCTGAAGCAGAACGGCACGCTCCCCGAGAACGTCGCGGCACCGACCTGCCAGACCTGCCACATGCCGGAAGGCCATCATGCCGTCCGGACCGCCTGGGGATTCTTTGCAGCCAATGTCACTCGGTGAACTTCGCGCGGGCGGAGCTCGAAAAAGGCGACGAAATCGTCAGGAAGACCGATCATGGTGCGTTTCATTCCAATCCCGACTACGCCC
>CAYFSW010000003.1:0-12008 GCA_964345885.1 uncultured Gemmatimonadota bacterium | reverse complement strand
TCCCAGTCCTCGCTGCCCTGGGTGAGGAGTTGGCTCACCTCTTTGTCCCGCGCCATGTCCCTGGTGAAGTCGAGAACGGCCGCCAGGGCTGAATCAGCGGCGGATCTGCGGAGCGCCTTGGTGTTCCCTCGGAGCTCCGTCGCCACGTACACTAGCGTAACCACGACCACCAGGGCCCCGGCCAACTCGGCCACGGCAGCCAGCGCGTCCCAGTTCATTTGCACTCCTCGGCGGTGAGGCGATCTGCGCGCCTTCCGGCCTAATAGCGATAGTCGTTCGTGTTTTCTGGATTGGTCTCCGCACCGCAAGATACAACTCCCGCCAACCTCCCGACCAGCGGGAAGCAAGTGTACCCACGCAGCCCGGTTTCTGTGCGTCTACGCTATGGAGAGGTCACTCCGGGCCGGCGAGCGCGCCTTGTTGCGTGGTCGCACCGCAAGTAGACTGGATTGAAACCGTTAGAGTTCCCGGTCGCCCTCGCCGCTGCCGTATGCGGCATGCAGGCGCCAAGAATGAGAGCGGTGCTGTGCGAATCGCGGTCCCACACAACTGGGAGGCATCTCATGAATAGCGCTAGGCTCCTTGGGGCGGTGTTAATCTCGTCCTTCTTCGTCAGCAATGTACTGGCGCAGGACTTTGATCAGGTCCAGATAGAGGCGGTCAAGATCACGGACGGTGTCTACATGCTGATAGGGTACGGTGGGAACATAGGTGTCTCTGTCGGTGAAGACGGAACGTTGCTGATAGACGACCAGTTCGGCGAGCTCAAGGATAAGATAGATGCGGCACTCTTGCAGATCAGTCCTCACCCTGTTCGCTTCGTCCTCAATACGAACTGGCACTATGATCACGCCAGCGGCAACGCAGCTTTCGCCGAGACCGGAGCCGCCGTTATCGCGCATGAACGATCGCGAGTGCGCATGTTGACCGACCAGCGACATCCGGATCTGGGCGTTGAGGTGCCACCCTATCCCGAGACTGCTCTTCCGGTCATCACAATCCACGAATCGCTGACCTTCCACTTCAATGAAGACGAGCTCCTTGTCTTCCACATCCCCAACGCCCACTCGGACGCCGACTTGGCCTTCTATTTCCGCAGAGCGAACGTCATGCATACGGGCGATCTTTGTTTCGTGGGCGGCTATCCGTATATCGATATTCTGAACGGGGGTTCCATCGACGGTACGATCGCTGCAATGGATCGCCTGATCAGCATGAGTGATGATGGCACCAAGGTGATACCGGGCCATGGTCCTCCAACGGATCTTGCGGGGCTGCAGGAGTATCGCGAGATGCTGACCACTGTCAGGAATCGCGTCGCCGAGCAGATAAGTCGAGGTAGGTCACTCGCCGAAATACTCGACTCGAACCCGACCGCCGGATTCGATGAAGGTCGAGACCGCTTCGTTCCACGCGAGCTGTTCGTGGAGATCGTCTACAACAGTCTTACCGGTAGAAGCCCGGGTCAACAGGGAACGGGCAACCACCGCTAATGCCCAAAGCCGCTCGTTGAGACTCCGTTGAGGGTGCAGGCCGAGATTGGCGGCCGTGCGAGTGAGACCTGGTTGCCCGATGGTCTCGCCGTTGCTATCATTATGATAGCAACGCCTTGCCATGTCACGGTCTGGAGAGGATCTATGGCGCAGGTGCTCGTGAGGGATTTGGACGACGCGATTGTCGAGACGCTGAAGCGGCGAGCCAAACGGCACGGCCGGTCGTTGGAGGCGGAGCTCCGGCTCATCCTGGAGCGCTCGGCAGGCGCCGACATGCTGGAGGCGCGGCGCGTTGCCGAGCGGATCCGAGACGAGCTATCGGGCAGGGTGCACAGCGACAGCACGGAGCTCGTGGCTGAGGATCGGGAGCGATGACGCTCTATGTGATCGACTCCAGCGTCGCCGTCAAATGGTACGTTCCCGAGACGCACTCCGGCTCCGCCGCCACCCTCCTGGACGAAAGTAACGAGCTGGTCGCCCCCGACCTGCTGCCGGCGGAGTTCGGCAATGCTCTGTGGAAGAAGCGTCGGAGCGGCGAGCTGACTAACTCGGAAGTCCGATCGATTGTCGAGGCGTTCCGGGCGGTTCCGTTACAGATCTATTCCTCGCTGACTCTGCTGGAAGCGGCGCTCGAGATCGCGCTGCAGACGGCGCGTACGGTCTACGACTGTCTCTACGTCGCGCTTGCAGTCGCCTTTAACTCCACCTTGGTCACGGCGGACTCCCGTTTGCTGGAGGGGCTCCGCCAGTCGGGACTCGCTCGCTACGCGAAACACGTCGGCCAGCTTTAGGGGCAGTGCGTTTCCGGGTCAATCGTGTCCGGCTAGGAAACCCTGTGACGCCCGAGATAGCTGCTCGCTGTCGCAGCGCAGCCCGTTGTGCCCGCAATCGCTGGGCAGGACGACCGTCTGCGCACCCAGCAGTTCGGCGAACTTGAGCGCCGGCCCCGGCGTCACCACGTGGTCCTGCACAGTGACGATCACCAACACGTCGGCCTGCACTCGTGCCGTGGCCTGCTCCAGCGAGTCATCGTAAGGCGCTGCGACGTTGTGATCGACTATCGCGCGGACCTGGCTGGCCAGGTTGTGGGCGATCGGGGTGGGGAGCGGTATGCCGTCCAGCCTGTTGAGGATGCCGAGTATGCTGTCGCGGGGTGTCATGCGGGCGTGGTAGTCGGGGCTGTTCCCCACCAGGAAGCTGAGGCCGAAGAGGGCGGACGATGCGTCGCGCGAGCCTGTCTCCTGGTAGACGGCCAGCATGCGAAGCGACGTTTCCCAGAGGACGATGTCGTAAGCGGCCAGGCGCGGCGAGCCGGCGATCGGTATCACCTTGGCGGCGAACCCCGGATGACTCACCGCCCACTCGAACGACTGCATCCCGCCCATCGAGATCCCCATCACGGCATCTAGCGACGATAGCCTTAGCACCTCGGTCAGCAGCCGATGCTGCGCCGCCACCATGTCGCGGATCGAGTAGCGCGGAAAATCGGCGCCCGGCTGGGCGCTACTGTTGGACGGCGACGAAGACACACCGTTCCCGAACGCGTCGACGGCGATGACGAAATGGGTCGTGGTGTCGACGAGTCCGTCGGGCCCCACGTAGCCGGCGATCTGCGCCGAGGTGCCTGTGAGCTGGGTCGTGAACAGCACGGCATTCGACCGCTCGGCGTTCAACTCGCCGAACGTGCGGTAGGCGACCCGGCAATCCAGAATCGCTTCACCGCTCTCCAGCGGGCACTCGGCCAGCTCGGCCACCTGCAGCTGGCCCTGAGAGCGCGAGCTTCCTGGGGTAAGAAGGGCGAGGGAAAGCGCGAGGAACAGTGCGCGTCGCATCGGAACCTCCATGATGACGGGCCGCCCGACAGAGAGAGCGGGTCGTGTGGCGCATTCAGGAGAGCACTACGACTTCTTCTTCAAGACGATCGGCCAGCCGGTCCTTCTCGACCTCCAAATCGTAGCGCGTCTGTAGATTCAGCCAGAAACGCTCGGACGTACCGAAGTAGCGGGCCAGGCGCAGCGCCGTATCGGCCGATATGGCGCGCTTGGCGTGCACGATCTCGTTGATCCGCCGCGGCGGCACGCTCGTGTCTTTCGCCAGTCGATACTGACTGATCCCCAGCGGTTTGAGGTACTCCTCCAGCAGAACCTCGCCGGGGTGGATCGGCCCTGCCTTCTTCTTAGCCATCCGTCATCCTAGTGATAGTCGACAATCTCCACGTCGTAGGCGTCGCCTTCGCGCCAGCTGAAACATATACGCCACCGAACGTTGATTCGGATGCTGTACTGTCCCTCTCGCTCGCCGGACAGTCTCTCGAGTCGGTTCCCCGGTGGGACGCGCAGATCCCTCAGGGTCTCGGCGGCGTCGAGTATCAGGAGCTTGCGTCGCGCCGCGCGAAGGATGTCGCTGGGTAGACGCCGCGCCGGGAGCCGGTTGAATACGTCCTCGGTTCCCCTGTCCCGGAAGCTCCTGATCACGGTATGATGATAACGTGATGCGTTATTAACGTCAAGCGTTATCATGCCTGGTTGGAGCGGGCGCCTGTCGCAATCATCTGCGCCGGAGGCTAAGGGCCCAGGTTCAACTGAATCTCAACTGCCTCGGATAATTGACTCTGCAGGAGCAATCATGCAGCGGCTCGTGCGGGTGCAGCTCCCAGCGGGTTCACCCCCGCCAGCGCCGCGCCGGCGAACGGCAGGAGCAAGAACCATATCTGGAGGCCGAGCGGGCCGTCGCCGCCGATCCCGTGGAGCGCCAGGAGCGCCAGGCCCGCGCAAACGAACCCCGCACCCACCACCTGTCGCCAGGCGGCGACGGTGCGGGCGCCGCCGCCGCGCTCGAACCGCATGAAGCCGAGCGCGAAGAGGACGAGGCCGAGGGCGTAGAGGCCAAGCCAGATCGGGCGGGCCGCCCACCAGGCGCCGGTCCCTGGCTCTACCGTCAGCCCGACGTCCCCGAGCCAGATGGCGCCGGCGATGACCAGGGTCGAGGCCGTGAGGTGCCAGAGGAAGACGGTCATGATCATGCCGTTCACCAGCACCGTCGCGGTCCACGGCGCCGCGCGCTTGAGCCAGCGCCGCATCGGCGCCTCTATAGATAGGAGTAGCCCGATCTGAACGACCGCCAGCGCCAGCATGGGCAGCTTGGGCGGCAGCGTGTTGCTTACCTCTTCGCCCGGCACGCTGACCATGCTCACGGGGTAGGGCCCGAGCGTGACGATGCCGACCAGCAGTAGTCCACCGAGGATCGCCCAGGCGAGCCCGAGGTCGAGGCCTGCCAGATATCCGTCGCGCCAGGCATAGCCCAGCTGGTGCGCCGCCACCCAGATGAAGGCGTAGTTGAGCCAGCCGACGGCCCGGAGGTCGGCGGCGAAGAACAGCACGTCATCGATAACTACCGCCAGGGCGAGTACCGCGACAGATATTAGCTTGTAGCGTTCCCAGGCCGCGTAGGTCAGCGGCACCAGAACGACCACTCCTATATAAACGGCGAGGAACCAGATCGGGATGAGCGCCATCTGCGAGCCCGCCGCTACCATCTCGGGCGACATGCCCAGCCGGCCGGCGATGGCGCCGAGTATGACCCAGAGCGCCAGCAGCGGTAGCACAGGCCCGACCAGCCGCTGTAGTCTACTGCGCAGCCACTCGCTGTACGGCCGGCCGTCGCGCCGGGCGGCGTTCCACGAGACGCCGTTGGAATATCCGCCGACGATGAAGAAGACCGGCATGACCTGAAAGATCCAGGTGAGCAGCCGGGTCCACTCCTGATGCTCCAGCATGTTGCTGAGGGTCAGCTCGCCGCCGCTGACGTAGGGCGCGGCGATCAGCCAGTGCCCGACGACGACGGCACAGATTGAGAGGGCGCGCAGGAAATCGACGTAGCGGTTCCGCGTCTCGGGTGTCGCGGCCGCGACCGCAGCGGCCCGCGACCAGATGTTACCACGGGATCCCATCCCGGTCAGCTACCCTGGTCGCGACGAGCTTCGGAGTCCGACTTCGGCCGCTCGAGCAGGCGCTCCGCGAACTCGACGCGCTCGTTGAGCTCGAGGTAGCCGTCGCGCAGGAGCTGGACCTGCTCGTGTAGCGCCTTCACGGTATCGGTCAGCTGCTCGACTGCCTTCTGCGATGTGCCGCCCAGGGCGGTGCGCTCCTTGTGGGTGTAGCGGAGCTTCATGCCGATGAGGACCATGCCGCCGATGCTGATAAAGGCGAGCACCGGTGCGAGAAGTTCAAGAGCCACTGGATCCATACGGGAACTCTCCGTTCGCTGCGGTACCGGCGTGTTCTCAATAGGTGTCGAAGATACGCTGGATCTCCGTGACCTTGCGGCTGCGAGTCAGCGCCAGCATGAACAATATACGTGCTTTGTGGGGCGGAAGGTCACGGGCGACGGCCAGCGGCACGTCGCCTGCAGGGTCGCCGACGATCCGTCCACCCGGGACCCGGGAGGCGATGACCAGCGGGATCCCGGCCTCTATCGCCGCCGCCACACCGCGCCGGGCGCCGGCGCTCATGCGGCCGCCGGCGAAGGTTGCCACGACGACGCCGCTCGGCGCGCGACGCACGATGTCCTCCAGGCCCGAGCCGTCGAAGCCCGTGTAGTCGTAGACGAGCTCCACGGCCGGAAGCGAGTCGAGGGTCGCAACATCGAACTCGCTCTGCGTGGTATGGGGCCGGAGCGGCTGCCGATAGAAGAGCACGGTGTCGGGATCGGCGCTGCCGATGTAGCCCAGCTCAGGAGACTGAAACGTGTGGACACGGCGATTGTCCGTCTTCCACACGTCCCGGGCGGCGCTCACGTCCTCGTTCAGCACCACCAGCACGCCCTTGCCGACCGCCGCGCTCGAGACCGCCACCCGCACCGCGTTCAGTAGGTTCGCCGGTCCGTCGGCCGAGATCTCGTTCGCCGAGCGCATCGAGCCCACCAGGACCACGGGCCGCCGGTCGTGCACCGTCAGGTTCAGGAAGAACGCCGTCTCCTCCATCGTGTCAGTGCCGTGGGTCACCACGATGCCGGCCAGTGTCGAGTCCTCGCCGAACAGCTCGCCGATCCGCTTCGCCAGACCGAGCCAGTGAACCGGCGTCATCTGCGACGAGCCGATGCGGCTGAATTCCTCGACCCGAATCTCGGCGTATTCGAGCAACTGCGGCACCGCACCCACCAGGCTGTCGCCTTCCGTCATCGGAGCGCCGACCCGGCTGGCGATCGTGCCGCCCGTGGTCAGGATTAGGACCGTGGGCTTCGCGACCTCTCGAGCCGGTGCGGCTGCCGCGCAGACTACTGCGAGGGTGAGCGAAACGATCGCGCGGCGCACCGTCATCCTCCGGGCACCGTCTCGGGCGTCCCGAACGGGTAGAGCCGATCGATGGGCGCGAACTGGTAGTCGAGCGCGTCGAGCCGGGTGGTGCCGATCCAGGGGCCGGGCGCGTCGACGATGATGATAGTCTTCGCGTACCCCGTCTCGTCGAAGCCGCGCCGGAAGTGGGCCCGCGACTTGAGGACGAAGACGTCGTAGGTATCCGGGTCGACGGGGCCGAAACGCAGTCGGTCGGGCGAAGTGATCTGCGTGTAGGCGGGAGCGAGGATCAGCATGTTGCCGTCGCCATACTCGATCGCCGCCGCTTGCTCGTACTGCTCCAGCGGTCCGAAGAAGCGAACCGTGCCGGTGATGCGGACCGGGGCGCCGGCCTGTGGGCCGGTGAAGCCGCCGACCTCCAAGTCGAACGGATCGCCGGGCTGGGCGTTCCGCTCGGCCAGCGCCTCTAGGGCGTGCTCGTCGCGGAGCGCGCCGTAGAGCACGCCGTTCACGCCCTGATCGATGAGCTGGCGCAGGATCCAGGTGGCGTCGCCGGGCCGGTCCGAGTAGTCGGCGAGCACGACGGGCGTCGCGCCGGCGGCGATGGCCTGCCGCGCCCTGCGCACCGCCTCTTCCGGCATCGGGAACTCGCCGTGGGCGAACTCCTCGCGGACGCGCCAGATGTACTCGGCCATGTCGTCGGCGATGCGGTCGGCGAGCGCCTGGTCATCGTTCGTCATCACGTGGACGCAGGTGCCGACGTCCGGCACGTCGGACCACGGGTAACCGAAGAAGACGCTGACGTAGGCGCCGGGCTGGCGGGCCTCCCAGCGGCGCGCCCGCTCCATGATGTCCATGGGGGGCGAGGCGCCGGTCCACTGGAGGACGGTCGCTGTGATGATCGGCGGCTTGCGGCTGGCAGTGGTCGGCGCGTAGCGCCCCTTGATGATTTCGCGCATGTAGCGCGCCGCGCGCTCGCCCTGCAGCCAGGCGTCGTAGTGGGGGAAGCGCTTCACGACGAAGGCGCCGTCGGCCCAACGCAGGAACTCGCCGTCCTCGTTGCCGTGCGGGTCGAAGGTCCCGACGATATGGACATCGGGGCCGACGAGCTCGCGGACGCGCCGGGCGATCTCGGCCTCGGGACGCGGCACGTTCCGCACCGCCATCGCGCCGTGCAGCGCCAGGTGCACGCCGTCCACCGGCAGCTTCGAGCGCAAGTCCTCGAGGATGAGGCCCATGAAGTGCTCGAAGCTCGCCTCTGAGTTCCAGCTGCGCGACGAGCCGCCGAACACCTCGTACGGCGACGTGATGCCCAAGAGCTCGACGTCGCCAAACTCCTCGGCCATCTTCACGAAGCCCTCGACGTAATCGTCCGACTCCAGCACCTCATCGCCTTGCAGCGGCGCCCGGATCCGGGTCCAGTCCTCGATCTCGGTGTCGCCGCCGGGACAGAACGTGCAGGTCTCGTGTTGGTAACGGATCACCGCCACGCGGTACACGTCGCCGGGGTCGCCACTACATCCGACGTTTACCGATGCGACGAGCAGGACGAAGATAATGCCGAGGGCGCTGCGCGTAGCCCGGCCTACGGTCGAACGAGATTGTGTCGTGGGAATCATCAAGTTCCCCTCCTGTGACTTAGAATCCCGCGCGGCGCACTACCTCTTCCCAGCGCGGATCCGAGTGCAGGGACCGGAGCACCGGCTCGACCTTGAAGGTGAGAACCCTCGACTGCCGCGCCTCGATAGCCGCGAACAGCGCCTCAAGGGCTTCGTCGGCCCGTCCGAGTTCCGCCTCCTTGACTGCCACGTGATAATGGGACGGTACGCTTCGGTGGTACTCTATCTCGAACTCGAGCAGGCTCTCCCACCCCCCCGACTCGTATGCTGCGCGCACCCCCGCGGCAGCGCTAGCCGGCCCGATCGATTCAAACCGACGGGCGGCCGCCTCGGCGGCTTCATCCACTCGCCCGTCGAGACGATAGCATTCTCGAAGCACCCGGTGCGCCTCTGCGTGACCCGGATCCAACTCGACGGCATACCGCGCCGCTGCGATCGCTTCCTCGCAGCGGCCGAGGTAGAACAGAGACCGTGCGAGATCGCGGTTCATTAGCGGTGAGAATGGGTCGAGGTCCCGGGCTCGGCGGAACGACGGTAAGGCTTCCTCGGCGTTTCCGCGTGCGTTCAACACGTCGCCGAGCCAGTTGTGGGCCTGGGCGAGGTTCGGGTTGAGCTCGAGTGCGCGCAACAGCTCTCGTTCGCCCGTATCGACGTCCCACGCTCCCCAGTAGCGTGTGCCCGCCAGGGCGACGTGAGCCTCTGCAAGATCGGGATCGAGCTCGAGTGCGCGCCGCGCACTCCGCTCGGCGCGGCGCTGCGCCTCATCTGCGGTGACGTCTAACCCGCCATAGAAACTCCCCATCGTGTACACGTCGGCCAGGCCGGACCAGGCCAGGGCGAACGTCGGGTCTGCCGCCACCGCCTCCTCCAGGTAGGCGAGGGCACGACCCATCACGTCCGGCAACCGCGTCCGCCACAACGCCCGCCCGCGCATATACGCCTCCTGGGCCGCCGGGTCGACCTCGGTACGTCGGGCCAGTCGCTCGGCCTCGTGCGGTGAGAGGGCGAGCCGAATCTCCCCGGCGATCGCCTCGGCGACCCGCGTCTGCAGGCCGAGCGCCTCGCTCAGTCGTCCCTCGTAGCGCTCCTGCCAGAGGTGCTCCTCCGGCGCGCCGCGGATGAGCTGGACGGTGATTCGCACGGTATCGCCGGAGCGGAAGACGCTCCCCTCGATCAACGCGTCGACGTCCAGCTCGGCGGCGATCTCACCCATCGAGTGCTCGGTGTCCCGGTACCGCATGACCGAGGTGCGCGAGATGACCCTGAGCTCCGAGATCCCTGCCAGCTCGCCGATCAGCACGTCGTGGAGGCCATCGACGAAGTACGCCTGCTCCGGGTCGCCCATCAGGTTCTCCAGCGGCAGCACGGCGAGGGAGCGCACCGCGCCGTCCGCCGCCCGCTCCGCCGTCTCGGTCCCCCGTGTCCCAGGCACCGCCGCTTCCTCCGGCCTGTACACCCGGATCAGCAGGGCGCCGACCGCCAGGAGTAGCGCGATGATCAGCAGCTCCGTCCCGCTCACCCGTTGCCGCCCCTGCTCGCCGTGGTACCAGGCGAGGACCAGGGCCACCAGGAAGCCGACGCCGACCAGCAGGTGGACGGTCCTCTGGAAGGCCGGGGACAGGTCCCAGGGCTCCGCCATCACCTCGATGCCCTGGAAGACGATCCAGGCACCGGCCAGGTAGGCCAGCGCCCACTGGAAGAGCTTGCGCTCGCGAAGCCGCTGGATGACAGAGGTCATTAGCGCTGGGCGATTGGGTCGGGGCTACGGGTCGCTCAAAGATGCCCCCGACCTTAAGCGGACGGCAACTAGTCGCGCCGCAGGCTCGAAACGAACCGGGCGAACAGCTCGCCGTCGCGCAGAGGCGGCCCGTGCCCGAAGCAGATGACCGAGGGCCTCAGGTCTGCGAGCTTGCGTGCCGAGTCACGGTTCCGGCCCGGATCGACGGTTGCCAGGCGGGACGGCTCCTGAAGCGCGAGGCGCAGCGTCACCGGATTGCGGTGGAACAGCACGTCCCCCAGCACCAGCGCCCCATCGCTTTCGCGCCAGAACGCCAGGTGACCCAACGTGTGTCCCGGCGTCTCGATCACCGTGAACCCACCGACCTCGTCGCCCTCGCGCAGAGTCCGTTCGACGGGTGCGCCGGCCCCCCGAGCACTCGACTGAGCCCTGCCAGCAAGGGCGGCGAGGGCGGCAGCACCCGACTGAGGTCGCCGCTCTCCAGGGCGGCCCGCTCGCGCTCCCCACACCAAAGCGGGATCCCGAGGTGCCGGCAGACGGCGTGCGTGGCGCCCTGATGGTCGAAGTGAGCGTGGGTCACCGCGTGGGCGACGATCGTGTGCCCTTCGAGTGCTCGCAGTAACTTGCCGGCGGCCCACCGGTTCCCCGAGTCGACGAGCACATCGCCTAGCACGTAGGCGTTTATCGCGTCGAGCCATTGCAGCGGCAGGCGCAGCAGCCCCGGCGCGACCTCTTCGATTTCCGGCATGCGCGTAGCCAACCTGTCAGAATCCCATCCGCCGGAGCAGCTCATCCCAGCGTGGGTCCGAGTGCAGAGGGGCGAAGATCGGATCGACCGGGACTTCCGACACGAATCCCTCGCGGGCTTCGACCGCGGCGAACAGCGCGTCGAAAGCCTCGTCGGCGCGCCCCAGCTCCGCATACGTTTTGGCGGCGAAGGAGTAGTTTGGAACGGTCAGAAACAGAGCTATCTGAGCCTCGAGCAGGCCCTCCCAGCCGGTCGAGTCGTAGGCGGCCCGGAGGCCGTCGGCGCTGCCTATGCCTCTTCGCGAGAAGCCCTCCGCAAATCTCACGCTCGCCTCCACGGCCTCTTCCAGACGCCCGGCCGCTCTCCGGCACCTTTGAAGGATACTGTAAGCAAACGCGTGGATGGGATCCAACTCGATTGCGGTCCGCGCGGCTGAGACGGCCTCCTCGCAGCGGCCGAGGTACATCAGCAGCCGGGCGACGTCCCGGTGCATGAGTGCTGAGAATGGGTCGAGGTCTCGTGCACGGTGGAAGGACTCGAGTGCTTCCTCGGGTCTCGCACGTGCGACGAATGCATCGCCCAGCCAGTTGTGGGCCTGGGCGAGGCTTGGATTAAGCTCGAGGGCGCGCTGCAGTTCCCGCTCCGCCCCTTCCACGTCCCAGGCACCCCACAAGCGCGCGGCACCCAGGGCGGCGTGGGCCTCGGCCAGGTCCGGATCCAGCTCGACTGCCCGGACCGCGCTCGACTCGCCACGGCGGTACGCCTCGTCCACAGGTAAGTCCAAAGCACGATAGTTCGTCCCCATCGTGTAGGCATCGGCCAGCGCGGACCAGGCCAAAGCGAACGTCGAGTCCGTCGCCACCGCCTCCTGCAGGTAAAGGAGCGCACGCCGCATCCCTTCTGGCGACCGTGTCCGCCACAGCGCCCGCCCCCGCAGGTATGCCTCCTGGGCGGCCGGGTCGACTTCCGTGCGGCGGGCCAGGCGCTCGGCCTCGCCTGGCGACAGGGCGAGCCGGATCTCTCGGGCGATCGCTTCGGCGACTTGCGTCTGCAGCCCGAACGCCCGGCTCAGCCGACCCTCGTAGCGGCCCTGCCAGATGTGTTCTTCCGGCGCGCC
>CAYFSW010000002.1:0-112637 GCA_964345885.1 uncultured Gemmatimonadota bacterium | reverse complement strand
TGCTACGAATTCACTGCGCTGTCGCTCGACCAGCTTGCCTACGACGATCTTCCCCTCGAGCTCTTCGGCGCTCATCTCCTGGGCCTTGTGGACCCTCACCGACTGGTCACGGTAAAACTTCAGGAAATCGGAGGCCCTCCGCATGTCCACCATCTTCCCGTAGCTGACGGGGCACTGAGAGAGGATCTCGATGACGGAGCAGCCTTCGATCTCGAGCGCTTTCTGGATCGATTCCATGAGCGGAAAGACATGGTAGGTGGTCCAACGCGAGACGTAGTTCGCCCCGGCGGCGGCCACTAACTCGGCGGCTTCC
The DNA here is from genome assembly GCA_964345885.1 of uncultured Gemmatimonadota bacterium. Classification (GTDB taxonomy): domain Bacteria; phylum Gemmatimonadota; class Gemmatimonadetes; order Palauibacterales; family KS3-K002. The sequence goes on along the minus strand of CAYFSW010000002.1, from coordinate 112,324 downwards.
AGTGGGTGCTCCACGTTGTCATACGGAGTCGTCGTCGTAGGCACGCCGAAGGGAGTCGCCGGCGAGACCTGACCACCGGTCATGCCGTAGTTCCAGTTGTTGACCATGAGGACAGTCATGTCGATGTTGCGCCGCGCCGCGTGAACCAGGTGGTTGCCCCCGATGCCCGCGATGTCCCCGTCACCCGCGATGACCACCACCTTGAGGTCGGGACGCATGATCTTCACCCCGGTAGCGAAGGCGATGGGCCTTCCGTGGGTCGTGTGGAGCGTGTCTCCCTTGAAGTAGGGGCTCGGGATCCAGGAAGAGCATCCGATTCCGGTTACGAAGACCATGTCCTTGGGATCGATGCTCAGCTCCTCAACAGCCTGGGCGAAACTGTTGAGCACCGTTCCGCAACCGCAGCCGGGACAGAAGGCGGTGGGAAGGATCTCCTGGCGGAGAAACTTCAGTAGCCGGTGCGGCTTGAGTTGCCTCTCTGGCCCGGGGATGCCGGCATCATCGTTCATCGACACTAACCCACCGGGGACCCGAGATCGGGGCTGCTGGCAAGAATCGTCTCGAGGATCTCGTCGATCGTGTGCGCGACGCCGCCGATCTTGGAGACGGGAACGACAGGAACCGGGGCGAAGCGCTCCACCTCCCGGGCAAGCTGACCGAGGTTCATCTCCGGCACCAAGATTATATCGACCCGTTCGGCCAGCTGCTTCACGGCCTCCTCCGGGAAGGGCCAGATCGTGATGAGGCGCAGGAAGTCGACCGCGCAGCCCGCGCTGCGAGCCTCGAGCACCGCACCGCGCGCAGGGCGGGCGGTGGCCCCATAGGCGAGGACACCGATCTTTGCCCCATCGACGAAATCCTCTTCCACGCTGATGATTCGCGCCCGGGCGTCGGAGATCTTTCGACATAGCCGGGTCACCAGATCTTCGTGGACGGCTTGTGTAGAGACGTCTCGCATCCCCGACGCCTTGTGAGTGGAACCGGTGACGTGGATGAAGCGTCCCTCGCCGAAGTGCGACATGGGCGGGACATCCTCGCCGCCGAAGGAATCGGTGTCCCGTTCCGCGAGTCTCCTCTCTTCGCGGGCGACGTTGTCGAAGTCCGGGAACGTGATGCTCTCCCGCAGATGGCCGATCTCGCCGTCCATCAGCAGGATAACCGGGATACGGTACTTCTCGGCGAGGTTGAACGAATCGACCGTGAGCTCGAAGCATTCCTGCACCGAGGAAGGCGCCAGGGCGATGATCTCGTGATCACCGTGAGTGCCCCAGCGCGCTTGCAGGACATCTCCCTGCGCCGGCTTGGTCGCCTGCCCGGTGGAGGGGCCGGAGCGCTGTACGTCGATGATGACGCACGGCGTCTCGGTCATGATCGCGTAGCCGATGTTCTCTTGCATGAGCGAGAAGCCCGGGCCCGAAGTAGCGGTCATCGCTTTGGCTCCGGCCCAGACGGCGCCGATGACAGCCGAGAGCGAAGCGATCTCATCCTCCATCTGCACATAGTACCCGTCCACACGTGGCAGCTCACGAGACATGACCTCGGCGATCTCGGATGCCGGGGTGATAGGATAGCCGGCGAAGAAATCGCAGCCGGCGTAGAGGGCGCCGTAGGCGGCCGCCTCGTCCCCAAGCAGGAAGAGGGTACGGTCATCGAATCCGCTCAGACGGGACTGCCTCTGAGTCATCATTCGTTGCATATCGTGATGGCGAACTCCGGACAGACGAGCTCACACAGCCTGCAGCCGATGCACTTCTCCTCGTCCACCACCTTCGGGGGGTAGTAGCCCTTTCTATTGATGATCTCGGAGATGGCCAGCACCTCCAGGGGGCAGAAGTCGATGCAGATATCGCAGCCTTTGCACAGCTCCTCGTTGATCTCGATCATCTGCTGGGCCCTGGTGTATTCGAAAGGCATCTTGACCGCCCTTCTCCGGAAAGGGGTATACGATCAGCCGCACACCGGCCGCGCCGGTGCGAGGCGCGATCGAGCCTCTGGGGGTACGGCCTCAGACGGACATCGTCCGCGTGTACTCGGCCCCGACCTGTCCTTCACGGCACGTTGCGGAGGCCAGGAAGTCGGCAGAGCGTTTCGCCTGCACTTCGAGTGCCTCGGCGAGGGGCAGAGCGCACGTCTGCTGCACGCACTCGATGATCGCGCCGCGAGCCGTCTCCATGGCTGGGGAGTCCGCGGTCGGCAGGTCGCGCAACTCGGTCGGTATGTCTTTCAGCGCGCCCGCCTCCACGGGCCTTTGCTGCAGGCCGTGATCGTCACCGGCCGCCACTTTCCAGGCGGTCTGGATGGCCTGGTCGAGCGGCCCGGCATAGTCGACCAGCCAGCCCAGCGCGTCGCTGGCCCGGGCCGGTCGTCCGGTGAGCAGCAGACCTTGCAGCCTGGGCCAGTGATCCGGATTCGCCTTCCTGAACGGCCAGTGACAGGCTTCCATTCCGGGGACGACCGGCAGGGTGACTTCCGGCCAGCCGAGCTGCGCGTCATCGACGGAGACCAGGTAGTGGCAGTGGATGAGCAGCTCGAGCATGCCGCCGAGGCAGCGCTTGCCGTTGACGAAGCCGACGGAGACGGCGAACTCGTCGTTAAGGCGGCGGGCGGTTGCAGGCCAGCCGCTGGTGATGCGGTAGCCGTCCTCGAAGTTTTCCAGCGCCGAGAAGAAGTCGCTCGTATCGGCGCCGATCATCTGCGTCGATATGTGGAAGTCGCCGGTGACGATCACTCGGTCGATCCCTTCGGCCTTCAGCCAGTCGATGGCCCGGTTCAGTTCGTGATCGACATCCCAGTTGTAGGTCTCCCGGTTGATGGTGATCACACCGACCGTGCCGTCGTGCTCGGCGTTGACGTAGAGCTGTTGCCACTCCGGTGTTTCTATGGCCTCGAAGACGGCGGGGTACCAACTCTTCCCGGTCTTCGCATCGGGGTAGAGCCGGTGATAGTCCTCCACCGTGGCAATCACGGAATCGGGGCCCAGATCGCGGATCACCGCCAGGATGCCGCGGCGGAACTGGGCGCACAGCTCGCCGATGGCGTTGAGGTGCGACAGGTGGCCGCGCTGCTCGTGGAGCATCAGGCTGGTCATCTGAAACATCGGGCCGAGGATCCAGGTCCGAAACTCTTTATCCGCCTCGGCGTCCAGCGACCAGTCGACCAGCGGACGGAAATGATTGGGTGGATACCAGGTCTGGCCCGTCTCCTTGCGCTCCTCCAGGACTGCGGTCGGGCTGAACAGCTCACCGTATGTCTCACTCAGGTGGTGGAGACAGGACCAGGTCAAGAAGTCGGCTCCCTTTGCCCCGATGGCGTCGTGGGCCCTGAAAGGGTTGGGTCCTAGCAGCTTGCGGGTGAACTTATCGATCTTCCAGAACGGCATGTTGCTCGAGTCGTGGTAGCGCAGGCCGGCCAGCGTCACGCCGCAGAACAGCACGTCGAGGATGAACGACCAGTTATCGCCGACGGGTAGCGGGATGAGGCCCATCGACCAGAGCAACTGGCTGATGGCGGAAGGCTCGGGCTCAACTATCTCCCAGACCTTGTTGATCTCGTGGGGGAAGGCGGGGTGAGCGATGCCGACCCCCAGCTCAGAGGCCGGGAACCCCGAGGTGACTGATCGGATCTCGATCCCCGGGAAGGCGTCCCTGAACAGTTTGTAGTGGGCGCGCTTGATCTCGAGGATCTCCGGGATCGCCTCCAAGAGGAAGCGTGGCCGGAGATTCTCGAGCTCGTCCGGTAGGCTGGCGCCGTCGTACGACAGCCGGGTGATGTTCGCCATGATCCGGTCGGCGCCCTCGCGGCCGAAGGCCTGCACCAGGCCCGGGTATTGCCGCCCGATCCCGTCCGGGGCACTAGGCAGGTCGAGTCCCACGACCCGCACGCCGAACGGCTCGAGCCGCGAGCCGAGCTGCATGGTCTTTCCCGCCCCGACGATGCCGTTGGCCCCCGAGATGACCAGCGAGCCCCGGTTACCGGAGTTCCCGAACACCTGGTCGACGAGGCCGGCCGTATCGGCCGGGGTCCGTCCGTTCTTGAATATGTCGATGACGTTCCCCAGCCCGAGCGTCTGGAGTGTCGATTCCCTCATGACCTTGGACATTTACCTATCTCCTTACGAGACCTTGAATACAGACGCGATACCGACGTCGCCCGCGGCACAACCGAAGACCAAAACGTGGCCCCCACCCAGATCGACCGCTTCTTCCAGCGCTTCTATCAAGACCCTGGTCAGCGTCGGTCCCTGGGGGTGCCCCCAGACCATCGGGCAGCCGGTGTTGTTCAACTTGCGCCAGTCGTGGTCGAGCAGCTTCGAGAAGATGACATCGTTGACGGCGAACGGATTGTGGTTCTTGACCACGGCCATGTCGGCCATGGTCAGTCCCGTCTTGTCCAAGAGCTTCTGAACGGCGAACGCGGGAGCTTCGGGCATCAGGCTGGGATGGGTCCGGGCCTCCGTCTTGGCTACGAACTGGATATCGATCTCCGGTCGTGGGCTGAGCTCCTTGGCTTTCTCCTTGCTCGTGACCAGCAGGGTCGACATCCCGTCGGAGGCGTGAGTCTGGCCGCCGCCGGTAACGCAGGTATCGAGCTCGCGCATCGCCCGCAGGCCACCCATCGTAACCATGCGCACTCCATAATCGTCGTCGACACGGCCCAGCGGGCGGCCCTGGACGTTTAGCACGTCGAGGGGAACCATGACCCGGTCTAGGAACCCGGACTCCTTGGCGTCGAAGTACTGCTTATAACGCAGGAAGGCTACATCATCGGTTTCCGCTCGATCGCACTTGTACTTACGCGCCGTGATGCCGGCGGCGGTTATCATGGCGTTCCCGGTGGCGGGGTCGAAACCGAAGTTGTCCCACACGTCGGCGATCGCTTGCGTGCGCTCGTGGGCCCTGCGCTCCGGGAAGACTCCTACCGGCGAGTCGCTTGTCCGGTCGAACGTCAGGACGCCGACCACGTCGTTGGAACCGGAATCCACCTCTGCCCCAGCCAGCAGGGCCGCTTGGAGCCCCGTGGCGCAGGCCTGCTCCATGTGGTAGCCGGGGATGCGATGCCCCATGCAGCTCGCCACGAGCGGCGCGTTCCAGAACTTCCAGTGCCAGGGAATCGTCGAGCCGATGATCAGGTACTCGAGCTCGCTCTTGGGCACGTTGCGCAGGCCGAGGATGCGGCCCATCGATTCGCCGGCGAACTGGCCAATATTGACCTCTGCCAGGGCGGAGGTCTGCCAGGCGGGGAAGTAGCTGCTTCCCCATGTGCCGTAGGGTATTCTGGCCTTAGGGTACATTTGGTGTGCCTTCGTCATGGGGTTTTTCCCTCGTGCGGGGCGCAGAGACTGCGTCATCAGGGTCGGGGCAGGTTACTGCCCTAGTTTAGCACTCCAAAACCTACTTAACAAACGCACGGCACGGTCGGCGGTTCTGAAGGTGGGGATCCCACCCCCCTCGAGGATCCGGGCCATGGGGTCGAAAAGCGGCCCGCCGTCGACGACTGCCACCCAGGGCACCTGCACGCGGCCTTTGAGCTTCACCAGCCGGCGCGCCACGGACTCGTCCGCGTATACATCCTCCCCATGGCTATCGGCGGGCGCCAGGGTCTGCAGCGCTGCGGTCAGCGGTACGCACCCCACGAGGCCCAGGTCGACGTTCTCGTCTTCCAGGACGAGGTGACAGCCCTCCACGAAGGGAGCATCGGGCATTATCGGCGTGAGGTCGACGGGGTTGCGGATGTCGACGACCTCGTCGACCCGGCACGCCTCCAGGAGTGAGAGCAATCCCGATCGAGTCCGCTCCGTGAGTTCGGCCAGTTCGAGATCACCGAGGTGATCGGAGATGGACACGCACTCGAAACCCGCGTTGGAGACCGCGCCCAGTCGCCTACCGCTGATGGGTGCCGCGCCCAGCAGCGCGAAGAGCTTGACCATGTCCTCGAAATCTGCGGTGGTCTCGCAGACTAGCACGCCCGCCTGTCTGGCGAGTTCACGGTTCACTACGTAGTCACCGGCGATGGCCGCCGTATGGCTGGCGGATGCGGCTGCGCCGGCCGCGGTGCGGCCGCCACGGTATAAGATGACCGCCTTGCCTCTGGCCGTAATCTGCCTAGCCGCTTCGATGAACCTGAGTCCGTCCAGCTGTTTGAACCCCTCGACGTACAGGGCAAATATCTCGAGCTCGTCGTCGTCCTTCAGGTAGGTGAGGTAGTCGCCGATCGTCAGGTCCATCTGGTTTCCGATCGAGATGGCGTACCTGGGGTCGAGGCCCAGTTTGCCGCCCTTCGCGACGAAGAAAGCACCACTCTGTGAGATGAACGCGATGGGGTGAGCGCCAACCGATGCGCTGCGGAACTTATAGTCGGGGATGAATGTCGCGTCGTAGCCGCCCGGCCGGGAGCGGATCCCCATCGAGTTGCCGCCATTAACTGCCGGCCCACCCCAGTCGCTAGCGCGGGCGCGTTCAAGAACCGCCCCTGCGCGCGCGACGACCTCCTCGCTGCCTTGCTTCTCTTCCAGCCCTCCCGGTATCAGGATGATGGTCTCCGCCTTCTCGTGCTCGACGATGGTAGTAAGAAGCTCTGGGAGTTGCGGGGCGGCGACCGCCAGGATGAGCAGATCCACGCGACCCGGTAGAGAATCGAGATCGGGATAGCACCGGCAGCCGTCTATCGTCTCCGAGCCCGGCTTCACCAGATGGATGCATGCTCGATCGAACCCACCTCGGATCAGGTTGTCGAGAATGAGGCGGCCGGGGTTCATCCGCTCGGAGACGCCGACGATGGCGATCGAGCTCGGCTCCAGCAGGTTCTTGATCTTGTGCAGCGGGCGGGCGGCGGAGGACACCTCGGTGTCAGTCCCACATCTCACCAGAACATCCAGGGGTAGCAGTCGGTCGCCGGCGACCACCAGCGGGTTGATCTCGATCTCACCTATGTAGCGCGGCGACAACTCGCGGGCGAGTTGTGCGAACTTCATGAACAGGTCGACGAGACGACTTGGCTCGAGGCGAGCCGCCTGGCCACGCGACTCAGTGGTGATGAGCCTCGTCACTGCCAGGCTGCGCAGGAGTTTCTCAGCCGCAGCAGCATCGAGACCGTGGGGTGTGGTGATGGCGATCTCGCTTCCCGGTACCAGGGCATCGGCTAGGAACTCTGCGTGAACGCCGCCGGCGCCGCACGTCACCACCGGCCCGAAATCGTCGGTCCAGCGGATACCCAGCAGCAATTCACCGCCCAGCGACGGATCATAGGCTACGTGCTCCACCAGCAGGAATCCGCGGACGTCGTATTCCCGGAGCCGCTCGTCCATCTCTCGGATGGCTGCGTCCAGAGCGTCCTTGTCGCTAGGCACGACGCGGACACCGCCCAAATCGCTTTTGTGCAGGATCTCGGGGGCGAGCACTTTGAGGACGACTCTGTCACTTGAGAAGACGGCGAGGTCCAGGGAGGCTAGGGCGCCGGCATGCTCGACTACCGCGTACTCGGGTGTCGCGATTCCCGTCGCAGCGAGGAGTTGCAGCCCTTCATTCTCGAGCAGCACGTCGCGTCCGTCCGCCCGGGCCGCTTCGACGATCTGCTCTATTCTGTCGGTGTCCATGCGACCGGCCCGCCGACTACGGGCTAGCGGTCTCGATTTGCCAGACGGTGTCGAGCACGGTGCCGTCGACCCACTTGATTACGGCGACCGGCCTATCGGTGATCCGCGCCTCCGCCGGCGGACCCCCCATGATGCGCTCGACTTCGTCCTTGATCTCTTTGATGGGCCTTATGGGAAGATCCGAACCCTTCACGCTGTCCAAGAGGTCGCTGCGGAGTGGGTTGATGGCTATGCCACGTTCGGTGACCACGACGTCGATGAGCTCGCCGGGTCCCGTCACGGTGGTGACCTCCTCCACGAGCACCGGGATCCTGTCGCGGAAGGAAGGCAGAGCGAGGATCGTGCAGCGGGAGGACAGGCAGTTCTGCCAGCCGCCGATTCCGTGTAGCAGCACGCCATCGGAGTGGGTGTTCACGTTGGCGTTGAAGTTGACATCGACTTCGGTCGCGCCCAGCACGACGGCATCGACCATCGATGCGAAGTTGCCTTTCCCGTGGTAGTTGTAGGAAGTGAACGGTGAGGTGGCAATGTGCCTGGGGTCCGAAGCAATCGACTCCACGGCGGCCAGATCGAACGTCTGGCCGTCGAGGATGAAGTCGGTCAGGCCTTCTCTCATCAGGTCGACCAGGTACTGGGTCGAGCCGCCACGAACGAAGCGGGCCTTCACCCCAGCCTCTTTCATGAGCTCCTTTAAGAAGCCGACGAAGGCCAGCGCTATGCCACCGGCGCCCGCCTGAAAGGAAAAGCCGTCCCGCATGATGCCGGTGTCGCGCAGGAAGCGGGCAACGTACTCGGCGATCATCAGCCGGTCGGGGCTCTTGGTGATCTGGGTGGTGCCCGAAACTATCTTCGCCGGGTCGCCGATCGAGTCGACCTCCACGACGTAGTCGACGTTGTTACCCTGAATCTGCCAGGGGATGCAGGGGAAGGGGACCAGGTTGTCGGTAACGACGATCACATGATCGGCATAGATCGAGTCAGCAAGGGCGAAGCCGAGAGAGCCGCAGGCGGAGGGTCCGTGCGAGCCATCGGCGTTGCCGAACGGGTCCGCGGTGGGCGCTGCGATCACCGCTATGTCGATGGGCACCTCGCCGTCCTGTATCGCCTGCCAGCGGCCGCCGTGCGAGCGTAACACGCCCATACCCCGCATCTTGCCGTGGGAGCAGTACTCGCCCAGCGGGCCGTTCATGCTGCCCTCGATGTGGTGGACGACGCCCCGGTCCATCAGGTCGATGACAGGTGCGTGGCAGGGGAACGAAGCGCTGGGGAACCACATTAGGTCCCTGGTTCCGAGGTCGGCGGCGGCATTGAGCGCCATCAGGGCTACCGCGTCACCGTTCCGCAGGTGATGGTGCGTGGAGATCGTCATCCCGTCGCGGAGGCCACACTTCTTGAGTGCCGTCTTGATGTCTGGAACACGCTTGTCGCCGTCGGCGGGGTAGTCGCGACACGATCGGATCGGCGGCGCCTGCTTGGTACCCTGCGGCTCGTAGGCGCCGACGCCGGCGAAGGCCACCTGTTCCCTACCATTGACCACGGTGGGCACGCGCCGCCCTACCGCGTTGACCACGAAGTCAGTGCCAACCGCACGCCGGCTCACGATTCCTCCTCCGGGATCAGGCCCATTCGTCGCGCGTTGTCAACCAGACGCTGTGCCCGCAGTACCACGGGCGGATCGATCATCTTGGTACCCAGTCGAACGACACCGAGTCCTGCGGCTTGAGCTTCTTCGAAGGCGGAGACAACCTTCCGCGCCTTCTCGATCTCGTCGCCAGAGGGCGCGAAAGCATCGTGGATCGGTTCGATCTGCCGCGGATGGATACAGCCCATGCCTTCGAAACCCAGCGCCCGGGAGCGCCGCGCCCAAGCCGCTAGGCCGTCCATGTCTCCCACGTCGCCGTAAACCGAGTCGATCGCTTGGATGCCAGCGCCACGCGCGGCATTGACGAGGCGCGTGCGGGCGTAGAGCGACTCGTCGCCCTGCTTCGTTTTCACGACTCCCAGGTCGGCGGTGTAATCCTCGAGCCCGATGGTCAGCGCCACTACGGTATCTGCTGCCTTGGCGATGGCGAACGCGTTCTCGATCCCTAACGCGGACTCGAGGATCGGCATGAGCCAGATCGAGTGGCTGTCGCCCTCCTTGGCGCGCAGCCCTTCGATTCGCTCGGCCACCTCCTCTACCTGTTCAGCCTCCTCGACCTTCGGTACGAGGACTAGGTCCGGCCCCTCGGGGACTATGGCTTTCAAGTCCTCGAAGCCCAGCGGCAGTTGATTGATGCGCACCATGCGCTCCGCCCCGCCGAAGTCGATCGAACGGAGCGCGTTGCGCACGATGAGGCGCGCGGCGTCCTTGTCGTCGGGATGGACTGAGTCCTCCAGATCGAGAATGATCCCGTCCGGGCGGTGGAGCCCGGCGTTGATCATCAGCTTGGGCTGGTTGCCTGGCAGGTAAAGTCGTGAGCGTCGCAGTCTGTCGCGCTCGGTCGGCGCTTCGCGAGTTACCGTCCGCTCGGGCCGTGGGTCGCCCTTGCCTTTGGCCCCGGCCCGGCGCGCCGCGGCCTCCACACGCGCAGCGATGGTGAAAGGGAGACCACCTTTGTCGTCGATCGCGACGCGGGCGTGTTTGACGCTGAGTGCGGCCAGCACGCGCTCAGCGGTCTCGTGAATCGAATCGCCGTAGAGCGCAGCGACCCTGGAATCGAGCTTTATCTGCAGTCCGCCTTTGTCGGCCAGCTCGATCTCGACGTGCAGGTCGGAGCGTACGTCGTCTCCTGTCGGGCCCGCCGCGCCGTGTCCAGTGCCAGCTGACATAATGCGCTCCTCCTCAGCCCAGCCGAGCTATGATCGCGTCGGTGACTTGCGTGGTTGACGCTGCGCCCTTGGCGATCGCCTCGGGACCGCCCGCAATCCGCATCATGTCATAGCTGCGGACCGTTCCCTCTTCGACCACCGCCGCGATGGCGTTACGTATCGCGTCCGCTTTGTCGGTATCACCGATGTGGTCGAGCATCATGGCGGCACTCAGGATCATGGCGAGCGGGTTCACGATCGGCGGGTCGAGCAAAGCGTATTTCGGCGCCGAACCGTGAGTCGGCTCGAAGACCGCCACTTCATCACCGATATTGGCCGAGCAGGCGAAGCCGAGGCCGCCCACCAACCCGGCGAAGGCGTCCGACACGATGTCGCCGAACATGTTGCCGGCGACGATCACCGAGTAGTCCTCCGGGTTCTTGGTCAGCCACATCATCTGTGCGTCGATGTTGGTCGACCAGAGCTGGATGTCGGGGTAGTCGGCGTGGACCTCCTTCGCCACTTCCTCCATCATGCCGGACGTCTCACGCAACACGTTCGGCTTCTCGCAGATCGTCACCGACGGGTAGCCGTGCTTCTTCGCATACTTGAAGGCGGCTTCGTTGATCCGTCGACAGGCATTTCGCGTGAAGACGCGCGTCGAGATGGCGATTTCCTCGCTGGGAACGCTCTCGAACGCCTTGAACTTCGGGTGCGTCGCCAGAGCCAACCGTACCTGCTCGGGTGGGTTCGTCCACTCGATGCCGGCGTACAGACCCTCGGTATTCTGTCGGAAGATGACCGCATCGACCTTCGGTTCCTCGAATCCGCCGCCCGCCTTCTGGCGAACGAAGTTGAGCGGGTTACCAGGAAACGACCGGCAGGGCCTGATGCAAACATCCAGGTTGAACTTCTGCCGCAGCCCGACGATCGGGCTGTAATAGACATATCCCTTGTCTTGGAGCTCGGGGCGCAGCTCCTTAGCCGCCTCCTTCTTCGGCTTCGATGTAATCGCGCCGAAGAGCCCCAGCTTATGCTGCTTCAGCAGATCTAGGGTTTCCTGGGGCAGCGGGTTGCCATCGTTGATCCAGCAATCCCACCCGATGTCTGCGTGAACGTAGTCGGCATCGAACCCGAGAGCGTCCAGCACGCGGATCGCTTCGGGTAACACCGTCTTGCCTATCCCGTCGCCGGGCATTTCTACTATTGTGTATCGTGCCATGTTCTGCCTCTGGTTCTTCGTTCTAGTTCGTCAATCCGTAGGAACGTGGTCAGTAGCCAGTGGCCGGTAGCCAGTAAATTCCCAGTTACCGGTCACCGGCTACTGGCTACCGTCTACTGATCTGCCAGACCAAGCCTCTCCCTCACCAGGTTCTCGATCCCTGCCGCCACGACCAGCGACTGCGGCACGCTGCCCAGCGGTGGGAAGCGGAACTCCTCGCCGCGCGCCGTCGCGCGGCCGGTCGAGAAATCGATTTCCAAGAGATCACCGGGGACGATCGTGAGATCGCCGGCGTCGATTCTTTCGGTGTGCTGGGCCCTCAGGCGCTCGACCAGGCTGGGGCATTCGATGCATATGAAGCCGTTGTTGAACGCGTTGCGTAGATAGGTCTGTGAGAAGCTGCCGGCGATGACCAGGGGGATTCCGGCGGCCTGCAGCGCCGTAGCGGCCTGCTCGCGACTCGAGCCGGTGCCGAAATTGTAACCGCCGACCAGAACGTCTCCCGGTTGGACCTTGCCGCGGAAGGTGGGGTCGTAGTTCTCCATCACGACCTGGGCCATCTGCTCGCGGCTGAGGTCCTTGTAGGTGTAGTCCTTACCGTAGATGCCGTCGGTGTTCAGGTTGTCCTGGGGCAGGAGGACGAGGCGACCCTCGATCTTCTCCGGGAAGCCCGGCTGGATGGCTATGGTCTCCTGTAGCGGTTCGGCGCCGCCCTCGAGGGTGGTGAAGCTCTTCGCCGGAACACGACCGTCGGAAGGTCGTGGGCCGGCTATGTGGCCTGCGACGGCTGAGGCGGCGACGACCTCCGGGCTGGCCAGATAGGCCTGCGCTTCCCGCGATCCCATGCGGCCCTTGAAGTTGCGGTTGGTGGCCGAGATGCCGACCTCGCCGGGCTCGAGAAGCCCGACGCCCAAACCGATGCAGGGTCCGCAGCCGGGTGGCAGGGGGTGTGCGCCGGCCTCGAGGAGTGCGCCCCAGGCGCCGCTGGCTTCGGCGTCGCTCTGGACCTCGGCGCTGGCGGCGGCGACGTAGAGGTCGACGCCCTTCGCGACTTTCTTGCCACGCAGAATCGCGGCGGCCACTTCGATGTCCTCCAGACGGCTGTTCACGCAGGAAACCAGGTAGGCCTTCTGGATGGCGACCTGGTCGCGCTCGATGTCGGCGACGGAGCGCATGACTTGGACGCTGTCGGGGCCTGAGACGTGAGGGCTCACATCGCCGAGGTCGAGCTCGATGCGGGCGGCGTAGGAAGCGTCGGCGTCGGGGGCCGGCGGCTCACTGGACCACGAGGCGAGCTCGGCGTCGCTGAAACGCTCGAGGCCGGCCGCCGCGAGAGTCGCCTTACGCGTGCACAGGTACTCGATTGTCACCTCGTCCACCGGGAACCAACCGACCAGCGCTCCCCACTCGGTGGTCATATTGGCGACGGCCAACCGCTCGTCCATGCTGAGCGTCGCCACACCGGGCCCACCGAACTCCACGGCCGCGTTGAGGACCTCGCCCTGGTTGTAGAGGCCGCAGAGGGTGACGATCACGTCCTTGCCGCTGGCGCCGTCGCGGAGCTCGCCGGTCAGAACGACATGGACGGAACGCGGGATCTGCCACCAGAACTCGCCGCTGCACCAGATCGCCGCGGCATCGGTGCGGACGACAGGTGTGCCTAGCGCGCCCAGCGCTCCGTACATGTTGGAATGCGAGTCGGATGCCACGACCAGCGAACCCGGCGTCACGTAGCCCTGGGCGACCATTATCTGATGGCCGATCCCGGTCCCGGCAGGGTAGAAGTCAACGCCCTGGTCGCGCGCGAACGCCTCGATATCTCGGTACTTGGCTAGATTGGCGTCCGACTTGTTTTGAATGTCGTGGTCGAGAGTGAAGACCGGCTGGCGCGGGTCGTGGATCTTGGACGCGCCGATCGCCTGAAACTTCTTCATTACCGCCGCTGTGTTGTCGTGGGTCATCACGTGCCGCGGCCGCAGCGAGACCACATCACCAGCGCGAAGCGGGCGGTCGGGGCCCTCGGTTAGGTGCTCTTGAGCAATCTTCTCTACGATAGTCTGAGCCATACTGCGTTAACCTGTCCCGTTCTGTTGCGGAAGGTGGCCAGTGACCGGTGGCCGGTAGCCAGTGCGATCGTGCAGTGGCCGTCCACCGGCCACCGGCTACTGGATGTCCGCCTTGCACATTTCCATCAGCGCCGTCACCGAGTCGAGCTTGTCGAGCTTCCAGACAGCGTCCTTGATTCGTGTCCGGGCACCGTCGGAGAGGACCGGCGCGGCCAGCGCATCGAACTTCTCCTCTATCTCCTGGCCGGTGAGCGGGTTGCGTGGATCGCCCTTCGGGTAGTCGAGCTGCGCGCTCAGTTCATCACCGCCGCTCGTGGTGATGGTGACAATGACGCGCTGCAGCTCGGGGAACACCGCCTCGATGTCGGGGTCGGCGGTCACCTCCACCTTCTCGAGTTGGGCACGGATTCGCGGGTCCATGATCTTGTCCGGCTCGAACTGTGCCGGCGTGACCTGCCGGTCGACGATCGCCGCTGCGATCACGTAGGGCAGACTGTGGTCGGCGGTCTCCTTGGTGCGAGGATCGTACTTGGAGGGGTCGGCAAGGATGTCGGCGGCGCGGGCCAGAGAGCGGATGTGGACCTTCTCGACATCATCGGGCTGCAAGTCGTTCTCCTGAACCAGCTTCAGTACGGCGGAGATTGGAGCGTGGGTGAGAGCCTCGGTAGGGAAGGCCTTCATTCCGCAGCGCTCGATGCGCCAGGACGCGCCGAGGCCGTCGGTCAGGAGCTCGAGCTTCCACTCGGGGCCCATGCAGTGCACGAGCCCTTCCTTGCCGTCGATGACGTGCTCGGGGCCGCTGTAACCCTTCTCGGCCAGCAGGGCAGCCATGACGCCCGCCTGGGTCGCCATCGGGTCTACGGTGTTCTTCATCATGGTCAGCTTTCCGGCCGTCACCGCGCCCAGAGTGCAGTGATGTGACGCGGAGATGCCGATGGCGTGCTGGATCTTCTCCCAGGGTAGGCGCAGGACGCGACCCGCCACGATCGGAGCGACGAACGCGGTAAGCGTCGCATGATGCCAGCCTCGTTCTCTGATGCCGGGAAAGGCCGCCTCGCACAGCCGCATCTCGAACTCGTGACCCAGGACTATGCCGACGATCAGCTCCTTCCCTCCGGTTCCCTGCCGCTCGCAACACGCCAGCGCTGCGGGGATGATGTCCGACGGATGCGAGGGATCCTGCTGCCAGTAGATATCGTTGTAGTCCATTACCCGGACCATCAACGCGTTGGCCAGCGACGCCGAGACCACGTCGGTCTTCTTGCCGCTTCCCAGAATGGTCGCCGCCCCGGCTCCCCCGATCTCGTCCAGCACGTCCAACGCGTGCAGAGCATCCTCTTGGCGGTAGCCGCCGAAAGCGCAGCCCAGCGAGTCGAGCAGGTACCGCTTCGCCTCGTGGACGGCGCGCTCGCCGATCTGGGCGTACTCGATGTCGGCTGCCCAGCGGGACATGGTTGCAGTGATCGTCTCGGACATGTCGAGCTCCTACGTCAGTGAGCGGTGAGCAGTGAGCAGTAAGTGTTTGGCCGTCGAACCCCACCTACCGCCTACTGCTCACTGCTTACTGAACTCACAGGTTTTTGAACGGCAAGAAGGACATAAAGTCTGCGTGGTGTACGATATACGCCTCCGTGCTCCTCTTCACCAGGTCTCCTTCGGCGGCATGCGCGGCGATGATATGGGATACCTCGTCGGGTACGCCACAGTCCATGGCGAGGCTTACCCCGGTGAATGGGTGGCGCAATGACTTACCCCGGTCGCTCTGTCGCACCTCGCCGTCGACTTTCTCGTATTCCAGCAGCTTGCCAACATCGGCAAGAATAGCTCCGGCGATGACCGTGTCGAGATCGATCTTCAGAGCCTTTCCCAGAAACTCCTGCATCGATTCGGCCGCTTTTCGTGCGATGTGCACCACGCAACGCTTGTGTTCCATGAACGTGGCGGGGCAATCGGGGACCAGAAGTGTGAACGGGATCTCGTTCAGGTCCTGCGGTTCCAGAGGGCTCAGTTCGAAGGCACGTATCCAGGTCTGCGTGACCTTCTCACGCAGCTCTCTGTCTCCTATCCAGTCGAGCTCGGGCCAGAGCTCCTGCACTGCTTCCCGCATCGTGTTCTCCTTCAAGAGGTTCGGCCGTTCGCGTTGCACGATTCGTGCTGAGACTGCCGGCGAACGGTGGGGCCCTACACTGGTTTGATCGGGCCAACAATCTAGGGGTATTCCTGGCAACCGGACAGACGGTGGCAAGCGCCTGAGCCCGGTTGGCATGGTGTGTGCCCCCTAGACCTTAGAGCGATGCCCAAACATCAGGCGGCGGTCGCTCAAACGGCTTACCTGTGAGCCCTCAGGTCGTCGGGGGCAGCTGGCGGGTGGGGGAAGCGCGTGGCTGTAGAGGCATCTGGCCCCAATCTGGGTAGGGTTGCCCGACGGCGGGCCAGGCGGTGATTATCGCCGGACTGGATCAGATTACGGGAGGGTGGGAGACGTGATCTCGAAGACAGGAGAGTACGCGCTGCGCGCGGTCGTCTACATCGTAACGGAAGGTAAGGGCGCCTCGCTGCGGGCCAACGAGATTGCCGAAGCGCTGGGCGTTCCAGCCAACTACCTCTCGAAGACACTGCATCAGCTGGCCCGGGCCGGCATACTAAGCTCCGAGCGCGGTCCCCGGGGTGGTTTCCGACTCGCCAGGTCGCCCGAAGACCTCTCGCTTGCCGACGTGCTGGAGCCGCTCGACCCGACCTGGCTCGATTGCGGTTGTCTGCTGGGACTTCCGCGCTGCTCGGAAGTGCATTCTTGCCCATTGCACGAGCGCTGGAAGAAGGTGAGGGAGCCGGTGTGCCAGTTCTTTCAGGAGACGACGCTGGCCGAGGTTCTCAAAGCCCCCAGCGCGGTTCCGCGCAACTGAGGGGAGCGCCTCCTGTCACCAGGCCTTCTCGTTATTGACATCCGCGCCGTTTCGGATAGAATGGCGTCGTTCCCATCCCATAACCGGGCACCTAAGTCAGTAAACCAGATACTTTAGCACGTGGAGGCACGTGTGAACGACGAGCACCTCGAACCGTCGTCCGATCAGCCTTCCGGTGTCGGCGGCCATCCGAAGGGGACCCTGGCAATCGTCGGGGTCTATGGCCTGCTGTTCGCCCTGGGTTGGCTGATCATCTACTTCTTCGTCTTCGTCCCCCGCGGGACGCTAACCCAGTGAGGCCGCGATGCACGTCGACTTCTATGAGAAGATCTGGATGTGGGCGGCCATAGGGATCATCGTGATTTTCCTCGCCTCGATCGGCTTCACGACGTTCGGGATGGCGGTTCGGCCGCCCAGCCATGTCGAAATGATCGACCCGGAGACCGTGCGCAGCGATCCTGAGTTCAGTCAACCGGGGGTCACGATCCACGAGGATGGCAGCGCCACTGTCGTGATACAGGCGATGATATTCGCGTTCCTGCCCAACGAGATCCATGTACCGCGCGGGCGTCCAGTGACCTTCCGGCTCACCAGCCCTGACGTGATACACGGTTTCCAGATCGTGGGCACGAACGGGAACACGATGGTGGTCCCCGGCTACGTGAGCCAATTCACGACGGAGTTCAGCCGGGCCGGCGAGTACCTGATCGTCTGCAACGAGTACTGCGGTTTGGGCCATCACGCCATGTCGGCGAAGCTCGTGGTGGAGGAGATGGGAGGTTCGAGATGATCGAATCCCGGCGACTCGCTATGGCGAACATCTGGGTGGCCATCTCGGCCTTCGCGGTGGCGGCGGCGATGGCAGTGATGCAGGCGCTGTCGAGGGCGGATCTCGATCTGCCGTGGCGCAGCGCCAAGATGTACTACCTGTCGGTCACGGCGCACGGCGTTCTGATGGCACTTGTCTTCACCACGTTCTTCATCATGGGCCTGGGGTATGTGATCAGCGAGCGTGCCCTGGGTCGGCCGCTCGAGCTGAAGAAGCTTGCCTGGGGCTCCTTCTGGGTGGCGCTGCTCGGCACTGTCTTGAGCGCCTGGTCGATCCTTTGGGGGAAGGCCTCGGTGCTCTACACCTTCTATCCGCCGCTCAAGGCTCACCCGCTGTTCTACATCGGGGCGGCGCTTCTGGTGGTCGGCTCCTGGGGTTGGTGTTGGGTCCTGATCCAGAGCTACCGGGTGTGGAAGCGAGAGAATCCTGACCAGCGGGTACCGCTGGCAGTGCACGGCATGCTGGCGACGGTCATCATCTGGATCCTGGCCACGATCGGTGTGGCGGCAGAGGTCGTCCTGATGCTCATCCCCTGGTCCCTGGGGATCGTGGACAAGGTCGATCCGGTGTTGGCGCGGATACTCTTCTGGTGGTTTGGGCACCCCCTCGTCTACTTCTGGCTGCTGCCGGCGTACGTGGTCTGGTACACGATGGCGCCGAAGATCGCCGGCGGTAAGCTGTTCAGCGACCCCTTGGCGCGACTGGTATTCGTGCTCTTCATCGTGCTGTCCACGCCGGTCGGGTTCCACCATCAGTTCATGGACCCCGGTGTATCGGCCGGTTGGAAGCTCTTCCACACCTTCAATACGATGTGGATACTGTTCCCGAGCTTCATCACGGCCTTCACCGTAATTGCCTCGTTCGAGGTGGCGGGCCGCATGAAAGGGGCGAAAGGCTGGTTCGACTGGCTGGAGGAGCTGCCCTGGGGCAACCCGGCGTTCTCCAGCGTAGCCCTGGCGATGCTGATGTTCGCAGTCGGCGGCTTCGGTGGCGCGATCAACGCTTCGTTCGGCATGAACGCCATGGTTCATAATACGGCGTGGGTTCAGGGCCACTTCCACACGACCGTTGGGACGGCCGTGGCATTGACCTTCATGGGGATCTCCTACTACTTGGTGCCGAAGCTGCTCGGTCGTGACCTGGAACTCTCGCTGCTCGCGCGGATCCAGCCGTACCTGTGGTTTGGCGGCATGTTGCTGTTCTCGATCGCCAACCACCTGACCGGTCTGGCCGGCATGCCGCGCCGCATCTACCAGTTCGAGTACGGTGGGAGCGAGATCGCCGAGAGTTGGATAGCCGGCACGGGTATATCTGCCGTAGGCGGAGTGCTGCTCTTCGCCAGCTCGCTATGTTTCGTTGCCGTGATGTTCGGCACGGGGCTCGCCGGTCAAAGACGCGAACAGCCGGCGATCGAGTTCGCCGAGCCGTTGGAGTCGCCCGGTGACAGGGCTCCAATTCTGGATCGCTGGCGTCTGTGGGTCGCAGTGGCCGTAGTGCTGATTATTGCCGCCTACGCTATTCCGATCGTCCAGCACTTGGGTGCGGAGACGTTTGGCTCGCGGGGTCTATCTCCGTTCTAGGAGACCCAGGACGCAGCTGACGAGAAAGAGCCCGGCGAGTGGTACTTACTCGACATCCTACAGCGGACAGCCGACTATCGATTCTCGGCTTCTGCTCAGCTACCGACTCCGGACGTCGGACGTTCGTCGCACAGTGTTGGGCTTCGAAAGTCCGTTACTGGTCGTCGATAGCTGAGAAGGGAGCCGACCGTCGACGGTCGGCTGTCCGCTGTAGAATGTCGCGATAATCCACCAGCAGGCGGCCCAACCACTAACCCCGCTAGCGGGTAAGGTGCGCCTTCCCCTGCGCCGGCCAGATGAGAATCGGCCAGGCCGAGCATTCGATCAGCGGTTTGACTACAGGGACCCCACCTTCTTCTACACCGTTGGCCTCGCCCTCCGCCAAGATCGTCAGGAGCGTCGCTCCCCATTCCTCGGCGTGACTGAGTAGCGTCCCGGCGACGTCGCCCCTGTTTGTCACGACCTCGAGCCCCACGCCGTTACACTCGCGTTGCACCGCGGCTTCGAAGTTGGGCGCGACATGAACGGCGCGCAGCCGCCCGGCGCCGAACCAATCCTGAAGTCCCGCGACGGCGCGCTCGAGCGTGTCGGGTGATCTGATCGCCACAAGCACCTGATCGCAAAGCCGGCCCTCCACATGTTCTTCGGGTAGGAAGAGGATAGGGATACCGAGCGCACGCAACGGTGAGGAGACGCGCTCGAAATCCCAATCGGTCCCGTTTGGGACGCCCGAGATGACCACCATGTCTACCGCACGCACCCGGGCCAGTTCGTATATCCACTTGACCGGATCGCCGCGCTTCAGTGCCAGCTCAACCTTGGGTAACGACGCCTCGAAGTGGCGAACCCAGGTCGCCAGTTCGGGCATCGGCTCCGCCGGTCCCGGCTGCGCCGACACCAAGTGGAGGACCGTCGCTTCCGAGAGGCCGAGCGCACGCAGGTCGGGAAGAACCTTCAGAAACTGCTCACCGGCCTCCGTGCTCGTCAGAACGAATATTGCTCGCGTCATCACCTGCCGAGTCTTCCAGCTTGTGACAGTTCTTTGGCACTCGAATCCGAGATCGCCCGGACCATTCACCGCTATGGATGAATCGTGCCGGGTCCGTCGTAGGGTGTAACTGATTGTATTACAATATCTTACAGAACCCGGCCCGAGCCGCCCCGCGCCGCCGCCAAGGGACATCCTGCCCCGACTTGTCGAACCGATGCACGCTAATGCCCCAGCTGTGAGGATTAGGACTGCCTGTCCTGTCGGGCGGCTGCCGGCGGTTGAGAGGGGAGCCAGAGTCTGAAGCGGGCGCCGGCACTGTCGCCGTCGACGTGAGAGAGCTCACCGCCGAGGAGTCGGGCGAGCTCGCGCGAGATGGCGAGGCCGAGGCCGGCGCCGCTTTGCGGCACCTTGAAGGTGCCGGCACGATACGCCTCGAAGACTCGTTCGCCGACGGCAGGGTCAACACCAGGCCCGGTGTCGCTGACGGTTATCGCCCAGCCTTTGTCGAAGGGTGCCAGTTCCAGATCGACTTGACCGCCGCTCTTAGTAAACTTGAGTGCGTTCGACAGCAGATTGAGCAGAATCTGGCGTACGCGTGTGCCATCGGTCTGCACGATTGTGCGCTTATCGAGTCCGGAGACGCGAAGCTCGATCTCCTGTCTCTCTGCGGTGGGCCGCACCGTTGCCGCCACCTCGCGGATCAACGCCCGCAGGTCAGCGCCGCGGAAGTCGAGTTCGAGCTGGCGGGCCTCGATGCGGCTGAGGTCGAGAAGATCGACCACCAGCCGGTGCAATTGTTGCGCACCTTCGGAGGCATAACTGGCGCCTTCCCGGACTCGCCGATCCGCGTGACCGGTGAGCTTTCGCAGCCGGTCTGTCCAACCGACCACGCCAGCGGCGGCGTTCTTGATCTCATGGTTAACGATAGCAAGGAACTGACTGCGCTGTTCCGCCAGCTGTGCGTTTTCTACGGCTACTGCTGCCTGGGCGGCCAGGAGTTCTGCCAGCTCCTCATCCTCGGCGCTAAACTCGTCGGCCCCGATCTTCTCGGTCAGGTAGAGGTTGCCGAACACTCGATTCCCGATACGGATCGGTACCCCGAGCAGCGAGCGCATTGGCGGATGCCCCTCGGGGAAACCGGCAAACTCCTTGTGTTCCTTCAGGTCGCGCAAACGAACCGTCTCGGCGTCACGAAGCATGATCCCGAGGGTACCGCCGCCCGTAGGCCAGCGCCCGATTCGGATCACGGTTTCCGGGTCAATGGCAGAGTGGAGGAAGCGGGCCAGCGACTTCCCGGAGCTGTCGAGGACACCCAAGGCTGCATAGCGAGCCTTGATGACTTCGCGCGCCGAGTCTACGAGCGTCTGCAGGACCTCGTCCAGGGAGAGCCGGCTGTTGAGCGCCATGCCGGCCCGGATCAGCGCCTGCAACCGCCGCATGTTGTCGTCCTGAGCGGCACGCAGTGCTGTGAGTTCCTCGAGACGCTTCTGCTCGCTCTCGAAGATGTGGGCGTTATGGAGTGCGATTGCCGCCTGAGCTGCCAGCGCCTCTAGGATCTCCGCGTCGGCTTCGTCGAAATCTCTCTCTTGTATCGAGTTGAAGCTGAAAATCGTGCCGAGCGGCTCATCGCCGTAGTAGAGCGGCGAGATAACCTCCTGCCGAACACCGAGCTTGGCGGCCATGGCTTGATCGGCCCGTTCGTCGCCCATCACGTCGTTGATCAAGAATGTGCGACGCTCGGTAATCGCGATGCCGTTTAGGCTGCCTTCCAAGGAGAGAAACTCGCCCAGTCCAATGCTGGCATCGGGGCTCGTCGCCACGACTTTCAGGCAGGGCCCGGCGTCCGGCCCGCAATCGTGACACATCTCGGTCATCACCGCCGACTCGGCACCCAGCAAGTGGGCTGCGTGCGTGCAAATCTGTGCGAGGATCTCTTCGTGGGCGAGCGAAGCGCTTACTGCGCGACTGACCGCGGCTAGAGCGCGGAGTCTATCTTCCTGTGTGCGAGTAGCGTTCTTCATTCAGGGCCACTGGCACCTTCGGTCTCGTATCTCTTGAGTTTGCGGTAGAGGGTCCGTCGGTCGATGCCGAGGATCTCGGCCGCCTCGGTCTTCTTCCAGCGGACGCTTTCCAGTACCCGGAAGATATACTCCCGCTCCAGATCTTCAAATGTCCAGCGCTTCTTCTGGGCTTCGTCAAGTATGTTGCTGCCGCCATCCTCCTCCTCGGCGTCCGATGGCAACTCGAACCCGATGGTTGCACTGCCGCCGCTGGCGTGCAGCACCACTGCGCGCTCGATGAAGTTCTCCAGTTCACGGACGTTGCCCGGCCACTGGTAGCTCATCATCCGGTCCAGAGTCCGGGCCGGTAGCTTGGGTGCATCGATCGTGTACAGCTCGGAGTATTTCTGCAGGAAGTAGTTCGAGAGGAGCGGGATGTCATCGGCTCGTTCTCTGAGCGGCGGCACGTCGATCGGGAAGACGTTGAGCCTGTAGTAGAGGTCCTCCCGGTAGTTGCCTTCCGCGACCCTTTTCTTGAGGTCCAGGTTCGTCGCCGCGACCAGCCGGATGTTGACCGGTATCGGCTGCCGGCCGCCGACCCGCATGATCACGTACTCCTGCAAGACCCGCAGCAGCTTTGGCTGAAGCGACATCGACATGGTGCTGATCTCGTCGAGGAAGACGGTCCCTCCGGAGGCTTCCTCGAACAGTCCCTTCTTGTTCTGGATCGCGCCGGTGAAGGCGCCCTTCATGTGGCCGAACAGTTCCGACTCGAGCAGGTTCTCAGGGATAGCGGCGCAGTTGATGGGCATGAAAGGTTTGTTCGCCCGGTTGCTCGCCTCGTGGATCGCGCGCGCGACCAACTCCTTGCCCGTACCGGTTTCGCCGGTGACCAGCACCGTGGCGCGACTGGGAGCGACGCGGGCGATCAGGTCTATGACTCGCTGGATCCCAGGGCTTTTCCCTACAATCTGCACATCACCGCCAACGCCACGCGCTTTCTGGCGCAGGCGAGCCACCTCACGTCGCAGGTCCTGCTCCTCTAGGGCGCGGGAAATCGTAAGCAGCAACTCCTCAGTGCTGAAGGGCTTGTTGATGTAGTCGAAGGCGCCCTGCTTCATCGCTTCCACCGCCGTATCGACGGTGCCGAAGGCGGTCATCATGACGACCTGGGCATCCGGCTGCCTAGCGGGCGCGAGCCTGAGCACCTCCATGCCGTCCATCCCGGGGAGGTTGATGTCGAGCAGAATGACATCGAAGACATCCTGCTCCATGGCCCGCAACCCTTCTTCACCCGTCTCGGCTGCTTCGACCTCGTAACCCTGATCACTCAAAACGTCGATGAGAAGCTGCCGAAGAACCTCATCGTCCTCTACGACCAGGACTTTGGCAGTCATCTCCAGACTGCCCGCCTCGTCATGCATCGGATTCCACCGGTAGAAGTATTGTGAACGTCGCGCCGCTCCCTGGCTCCGAGCGGGCCTCTATCGTGCCGCCGTGGGCGTGGACGATCTGCTTCGCCAACGCCAGCCCCAGCCCCGAGCCACCTGATCGGGAGAAGAACGGGGCAAAGATGTAGTGCAGGTCCGCCGGGTGGATGCCCGGGCCGTCGTCAGAGATCTCGATGCTGATCGCCTGGCGGAGCGGCCGCCCTTCTCTAGGGAAGCCGCCGACCAACTCCACGGTGATCCCAACTTTGCCGCCGCCCGACGGCTCCAGCGCCCGCTGGGCGTTCATCAGCAAGTTCAAGAATACCTGCTGCAGCTGTCCGGCATCGGCCAAGATCTCTGGCGGTAGCGACTCGCAGCTCGTTTCCACGGCTACACCCGCCCGTGTCAGCGACGGGTCTAGCAGTTCCACGACCCGGTCAATGATCTCGCAGAGCTGCACCTGAGACAGGCGCAACTCACCGGGCTTCGCCAGCTCGATGAGCCCGTGGGTGAGACGTGCGATGCGGCTCAGCTGCTCGGCGGCTGTCTCGAGCTGCTTGTCGGCGTCTCCATCCCCCAACCCCGACTTGCGCAGCTTTTCCACGACGATCCCGATCGTGGTGAGCGGTGCGCCGATCTCCTGAGCGACGCTGGCCGCCAGCTGCCCTAGGGTGACCATCTTCTCGGACTCGATGACCTGGCGCTCTACCTGCCGGCGGTACGACAGGTCGCGCACGATCGTCGAAGCCGCCACGCTGTTCGCCAAGCCGTTCCGCGGGACGGTGCTGGTGAGGCTTACCTCTACTTCACGTCCATCCTTGGTCAGCCGGCGCGTCTGGTAATCCCGCACCGAGCCCAGTTCGCTCAACGCCTTACGCAGGCGCTCCGGTTCACGCTGCTCGATCAGGTCAGCGGGGATCAGTCGTGTCACCGGCTCGCCAATGATCTCGTCTGACGTGTAGCCGAAGATTTCTTCCGCCCCCCGGTTCCAGGCTATGATCCGCTCCGCGCCGTCGACTGCCCAGATGGCGTCGGCCGAATCGGCGACCAGCTCGGGCCAGCGAGCCTCCTGGCCCGAGGGGGGAAGGCAATAGACTGCCGTCAATCCAGCCGAGGCGGGCGTCACCCGGGCATCCCAGCAGGACGTCCCGATTCGTACCGAGGGCAGGGAAGTCGGGGTGGCCGCGCCGCGGGGCGGGCACAGGAGTGCGCGCAGACCCTCGTCCAACTCGCCTCCCAGAAGCTCCCCTAGTAGCTGCCCCTTGGCTCGCTCGGCCGCCAGCCCCAGAGCGGCCTCGCATGCCCGGTTCAGGTACGCCAGCGCGCCCCGCCGATCCACGAAGAAGATCGGGTCGGGCAAACCGTCCAGGATTGTCAGTTCCAGCGTCAAGACACTTCCCCCTGCTGGCTACAGTCAGGCTTGGTCCTCAACGCTAATGAATTTTCCGTGCCGCGTTTGGCCCTGCGTGCCGCGGGGCCGGGCGATCACCATAAGGCTTTAATATCGTTAAAGTTATGCGAGCGACTTCCATCGCGGGTGGAGCCGAAGTCCGAGTTGGAGACCGGCCCCGGGCCCGCGCGATGGGGCAAACTGCCACAGCGGTAACTTCCCTCTTCTGTGTCACAACGCAAGGGGAATCTGCGAATCGTCAATCCGGGCAAGGGCTTTCGTGGCGTTCTGTGCCCGGCGGGGGAGGCGCCGCTGTCCCGGTCTGTGTCATGGTGTCACGCGATTCTGGATCTGGCTGAAGTGACCGAGGCTGCTAAACCATGTAATAGCAAGGGATTCGAGATGTGGGTTGGGGTGTGGTACGTGTTGTGCTCTTAAAACAGGCGCTCGAAAGCTCCATGCGCACTACACGGTGCCACAGCGCCTGGGCTTGAGGGCAAAAGTGAGCCCGGGTAGCCTGCCGGAAAAAAGATGGTTGGGGCTAATCGCACGAGGACTGGCAGGCCCGCCCGGGCTCATGTATTTGCAGCCTGCCAGACTTTTCTGCCAAAACCCTTGACGGTGAAGACGGGACAGGGCGCCCGGCGAATGAGCTGTTCGGTCACGCTGCCGAGGAGCACGTGGCTGAGGCCGGTTAGGCCGTGGCTGGCTATGACCACGAGGTCGGCTTCACGGTCCTCGGCGAAGTCGGCAATCTCAGGCGCGGCTCGGCCGGCACGCACGTGGACCGAAGCATCTATGCCCTCGAAGCCCGAGAGCAGGGTCTTCATCCTCTCCAGCGATTGGTCACGCAACTCCTCGGTGATCGAGCCGCCGGATGGGATTACCGGGGGGTAGAAGTCGGGGTAGATGACCTCGTCAACGACGTGGAGGAGGTGTACTTGCGCGTCGTAAGCCTCGCTTAGTTGTACTGCGCACGCCAAAGCCAGCTTCGCGTGTTCCGAAAAGTCCACAGGCACGACGATGCGATCGATCTGGGTCGGCGACGCACGGTCCTCGCGCTCCGGCACTGTGAGCACGGGGCAGGGGGCGAGCCTCACGACCTCCTCCGCCACGCTTCCTAACAGCAATCTTCTCAGGCCGCGACGCCCGTGTGTGCCCATGACCACCAGGTCGATCTCGTTCTCCGTCGCGTAGTCGAGAATCGCGCCGGCGGCTGAGATCGCTCGAACCTGGGCACTCTTGATCGTAAAGCCGGCTCGACCGTGCTCCTCGATCGCCGTCTTCAGCTGCGTATCCGCGTGCTCCTCTAGCGCCAGATAGAGGTCCTCCATGTCGGGAAGCCGATGCGACAGGTTGCTGGGATCTGCCTCGTGCAGCACCAGGGCGTGAAGCAAGTGGAGTTCCGCCCCGTACAGCTCGGCCAGGTGCAACGTGTGCGGCAGAGCGTGGCCGGCACAGCGGGAAAAATCTGTAGGGTAAAGTACCTTCTTGATCCTCAGCATCTCGCGCTCCTCGTCCTGATCGGCGCTTGCCGCAGGAGATTTGGATTCCTGATAGCGCTGGCGCGCCGGACGATACTCGAGCGACGCCGTGTGTTTCGTCTCGGTAATAGTTAGGGCGTGAGGATCGCGACGGCTACCCTGTGCCTATGGGACACCAGCCGGGAGGCCGGCCAGAAGTGGCGCTTGGTCGTGTACGATCGTACACCAGAGTCCCTGAGCCACGAACATCACCTCGCCGGAGCTCAGGATCCTCCTCTCGGTCCCGGTGATGATTCCGAACACGAGCCAGTCATCGTGAGCGCGGACGGCGGCGCACGCCAGTTCCTCCAGCTGATCGTGGTCGAAGAGACCAGTTGGCGCGAGGATCGCAGCTCCGATCGTGCGTTCGTTGGAGCAGCCGCTGAGCCTGGCAACACGGACGGCCGAAGTGATCGTGCTAACCTGGATACCTCTGCCATCCGTCTCGACATTTCCGAGTAGGCAAACCCCAGCGTTGTCGGGTCCGTCTTGTCGCCAGTCTTGCCAGTTCTCGGCGAGGGTCAGGGCGGCGAAGGCCCCGAGTTGGACCTCGGCGAGGTCGGGATCGGTCTGGGCGACCGTGGCGCTTGCGCTACCGATCAGAATGGCGATCGCGGCGGCGCATAGGAGGGGGCGTTTCATGATTCTACTTCCTTGGGGGGAGCAGAGTGGGAGCGTCTGCAGGCCGGGGGATGGGTCAACTCATCATACCCTAAGGGGGGATTCGAGGTCCTTCGTCTCAAGCCTCAAGTCTTCGGTCTGAAACCGCGTCCGCGGCGGCCTCGTAGGGTTAGGTGATCGGCCCCCTCAGCCAGCGCGACAACTCTTCACATTCCAAGGACTTAGGGGTCTAGCATGCGACGGCGTACGGCGTTCGCGGTGATTCTGGTCCTCGTCGCGTGCGCGACGGGGTACCCGCAAAGCCGGTGTGGAGGGGGCCTCAATCTGACTGTGGGCTGCACCGGTATCGGTTTCGGCGATTCCGACCGCATCAACGGGCTGCGATTCAATTGGCGCGATGGCGATCTCGATGTCATCAACGGGATCAACATCACGTTCTGGCGGCCGAAGAGAAGGGTGCGCGGAATGATCAACGGCTTGGCTGTGGGCCTGGCGCCGGCAGCGGGGCGCCTGCACGGGATCTCGTTGGGTCTGGCGGTGATGCCGCGCGACTACTCGGCGGGTTTGGCGGTGGGGGTTCTGGCCGGGGTGGGGGAAGGCTCGATGTACGGGATCAACGTGGGTGGCCTGGCTTTGGTGACTCAGGGCCGGATGGAAGGGATCAACGTCGGCGGTCTGGCTGTGGTGTCGCAGGAGGGATTGGGCGGGATCAGCGCCTCGCTTCTGGCCAACGTCTCCCAGGGTCCGATGTGGGGGCTCAACGTCGGTGGGTTGGCCAACGTCTCTCAGGCGGGCATGCGGGGCCTGAACTTGGCCGGCCTGGCGGTGGTGTCGCAGGGCGCGATGATGGGGCTCAACTTCGGCGGTCTGGCCGCGGTTTCGCAGGAAGGGCTAACGGGAATCAACGTTGGAGGCCTGGCCACCGTGGCACAGGGTCCGATCCAGGGTCTAACGGTGGGCGGGCTGGCGGCGGTGGCGCAACACGAGGTGCGCGGACTCACGGTGGGGGGACTGGCGGTAGTCAGCGACAGGGACGTTTCGGGTCTTACGGTCAGCCTCGGTGCGGTCGAAGCCGGGGACGACGTCGAGGGTGTGACGGTCGGCGGCCTCTGGAAGGTGGAGGCCGACGATATCAAAGGGCTGGCCGTCGCCGTCGCCTACACCAAGAGCTGGCGTCTCAGCGGGATGGCGGTCGCGGTCTACAACGACGTGAGGCGCCAGGATGGACTGACCATCGGCATATACAATCGTACGCACAACCTGCACGGGGTCCAGATCGGACTACTGAATTACGCAGCCAACAACCCACCGGGGCGGCGCTGGCTCCCGCTGGTCAACTGGCACTAGCCGACCGCCCGGCTTTCTCTCTCGATCTCGGCGCGGCCACTCAGCAGCAGGACGCTCTGGCGGACAGGGCTGGCCTTTCGATATTCACTGTTTGACTTTCGTGCGCGAGATCCTCTCAGTTCGGGCCAAAGATGATCGAGATAGTCCCGCTGACGCGCGAGCACTGGGATGAGGTGCGGCGAATCCACGCGCAGGGCATCGACACTGGGGCGGCTACCTTCGAGACCGAGCCCGCGTCCGACTGGGAGCGCTGGTCGGAGGAGCACCTCGGATACTGCCGGTTGGTGGCGATGAAGGAGGGCCGCGTAGTCGGGTGGGCAGCGCTTTCGCCCGTATCCGATCGCTGCGTCTACGGTGGCGTGGCGGAGGTGAGCATCTATGTCGGGCAGGAGGCACGCGGCAGCGGTGTCGGGTCCAAGCTGATGCGTCAGCTCATCGATGAGTCCGAAGATCACGGGGTCTGGACCCTGCAGGCTGGGGTCTTCCCCGAGAACGAGCCCAGCATCGCACTCCACGAGAGGCATGGCTTCCGGGTCGTGGGGCGGCGCGAGCGGTTGGGCAAGCTCCGGGGGCGCTGGCAGGACGTGTTATTGCTGGAGCGGCGAAGCGAGCGGGTCGGCGTCGACTGATTTGCGGCTGGCCGATCAGGCTGGCGGGTCGTAGAATCCCGGCTGATCGTCAACCGCGGTTCGCCGCGAGCATGGGGCGGCGCGCGACCTGGAGATGGGAGTGGTGCGAGTGCAGCGATCAGCTTTGATGCGGGTTGTTTTGTCGGCGGCCGTCCTGGCGGCCGTTCTCCATCTCGGGGCCCGACGCACAGGCCCACTGCCTCCCTTGGGTGCCTTCCTCGATCCGTTGAACGGAGTGTGGGCGGCCGCCCGCGGCGCCGAGCCGGCAGACCTGGAGGAAGTAGCCCTGCCGGGTCTCGAAGCGCCGGTACGGGTGGCATTCGACGACCGCGGTGTACCACATATCTTCGCGTCGACTTCCGAAGATGCGGCTCGGGCGTTGGGCTACGTCGTGGCCCGCGACCGCCTCTTCCAGCTGGAGATGCGGTGGCGGACGGCGGCCGGGCGCATGGCGGAGCTTGCCGGCGCTGCGGCCCTCGGATTCGACCAGTATGTACGGCGGCTCGGGCTCGCCTGGAGCGCCGAGCGCGATTTCGCTGCCCTCGACCCTGCATCGCCGACGGCGCGAGAGATCGCCGCTTACGCCGAAGGTGTGAACACCTGGATCGACGGACTGGGCCCGAGTGACATCCCCCTGGAGTACCACCTGCTGGGCGCCGAACCCTCACCCTGGGAGCCCGTCTACTCGGTCTACCTCCTGAAGCTCATGGGCTGGGACCTGACCTACAGCGTGACCAGCGATCTGCGGCGGCGGCGGCTGGAGGCTCTGGTGGGAAGGGAGGCAGCCGCTGCGCTTTCGCCGGTCAACAGCCCCATCCAGCAGCCCATCCAGCCCAACGCCTCGGCCGAGCCGCGATTCGACTTCGTGCCGATCGCGCCTCCGGGCGCTCCGGATCCGCTGGCTATGGAGCGTGCCGATGCTCTCGAGGCCGCCCTGGGTCCGCTGCTCGACGATCGTGCAACGGAACGGGAACCCGTGCTCGGCAGCAACAACTGGGTAGTGGCCCCAAAGAGAACGGCTGCGGGACGAGCGCTGCTGGCCGGGGACCCCCACCTCGCGCTGACGCTCCCCGCCACCTGGTACGAGGTTCATCTGGTCGTGCCAGGCGAGCTCGACGTCTACGGCGTGACGATCCCGAGCGTGCCGTTCGTGATAATCGGCTTCAACCGCGATGTCGCCTGGAGCTTCACCAACACGGGCGCCGATGTCATCGACTACTACGAGGAGGAGCTGGACGATCTTGGGTCACCGACCCGCCATCGCGTCGACGACGAATGGCGGCCGCTGGAGGTCCGTGTCGAGCAGTACCGTGGGTATCGAGGAAGACTGCTCGCAACTGATACGCTCTACTTCACCTATCGCGGGCCTCTTATCCGCTACGAAGAGCGCCCGCTCTCGATGCGCTGGACGGTGCTCGAGGGGGCCGTGGAGACAATCGGGCTGAGGCAAGCCGCTCGGGCAGCGAGCGTCGAGGAGTGGCTGGCTGCCATGGAAGTCTACCGGACGCCGGCCCAGAACATGGCCGTTGCCGATCGCGACGGGACCATCGCGATACGTTCCACCGGCAGCTACCCGATCCACCCTGACGGCAGCGGCCTCGAGATCAGAGATGGCCGATCCAGTGATGAGGATTGGCTGGGCTTCTGGCCGCTAAAGCGATATCCCTACTCTATCAATCCCCAGCAGGGGTACCTTGCATCGGCAAACCAGCAGCCCATCGATCCACAGGTCGACCCCACCTATATGGGGGCCGACTGGCCGTCGCCGTGGCGTGCCATGCGCATCAACTCCCTGCTAAGCTCCGACTCAGCGGTCACGCCCGACGCGATGCGTCGCTACCAGACCGATCCGAGCAATACCCGAGCCGATTTTTTCCTGCCGTATTTCCTCGACGCGGTACGACTGCAAGCCGGGGTCGAGTCACTCGATGACGGTGCTGTGGGGGCTGCGGACCTGCTGGCCGAGTGGGATCGTCGCTATACGAAGGAGAACCGGCGCGCGGCGCTGTTCGAGTACGCTATGCGCGAACTGGCGGATCGCACCTGGGACGAGTTGCTCCCGCCAGACGGGACGCGCCGCGTCTACACGCCGTCCTCGACCGTCCTCGCCAGCCTGATGCACCAACCGCAGAGCATCTGGTGGGATGATCGGCGGACCGAGGACGTCGTCGAGGACCGGGATGCGATTCTCGTCGCCAGTCTAGCTGCTGCGTTTGCGCGGGCGAAGTACGAGCTCGGCGAGCCGGACGGTAGCGGCTGGCGTTGGGATGAGGTCCGCCATGCCAACATTTACCACCTGCTCGAGCTACCGGCGCTGTCGGAGCTCAACCTCCCCGTGCAGGGTGGACCCGGCAGTCTGAACCCCTCCTCGGGTGGCGGCACGCACGGTGCCAGCTGGCGGATGGTGGTAGAGCTGGGAGAGGAGGTTTCGGCCTGGACCATATACCCGGGTGGGCAGTCGGGCCATCCGCTCAGCTCGCGCTACAGCGACCGCGTCGACAAATGGGTGGCGGGCGAGCTCGATCCGGCCCTGTTCCCGCGAGTGGACTCGGATCTCCCTGAGGCGCGGGTAGCCTCCGTAATCGAGCTCAGACCGGAGCGCTGAGCGATGAAACGAACCATCTCGTGGGCCGTCATGCTGCCAGCGTTCGTGCTGGGCACTGCCTTCGTGGGTTGGTGGACGGTGCCGGTCGTGGGAGGCGCGTGGGGTGTAGTGACCGCCTACGACGGAAAGCCGTGGCGGGCTGCCGCGCTCGCCGCTGCAGCAGCCTGGGCCATCCTCCTGGCATCGAGCGCGACGCGCGGGCCGCTGCTGACGCTCGCCGGAACCCTGGGCGCGATTTTCGGGCTGCCCGGGTTTGCCGTCCTCTTGCTCGCCTTGATCTTCCCGGCGCTGCTCGCTTGGAGCGCTGCAGGTCTCGTTTCGGCTGTGCGAGAGATCCTTAGAGAACGTGCTCGGGCCGCTGAGGCGGTCGCAGCCGGTTGACGCCCGGAGTTCATTTCCCGATCCTGTCGGAGTGACCCACCCTCTATGCGACACTAGCAGCGACTAACGACGGGCGCCGCCGCCGTGCCCCGGGACGGAGCGTACGACATGACCCAGCCCTTTGAGCCTGAGAAGTTCCGCAAGCTCTTCCTACTGCTCTTGGCCATCGGTATCTCGTTCCTGTTCTACCAGATGGTCCGTGGTTTCCTCGTGGCTGTTTTCCTGGCCGCGATCGCCGCCGGCCTGAGCCAGCCGCTCTACAGAGGGCTGCTGCGCTGGTTCAAGGGCCGCAGGGGTGCGGCAGCGGGTGTGACCCTGTTGGTCATCTTGCTGGCGATCATCATGCCGCTCACCGGCTTCTTGGGTCTCGTGGCGAAGGAGGCGGTCGAGGTGAGCCAGACTGTTCGACCGACGATCGAGCGGCTGGTCGCCGAGCCCACCGAGGTGGACCGGCTACTGGAGCGCCTGCCCTTCGCGGAACGGCTCGAGCCCTATCGGGACCAGATAATACAGAAGGTCGGCGAGTTCGCAGGCCGGATCGGCAGTTTTCTGGTGAACGCCCTGGCCGCGACCACGCGGGGCACCGCCGCTTTCTTTTTCCAGCTGTTTATTATGCTTTACGCGTTGTTCTTCTTCTTGATCGACGGGCGCTCGGTGCTCGACAAGATCCTCTACTACATGCCGCTCGCCCCCGAGGACGAGGATCGCATGGTCGAGAGGTTCGTCTCCGTGGCTCGGGCGACGATCAAGGGCACGCTGGTGATCGGCATCGTTCAGGGTGGACTGGCAGGGCTGGCCTTCGCAGTGGCCGGGATCGAAGGCGCTGTCTTCTGGGGCACGATCATGGTCGTCCTCTCCATCATACCGGGTATCGGCACGGCGCTCGTCTGGGCCCCGGCGGTCGTGTATCTGTTTGCGATCGGCAGGATCGGCACGGCGATCGCCTTGTTCATCTGGTGCGCAACCGTCGTTGGAACTGTCGACAACCTTCTCAGGCCGTGGCTGGTCGGGAAGGACACGAAGATGCCCGACCTGCTTATCCTGCTCAGCACCTTGGGCGGCCTCCTACTTTTCGGGGCTGTCGGTATCGTTATCGGCCCCATCGTAGCCGCGCTCTTCGTCACCGTGTGGGATATCTACGGAATCGCCTTCAAGGAGTATCTGCCGGAGGTGCGGCCGTTGACCGTGGATCAGTAGTCGGTGCGTCGGTACGCCGGTACGTCAGGTACGCGGGTGGCCGCCATGGTCGTGAAAGTCAGCCGAGGCCCGCACACCGACGCACCGAACCTAAGAGGACCTCGCGGCGATTTTCGCCCAGCTGTCCCGCAGCGTGACCGTGCGGTTGAAGACGAGCGCCCCGGGTCTCGAGTCCAGCGGATCGCTGATGAAGTAGCCCTGCCGCTCGAACTGGTAGCGCGTTCCCAATGGATCGTCGGCGACGCTCGGTTCGATGAACGATCCCTGCAGCACGACCAGCGAGTCGGGGTTCAGGTTGACTGTGAAGTCCTTGCCCTCTGGGACCTCATCCGGATCGGGCGCGTTGAAGAGGCGGTCGTACAGTCGCACCTGGCAGGGCAGTGCGTGGGATGCAGAGAGCCAGTGCATGGTGCCCCTGACCTTGCGGCCGTCGGCGGGCGGCCCGCTCAGCGTCTCGGGATCGTAAGTGCAACGCAGCTCCTCGACCGCACCGCTGTCGGGGTTCTTGACGACTTCCTCACACTTGATGATGTACGCGTGGCGCAGCCGCACCTCACGACCAGGGGCTAGCCGGAAGTACTTCTTCGGCGGATCCTCCATGAAGTCGTCCTGCTCGATGTAGATCTCGCGCGAGAAGGGGAGCTGTCGCGAACCCGTCTTTGGCACGTCGTGCGGCCAATAGGACGCTTCGAGCAGTTCGACTTCGCCGTCGGGGAGGTTGGTGATCGTCACCTTGAGAGGCCGCTCGACGCATAGGACCCGCGGGGCACGCCGGTTCAGGTCGTTGCGAATCGCGTACTCGAGTTTCGCGATGTCGACCCGGCTGTTGACCTTGTCGATGCCGATCATGTCGCAGAAGTCGCGTATCGCTTCCGGCGTCACGCCGCGCCTCCGCAGGCCGGCGATCGTCGGCATCCGCGGGTCGTCCCAGCCGCTCACGTGTCCGTCCTCGACCAGACGGATGAGCTTGCGCTTGCTCAGTACGGTGTAGTCGAGGTCGAGTCTGGCGAATTCGGTTTGCTCCGGCCGGGGCGGCTCGATCCCGACGCTGTCGAGAACCCAGTCGTAGAGCGCGCGGTTATTCTCGAACTCCAACGTGCAGAGCGAGTGCGTGATGTCCTCGATCGCATCTGAGAGGCAATGGGTGAAGTCGTAGAGCGGGTAGATGCACCACTCGTCCCCGCGCCGGTAGTGGCTCGCATGCCTGATACGGTAGAGCACTGGGTCGCGCATCAGCATATTGGGGTGTGCCATGTCGATCTTGCCCCGCAGTACGTGCTCGCCGTCCTTGAAGGCGCCGGCACGCATCCGCTCGAAGAGATCGAGGTTCTCTTCGACCGAGCGGTCACGGTACGGGCTCGCGCGGCCGGGCTCCTTCACCGTCCCGCGGTACTCTCGGATCTCCTCTTCGCTCAGGCTGTCGACGTACGCTTTCCCCCGCTGGATCAGCGTGACGGCGAAGTCGTAGAGCTGTTCGAAGTAGTCCGAGGCGTGATACAAATGCTCGCCCCAGTCGAAGCCCAGCCAGCGAACGTCCTGCTTGATCGCCTCGACGTACATGATGTGCTCGGTCTCGGGGTTCGTGTCGTCGAAGCGCAGGTGACAGACGCCGCCCTCGTTCTCCAGCGCGATGCCGAAATTGAGGCAGCAAGACTTGGCGTGGCCGATGTGCGGATAGCCGTTGGGCTCCGGTGGGAAGCGGGTCACCACCCGGCCGCCGTACTTGCCGGTCTTAAGATCCTCGGCGACCTTCGCCCGGACAAAATCTAGGGGGTCAGGGCGAGGGTCGCCGGGTTCCAGAATCTGTTCTTTTCTTGCCACTGCCTCTCTGCTAACGCCACCAATGTTACGAGAGAACCAGGCCTAGCCTCGTACCCTCGTACTAGATTGGCTAGCCCGGGAGCCCGTGGTTGACCACGTGCTCCGTGGCGTCGATGAATCGGTCCAACTCCTCCAGCGTTGTGTAGACGCTGGGCGTGACGCGGATCCCCTGGAACTCCGCGTGCCCGATGGGTGTGACGATGATCCGATGCTCCTGCCAGAGCCAATCGGTCAGCGCTCCCGGGTCGACCTCGTCGATCTCGACGTTAGCCAAACCGCAGGCCATGCCCGGCTCGAGGCTCGTATGCAGCCGCACCCGATCGTGCTCCAGCAGGCGCTTCGCCCAGTAATCCCGCAGGTAGATCATCCGGGCTTCCTTGCGCGCTCCGCCGATGCCCTGGTGGAACGTGAGCGCCTCGGCGATTGCTAGATAGTTCGCGGCGGGATGCGTGCCGATCTCTTCGAACTTGCGGATGTCGTCATCTTTCGCTTCGGGCGCCGCCATCAAAGGCCAGATATCCCTGATCCTTTCGCGTCGCACGTAGAGCAGTCCTGTCCCGTGCGGTGCAAAAAGCCACTTGTGCAGGCTCACAGAATAATTGTCGCACTCGAGGTCGGAGATCTTGAAATCGTGGTGTGCGAGTGAATGCGCGCCGTCCACAATCACCGGTACCCCATGCCGTCGGGCCATCGCCACCACGTCCCGCACCGGTAGGATCTGCCCGGTCAGGTTTATCATGTGGCACATCAAGATCAGTCGCGTACGCGGCGTGATGTTCTCTTCGAATCGCCGCACGATATCCGTCGGATCCTCGGAGGGGACGGGGATCGAGAACTGCTTGAGTACGATCCCCTCGCGTCGTTCCCTCTGTTTGAACGTCGTGAGCATGCGCCCGTAGTCCTGAGTCGTCGTAAGGACTTCGTCCCCGCGCTGCAGATCGTAGCCGAACTGGCAGATCTGCAAGCTCTCGGAGGCGTTGCGTGTAAGCGCGATCTCCTCCGGGTCGACGCCCCACTCGCGCGCGAGCCCCGCTCTCACCGTTTCGCGCTGTGGCTCGAGGATTCGCCACATCGTGTAGACGGGTGCCTTGTTAGAGTAGTCCAGGTGCTGCTTCATCGCTTCCTGGACCCATGTGGGCGACGGGCTCACGCCGCCGTTGTTCAAGTTGATCAGGCTGCGGTCGACGTTGAACGCTTGCGCCACCTCGAACCAGAAGTCCTCATCCCCTGCCACTTCCGACGGCGAGCCGGGATGCTTGCGCAGCTCTTCGGCGATTTCCGCCGCTCGCGAGAAGCGTAGCGGGGTCAGCGGTACGCCCGCGGCCGCGGCGACTGCAGGCAGTCCGACGGCGCCCAGAAACTTGCGACGGGTATACACGGCGGTCCCTCCTCTATCGACCCTATCGTCAGTTCGAAGCCGTATCCTGTTCCCTCGGCTTGCGCGGCATCATCTCGTCGCGCATGGCAAGGTGGTAGACTGTTGCTGCTACTACCACCGCCGCCTGTTTGAGATCGTCGATCACCAAGCGCTCGTAGCGGTCCGCGAACGTGTGGTGCGTTCGTGTAGAGTACTCGATCGGGTCCTGGATAAAGTTGAAGCCGGGGATGCCGACGCGATCGAACGACAGGTGGTCCGTGCCACCTGTGTTTCCGTGCTTCACTGCCACCACGCCCAGGTCCCTAAACGGCCAGAGGATCTGTTCGAATACCGGGATGGCTGCCTCGTTCATCTGGTCCCAAACGCCGCGGATGCGACCGGTGCCGTTGTCGACATTCACGTAGGCCGAGATCTTAGGCCACAGCTCCTCGTGGTTCTGCACCCAGTTACGCGAGCCGAGGAAACCCTGCTCCTCACCACTCCACAGCGCAATGCGGATCGTCCGCCGCGGTTCGAGGTCGAGCGCCTTGAGAATCCGCACCGCCTCCATCATCACCACACAGCCGGCAACATTATCGGTCGCGCCGGTGCCGGGGTACCACGAATCGAGATGGCCGCCGAGCATCACGTACTCATCCGCTAGATCGGTGCCCGGTATGTCGCCCAGCGTGTTGTACTCCTGAAGGTCGTCCTCATAAAACTCGTTCACTACTTCGATCTCGAGCTGTACCGGGATGCCGCGCTCCAGGTTTCGATAGATCTGGCCGTACTGCTCGTGAGCGACCACCAGCTCGGGAGCCGGGATGTCGTTAGCCGGGTTTCGGCCCGAGCCACCCCAGACACGAAGGATCCCGTACGTGCGGGACGAGGGTGACAGCATGCCTGCGATGCCCTCGTCCTGCATGAACGAGGCGATCGTGTCGCGCATGGCGCGTCGCCGCCGCCATCGTTGCATCATCTGCTCCCGCTCTGCCGGATCGACCTGCGGGCGCTCGCGGACTTCAACCGGCGCCAGCAGGTCTTCCAGCGAGCTGCGCAGCGGCCGCGGCCGCCACTCCGGCTCGATCACCTGAGGCTCTCGGGTGAGGACGAAGGCTCCCCGCAGCTTCCCACGATAGCGCTCAAGGTCAGCTGTGCTCTCCGCCCCCACGATCATCGCGGGCCCTTTCACTTTCCCGTCGGTGCTGCCGGTCCAGGCAACTGGGAGAGCCTGAAGGATCTGGACATACGGTTCGGTGATGCGGCCGCTGTAGTACATGTTGTCCCAGCCGCGCCCGAACTCGCCCCACGGCTCGACGACCACGTTCTGCAGACCGAACCCCTGCAGCGTCTCTGCGGTCCAGTCATTGGCCCGGCGCATCCCCGGCGAGCCGGTCAGTCGAGGGCCTATGACGTCCGTCAGATAGCCCGCCAGCTCGGGGATCTGCGAGCGCTCGAGTCCCTCTTCTCGGATGCGGCGAACGACGTCGAGGTCGACGGCCTCCTGGGCGACCTGGGCCGGGACGCTCGTTGCATACGAGAGTAAGGCGGTACTTACGACGGTCACAGCCCGAAGCAGCGGTCGCATCTGTTCCTCCTTGCTGATCGCCGGTTGGGTGAACTCAGCTTCTGTGCTGACGGCATTGAGATAGGGCATACCTCGGGGACGCGCAACCTGGCAGGAAGACTAGTTCTGGCGCGACCCGGGCCTTAGATGTGGGATGTCCGCTGGTCGACGTTCTTGAGCGTCAGTCATCCCCGGTATAGACGATCTTCCAGATCCGGCCACCACGATCGTCCGTGACATAGAGCGACCCGTCAGGCCCCTGGGCCAGTCCCGAGGGCCGGTGGGTGGCACCGCGCGGGCTCACCTCCTCTCCGGCAAAGCCGTCGGCGAACACTTCCCAATCTCCCGCCGGCTCATCTCCCGCAAAGGGCACGAAGACCACGTTGTACCCGCCCTGAGGCAGCGGCGCACGGTTCCACGAGCCGTGGAAGGCGATGAAAGCGCCGCCACGATAACGCTCGGGGAACTGGTCGCCCGTATAAAACAGCAGCGCGTTGGGGCCCCAGTGCGCTGGGAACGCGACGAGCGGCTCTTTCTTCGAGCTGCATCGTCCCGCGGCGTTGCCGTCTCCGCCGTACTCGGGTGCCAGCACCAGGCGGTTAAGGACGGGGTCGTGGTAGCAATACGGCCATCCGAAGTCGTCGCCCCGCTCGATCTTCACCAGCTCTTCCGAGGGTTTCTCGGCGTTGTCCTCGACGGTGAAGAGATCGGGCCAGATGCTGCCCAGCTGGTCACGACCATGCTGTGCGCCATAGACGTCGCCCGTCTGTGGGTGCAGGGTCAGCGCCACGACGTTCCGCAGTCCGGTGGCGAAGCGCTCGCCATCGTCCTGATTCTGACCTTGTCGGTCGGCGTCGAACCTCCAGATGCCAGCGCGGCGCTCGAGATCCGGGCAGGGGTCGATCCCGGGCGAACCGGGCGTGCGACTCTCTTCTTGGCAAGCGTTCGAGGGCGCGCCGATGTTGACGTACAGCCCGCCGGCTGCTGTGACCGCGATCGACTTGTCCCTGTGGCTGCGGTCGTCTGGCAGTCCGGAGACTATCGTCTGTAGTGCTCCGGACGGATCGAGGCTGCCGGCCGGAAGAGGATACCGCATCACTCGGTCGTTGGCGCCGAAGTACAGGTACCCGTCGTACAGGGCGATGCCGGTACCGCCGAAGTCACCGAAGTGGTGGCGGATGTCCGCCTTAGCGTCGCCGTCACTATCGCGCAGCGCGACCACGCCGACCGCTGCGCCGCCGCGGCTGCGGCGAAGTGCAACGAACACGTCACCGTTCTCTGCGACGACGATATGCCGGGCACGTCCTATGGAGTCGGCGAATATCCGGGCGCAGAATCCGTCGGGTAGACTGATTGTGGGATCGCAGCCTTCTTCCCCCTGAGGTGCGCCCGGCAGTCCGGTTAGCGCCAGGACGGCGAGTACCGTCGCCAGAGACGTGTCGGCACGCTTTCGTCGGGGCATTGCAGTAACTTCCGTCTGCTCGCGCCTCGCTGGACGCTACTGATGTACCGGGTAGTCGGGCTTGACGACCTCGTATGGCGGGTTGTCGACAACCTCTTGTAGTGCCGCGTTGATCGCCGCTTGCAGCTGCGGGTCGCGCCCCTCGAGCCAGTCGATTGGATACCACTCTACTTCGAGGTGTGGTTCGACACCGATGTTCTCGATACCCCACGAGCCGGCCGGATCGTACGCGGCCCGATTCGGTATGCTGATGCGACCACCGTCAATGAGCGGCGGTATGTAGACGTAGGGCCCGATGCCGGCGCCCCTGGTGCGCGTGCCGATTATCCGACCGACGTTGCCCAGCCTGAACATGAGGGCGAACGTCTCTGCCGCCGATGCGTTGACATCGTTTGTCAGCAGGACTTTGGCCGGGGGCATCGGATTAACAGGCACGCCGAGATCGTCGCCGTGCCGGAACGTGTAGTAGTAAAGCGGCATCCGGCGGAGCATCTCGATTAGGTAGTCGGAGGTGATTCCGCCGCCGGCAAACCGCTGGTCGATGACCAGGCCACGCTTGTCGGAACTCTCGAGCAGCTGCTGCAGTACCAGTTCGATGGCCCGAGAACCGTAACCCGGAACCCAGACGTATCCCAGCACGCCCTGAGACTCCTCCTCCACTACCCGGCGGTTGCGCTCCGCCCAGTTCACCCGCCGCAAGGTGTTTTCGCCGGGGATGGGCACCACCGTGAAGGTGCGTGCGTCGCTGCCGTCGATGCTTCTACCAACGGTGAGCTCGACCGGCCTGAGCGCCGTGCCCTCGAAGTACGAGTAGAGGTTCCTGTCGGCGGTGATCTGTTCGCCGTCAATGGCGAGCAAATACTCGCCGTCCTGGACGTAGAAGCCGGGCTCGTCCAGCGGCGACCGGAAGAGCGGGTTGCCCCAGTTGTAGTGACCCGAGGGGAAAATGCGGGTCATCTTGTAGCGGCCATCCTCGATCGTGTAGTCCGCACCGATCAAGCCGATGCGGCCGCGGTCGCCGGCGGACGGCGGAATGTCTCCGCCCCGCACAGCGAGATGGCTGACCGAGATGTGTCCGAGCGCCTTGCCCAGCAATCTGTTGAGGTCGCTGCGCCGCGTGATCGACGGCAGGTAGGCCGCGTAGTGCCGCTGAAGCTCGCGGAGATTCTGACCGTGGTAGTCCGGGTCGTAGAAGTAGTCCTGCATCAGTTGCCACGACTCGCGGTAGATCTGCTGCCATTCCGCGGCCGGATCGACCTCGACCTCAATGGACGCGAGGTCGAGGCGCCCGGCGTCAGAAGCGGCCGGCTCGTTGCCGGGAACCAGAGCCCAGCCGTCGTCGTCGCGATACAGGATCGTGGTGCCGTCCTCACTCGCGCGGAACTCGCGGACGTTCTCTACTAGCTTGGTCAGCTCTCGCGGGTTCGTTAGTTCGTAGCGATAGAGCGTCAGCGGTGCCCGGGCCCCGGGCTCCTGCGACTCCGGCCATTCGCGGACGAGCGCGTACAGTTCGCCTCGCTCGCCGGCAGCGAGCGCCGCGTAGTCCTTGACCGGCGCGGGCAGCGGCACGACGCGTCTCTGGATGCCCTGCGGGGTGATCATCGTGCGCGGCACCGGCTGGCCCTCTTGTCCCGGTCGCGCGGCGGGCCTCGCCGGCGGTGGTGGCGTCGGTCCGCCGGCTGACGCCGCGGGGTTGCGCTCACCGGTCACCGCGAAGAAGGGGATCTGACCGTCGCCACGCAGCAGTACGATTTGCAGTCGGCGGGCGACCAGCGGCCGGAACAGTTCGCCTGACAAAACACTCCAACCGAACTCGCCGAGGGCGGCGGTGTTGCTGGCGACGAAGAAGAGGTATCTGCCGCTCTTGTCGAACACCGGGTGCTCGGCGTGAACGCGGCCGCCGGAGACCTGGCCCTGCCGACCGCTTTCGACTTCATATAGATAGACGGCGCGTAAGCGATTCGACTCGTACCTCGAGTATGTGAGGAAGGCACCGTCGGGCGACCAGCTCGGATAGTAACGATCCTGGTATGAGTAGCTCGAGGTCGTGACGCGGCGCGCGCCCCCCGTCTCGACGTCGAGCACCCAGAGCGCCAAGCGCTTGTCGGTGAAGGCGAGGTGCTTGGAGTCGGGCGACCAGGTGAGCTCGCGATAGAAGCTGGGCCGTGTCTCTATTTCGAACGATCGCAGCGGACCGTCCCCGCTGACGGGACGCACGTGTAACTCATAATCACCCGGCTCGTCGGTGATATAGGCGATCCACTGCCCGTCGGGAGAGATCACGGCGAAGCGCTCGGCCGCGCCTGGCGTCTGAGTCAGGTTGACCGAGGTGCCCGTGTTGGGATCGAACGTCACGACCTCACCGCGCACGCTGAAAGCCAGCATATCGGCGGAACCCGTGAGCGACGACGACTGGATCCAGCGCGCTCCGTTAACGGTGCGCGGCTCCAGTTCCGACCGGTCGGGGTCGACCTGAACGCTGACCGCTTGGACGGATCGAG
The DNA here is from genome assembly GCA_964345885.1 of uncultured Gemmatimonadota bacterium. Taxonomy (GTDB): domain Bacteria; phylum Gemmatimonadota; class Gemmatimonadetes; order Palauibacterales; family KS3-K002. Next base: position 70,521 of record CAYFSW010000002.1, on the reverse strand, counting down.
TGCTGCGGTCGAAGATGCCAAGGTGCCCGTCCTGAACGAACGCGATCACGCCGCCGGCCGCCGAGGCCGATTCGATCCCGTACGTCTCGTACTCGGTGAGCTGCTCGACCAGCTGCGTCTCTGGATTGTAGCTATAGAGGTTTGAGGCTCCAGACCGGTCGGACAGGAAATAGACCGTCGAATCGACCCACATCGGGTGACTGTCGTTGGAGTCCTGACGTGGCAGCTCCTGCAGGCCACCGTCCTCGAGCTCGGCGATCCAGATTCGCGAGGTCGTGCCGCCGCGATAGTGGCGCCAATCGACTGTCATCAGGTCGAGCGGTAGGGCTATTGGGACGTAGGCGATCCGCTCCCCATCCGGTGCGTACGAACCCGACCAGGCCCGGGGCAGAGGGAGCGGCTCGGGGAAGACCCCATCGACGGCCATGCTGTACAGCCGGAAGACTGCTTCCTCATCGCGGTGCGACATGAAGAGGACGTTGAGTCCATCGGGGCTCCAGCCGCGCGCGATGTCCAGCTCGGGGTGGTACGTCAGCCGGCGCGGCTCGCCGCCCGTTGCCCCAATCACGTAGACGTCCCAGTCGTCGGCGCCGCGCCGCGAGAACGCGATGCTCTGCCCGTCGGGTGAAAACACTGGGAAATCGTCTTCCGCTGGCCCGTCAGTCAGCCGCTCTGCTACCCCACCGGTCTGCTCCACGCGCCACAAGTCGCCGGCCAGCGAAAAGACTACGTGTGAGCCACTCACCGTGACATTGCGCATGAGCAGTGGCATGTCGTTGCTCGCGGCTGCCGATACGGTGCCGGCCTGAATTGCGAGCATGGCAAGAATTGTGAGCGGGTTGAACATGTCCTCTCTCCTGTCGCTATCGGGATTTCAGGTGTGACCTGACAAGTCTCGCTTCGTTTGACGGTTGACGCTAGGTCCCCGCGGCCGCGGCGACCCGGTCACAGAATGAAGAGCACCGGGGTGTGGAAAGTTCCAGGCTCCTACGAGCCCTGCGTCGGGTCCCGCAGGCGGGCTCTGGCTTCGGGGCGTTCCAGCGAGTCGAGGAGCCGTTCTGAGAACTCCTGCCGTTCCTCGAGCGACTCGATTCGGTCCGTCAGGCGGTTCACGACTTCGGTGAGGCGAGCGATCTCGGGGCCGGGCAGCTGCGACTGCGCCGCCCGCTCGCGGTTCCGTGCTTCGATGAGGTCCCCTAGACGCTTGGTGAGCGGGCGCAGGATGATGACACCCGCGGTGCACAGCATGAAGGTCATACCGAGTAGAAACGGCGCTAGATCATGAGGAGGCATAAGCGTCCCTCCGCTTAGCGGCCAGGTCTAAGGAGTATCCTCCCGGCGGTCTCGAGCTTCGCTCCCCTGCTCCCCGGTTTCGCCGCTTCCCGACCCGCGGATCCGCCGGGCCTCCAGCCGCTGGCGCTCGAGCACGCGTTCAGTGAAGTCGACGCGGTCCTCGAGGCGGTCCATGCGATCGACCAGTCGCTCCATTAGCTGCATGATCCGCTGAATTTGCGGATCCTGGCCGAGGTGTTTCTTCGCCTGTGATTGCTCGATCACCCGGCCGATGCGGGTGGTGAGCGGCCGGAAGATGGCCACAGCAGCGATGCTGATGAACAGTACGATCGGTATTAGCTCTTCGGGCATGGCGCTTCGCGAGTTTCGAGCACTAACCGCCGGTACGGTCGCGACGTTCGCCTTTCGCGCCCGGCGGAAGCGGAACCTCGGCATCGCCCTTCCAACCGCCGCTCCCGATCACGCTCTCGGTGAACTCCTGGCGTGTCTCCAACCGCTCCAGCCGGTCCAGCATCGTCTCCATGACCTCGGCCATGCGGTTGGGGTCCAGCTGGCCGGCCTGCTGGCGGTCGCGTCGCATCTGCTCGAGCAACTCGCCCAGTTGCTTGGTGAACGGGCGAAAGATCGCCACACTAGCCACGCCCGCCGTGATGGCGACTACCATCACCGCTCCGGCGATCGGCCCGATTACCGCCGGGTCCCAGGGTCCCATGCTCTCTTACCTCGGTCTCAAGTTGCGCTCTCAACTCTTCCTACGCCAGTCCATCCGGCGCGGTTTCAGGGGACGCAGCAACCGGCTGACGTACCGACGTACTGCCCTGGCGTTTCCCGCGTCGCGCCCTAAGATAGGTGCCCAGGCGGTTGCCCTGACAAACTGAGCCACGCCAATTCGCAACGTCATGACCTTCTCGTTCATCCTCGTCATGTTCCTGCTGCCCGCAGCGATTATCGCGACCGCGGTGCTGCTCGCACTTGTCACCAAGGATCGGAGCGACTGATGCAGGAGGGCGCAGTCGTTCAGGTCTCCGCGAATCCGGTGGCGATCGCCGCCTTCCTTGGCTACCTGGTCGTCATTCTGGCAATCGGTGTGCTCTCGGCCCGCTTCTCGTCTGCTGGCGTGAGCGAGTTCTTCGTGGGCGGACGCAAGATGCACCGGTTCGTCGTCGCACTTTCGGCGGTGGTGTCGGGCCGCAGCGCTTGGCTGCTGCTCGGCGTGACCGGCATGGCCTACTCGATCGGAGCGGGCGCCGTCTGGGCGGTGACCGGCTTCATCACCGTTGAGGTTTTCCTGTTCCTGTTCTATGCCCGGCGGCTGCGGTGCTTCAGCGCCGCTCACGATTGCGTCACCGTTCCGGATTTCTATGCCGCGCGTTTCGGCGACCGCGACGGTAGTCTGCGAGCCGTTCTGATCGCGATCATCCTGATCTTCATGGTGGGTTACGTGTCGGCGCAGTTCGTCGGCGGCGGCAAGGCCTTCGCCGCGAGCTTCGGCCTGCACCCCAACCTCGGCGTTCTCCTCACTGCGCTGATCGTCCTGGCCTACACCGCGGCGGGAGGGTTTCTGGCAGTCAGCCTCACCGACACTGTGCAGGCGTGCTTCATGATTGTGGCGCTTGTGGTGGTGCCGGTCATCGCGATCTTGGACCACGGTGGGCTGCTGGCGGTGGTGAACGAGCTCAGGGCCTTCGACCCGACCATGATCGATCCGTTCGCCTTGAGCGTCGGCGTGATCATCGGCTTTCTCGGGATAGGGCTGGGATCACCCGGTAACCCGCACATCATTGTTCGCTACATGTCGATCGCCGACCCGGACCAGCTGCGCACATCGGCGGTGGTGGGGACCGTTTGGAACGTGGTGATGGCGTGGGGCGCGCTTTTCATCGGGCTTGCCGGCCGGGTCTACTTTCCCGACGTCGCCATGCTCCCCAACGCCGACACCGAACAGCTGTACCCGCTCCTCGCGGCGCAGCACCTACATCCAGTCGCCTTCGGGATTGTAGTAGCCTCGATCTTCGCCGCCATCATGTCCACCGCGGACTCGCAGTTGCTGGTCGCCACATCGAGCGTCGTACGGGACTTCTACGAGAAGATCCTTCATCGCGGCGAGGAGATCCCGCAGAAGCGACTCGTCCTTTATAGCCGGATCGTTGTCGCGCTGCTCGTGATCGCAGCACTCGTTGTCGGCCTGCTGGCCGAAGCGCTGGTCTTCTGGTTGGTTCTGTTCGCCTGGGCGGGAGTGGGTGCGTCGTTTGGTCCCACTTCGATCCTCGCCCTCTACTGGCGTGGCACGACCCGGGCCGGTGTCATCGCCGGTCTGCTCACCGGGACGGCCATCACCTTCGTTTGGGAACTGACGCCTTGGCTCAGTTCGCGGCTCTACGAATTGATCCCCGCCTTCCTGGGCGGCCTGCTGGCGACGTTGATCGTGAGCCGCTTGACGAAGCCACCGGAGGGCGTCGACGGGATGTTCGCCAGCATGAAAGGCCGGTGACCGGTAGTCGGTGTGCGGGGTGCGGTGTGCAGTGGGTGCGAATCACCGCTTACCGCACACCGCACACTTAATACCGCACACCGGAAAGTTGCCCGTCCCCCGCTGTCCGCCCATAATCAGGTCCATGCTCAGGGTCGTGTTTTTGGGTACGTCATCGGCGCGGCCGACTGTGTCGCGCAACACGAGTGCGCTGGCCGTTCAGCGGGAGGGCGACCTCTACCTGTTCGACTGTGGTGAGGGAACGCAGCGGCAGATGATGCGTTACACGGTCGGTTTCACCGTCCGGGAGATCTACCTGACCCACCTGCACGCCGATCACTACCTGGGAACGTTCGGGCTGCTGCGCACGATGGGTTTGCAGGGCAGGGAAGAGCCTCTGACGATTTACACGCCGCCCGGTGGGGATGACCTTCTGAAGCAGGCGGTGACGCTCGAGATGGAAGAGCTGCCGTTCGGGCTGGAGATCGCGCCGCTCGAGCCGGGTGTCTCGATCCGGCACGGTGACTACGCGATCTCCGCATACCGAGCCAACCACCCCGGTGGTGCCAACGGTTACGTGTTGCGCGAGGACGAGCGCCCCGGCCGTTTCCACCCAGACCGGGCGATGGCGCTCGGCGTGCCGGCGGGCCCGCTCTTCGGACGGTTGCAGCGTGGCGAGACGGTCAGCTCGGAGGGTGGTACGGAAGTGAAACCGGAGCAGGTGATGGGGCCGCCGCGACCCGGCCGCGCCGTTGTCTATACGGGCGATACCCGGCCGTGCGAGGGGACTGTCGCTACGGCGCGGGGCTGCGACCTGCTCATCCATGAAGCCACGTTCTCGGAAGAGGAGACGGAGCGTGCACAGCGAACCGGGCACACGACGGCGGCGCAGGCCGGGGAACTGGCACGGCGTGCCGGTGTTCGTCGGCTGGTGCTGACACACCTGAGCGCCCGTTATTCCGATCGACCTTATGTGCTCGAGCGTGAGGCGAAGCGTGCTTGTTCGAGTGACTGTGATGTCGTGGTCGCCTACGATGGGCTGGCGCTCGAGGTGTCGCTTCGGGAGGACGAGTCGGCGGACCCTTGATCACGATTCACGTACCCGGTGACAAGTCGATCTGCCACCGTGCCCTGATGCTGGCGCCGCTGGCGGAGGGCGCCAGCCTGATTCGCGGTTTGGCGCTCAGTGCTGATGTGAGAGCCACGGGCGCGGCCATGGAGGCTTTGGGCGCCTCTTCGATTAGGCCGCTGGGGCAGGGAGAGCCAATCGAAATCCGTGGCCCGGTCGAGTTGCGATCCCCCGGGTCGGTTATCGACTGCGGAAACAGTGGGACCACCGCTCGCCTGATCATGGGGCTCATAGCCGGCAGCTCGGCCGCAGCGGCGCTGGACGGCGACGAGTCGCTGCGCCGCCGGCCGATGGACCGGGTCGCTCAACCGCTGCGCCGGGCGGGCGCGTCGGTGCGGGAGCTGAGGGAACCGGGGCACCTCCCCCTCGAGATCGAGGGTCGCGTTCTGAGCCCGATACAGCACGAGAGCGAGGTGGCCAGCGCCCAGGTCAAGAGCGCGCTGCTGCTGGCGGGGCTGGCGTCACGTGTAGCCGTGACCGTGATCGAGCCCGGCGTCTCCCGTGATCACACCGAGCGCATGCTGCGGGCGCTGGGCGCTCAGATCGAAGTGGACCCTCAAGATGACGGGATGCGGGTGAGCCTCGACCCTCCCTCCGGTCCGCTGAAGCCCATCGACATGACGGTGCCGGGCGACTTCTCGTCCGCCGCCTTCTGGCTCGGGTTGGCCGTGCTCGGCGGCTGCGGCGGCGAGCTCCGCGTCGAGGGTGTCGGGCTCAACCCCGGCCGAACCGGTTTCCTGCGTGTCTTAGAGGCAATGGGTGTGAGCTTGGATGCGGTGACGACGCGCGAAGAGGCGGGCGAACCCGTGGGAAACGTGGTGGTGCGTCCTTCGGCGATGCGCGGCGTGGAGATACCACCGGAGTGGGTACCATCGCTGATCGATGAGATCCCTATCCTCGCCTGTGTGGCCAGCCGTGCGGCAGGTAGGACGATCATCCGCGGTGCCCAGGAACTCCGGGTGAAGGAAAGCGATCGGATCGCTGCCTTGCACGCCAACCTGGTGGCGCTCGGCGTCTCGTGCAGGGAACGTCCGGACGGGCTGGAGATCGAGGGCGCCGATCGGTCCGTCGCCGGCGTCGTAGAGACCCGCAGCGACCATCGGATCGCCATGGCGTTCGGCGTACTCGGCGCCGTGCCGGGCAACTCGATCGCGGTGGATGACCGGGGCTGCGCCGAAGTTTCTTATCCTGGTTTCTGGGAACAGCTGGCCCGGGTCGCCGTCTCGGGGGCCGCGCCATGATAGTTGCCATCGACGGGCCTGCCGGCTCAGGCAAGACCACGACGGCTCAGGAGGTGGCGCGCCGCCTGGGCTTTCTCCATCTGGACTCCGGCGCGCTCTATCGCGCCTTCGCCCTCGCTGCTTGCGAGCGCGGCTGGGTGGGCCCGGCGGGCGACGTCCCCCGGGAACGTATCGCGCAGCTCGCAGCGCTCGACGTTGGTGGAGAGGCCGTCCGGGGAGCCATCGTGGCTGTACTCGCAGGGCGCCAACTCGGCGATGAGATCCGCACGCCCGAGGTCACCGCCTGTGCCTCGAAAGTCTCCGCCCATCCCGAGATCCGGGAGCAGGTAAACGCCGTGCTGCGCCGCCTCGCGGCGCAGCACCCGACGGGAATCGTCTGCGAGGGGCGTGACATGGGCACCGCCGTGTTCCCCGAGGCGGAACTCAAGGTGTACATGGACGCCCAGCCCGAGGAGCGGGCGCGACGGCGCCTGCTCCAGCGCGGCAAAGAGGCGTCGCGCGAGAACGTGAGCCGGGAGTCGGCTCGCCTCGTCGCCCGCGACAAGCAGGACTCGCAACGCGCGGCCTCGCCGCTCAAGAAGGCTGAGGGCGCCATCGTGGTGGACACCACTAGCCTCAGCTTCGAGGAGCAGGTAACGCGGATCGTCGAGGCCGCACGACGCCTGCCTGGCTCGGCATAGCGCTTGACACGGCCCGAAACGGTAGGGTACATTTCACGGTCGTTTCCCGGGCGCAGCTTAGTCCCTGTGGCGGAAGAGGTTAGCGAGCGGGTCCGGTACGCCGCCGGGATTCACAGCCAGCGCCCGTCATGTATTTGGGACCCTTAACATTTCTGAGTACGCCGGCACCGGACGCCGGCGAGGATGCCAAACCCGATGCTAAACGAAAACAACGAGACCACCACACCGACCGACGCGGAGTCCGACATTCCCAGCCCTGAGCAGAGCGAGGTGACGCCCGAAGCCAGCTCCTCCGAGCCTGCGACTCCCGAACCGCCGCCCGAACCCAAGCCGCCCGAGCACGAGCTGACAGAGGGACAAGTCGAGCAGAAGGCTCGGGAACTGGGTGTCCGCCCCGACCTCTTCGAAGAAGGTGAGTATTCGGCTCAAGAGTACGAGCAGATGCTCTCGATGTACGAGGATACTCTTAAGAACATCGAAGAGGGCGAAATCGTCAAAGCGAAGATCCTAAGGGTCACGGAGAACGCGGCGATCCTTGACCTCGGCTTCAAGTCCGAGGGCTCCGTTCCGTTGGACGAGTTCCGCTCAGCGGAGGAAGCACAGCCGGGGGCGGAGGTCGACGTCTTCCTCGAACGTCTGGAAGACCAAGAGGGCGTGGTCGTGCTTTCGAAGAAGAAAGCCGACTTCCTGAGGGTCTGGGAGCAGATCAAGGAATCCTACGACAGCGACCAGCCGATCCGCGGCACGATCAAGAAGAAGGTCAAGGGCGGCGTTACGGTCGACATAATGGGCGTCGACGCCTTTCTACCCGGGTCGCAGGTGGCGCTGCGGCGCGTGCCCAACGTCGACGAGCTGATCGGCCAGGAGTTCGATTTCAAGATCCTCAAGCTGAACAAGCGGCGCCGTAACATAGTCGTTTCCCGTCGTGTGATCCTCGAGCATGAGCGCAGTGAGAAACGCGAAGAGCTCAAGGGCGAGCTCGAGCAGGGCCAGGTTCGCAAGGGTGTGGTGAAGAATATCACCGACTTCGGCGCCTTCATCGATCTCGGCGGCATGGACGGCCTGCTGCATATCACGGACATGTCGTGGGGGCGCGTCGGACGCCCGAGCGAGATCTGTAACATCGGCGATGAAATCGACGTCAAGATCCTCGATATCGACTGGGAGCGCGAGCGAATCTCTCTCGGCCTCAAACAGCTGCAACCGTATCCGTGGAAGGATGTCGAGGAGAAGTACCCGGTCGGCTCACGCGTGCGCGGCAAGGTCGTCTCGATCACCAACTACGGCGCATTCGTCGAGCTGGAGCGTGGGGTCGAGGGTCTCGTCCACATCTCCGAGATGAGCTGGACTCGCAACGTACGGCACCCATCGCAGCTCGTTTCCATAGGCGACGAGATCGAGGCGGTCGTCCTGCGCGTCGATCCCGAGGATGAGAAGATCTCGCTTGGGATGAAGCAGGCCGAGGAGGATCCTTGGCTCGCTTTGCCCGAAAAGTATCCGCCGGGGACGCGCATCCGCGGCAAGGTCCGCAACCTGACCAGCTTCGGCGCTTTCGTCGAGGTGGAGCCCGGTATCGATGGGCTCGTCCACGTCTCCGACATGAGCTGGACCAAGCGGATCCAGCATCCATCGGAAGTGCTGAAGAAGGGTGACGAAGTCGAGGTCGTCGCGCTCAGCATCGATGTCGACCAGAAACGTATCTCACTCGGTCTGAAACAGACTGAGGACGACCCTTGGTACACACTGGCGCAGAAGTATGCCCCGGGGACCGAAACGAAGGGTACAGCCGTCCGACTGCTCGACAAGGGCGTGGTTGTCGACCTCGGTGATGACGTCGAAGGCTTCGTGCCGGTCTCGCAACTCGCCGAAGATCAAGAAGTCCGCAGCCCGTCCGATGTGGTCAGGACTGGCGATGAGCTCGAGATGAAGGTGATGGAGTCCGATCCCATCAACCGCCGGATCGTCCTCCAGGTCACAGCGCTGCCCGAGCGCACTGAAGAAGAACTGAAGGCTATGGCGGCCGAGCCGGAAGCCGTGGCAGCGGCCGCCGCCGGTGCCGAGGCCGAAGAAGCGACCGCCGAGTTGGCGCCGGAGGCAGAGGCAGAGGCAGAGCCCGAGGCCGAGTCGGATACCGAGCCCGAGCCCGAGGCGGAGCCCGAGCCCGAGGCGGAGACGTTGGCCGAGGCTGTGACCGAAGCCGAGGCGGCGCCGGATGCCAAGACCGCAACCGTCGCTGAGCTCGATGCGGAGGTCGAGTCGGAGACAGGCTCCGAGGTCGAGGCGGAGACCGAGCCGGAGAGCGAGCCGGAGGCGGAGGATACCACCGTCGAGCCTGAAGCCTCGGCGGAGGAGAAACAGGAGCCCAGCGACGAGGCTGCCGAGGAGGAGAAGCAGGACTGAGGCAACCTTGTCATGTGACCGTTGAACAGCGAGGGGGGCGGATCTGATCCGTCCCCTTCTCGTTTGGCGTGCAAGCACGACGGCGGCGATCAGAAGTCAGTATCCGGCTGGAGAAAGGCACGTTCAACAGCGGACATTCGGCTACCGAGGCCCTGTCGATTGTCGAGAAGAACCCGCTCTATTGCTCTTCCGTTCAACTGTTCCCTATGATTTCAGTCGATGAGACAACAGAGCAAGCAGAAATGGACGCGTCGCGCGGCCATCGCGGCGACGCTGGCGCTCGCCGGCTTTGGACTCACCTGTGCCGGGGCCAGCAGCCCCCCGGCGCCGGGGAGGCCGCTGCCCGAACCTTCGACTGTTGAAGATCGCGCTCGGGAGCGCGAGGCCGCACGGATCTACCGCGCTGCCGAGGGTGCATTCGGGGAGGCGGACTTCGCTACGGCCGACTCGCTGGCCGGCGCTCTGGCAGAAGAGTACCCGGACACGCGCTGGCTGGGGCCGGCGCTGCTGCTGTCGGCGGAGGTCTCGCTCGAGCTGAACGAGCCCGAGCGCGCCCGTTCGACGGCGTCGCGCTACCTGAGGCTGTTCAGGGCATCCGATCCCCAGCGGGCACCAGGCCTGATCGTTGTCGCCCGGGTTCTCCAGCTCGAGGGGCGGACGCTGGAGGCGGCCGACAGCCTGCTGGCCACGTCTCTCGAGCCCGGTGCGGACCGCGATGCTGCGGCGCAGCTGGCACGGCAGGTCGTTTCCGAGCTCGGCCTGGGCGAGATCGATACGCTGGTCGCCCGCTGGCCTGCTGGCCACTTGCTGCGGTCGGTCTTCGATGTGGAGCGGGCCTCGCTGCTGCTCGCTGCGGGTCACAGCGAGGAGGGGCGTGAGGTAGCGGAGCGTGCCCTGGGGCTGGAGCCGCTGCAGCCTGAGCGGGACCGTGCCCGGAGCATTGCGTCCGGCGAGCTCGAGACCGAGCAGTGGCGGCCGATCATCGGCGCGATCTTGCCCCTGAGTGGGCCGCTGGCCGCCTACGGTCGCATGGCGGAGGAGGGAATCCGGCTGGCGATCGACGAGTACAACGAGCGCCACTTCGATGCCGTCACTCTGATCGTGAGAGACGATGCCGACCAGTACGATCGGGCGGCTGATCTGGTGCGTGAGCTGGAACGGCTGGGTGCAGTTGCCATCGTGGGGCCGCTGCGCAGCGAGGGCCTCGAGGTCGTGGCGCGCCGCCGCCGCGACCGCGACCTGCTAGTCGTCAGCCCTACGGCACCCGAGAACATCAGCTTCGAGCGTAACACCTTCTCGCTCTTCAGTACGACCGAGCGTGTCACGCGCGGGGCGCGAGCTCTGGCCGCCTTCGCGGTCCGTGACCTGCAGATCGACTACTTCGGTGTGATGTATCCGAGCACCCAGGAGGGGCGCAGCCAGTTCGCCGCTTTTGCCGATGCTGTGCGAGCGCGGGGTGGTGATATCGTTGGCTCGGTCGCCTACGACGATACGGCTACCACGTTCCAGGAGCCGCTCGCCTACCTCGATACGTTCAACCCGCAGGCGATCTATGCGCCAGCGAGCAGAGCGAGAGACGTTATCGTGCTCGCGCCACAGTTCTCCTTTTACGGGATGAGAGGCGTGCAGGTGTTGGGTGATGCCGAGTGGTCGGAGCCTGAGGTCCTGCGCCTGGTCGAGCCGCGCTTCATCAACGGCACTGTCATCTCGACCTTCCTCCATCGCTCGAGCACGTCGCTTCGTTGGCAGGAATTCGTCGAGATGTACGAGCGTGAGTATCGCAAGGGGCTGCAGGGTTCCCTGGTACCGGCGCTCGCCTATGACGCTACGCGCCTGATCCTGGCCGCTCTGCCGTGGGGCTTTCCGCGCCGCTCGGCGATCGCTAGATCCTTCCGCGACATTCGCGGCTTGCCGGGTGCTACAGGCATCTTCTCGGTGGAGAGCGGCGCGATAACTCGTCGTCCGTTCATCCTCCAGTTCAAGGACCGTGAACTGGTGCCGGCCTACGAAGAGTTGCAGGCCGGAGCTGCCGGCAACGAACGGGAGCCTGGCCGATGACGATGGATGAAAAGCTCAAGCAGCTTGCTGAGCTGAGGGCGCAGGCGGAGCTCGGTGGTGGCGAAGAGCGGATCAAGGCTCAGCACGATAAGGGAAAGCTGACAGCGCGTGAGCGCCTCGATCTGCTCCTCGACGAGGGTTCGTTTCGAGAGTTCGATCGCTTCGTAACACATCGTACCACCGAGTTCGGTCTGGCTGATAAGAAGTTCTTGGGAGACGGCGTCGTTACCGGGATGGGACGTATCCACGGTCGCCAGGTCCTCGTATTCTCCCAGGATTTCACGGTATTCGGCGGCTCGCTCTCCGAGGCCCACGCCGAGAAGATCTGCAAGGTGATGGACATGGCCATGAAGGCCGGGTGCCCCGTCATCGGACTGAATGACTCGGGCGGTGCCCGGATCCAGGAAGGCGTCGTGTCGCTGGGCGGCTACGCGGAGATCTTCTGGCGTAACACGCAGGCCTCTGGTGTCGTTCCGCAGATCACGGCGGTTCTCGGGCCGTGTGCCGGCGGTGCGGTCTACTCGCCGGCTATAACCGACTTCATCTACATGGTGGACGGCTCGTCCTACATGTTCGTGACCGGCCCCGACGTCGTAAAGACCGTCACGCATGAAGAGGTTGACTTCGAGCAACTCGGCGGCGCACAGATCCACGCTGACACCTCGGGGGTGGCGCACTTCGTCTGTGAGTCGGAACCGGCGTGTTTGGAAAAGGTCCGCGGTCTGTTTCACTACATCCCGCAGAACAACATGGAAGACCCTCCGCGGGGGAAGGGAGAAGATCCGCCCGATCGCATGGACGATTCGCTTTTGGGCATCGTGCCCGACAGCCCCAACAAACCTTACGACGTTCACGATGTGATCTCGCGGGTCGTCGATGAAGGCAGCTTCTACGAGGTGCATGCCGACTACGCGAAGAACATCGTCGTCGGCTTCGCGCATCTAGGCGGAGAATCGATTGGCATCATCGCCAACCAGCCGGCGGTACTCGCCGGAGTGCTCCACATCGACAGCTCGATGAAAGGAGCCCGCTTCATTCGCTTCTGCGACGCCTTCAACATCCCGATCGTGACGTTCGAGGACGTACCGGGTTTCCTACCAGGCGTTGCGCAGGAGCACGGCGGCATTATCAAGCACGGTGCGAAGCTGCTCTACGCCTACTGCGAGGCCACGGTTCCCAAGCTGACAGTAATCCTGCGCAAGGCGTACGGCGGCGCCTACGATGTCATGAACTCCAAGCACATTCGCGGTGATTTCAACTTTGCCTGGCCGACGGCTGAGATCGCCGTGATGGGCCCGAAGGGCGCTGTGGAGATTCTGTTCCGCAGGCAGATCGCCGAGGCGAAAGATCCGGCTGCCGAGACGGACAGGTTGATCGCGGAGTACGAGGACCGGTTCGCCCACCCGTACATCGCGGCAGCGCGCGGCTACCTGGATGACGTTATCGACCCGCGCGAGACGCGGCCGCGCCTGATCGAGGCGTTACGGATGACGCGACATAAGCGCGAACCCGGCCCGCCGCGCAAGCACGGTAACATCCCGCTCTGATGCTGAAGAAGGTTCTCGTCGCCAATCGAGGTGAGATCGCGGTCCGAGTGATCCGTGCCTGCCGTGAGTTGGGCATCGAATCGGTCGCTGTCTACTCGGAGGCCGATCGGCTGGCGCCCCATGTGTGGCTTGCCGATGAGGCTTACGAGATCGGACCGGCACGGGCTGCCGAGAGCTACTTGTCGATCGTGCGTCTGCTGAACGCTGCGGAGAGATCGGGGGCGGAAGCCGTGCACCCCGGCTACGGCTTCTTGGCCGAGAACTCCGACTTCGCCGCTGCGGTGGAAGGTGCGGGCTTGACCTTTGTCGGCCCGACTGCCGAGACCATCGCACTGATGGGTGACAAGACAGAGGCGCGGCGCGCTATGGAAGAGGCCGGCGTGTCCGTAGTTCCGGGCAGCAAGCAGGCGCTCGTCGACCTCGATGCGGTGCGCGAGGCCTGTAATCAGATTGGGTATCCGGTGTTACTCAAGGCGGCGGCCGGCGGGGGCGGGAAGGGGATGCGTCGGGTCGACGGGGCGGGGGATCTCGAGTCGGCATTCGGCGCCGCGCAGCGCGAGTCTCAGGCGGCCTTCTCGGATGCGCGGGTCTACGTGGAGAAGTACCTCGAGAATCCGCGTCACATAGAATTCCAGATCCTCGCCGATATCCATGGCAACGTGGTCCACCTGAACGAGCGCGAGTGCTCGATCCAGAGGCGTCATCAAAAGCTGATCGAGGAGTCGCCGTCCCCCGTCATGACGCCGGAGCTCCGAATGCGGATGGGCGAGGCGGCTGTGGCTGCTGCGCGCGGCGCGAAGTACCGCGGTGCCGGAACAGTGGAGTTCATGGTGGCGGCTGGCGAGTTCTATTTCCTCGAGATGAATACACGGCTGCAGGTCGAGCATCCGGTGACCGAGATGGTCACGGGGGTCGATCTCGTTCACCAGCAGCTGAGGATCGCCGCCGGCGAACGGATCGACATCGGTACCGTCGAACCGAACGGCCACGCCATCGAGTGTCGCATCAATGCCGAGGACCCGTTCAACGATTTCCTCCCGGCGGGGGGCCGGGTGGAGCAGCTCAGGTTGCCAGGCGGCACCGGCGTTCGCTGGGACGGTGGGATCGTTCAGGGTACCGAGATCGGACTGCACTATGATCCGCTGGTCGCCAAGCTCATCGTTCACGCGGAGAACCGTGGAGCGGCGATCGCCCGCATGTCCAGGGCGTTGGGCGAGCTGTTGATCGATGGGGTGGCCACGATCGCTCCCTTCCATCGCCGCGTGATGGACGAAGCGGATTTCCGTGCCGGGAAATTCCATACCGGCTATCTGGATGAGCATGCCGGCTTGCTGGAGGGTGAGGGGGAAGAAGACAAGCTCAGGGCCGTCGCCCTCGTCGCCGCGCTTCTCGAGGACGGAGAACGCCGCAAGGTTCGGATGGACGACGGGGCCGAGAGCGGCGGTGGACGAAGCGCCTGGCGTTGGCCCGTAGGGGGCTGGCGGGGCCGCAACTGGGGGCCACGCGGCTGAACCCATCTGAAACACTCCAGATAGAGACCATCGTGGCCGGGGGACACGGCCTCGCCAGACGACCCGACCGGCCCGTTGTCTTCGTTCCGCGGACCGCCCCGGGTGAGCGGGTCGAGGTCGAGTACGTTGAGGAACGCCGCCAGTGGGCCCGAGCTCGCCCGCTGAGGCTCGTCGAGGCCAGCCCTGAACGTCGCCAGCCTACCTGCCGGTATTTCGATGTCTGCGGTGGCTGCCAGCTCCAGCATCTGCGCTATGAGGCGCAACTCAGCGCCAAGTCGGGAATCATCGCCGATGCGCTGCGCCGGCTCGGCGGAATGCAGGTCGATCGCCCCGAGGTCGCTCCCGCCCTCTCCGAGTTCGAGTATAGGAACCGCGTCACGTTCCGTCTCAAGCGAACTCGCGCTGGCGTGATCGCCGGATTTCACGCCTTCCAGGACCCGCGCAAGATCATTGACGTCGAGCGTTGTCCGCTGGCGGAGCCGGCTGTCAATCGCGCTTGGGAGGGGCTCCGCGCTGCCTGGGGCCCTGAGGCCAAACGGTTGCCTCCGGCGCGCGAGCTCAGACTCACCCTGCGAGCTTCGGCGAACGGCGCGGTGGGTCTGGCCATCGAGGGGGCCGAGGGGCGTGGCGAGCCGGAGTACCTGATAGAGCAGATCGAGAACTTGGCGGCGGTCTGGTCGCTGGGCCCTGACGGTCTGATCGATTGGCACGAAGGTCCCGCCGAGCTGCCCGATCGCTGGGATGGGCACGAGCTGCTGTTGGCCGGGAAGGCCTTCGTGCAGGTCAACCGGGCTGTCGCGGCGCAACTCGACGCGTACGTCATCGAGCAATGCGGAGACGTGGCAGGGGCCCGTGTGGTCGATGCCTACTGCGGCTTCGGACTCAGAACAATAGAACTGGCAATCAAGGGTGCACGCGTTTCGGGGATGGACTCGGACGGCCATGCGGTCGCCGCGGCGCAGGGCCTCGCCGTCGAGTCGGCCGCCGAGGTCCGCTTCGTCGTGGCTGATGTGGAGGAAAGGTTGCCTGGTCTGTTACCCGCGGACCTGGTGATCTTGAATCCACCGCGCCGCGGCATTTCGGTCACGGTCGTCGAAGCGCTGCTCGCCGAGCCGCCGACGGCCATCGTCTATGTGAGCTGCGACCCGGCAACGCTGGCGCGTGACCTCGCCGACCTGGGCTCGAGCTTCGAGCTCGTGGCCTGCCGGGGCTTCGACATGTTCCCTCAGACCGCACACGTCGAGACCGTCGCGACCCTCGCGCGACGTTAGGCAGGCCGCGGCTCCGCTCCGCTACTCAGGTCTGCTGCTCTGGTTGAGTTCAGCCAGAGATGCATCATAGTTCGCGGCGTCGAGCGCCACATAGCCGACCTGGGGAACGAGGATCCCGGCGTTCTCGAGGTAGTAGTTCGCAAACGCTGCCACCTCAGCGCGCCCCATTGCCGTGCTGCTCAAGTAGATGAACAGCGGCCGCGAGAGCGGCGTGTACTGACCGCCCTGAACCGTCTCTGGGCTGGGTTCCACACAGCCCGCGCCACCGTCGATGGCCACCAGCTTCAGCTTGTCGGTGTTCTCGGCGTAGTACGCGTAGCCGAAATAGCCCAGCGCATACGGGTCGCCGGCGATACCCTGGACGAGCACATTGTCGTCCTCGCTGGCGGTGAAGTCGGGCCGGCTGGCATCCTCTTCACCAACGATCGCTTCGGTGAAGTAATCGAAGGTCCCCGAGTCGGTGCCCGGACCGTACAGCTTGATTTCCTCGGCGGGCCACTCGGGCCGCACATCCTGCCAGGTGGTGGTCGTGCTGCCTGGCTTCCACATCTGCTTCAGTTCGTCAACGGTCATGCAGACGGCGAAGTCGTTTGCCGGGTTGACCATGACGGCTAGCCCGTCGTACGCCACGATGATCTCTTTGGGCTCGATCCCGGCCGCCCGGCATGTCTCCAGTTCGCTATCCTTGATACGGCGCGAGGCGTCGGAGATATCGGTTTCGCCGTTACAGAACTTCTTGAAGCCGCCGCCGGTGCCCGAGATCCCGACCGTCACGCGGACGTTACGGTTCTCGATCTGGAACTCCTCGGCCACCGCCTCGGTGACTGGAAAGACGGTACTGGAGCCGTCGATCCGCACCGTGCCAGTAAGCCCGGATTCACTCTCGATCCGGCCACGCTCGCCGCCGCACGCGGCGAGCGCCGCGACGAGTAGGGGCAGGGCAAGCCGGGCAATACGTTTCGTGTTCATGATCACTCCTCTGGGTTGAGTCGCTCTGATCGTACTGGAGCCGTGTCACAGGCTCATAGGCGTTATGTAACAACTTTGTATCGATCCACCGCCGACGGTTGTCTCCCTAACACCTCGGTTGGCGGGTACAGCTGTGGAACTCCATCGGCCTGGCGGGGCGCTCCCGGGTCAGCCCGCGTCGGTTGGGAAGGCGAGATGTACCGAGGTCCCTACGCCGACCTCACTCTCCGCCCACACTCTCCCTCCCATGCTTTCCGTCCAGTGCTTCACAATGGAGAGGCCGAGCCCGGTGCCGCCCGTGGCCCGCGACCGGCTGGGATCAACTCGGTAGAAACGCTCGAAGATTCGTTCCAGATGGGCGGTAGGTATGCCGCGACCGTCGTCGCCGACGGTGAGTCGCACCTCACCACTCCCCGAGGTCGTGGCCACGATCTGCACCGACTCAGCTCCGGAATGGCTGATCGCGTTGTCCAGCAGGTTCTCCAATATCTGGCGCAGCCCTTCCCGTTCACCTGTCAGAGTCAGGTCCGAGGGATCGATCCTCACGCTGATCGCGATACCTGCGGCCTCGGCTCTGCCGCTGCAGGCATCGACGATCGACTCGACGAGCGGCAGGATCTTCCCCGCCTCCCGGCGCGCCGTAACTCCCGGATCCTCCAGCCGAGCGAGCGTGAGGAGGTCCTCGACCAGCGCGGTCATCCGCTCGGTGTGGTCGACGATCCGGTCGGCGAAGCGGCTCCTGTCGTCGTCGGCCACGTCGGCGCTCTGCAGGGTCTCGGCGTAGCCCCTGATGGCCGTCAGCGGCGTCTTCAGCTCATGAGACGCGTTCGCAACGAATTCCGTGCGTACACGATCCAGCCGGTGCAGCTCGGTTAGATCGGAGAAGACAGCAACGATGCCGCCCGCTGGAAGCGGCCGGGCGGTGACCAGCATAGTGCGGCCAAATACTTCGAACTCACCCTGGGCCCCTTCCTCGGAAATCGCGTCGGGCGCGAGATAGGCAACGAGTTCTGGGTCGCGGAAAAGCGTCGCGACCGCCCGACCTTCGAGCGCCTCGCTGGCGCTAAGCATCCTCCGCAGCTCGGGGTTCGCACGCTGGACCCTACCGCTCGGGTCCAGGGCCAGGACACCCTCACCCATCTCGCGCAGCAAAAGCTCGGTCTCCCTCTTCTCGGTCCCGCGCTCCTCGAGCACCGACCGCAGCGATTCCGACAGCCGGTTCAGCGCCCGGTACAGGTCGCCTATCTCGCCGCCGGCCGTTTCCGGGAGCCGCGCCGACGACTCGCCGGACGACAGAGCGTGGGCGAATTCCTTCGCCCGACGGACCGGTCGGTCCAGCAGCCAGCTCATGCCGGCGGCCAGGGCAAGCGCAGCGATGAACGTGACGGCGGCCGGTCCCGGTACCCCAGCTGACGCGAGCACTGGATAAAGGACCAGCGACAACAGAACGAGGGCGGTATAGCTCAAGAGGAGCCGTGCACGCACGGGGTGCTTACTCCTCGGGTCGGAAGCGGTAGCCGAAGCCCCGGACGGTCTCGATGAGATCACCGGCGGGCCCGAGCTTGATCCGCAGGCGACCCACGTGCATGTCCACGGTTCGTGTTTCGATGGCGGCTGTCGTGTTCCAGACAGCCTCGAGAAGGGCGGAGCGGCTCTGAGTACGACCACGGCGCTCGATCAGACAGACCAGTAGCTGGAACTCCTTTGGCGTCAGCTCGATCTCGCTGCCCTCACCCGCGACCCGATTCGCTCCGATGTCCACTGTAATCGAGCCTGCACGCAGTACACGACCGCCCTTGGCGCCGGGTTCGGACGGCGGAGCGCGACGCAGCACGGCCTTGACCCGCAACACGAGCTCCTTGGGGCTGAAGGGCTTGGAGACATAGTCGTCGGCGCCCAGCTCGAAGCCGCGCAAGCGGTCCTCCTCATCGCTGCGCGCGGTAAGGACCATGACGGGCGTGTCCTTGGTCTCTCTGCGAGAACGCATCGTCTGCAGGATCTCGACCCCGCCCACCTCGGGGAGCATCAGGTCGAGGACGACGAGATCGGGCGGTTCCAAGTCGAGGGCGCGGAGCGCCTCGCGCCCTGTGGACGCGGTGCGTACCTGGAAGCCGGCGTGGGCCAGCTGATAGGCCACGAGCGCGGAGATATCCGGCTCGTCTTCGATGACGAGAATGCGCGCAGGGGAGTGTTCGCTCATCGGTGAGAAATCTAGAGATTGCAGGCGCAACAGGACAGACGCGACCAGGCGATCTTGGTGCCACCCCTGTTGCGTACCAGGGATAAGTCGTTGATTATGAACATACTCGGGACGGTGCTTCACAGGCTTTCCAACGACCCGGCTAAATGAAGTACTACGTGGAGATCGGAGACCGCACCTACGAGGTCGATATCGGCCCCGAGGGCGTGAGCCTGGACGGCCGGCCGGTCGAGGCCGACCTGCAGGCGAACCACGGCTCGCACCTCTGGCATCTGGTGCTCGACGGTCGGTCGCACACCCTGCGGGCCCGGCGGCGCGACGGGCGCGGCGATTGGGAGGTGGAGATCGATGGACGGCGCCACCGTGCTCTGGCCCTCGATGAACGGAGCCGGGCGATCCGCGAGCTGGCGGGCAGCGCCGCCGCCAGCCACGGGCCGATCGAACTGACAGCCCCAATGCCCGGCCTGATCATCAAGGTAGAGGTGAACGAAGAAGAACAGGTCGAACGCGGGCAAGGTCTCGTCGTGATCGAGGCGATGAAGATGGAGAACGAGCTAAAGGCAACCACTGCGGGCCGGGTGATGGAAGTGAGGGTCGTGTCGGGGCAGGCGGTGGACAAGGGCGAGACGCTTCTGGTCATAGAGCCGGACGGGGGTGGGGACTAGGCTGGAGAGTGTTTCAGTATCCAATATCCGACATCCAATCATCAGCTTCTCAAGGTTTACTCAAGAGTCAATGTCCAAGACACAGCATAAAAGGACCTTAGCAGCGAGGGTTCTGTTGGATATCGAGTCTTGGTGATTGACGCTTGAGAAGCACTTGGATGTCTGGTCACTGGATACGGGATAGTGGATATTGAGGAAGATCCGCTCGACTCAGAAACCAGGATGCTTGCCTTGAAGGATAGGCTCGACAACACCAGCGGCATTCCGATCAAGCCCACTTACACGGCTGAAGATGCGGAGAGCGCCGGCGCCACGGATCCGGGCCTGCCGGGCCGCTTTCCGTTCACCCGCGGCGTTTACGATACGATGTACCGTGGACGCCTGTGGACGATGCGGCAATATGCCGGCTTCGGCACCGCCGAAGACACCAATCGTCGCTTCCGCTTCCTCCTCGACTCCGGACAGACGGGTCTCTCGGTTGCCTTCGACTTGCCGACTCAGATGGGGCTGGACTCGGATCACCCGATGGCGCGCGGCGAGGTGGGACGCGTGGGTGTAGCCATCGACACGATCGACGACCTGGCGGTTCTGTTCGATGGCATCGACCTGGGTCGGGTATCTACATCGATGACGATCAACGCCACTGCAGCGATCTTGCTCGCAATGTACGTCGCCCTGGCCGATGAGCAGGGCGTTGGCCGCGATTCGCTGACCGGAACGGTGCAGAACGACATTCTCAAGGAGTTTATCGCGCGCGGCACGTACATCTATCCGGTCGAGCCGAGCCTGCGCCTGGTTACCGACATCTTCGACTTCTGCGCTCGGGAATTGCCACGCTGGAACAGTATCTCGATCAGCGGCTACCACATGCGCGAAGCCGGCTGTACCGCCGTACAAGAGATAGCCTTCACCCTGGCCAATGGACTCGAGTACGTCGAGCGCGCAGTCGGCCGTGGCTTGAACGTCGAGGACTTCGGGCCGCGCCTATCCTTCTTCTTCGCTGCCCACAACGATCTGTTCGAGGAGGTTGCAAAGTTCCGCGCGGCGCGGCGCCTCTGGGCAACCCTAATGCGCGAGCGGTACGGCGCTTCGGACCGCGCCTGCTTGCTCCGCTTCCATACCCAGACCGGTGGTTCGACGCTGACCGCACAGCAACCGGAGAACAACGTGGTCCGTGTGGCGATGCAGGCGCTGGCGGCCGTGCTCGGCGGAACACAGTCACTGCACACCAACGCCTTCGACGAGGCCCTTGCACTACCCACGGCCGATTCTGCGAAGTTGGCCCTACGCACTCAGCAGATCCTCGCTAACGAATCGGGAGTGACCAGTGCCGCCGACCCGCTGGCGGGTAGCTACTACGTCGAGACACTCACTGCCCAACTCGAGGAACAGGCGCGTAGGTACTTGCGCGAGATCGAAGGACGGGGTGGTGCCGCCGGATCGATCTCCTACATCGTCGACGAGATACAGCGCGCCGCCTACGCCTACCAGCTCCAGATCGAGGCCGGAGACCGTGTCGTCGTCGGCGTCAACGACTATCGCGAGGAGGAAGCCGAGCCGCGCATCGAGGGCCCCGCCTTCCCAGAGCTCGAGGAACGGCAGCAAGAGCGATTGGGCAGGCTGCGCAGCAATCGCGACTCGGACGACGTCGAGCGCATCCTGGCTGGCATGTCCAAGGCAGCCTCGGGCACCGAAAACCTGCTGCCCCACATCGTGGAGGCGGTGAAGGCCCGCGCGACACTGGGCGAGATCAGCGAGTCGTTGCGGCAGCTCTGGGGCGAGTACCGGCCAGCGAGTTGAAGGCACCGCCCGCTTCGGATAACTTTCGGCTGCGTAGTCACTTGAGTCACATCACCTGAGGTAGCATGCCGACGTACGAGTACCAGTGCGGTAAATGCGGACACCGGTTCGAGAAGATCCAGAAGATCTCCGACTCCTCGCGGGTCGAGTGCCCGCGCTGTGAGAACATCGCCGAACGTCTGATCTCTGGAGGTGCGGGTCTGCTGTTCAAAGGCTCGGGCTTCTACATAACCGACTATCGCAGCAAGTCGTACCAAGAGGCGGCCAAGAAGGAGACGAAGAAGGACAGCTCGCCCAGCGTTGCGTCTTCCGGAAAATCGGATACTGCCAAGGGCGCGGAGAAATCCAGTTCGCAGGAGGACTCCAAGTAGATGCGTCATCCCGGACTGGCCCGGGCGCTCGAGACGGCCGCTGCGGCGCTAGGCGCCGACGGCGTGGAGGTGAAACTGGAGCGCCCGGCGGTCCTCGAGCACGGTGATCTGGCCACGAACCTGGCGATGGTCCTGGCTGGGCGGTTGAAGCGGAAGCCGCGAGACCTGGCCCAGGAACTGATCGAGCGCCTCGATCTCGGCACCCTCGAGATAGAAAGTGCCGAGATCGCCGGTCCCGGTTTCATCAACTTCAGGCTCAGTCGCGACTACCTGCGCCAGCGGGTCCGTGAGATTGTCGAAGCGGGTCGGGACTACGGCCGCGCGGACTGGGGTAAAGATAATGCCGTAAACGTCGAGTTCGTTTCGGCGAACCCCACCGGCCCGCTGCACGTCGGTCACGGTCGTGGCGCGGCGCTAGGCGATGCTATCGCTCGGCTGCTCGAATGGACCGGCCATCGAGTTCAGCGCGAGTTCTATGTCAACGATGCCGGCGCCCAGATCGACAAGCTCGTCGGGTCCGTCCAGGCCCGCTGCCGCCAGCTCTACGGGCAGGACGCGGAGCTGCCGGAAGGCGGCTATCACGGCGAGTATGTCACCGAGCTCGCCCGCGAGCTACAGGAAATGCACGGCGAGCGTCTGGCGGGTGCCTGGGGCCCGGACGAACACCGCGACGTGCGCAGCTTCGTGCTCCAGCGCATGCAGGCCGAACAGCAGGACGATATGCGGGCCTTCCGTGTGCAGTTCGACGAGTTTCGGACGGAAAGCTCGGTCTACGATTCGGGCCAGATAGATGCAACCATAGCCGACCTCGACCGTCGCGGTCTGCTCTATGAGAGGGAAGGGGCCCGTTGGCTTGGTACCAGCTCCTTCGGCGATGACAAGGACCGTGTCTTGGTGAAGAGCGACGGTAGCTACACGTACTTCCTACCCGACATCGCTTACCACCGCGACAAGGCGCTGCGCGGGTTCAATACGGCAATCGACGTATGGGGTGCCGACCATCACGGATACGTGCCGCGCATGAAGGCGGCGATGGAGGCGTTGGGTCTCGGCGCCGACTTTTTCGAGGCTGTGATCGTACAGCTGGTCCGAGTCGAGCGCGGCGGCGAGGAGGTTAAGTTCAGCAAGCGGGCGGGCGAGTTCGTCACGCTGCGTGATCTGATCGATGAGGTGGGCACCGATGTGACCCGCTACTTCTTTCTCGAGCGCGGCTCCCAGCAGCAGATGGTTTTCGACCTCGATCTCGCCAAAGAACGCTCAGAAAAGAACCCGGTCTATAAGGTACAGTACGCTCACGCTCGCCTGCGGAGCGTCTACCGCCGGGGCGGCATCGATCCGAATAAGATCGAGCACGATGTCGATCTCGCACCGATCGTCGAGCCGGCCGCTTTCGAGATGATCAAGACGCTCCTGGACTTCCCGGAGGTCGTGGAGGCGGCAGCCCAGAATCGTGAGCCGCACCGGGTCGTCGCCTATCTCGAAGAACTTGCCAACCAGCTTAATAGCTGGTACCACGCAGGCACGCGCGACGAATCGCTGCGCGTCTTGGGGCAGGAACCGTCCGTAACCGCCGCCCGACTCAGCCTCGCCCGGGCGGCGGAAAACGTCCTGCGCAACGGGCTCGGAATTCTGGGCATCGAGGCGCCCGAGCGGATGTGAGCGTAAGGGGGGCTGGAGATGAAGCGATGAGGCGTGCAATACTGGTCCTGGCGGTCTCTGCTCTCGTACCTGTAAGTCCGGCGCCGGCGCGTGGTCAGGAATCGCTCGATCCGGGACTAATCGACCTGTGCCGGGACGCTTTCACGGCGGACACCAACGCTCACTCCCTCTGCCATGACGCGGTGGCATCCGCCCAGCTTCTTCAGCCGGAGCTGGGGATGGTGCTGGCCGGCGGTAATCCCGTGCTGGGAACCGCCAGCCCGATCGGGACGAAATTCCGTTTCATACCGAGATTCAACATCGGTGGACGCATCGGGCTCGGCCGGGCGGCGATCCCTGACCTGCTTGATTATCCCGAAAACATAGGCGATCCGACCGGCAGACGCTCGTTTTCCATAGCGGTCGCTCAGCTTGATCTGTCCGTCGGCGTGTTCGACGGATTACGGCTGGGAACCACTTTGGGCGGCCTGGCTTCGGTCGAAGTTCTCGGATCGCTGGCCGCTATCATGCTGCCCGACGGTGACGGATTCCGGGGCAACGTGACGGGGTTTGGGTTGGGCGCACGTGTCGGAATCCTGCGCGAGTCGTTTACCGCTCCTGGGATCTCGATCTCGGGAATGTACAAGTGGCACGGCCGCGTCGAGCACGGAGACGCCCCGCGGGGAGATGCAGCTTCCTTCGGGATCGATATGCAGGCCGTCAGCCTCCGCGCCGGGCTGAGCAAGAGCTTCGTCGCCTTCGGCCTGGCCTTGACCTTGGGGTATGACAGCTACTGGAGCGATGTTGGCTTCGTGATCAGCCCGCCTCCCAGCGCACCGCCCGTGGCGCTCCCCGCCGCGGGGGGGACGGTAGGGTTGCAGACGGAGCGCTGGTGCGCCTTTCTCGATTTCTCGTACATCGTCCTCTATTTCAACATCGTGGCCGAGGTGGGTTGGCAGGAGGAGCAGAAGCTCAGCTCTTCGAGAGAAGATGAGTTCGAGTCAGGTAACTTCTTCGGATCAATAGGGATACGCCTCACGCTGTGACACAAGATCTAGATACCCGCTTCATGCGGCACGCCCTCCAGCTGGCCGAGCGAGGTTGGGGACGGGTCGCTCCCAACCCGATGGTCGGCGCCGTAGTCGTCCGGGGGGATGAGGTTATCGGCGAGGGCTTCCACAGGGAATTGGGAGCACCCCACGCCGAGGTGGAGGCGCTGGCGGCGGCGGGAGAGCGAGCGAAGGGAGCGACGCTTTACGTGACGCTCGAGCCGTGCCACCACGTTGGCAAGACGGGGCCGTGCTCGCAGGCGATCCGGGATGCGGGCATCGCCAGGGTCGTCTATGCGGTGGGGGAGGTGAACCCCGACGCGCAGGGGGGTGGAGCCTGGCTGCAGAGCCAGGGGGTTGCGGTTGAGCGGGGACTGTGTGCGGAGGAAGCGGCGGACCTGAACGCCGTACACCTCGGCGCACATCGGAGGGGGCGGCCGTTTCTCGCCCTGAAGTACGCCATGTCTTTGGACGGCCGGCTGGCAGAGGCTCCCGGCCAGTCGACCAGGCTGACCGATGGCGATGCGATTGTCGAGGCGCACCGGCTACGGGCCGGCCACGACGCCGTGATGGTTGGCATAGGCACGGTCCTGGCTGACGATCCTCTTCTCACGGTTCGTGAGTGGGGTGCGCCACGCGTGGCGCCGCGGCGCGTGGTGCTCGATAGCTATCTGCGTACGCCTCCGGGGAGCAGGTTGGTGATGAGCGCTCGTGAGGTGCCGGTCCTGGTGTTGGGCGCCGAGGACGCGCCGACGGAGCGAGCGCGCCCGTTAGAGGACGCCGGGGTTGAGGTCGGGCGTGTCCCGCGGCGGCCCTCGGGAGGCCTCGACCTTGGTGCGGTTTTTGCAACTCTTTGGAAAAGCAGCGTCAGATCTGTGCTTTGCGAGGGCGGGGGTGAATTGGGCTCGGCCTGGCTGGCCGCAGGTCACGTGGACCGGATCTACGCTTTTGTGGCGCCCGTACTTTTGGGCGAGCCAGGCGTACCCGCCTTCCAGCTGCGCCGTGGAGAGGTGACGCGCGAGTGGCGGACGGTGAGGCGCAGCGCCCTGGGTCCGGTAACACTGCTGGTACTGGCCCCGGAAGAGCCGGCGGCCTGACCACGGGCGGGAGTAATGTTCAGCGGCATCGTCGAGGAGATTGGCACCGTAGAGTCCGCCACCGACAAGGGCGGAGGTCGCGACGTTGTCATCGCAGCCGAGGCGGTGCTCGCCGACCTCAAGCCCAGCGACAGCATCAACGTCGACGGCGTCTGCCAGACGGTGGTCGACCTGGGTCGGCGAAGTTTCAAGGTCCAGACGATCGCCACGACGCTCTCCCGGACCACGTTTGGCGAGTTCCGCCGTGGCCGGGAGGTGAACCTCGAGCGGCCCATCGCCGCCGGACAGCGTTTCGGCGGTCACTTTGTCCAGGGCCACGTCGACGGCGTGGGTACCGTGACCTCCGTACAACGCCAGGGCGACATGTGGCTCGTCAGATTCACTTTGCCGGATACCGTGGAGCCTTTCACCATCCTGCATGGCTCGATAGCCGTGGACGGCGTATCGCTGACAATCAACGCCCTGCCAGCCGCCGGGACTGCGGAGGTCGCGTTGATTCCTTATACTTATGAACACACGAACCTCTCGCGCCTGGCCCCAGGCGACAAGGTAAACCTCGAAGCTGACATGATCGGAAAGTACGTCGCCCGGACGTTGGGCGAGGGCGGCGCGAGAGATGCTGGCGGAGACCTGCAGGAACGACTGTCGAGTTGGGGGATCGAGTGATCGTTCAGCGATCAGCGGTCTAGCGATAAGAGAATTGAGCGTTTGGGACATGAGCGAAATAGAGTTCAGTTCGGTTGAAGAGGCGGTAAAGGCGATACGGCGCGGCGAAATGGTGATCGTGGCCGACGATGAGGACCGCGAGAACGAGGGAGACCTGGTCTGTGCGGCGGAGAAGATCACTCCGGATACCGTCAATTTCATGGCGACCCATGGCCGGGGCCTCATTTGCCTGACCCTCACACCGGAACGTGTCGAGCAACTGGTCCTCACAGCGATGGGCGACCAGGCCAGCGAGCCGCAGGGCACCGCATTCATGGTCTCGGTCGACGCGACCACAAAGCACGGGGTGACCACCGGGATCAGTGCTTGGGACCGCGCCAAGACTATCCAGGTGGCTATAGACCCGGAGTCGGCGCCCGAAGACTTGCGCCGGCCCGGGCACGTCTTCCCACTGCGGGCGCGGCCCGGTGGCGTCCTGCAGCGTGTGGGGCAGACCGAGGCGTCGGTCGACCTGGCGCGCATTGCCGGGCTGGTACCGGCGGGCGTGATCTGTGAGATCCTGAACTCCGACGGAACGATGGCCCGCCGGCCACAGCTGGATGCCTTCGCCAAACGGCACGGCCTGAAGTTCGTCACCGTGGCCCAGATCATCTCTCATCGCCTCAAGACCGAGCGACTCGTGCACCGCGTTGCCGAGGCGAAACTGCCCACCGATTTCGGTGACTTCCAGGTCGTCGCCTACACGAACGACGTCGACGGTCGCGAGCACGTCGCTCTGATTAAGGGCGATGTGGCTGACAAAGAAGATGTGCTAGTGCGCATGCACTCCGAGTGTCTTACCGGCGATGTCTTCCACTCGCAGCGTTGCGACTGCGGCCAGCAACTCCACGCTAGCCTGCGCCGCATACAAGAAGAGCGACGGGGCGTCTTGGTCTACATGAAGCAGGAAGGGCGCGGGATCGGACTGCTGAACAAGATTCGCGCCTATCAGCTCCAGGAGAATGGCGCCGACACCGTTGAAGCAAACGAGCTGCTCGGGTTCCCCGCCGATTTGCGTGATTACGGGATAGGTGTCCAGGTCCTGCTCGACCTCGGCATCAAATCCATGCGCTTGATGACTAACAACCCGAAGAAGATTATCGGGCTTCGGGGATATGGCCTTTCGGTAACCGAGCAGGTCCCGATCACCATCACGCCCAACCGCCACAACGAGAGCTATCTGCGAGCCAAGCGAGAGAAGATGGGTCACATGATACCGGTTGATGGCTCGCTGGCTGGCTGAGACACTGCCCATGCAAGAGAGATACGGACGATTTCGAACAGAGGGCCGCCGCTTCGCTCTCGTCGTCAGCAGGACCAACGAGCTGATCACGCGACAGCTGCTGGCGGGTGCCATCGATTGCCTCCGCCAGCATGGGGCGAGCGACGAACAAGTTGATGTCTTCTGGGTACCAGGGGCATGGGAATTGGCGCCGCTCGTTGCCCGATTGGCCCCAGGCGGCCGCTATGCCGCCATAGTCGTGCTGGGCGCTCTGATTAGGGGAGCGACTCCTCACTTCGACTACCTCTCGAGCGCGGCCAGCTCGCGACTGGCGAACGTCGCCACCCACTCGGATACCTATGTGTCCTTCGGTCTGCTCACGGCCGATACTATGGAGCAGGCCCTCGAGCGCGCCGGCAGCAAGGCCGGCAACCACGGTTGGAAGGCAGTGCTGGCGGCCATTGAGACGGCCGACCTTATTGACCAACTGGATGGGGAGTAGGACCAAAGCCAGAGCTCGGGCGCTGCAGGTCCTCTACGCTTGGGAGCTGCGCGGCGGTGAAGAGCCGCTGGCGCGTGTGAATCAGGAACTCTCCGCGCCCGGTGAACGAACCGGCGAGCCCGAAGTCAGGGAGTACACCGACAAGATTCTGGCGACGATCGCCGACGCGTTACCCGAGATCGATTCCCGCCTCGAGGCCTTGGCCGAGCACTGGCGGCTGTCCAGGATGGCCACGGTCGATCGCAACATCCTTCGCATCGCTGCGGCTGAGATGCTCTACCTGGATGATGTGCCGCTCCTGGTTTCGCTCCACGAAGCCATCCGTCTCGCCGAGTGGTTCGGCACCGAGGAGAGCAGTCGCTTTGTCAACGGTGTGCTCGACGCCCTGTTTCGCGAGCTGGAACCCGAGCAACTCGGCGATGCCCGATGAGCGCCCGCCGCTTCAAGTTGTTGGTGATCAACTGGCAGGACATAAGAAACCCACAGGCGGGCGGAGCCGAGGTGCACCTGCACGAGATCTTCGGCAGGCTGGCCCGGCGTGGGCACGACGTGTCGCTACTGTGCTCCGGTTGGCCGGGTGCGTCGGCGGGAGATGTCGTCGACAGCATCGAGGTGCACCGCATCGGTGGTCGCCACACCTTCACGCTCCAGGCGGTACCCTACTACCGACGTCACCTGCTCAACGGCGGTTTTGACTTGGTGGTCGAAGACATCAACAAAATCCCACTTTACAGTCCGCTGTGGGTGCGGCCGCCCGTTGTCGCTCTGGTACCGCACCTGTTTGGGAACACTGCGTTCCAGGAAGCCGCTTTGCCGTTCGCCACGGCGGTCTGGCTGGCCGAGCGCCCGCTGCCGCATTTCTACGAGAACACGCCTTTCGTAGCCATCTCGGAGTCGACGGCGGACGATCTTGTGGTCCGCGGGTTACCGCGCTCGAGCGTGAGGGTCGTACGTCCCGGGATCGATCACTCGTGTTTCAGACCGGATCG
Source organism: uncultured Gemmatimonadota bacterium (assembly GCA_964345885.1). GTDB lineage: Bacteria > Gemmatimonadota > Gemmatimonadetes > Palauibacterales > KS3-K002. Next base: position 41,714 of record CAYFSW010000002.1, on the reverse strand, counting down.
TTCGGTCTCCCGATTCGAGCGGCCGACTTTCGCCTATGTGGGGCGTTTGAAGCGTTACAAGGGATTGGAGGCGGTGTTTGACGCAGCCGCCCGGCTCGCCGACGACGGAGTCGACGTGAGACTTCTGGTGGCCGGGAGGGGTGATCACGAGTCGGCGCTGCGCGAGTATGCGGCACTCAAGGCGCCCGGCCGTGTGGAATTCCTTGGGTTCATCTCGGAGGACGAGAAGCTGGACCTATTGCGCAAAGCGTGGGCGACGTTTTACCCATCCCCTAAGGAGGGTTGGGGGATCACCAACGTCGAGGCCGCAGCCTGCGGCACACCGGCCCTGGCTTCAGACTCGCCGGGGCTACGGGAATCGGTCGCGCATGACGAGAGCGGGCTCCTGGTGCCCCATGATGACGTGGAGGCTTGGGCGCTGGCGCTCCGCAGGATCGCGCAGGACGGCGAGCTGCGGGCTCGGCTCCAGGCCGGTGCGCTCCGCTTCGCTGACGGGTTCAGCTGGGACCGCACTGCGGACGAGATCGAAGCCCTCCTCCTCGACTTTCTCGCCGACGGCCCCCTCCAGGGTCGAGCTCACTTCAACAAGTTTGCTTCGGAGGCGAAATGAAGATCAACCTGACCGCTCGCCATTTCGAGCTCAGCGATGCGCTGAGGCGGCACGTCGAAGAACAACTGTCGCGTCTGGACCGCTACCACCAACGCACGTCGCGGGTCGAGGTCACCTTAACCGAAGAGAAGAGAGAGAGACGGGTGGAGGCCCGTGCCTTTGTAGACGGAGACTATGATATCCACGCGGAGGCCGCCGCCGGCGACTTCCGCACGGCCGTCAACCGCTTGTCCGAAAAGCTGGCTCGCCAGCTAAAGCGTCTCCGCGACAAGCGCGTAGATCATCAGGCGCCGCGACTGAATGAGGAGATACCTGCTGAGGAGGCGATAGAGGGAAGCGAATCGTGAGCTTCAAGGTTCAGGAGCTTCTGGAGATCCGCGGCGATAGCCTGCGCCTCCGTCTGGTCACCGGCGGGGAACGGGCCCTCGCTCGCGAGGTCAAGCGGGCTGAGATATCGAGTCCCGGCCTGGCACTCGCCGGGTACACCGAACGCTTCGTGGGCGGCAGAATTCAGGTGCTGGGAGAGACCGATGTCTCCTACCTCAATTCGCTCGACGAGGCTCGGCGCCGCGAGTCTGTAGAGACACTGCTGTCCTTCGACATTGCCTGTATCATCGCCACAAAGGGTCAGGAACTGCCGCCTGTCCTGCTCGAGGTGGCCGAGCGGTGCGGGACGCCGGTCGTGGTGAGCGAGCTCAAGACGGCCGAGTTCTATCGCCGGATGATACCGTTCATGAACGATCGCTTCGCGCCACGTACCTATGTGCACGGATCGCTGGCGGACGTCTACGGTGTCGGGCTCCTGTTCGTCGGGCGTAGCGGAATCGGCAAGAGCGAGTGCGTGCTCGACCTGGTCGAGCGTGGTCATCGCCTTGTCGCCGATGACGTCGTGCAGATCTCGCGCCAGGGCCACGATGTGCTCATCGGCCGCGGGCACGAGCTGTCCCGCCATCATATGGAAATCCGCGGGGTGGGGATCGTAGACGTGCGGGCATTGTTTGGCATCCGGGCGACGCGACAGCAGAAGCGCCTCGAAGTCGTAGTACAGTTGGTGGAGTGGAGGCAGCACGAGGCGTATGATCGTACGGGGCTCGAAACCGACCACGCCGATATCCTCGACGTACCGATTCGGCGGGTCACCATTCCACTCAATCCGGGCAAGAACATAACGGTCATTTCGGAAGTGGTCGCCATGGACCACTTGCTCCGCTACTCCGGCGTGCATGCGGCCGCAGCGTTCAACAGTGGTCTGAAAGATGTCATGGCACCTGTGCGGGAGTACCTCGAGGAAGATTATGAGTGAAGAGGTCTGCGGGATCCTCGTCGGCCATGGCAAGCTTGCAGAAGGCATGCTTGACGCCGTGGCCGGGATCACCGGCTCGCGAGAAGGCCTGACGCCGGTCGACAACGCGAGCATGACGCCGGAGACACTCGAAGAGCACCTAGAGTCGCTGATCGGGGACGGCCCGAGTGTGGTCTTCGTGGACCTGCCGAGCGGTAGTTGCGCTTACGCGGCTAGACGCCTCAAGTACCGTCACCCTGGGATGGCTGTGGTTTGCGGCGTCAACTTGCCGCTGCTGCTCGATTTCGTGTTTCACCGCAATCTGCGGCTGGAAGAGATAGTCGAACGGCTCCGCTCTCACGTTGGCGTTTCTATCGAATACACGACAGATGCCGATTCTTCTGTGCCGGGTGGATGACCGGCTGATCCACGGCCAGGTCGTCGTCGGTTGGGGCTCTCATCTCGGCCTCGACATCATCGCGGTCATCGATGATGAGCTCGCGGAGAGCGAGTGGGAGCAGGATCTCTACCGGGCAGGACTACCCGACGAGGTCGAGGCGCTGTTTGCCAGCGTCGAGGCGGCAGTGGAGCTGATTCCGGCTTGGGCGTCAAATGCCGCCGGCGGCTTCATCCTGGCTCGCGATATCGGTACGATGCGGCGGCTGGCAGAGCACGGTGCCCTAGCGGACATCGAGGTAAACCTCGGTGGTCTGCACAGCGTGCCCGGCCGGGAGCGAGTGCTGCCCTATCTGTTCCTCAGCGACGAGGATCGGGCTGAGCTGCGTCGGCTGCAGCGGGCGGAGGTGCGAGTCAGTGCGCAAGACGTGCCGAGCGCCCGCAAGGTCGAGCTCGATGAGCTACTCGAGATGAAGGCGAGCTAGCGCTGGAAGTCTCAACTTTTGTTGCCCTGGCACTTCTAGGCGGGCTGACGGGCGTCGATTCGGTATCCTTCGCCCAGGCGATGATCTCACGGCCGATCGTCGCTGCACCACTCGCCGGCCTACTCCTCGGCGACCCGATCTCGGGCATGTGGGCGGGCGCCGTCCTCGAGATCCTCAGCCTCCGCCAACTCCCCATCGGCGCCAGCCGCGGCTGGGACACCGGGCCGGCGGCCGTCGCCGCAGCAGCTGCGGCGGTGGGTTGGACGGCGGGCCCCGAAACGCTGCTGATTGCCGTGGCTTATGGGGTCGCCGTGGGCTGGGTCGGAAGCTGGAGCGTGCACGGGCTGCGCCACCTCAACGCGCGTCTGGTAGCGGGCGAAGCGGCGGCGTTGGAGTCTCCCATGCGATTAACGGGCCGCCACCTGTCAGCGCTGGTCCTCGATCTGCTCCGGGCGGCTGGTCTGACTGGCGCTGCGTTGATTTGCTTGGTCCTGCTGGCGGGTGTACTTGGAGAGGCTGTGCCAGCGAGGGCTGGGACGGTCGCCGCACTGGTCATTCTGTGTGTCGCGAGCCTGGGTTTAGGCGTGGACGTTCGGATGATGGCCCGGGGACGACGTGTGTGGAGGGCGGCTGGGGTAGGCGCGGCCCTCGGCGTGGTGATCGGGCTATGGCTGCGCTAAGCCGTGCGCTCAGGTTCAGGCTTCTGCTGCGGAGTCTGCTGGTGCAGGCCTCATGGAACTACCGCACGATGCAAGGCGCCGGTCTCGGGTTCGCCCTCATCCCGGCACTGGCCAGGCTCTGCCGCAACGATCGAGCGGAGCTGGCCAAATCTCTGCGCCGCCACTGCGGTTTCTTCAATGCGCACCCCTACCTCTCAACCGTGGCGATTGCGGCACTAGCCCGCATGGAATCGGAGCGGGCGGACTCCGAGCAGGTCGAACGATTCAAGCGCGCCATAGTGAGCCCGCTGGGCAGCCTGGGTGACCGGTTGGTCTGGGCGCGCTGGCGACCCCTGTGCTCGCTGCTCGCGTTTCTTATCTTTCTGATGGGCGCTCCCTGGTGGGTCGCTGTCGGAGCATTCCTGGTCAGCTACAATGCCGTCCATCTTTGGCTACGGGTCTGGGGCCTGCGGCTGGGATGGAGGGAAGGGCGCGAGGTTGGGCGTGCCCTGATGGGTTCGCCTTTGCGGCGCCTGCCCGATCGCCTTACGATTCCTCTGGCTGCTGTCAGTGGAGCTATAGTGCCGCTGTTGGCGCTGGCCCTCGGCGGTACCGCAGGCATAGGCCCGCTCTTCACTATTGGCATCGCTCTCGCCCTTGCGATCGCGGGCTACGGGCGTCCCGGGCTCGCGGGTCGTTTGGCTGTCCTCGGCCTCCTCGTTGGGTCGCTGGCGTTCGTCATTCTCGGTACCTCGATATGGTAAGCGTGGACGAACAGGAGCACGTAGGAGACGTCACGGTGGCGAACGTGTACGGTCTGCACGCCAGGCCGGCGGCCGAGTTCGTGAAGCTAGCGGGCAGGTTCGAGTCGGAGATTCTGGTGAGCAAAGATGGTCTCGAGGTCAACGGTAAAAGCATCATGGGCGTAATGATGCTGGCTGCCGAGAAGGGGTCCACGATCCAGATCCGCGCCCGCGGCGTTGATGCCCGCGAGGCCGTCGAGGCCCTCGTCCGCCTGGTCGCAGACGGCTTCGGGGAGGAGTGAGCCTGGTGGGCGTCATGGTGCAGGGGATCCCTGCTGCCCCTGGGATCGTTATCGGCCCCGCCTTCGTTGCCCGCTGGCCCCGCCTCGAGGTCCCACATGCAACCGTGGGCCCGGACGAGATCGAGGCGGAGGTCGCCCGCTTCCAGGCGGCCCGCCAGTCGGCCAAGGAACGTACCTCAGGGCTGCGTGAGCAGGTCGAGAGCCGGCTCGGCTCGGTTCAGGCCAAGATCTTCGATCCCCAGCTGATGATGCTGGAGGACCCCGACCTGATCGAAGGAACCGTCACTTACATCTGCGATAGCTTCCTCACCGCCGAGCGCGCCTTTAGCCTTCGGGTTCTGGAATTCCGCTCCCGCTGGCTGGACGCCACTCATGCCAGGGTGATGGATCGAGTAGCTGACCTACTCGATGTGCAGTTGCGCGTCCTCGAGACGCTGATCGACATCCCCGGTCCGGAGTTCGCAGTAGATGTTGACGATCCCGTCATACTCGTGGCTCACGAGTTGACCCCCAGCCGCATGGTTGACCTCGATCGCAGTCGGGTTCTCGGTGTAGCCACCGATGCAGGCACACGGACGTCGCACGCTGCGATTCTGGCGCGGTCCATCGGCCTTCCCTGTGTGGTCGGGCTCAGTGATCTCTCGCATCGGGTAGAGAACGGGGTAGAGATCATCCTCGATGGCCGGCGCGGCAAGGTAGTAATCGCGCCCAGTGAGTCGGAAAAACGCTGGTTCCACGATCGTGACGCGCGCGCCAAACAGGCCGAAAAACAGCTCGAGGGTACCGTCGCAGAGGAAGCCAGAACACGCGACGGCGAGCGGATCGGCCTCTACGCCAATCTCGAGCTGCCTGCCGATGCCCGTGCCGCCGTCGCGGTCAACGCCGATGGCGTCGGGCTCTTCCGGACCGAGTTCCTCGTCGTCGGTAAGACCGCCATCCCCGCCGAGGAAGAACAGTACGAGGCGTTCAAGAGTGTCGTCGACACGCTGGCGCCCCGCCCAGTCACGATTCGCACCTTCGACCTCGGCGGCGACAAATTCCCGATGTTCCTGCCTCCTATCGCGGAAGAGAACCCGTTTCTCGGCTGGCGGGGCATTCGCATCTACGAGATGATGCCCGAGCTGTTTCGCTATCAGGTGCGGGCGGCCCTCCGAGCGGCCGCTCACGGACAGGTTCGTCTGCTGGTGCCGATGGTGAACACTGTGGATGAGGTCCAGGGGATCCGCGCCGTCATCGATGAAGCGCGACGTGAACTGGAGCGCGACGGAATTGAACACGCTGATTGCCCTCTCGGCGTAATGCTCGAGACGCCCGCCTCTGTCGCGATCGCCGCCGTACTAGGCCGCTATGTCGACTTCTTCAGCCTCGGCACCAACGATCTCATCCAGTACATGCTCGCCGTGGATCGTGGCAACGCCCAGCTGTCCCAGTTCTTTGACCTCTACCACCCCGCCTTACTCAAGTACATCAGAGACGCCGTGGCGGCTGCGAGTGCCACGGGTGTGCCGCTCTGCGTTTGCGGCGAAGCCGCCTCCGATCCGCTCGGGTCGCTCCTCCTGTTGGGGCTTGGGGTGCGCAGCCTCAGCTGCACGCCCAGCGCTATCCTGGGCCAGAAGAGACTGATTCGCTCGATCGACCTCGGGCAGGTGGAGCGCGTCGTTAGTCGGTTGCTGGACGCCGAGACGGGGCGCGAGATACGGGAACAGATGGTGATGGCGCTGGGGGACGTCGTCGATCTTGCCGCCGTGGACGCCGATGACAACTTGTCACCCAGCGACTAAGTAAGTACCTTCGTTCGTTTTCGTTGATGCAGGTGGCCGCTGACCTTTCATAGCGGGCGGTGGGACCCAGCTACCGATGGCAGGAGTAGGGACTTGGCGAGAAGACGTCTGTTCACATCGGAGAGCGTAACCGAGGGACATCCAGACAAGGTCGCCGACCAGATCTCGGATGCCATACTCGATGCCATCATCGAACAGGACTCAAAGGCGCGCGTTGCCGCCGAGTGCCTGGTGACGACGGGTCTCGCTTTCGTTGCCGGCGAGATAAGCACCGAGACGTACGCCGACATCCCTGAAATCGTGCGCAGAACGATCGAGGGCATCGGTTACGTCGATTCGCGCTACGGCCTCGATCACGAGACCTGCGCCGTAGTCACGTCCATCGGCCAACAATCGGCTGACATCGCCATGGGCGTCGATACCGGCGGCGCCGGCGACCAGGGTATGATGTTCGGGTACGCGACCCGAGAAAGCGCGGAGCTCATGCCGCTGCCGATCATCCTGGCCCACCGCTTGACGCGCCGCCTGGCGGAATCGCGCAAGTCGGGGAAGATCCCCTGGCTGCGGCCTGACGGCAAGTCGCAGGTGACGGTGGAGTACGAAGACGACAGGCCCGTGGCCATACAAGCGGTCGTGGTCTCCGCCCAACACGATGATGAGATCGAGAACGGCGAGATCCGCGACCGGATCACCGAGCAGGTCATAAAGCCCGTTCTTCCGCCCGATCTCTACGACGCAAAAGAAACCAAGATCCACATCAACCCGACCGGCCGTTTTGTGACCGGCGGCCCGCAGGGCGACGCTGGTCTCACCGGCCGCAAGATCATCGTCGACACTTACGGCGGGATGGGCCGCCACGGCGGTGGCGCCTTCAGCGGCAAGGATCCCACCAAGGTCGACCGTTCCGCGAGCTACGCCGCTCGCTGGATCGCCAAGAACATCGTCGCCGCCGAACTGGCCGATGTCTGCGAGGTACAGCTCGCCTACGCGATCGGTGTGGCCGATCCGGTCTCCGTGCTGGTGGACAGTCGCGCGACAGGTCGGGTCCCCGATGAGCGACTCGAAGCCGCCGTTAGGGCGGTTTTCGACCTGACGCCGCGTGGCATTATCGAGTCGCTCAATCTGTTGCGTCCCTTGTTCAAACGTACGGCCGCCTATGGGCACTTCGGTCGCGAGCCTGATCCGGACGGCGGGTTCTCGTGGGAGCGAACGGACCGGGTCGATGATTTGAAGGCGGCCGTCGAGTAGAAAGGGAAACGATGTCTAAGGGACTAGTCGATCACCATATCCGTGATATCGAGCTCGCCGACAAGGGCAAGTTGAGGGTCGAGTGGGCGGAGCGAACGATGCCCGTGGTTCGCATGATCCGCGAGCGTTTCGAGAAAGCGCGCCCGCTGGAAGGCCAACGCCTTTCGGCGTGCCTGCACGTCACCACCGAGACGGCGAACCTGGTGGTCACTCTGAAGGCGGGGGGTGCCGATGTCGCGCTCTGCGCCTCGAACCCGCTCTCTACGCAGGACGACGTCGCCGCCCATCTCGTTCGTGATCACGACATCAAGGTGTTCTCGGTCAAAGGCGAGGATCACGATGTCTATTACGATCATATCCGCTCCGCTCTGGCCCACCGGCCGACGATAACGATGGACGACGGTGCCGACCTCGTCGGTGCCCTCCATATGATCGCCCTGGAGCGCCTCGCTGACCTCGCCGACCCGGTTCAGAAGTGGGCTGCAGCTCTGAGCAAAGACGAGCGAGCGGATCTGTTGGCGACGCTGCTCGGCTCGACGGAGGAAACCACTACCGGTGTTATTCGGCTGCGCGCCATGGCGCAGGATGGTGTTTTGCAGTTCCCGGTTATCGCGGTCAACGACAGCTTGACGAAGCACTTGTTCGATAACCGCTACGGAACCGGACAGTCGACGTTGGACGGCATCCTGCGGGCGACGAACATTCTGCTTGCCGGCGCGCGAGTGGTGGTGGCCGGCTACGGCTGGTGCGGCCGCGGCGTCGCCACACGGGCCCGCGGTGCGGGCGCGCGAGTGATCGTCACAGAGGTCGAGCCGCTGAAGGCGCTGGAAGCGGTCATGGACGGCTTCGAGGTCATGCCGATGGCCGAGGCTGCGACGGTCGGCGATGTCTTCGTGACTGTGACTGGCGATACGAGCGTGATCCGCGAGGAACACCTGCGACTGATGAAGGACGGCGCGATAGTCGCGAACTCGGGCCACTTCAACGTCGAGATCGACCTAGAGAAGCTGGCGGCGATTGCCGACAGGCCTCCGCGCACCGTGCGTGACTTCGTGGAAGAATACGTGGTGAACGGACGCCGCATCTTCGTGCTCGGTGAGGGTCGCCTGATCAACCTGGCCGCAGCGGAAGGTCACCCAGCTGCCGTCATGGATATGTCATTCGCCAATCAAGCGTTGGCGGCCGAGTATCTCGTACAGAAGGCCGGCGAACTGGAAGTCGCGGTCCACCGCACACCGGCCGTGATCGACCGCGAGATCGCTCGGCTGAAGCTGGAGACGATGGAGATCGGAATCGACACGCTGACCGAGGAGCAGAGGAAGTACCTCTCCTCCTGGGACCTTGGAACTTGATTGGCATAGCGGGGTTTACAGGGAAACAGGGGTTGGTATCTTGATGATACCGGACCCTTTACCCGGCCGATCACTCGGCAAACCAGGCTGATGAACCAGGTCAAAGTCGCCAGCCTCGGGCTGGACAAAGCCACGAACACGCCTGTCGTCATCCTGCAAGAGATGGATGGCGAGCGTGTGCTGCCCATCTGGATCGGTCCCGGTGAAGCCAGCGCGATCGCCATGGAGCTGGCGGGGATGAAGTTCTCGCGGCCCCTAACTCACGACCTGTTCACGGCGTTGCTGCAGGGTCTGGGCAGTGAACTGCAGCGGGTGCTGATCACCAAGGTCGTCGACAACACGTACCACGCCGAGCTAATCCTGAAACGGGACGGCGACATGGTGTCGATCGATGCTCGGCCCAGCGACAGCATCGCCATCGCGCTGCGTGCGAAGGCGCCGATCTATGCGCACGACGATCTGCTGGAGCAGGCATCGATCGAGATCCAGTCGTCCGATTTCGAGGTGGATGAGGGCGCGGAGGAGACGGACGCCGCTGAGCCGAAAGGCATGGACGCAGATCAGTTGAAGGAGCACTTGAAGAACCTGAACCCCGAAGACTTCGGTCGTTTCACTCCGTGAGGGCGCGTGAGGCCACCGGTTTAGACCGCCGTCGCTGCACGCTTCGGCGGTTTTTGTTTTTGGCCGCTCTCCTGCAGTTGGCTTTGCCCGTTGACTCGACGCTCCGCGCCCAGCAGGCGCCGGGTCTGCGCATCCTCGATCGACAAGTCAGGCTTACCCTGGACGAGGGCGGCGATTATCGGGTGATCGACGCCCTGCGCGTGCGTCTCGATGTGGCCCTGCCCGAAGCGTTCGTCCTGCCGGTACCGCTGCCTATTATCGTGATACAGGAGGAGGCAGTAGACGCGCGCGGTCTGGGCGGTGACGTTTCGCCTCGTCAAGTGGTCCGGGCTGGGAACGAGGTGGTCGTCGTCGGAGAGATCCCGCGGCCGACCTTCGAGCTCGGCTTGACATACAGGCTGCCGTCGGACGTCGAGGCCCTGGTTCTGCGTAGCGCGGCAGCTGTCGACGAACTGAGCATCTTCGTCGATCGCGGCAGGATCGCGGTGCGACCGCAAGGCGGCCTCGTGCGACAGGAAGACGTCGGGCCAGCCTCGCAGCCGAGCCTCAACTTCGTAGCCAGCGATCTTCCCGACGGCAGCTCCCTGAGACTCACCATCATATCGCGCCGCAGCGGCTGGCGTGAGCGATTCGCGGTGCTGATCGCTACCCTGTTGGCCGCTGCCGTTGCTGGCGTTTGGGCCTGGCGCAGGTCCGGCTGAGCTGGCTGCGACGTCAGGGTCCGCCTAGGTTACGGACATGGCGCTGGTGACGACCGAGGCGACCATCCTCAAGACTTACGAGTACAGCGAGACCAGCAAGATCCTGCGACTATTCACGCGCGACGCAGGGCTCTGCTCGGTGATCGCCAAGGGGGCTCGACGGCCGAAGAGCCGCTTCGGTGGTCTGCTGGAGCCGTTCACCGACGGCGTCGCCACTTTCTACGCCAAGGAGGGTCGTGAGCTTCACACGCTTTCCGCGTTCGAGTTGGGTTGCGAGCGCCAGACGCTGGGCGGGCAGCTGGTTCGCTACGCCGGGGCGGGGCTGCTGACGGAGATCGTTTTGCGCTTCGCACCTTCGACTGCAGATGAGCGTCTGTTCGCGCAGTTACGCCGTGGGCTGGATCGCTTGGTCGAGGAGCAAGGTGACGTTGAGCGGGCGATCCTCGAGGAAACCTGGCGAATGATCGAGAGCCTCGGCTTCGCACCGAGCGTCGAAGTTTGTTCGGTGTGCAACGAACCACCGCCTGCCGATCAGGCGACGCACTTTGACTTGGCTAACGGGGGTGTCGTCTGTAACCGCTGTCGCCCGCAAGTGAAGCATCCGAATCTGCTGCGGCTCGCGCCGGATGAACGGGCCGAGCTCGCCGAGCTGCTCAGCGAAGCGGCGGCCCGAGGTCGGGGACAGGTCGAGGGGGGACGCACACAGCGTCGGCTGCTCCGGGAGTTCATCGCCTACCATCTGGCCGAGCAGAGGCCGCTGAACTCCTTCCGTTTCCTCGAGGGACGGTTGGCATGAAGTCCGTTATCCTCGGCACCGCCGGACACGTCGATCACGGAAAGACCGCCCTGATCGAAGCTCTCACCGGTACCAACACCGATCGTTGGGAGGAAGAGAGGCGGCGCGGCATCACCATCGATATCGGGTTCGCCGGCCTCGATACGGGGGACGACGATCTGGAGATCTCTGTCGTCGACGTCCCCGGGCACGAGGACTTCGTCAAGAACATGCTGGCCGGTGCCAGCGGAGTGGATCTGCTGTTGCTGGTCGTCGCCGCCGATGAAGGGCCGATGCCCCAGACGCGTGAGCATCTGTGGATCGCCCGGCTGCTAGGCGTGGAGCGCGGGGTAGCGGCGATCAGCAAATCCGACCTGGTCGACTCCGAGTGGCGCGAGCTGGTGCGAGAATCGGTGGCCGAAGAGCTCGAGCGGGTCCTCGGCGCGAGCGATTGGCCCGTGCTGCCGGTGTCTGCCGTCAGCGGTGAGGGGCTGGCCGAGCTCGGCGCGGCGATACTGGATAGCGCGCGCGCTACTCGGGCGCGCGCTCATGACGACCTTTTTCGTATGCCCGTCGACCGTTCGTTCAGCGTGCGAGGAGTCGGCACCGTCGTCACTGGAACGATCTGGAGCGGGAGCGTGGAGGTGGGGTCCGAGGTCCGCTGCCTGCCCGGCGCCAGCGTGGCCCGGGTTCGCGGCCTGCAGGTGCACGGTCGCGAGTGCGCGGTCGCCCGTGCTGGCCAGCGGGCTGCCCTCGCCCTCGTGGGGCTCGAACGCTCGCAGGTCGGCCGTGGACACACGCTGGTGCGTGACCCCGTCTGGCGCGAGACCCGATATCTGGATGCGAGGCTGCAGCTCGTCCCCGATTCACCCCGGATGCTCAAGCATTGGCAAAGGGTCCGACTTCACCTGGGGACGGCCGAGACGATGGCGCGGGTAGTGCTCTACGGTCGGGACCGCTTGGAGCCGGGAAGCAGCGCGCTCGTACAGCTGCGCTTGGAGGGCCCGATAACCGCGCGGGCCGGCGACCGGTTCGTAATCCGCTTCTACTCGCCGGTGACGACCATCGGCGGCGGTGTCGTCCTAGATCCTTGGGCACGGCGGCGCGGGCGACTCTCGCAGGCCGCCGGAGCTGACCTGCAGGCCCTTGCCGGGGCGCAGGGAAGAGAATGGCTGCGGCTGGCGATCTCGAGGTTCGATGAGGGCGCCGCACCTGACGAACTTGCCGTGCGCGCCGGTGAGAGTCCATCGACCATCGACGCGCAGCTGCGCGACCTGGAAGCTGAGGGCGCCCTGCGCCGAGTTCGCGACCGCTGGTTCGGCGAGGACATCCTAGCGGCGGCGCGGGACTCGCTGCTCGACATGCTGGCCGCTGGACACGACCGTGATCCCGGGGCCCGGGGGCTCAGCCTGGAGTCGCTGCGTAGCGCTGCCGGTCGCCCGAGCGGCCTCGTCGATGCGGCGCTGGCCGACCTCGAGCGTCAGGGCCTCGTCCTCATCGACGGCTCGCTCGCCGCCCTGGCAGAGCACGTGCCGCAGCTGGCCCCGGCTCGCCGGGCAACGGCGGATGCCGCAGGACACCGTATCAGGGAGGGGGGGCTGGCCCCGCCCACGGTCAAGGAACTGGCGGCGGAGCTTGGGGTCTCCGGTGACGAGCTCCTGCCAGCCTTGAAGTTCCTGGCGGAGCGCGGGCAACTGGTCGCGGTCACCGCCGACCTCTATCTGGCTCCCGACGCGCTGGGCGAAGCGAAGCAGCGGGTGAGGGGGGTGCTCGGCCAGGGCGGTGTCGCTTCGCCATCCCAGCTGCGTGAGGCGCTGGGGGTGTCAAGAAAGTATCTTATCCCACTACTTGAATACCTCGACGCCTCCGGCTTTACACGGCGGACGCCGGACGGTAGGGTGCTCAGAGACCCGTCGTGACGCGGTAAACATCTTCTTGCCTGGGGAACCAGGCGTTCCTATCTTGGCATCAGGGATATGCAGGTTCTCGAGGACTGGTTTACCGGGAGGCAAACCGGGCGATTCAGCTACCGATCAAAGAAGGGAGTGACGAGTGTCGAGGCACAGATCAGCTGTGCTCCTCGTCCTGCTGCTGTGTTCAGGCCTGACCTCAATCGAGGTATCAGCGCGACAAACTGACAACGCCGCGGGTCAAGAGCCCACCGGTCAGGGTGAGGTCCGTGGTGTGCAGTTGGAGCCCAATTACCCCAACCCGTTTTCGCAAGAGACCCGGATCCCATTCATTCTGGGTGCCGACCTGTTCGAGGACGGGCGTCCGGTCGTTGTGACGATTCGCATCTACAACCTGCTTCGCCAGCCAATCGCGATTCCGACAGCACTCGACCACCCCACATCGGCGGGACAGCCACTGCAGGAGCTCCGATATGAGGTGCCTGGCCGCTACGAGGCGCACTGGGACGGCACTGACCAGAGCGGGCGGCGGGTGTCTTCCGGCGTCTATTTCTGCGAGATTCTTGCCAATCGGGCGCGGGCGGTCAGCCGGATAGCAGTCACGCGCTGAGCTCCTGACGTCTGCGAGTTCAAGCCACAAAATAGACGAACGAACCGCAGTGCTCACACCAGCGGATCTCTTCGTTTGTCCGGGACACGGAAGTAGGCATGTCCATGAAGCAGCCGTAGCACATACCACTTAGCACGGGTACAACGGCGCGGGGGCGCCGGCCGGAGACCAGGCGGTAGCGCTTCAGGACCTCGGGCTCCAGTGCCTCCTCCATCTCGGCGATCTTTTCCTGGAGGTGCACTACTGCTTCTTCCGGCTTGACCTGGAAGATCTCGCTCTCGATCTCGCGGCTGTGTTCCTCCGCCGCCTCTTCCATCTCCCGTTTCTGGGCCTTCAGGTCCTGCAGCTCCAGAAGGATCTCAAGCTGGGGGTGCATACGGACTCTACCTCCGTCAGACCTGTTTGTCGCCGAGTAGCTCGAGGAACTCGGCCGGCGTTTCGAGCCCGCTCAGCCGCCCCGGCACGTCGGGCTCCCGGCATAGCTGAGCGATTCTACCGAGTACCGGTAGGTACTGGTTCGAGACCTCGAGGGGAGGGGCGACGATCAGGAAGAAGAAAGAGACCGGCTTATCATCGATCGCCTTGAAGTCGATCGCCTTCGGCTTTCTACCGAAGGCGACGCGCAGGCGATTGACGACTAGGGACCGGCAGTGGGGGATCGCGATCCCGCGGCCTATGCCCGTCGAGCCAAGGTTCTCACGTCGCTTCAACATCTTGAACAGGATGGCCTCCGACTTGCCGGGCAGTTGGAGAAGCGAGATCAGTTCCTTGAGGATATCGTCCTTGGTATCACCTGCGAGATCGAGGTTGATCACTCCTTCGTTGAAGAACTCTCTCAATTCCATGCGGTACCTCCGGGTCCACCGGGCGGGTGAGGCATGAAGCGGGGCTGAGGTAACCGCTTCCGCTCACGGTCACGGCCTATAGATATCGCAAGGGCCCCCACGTGTCAAAAGGCTCGGAACAGGGATCGGGTGCACCAAGTTTGACTGCCCTCGGCACCCACGTATATTCTGCCGCCGAGCGCCAACCCTGCAGCCAAGACACCCTGAGATGAGACCGGAACGACTGAAGGACCTTCTGGAACGCTTTCAGCGAGGCGAAGTTTCGGCTGAGCAGGTCCTCGCACAGCTCGAGCAGGCACCGTTCGAGGACCTCGGGTTCGCGCGCGTCGATCATCACCGCGCCGTGCGCCACGGTTACCCCGAGGTTGTCTACTGCCCGGGCAAGACCGCGGATCAGGTATCCGAGATCTGCGCCCGCCTGAGTGCCCAGGGCGACGGGCTGCTCGCCACGCGGGCCGACGAAGAGGTCCGCCGTAGGCTCGCTCAGGAGCACCCAGGAATCGAACTCAACGAGCTCGCCGGCACCGCCTACCTTCCGCCCGCTGAACCGCTCGAGGTAAAGGTGCGCGGGGCGGTTCTCATCGTGACTGCTGGGACTTCCGATCTGCCGGTGGCCGAGGAGGCGGCGGTTGCCGCCCGCGCCATGGGTAACCCGGTCCGGCGCCTCGATGACGTTGGCGTTGCCGGAATCCACCGGGTGCTTGCCGGGCGGGAAGAGCTGAGACAGGCCGCCGTGATCATCGTAGTCGCGGGCATGGAGGCTGCACTCGCTTCGGTGGTGGGAGGTCTCGTATCGGCCCCGTTGATCGCCGTGCCGACCAGCGTGGGCTACGGCGCCTCCTTCGGCGGACTGGCCGCTCTGCTTGGGCTGCTCAACAGTTGTGCCCCCGGCGTCACCGTGGTCAACATCGACAACGGGTTCGGCGCGGCGGCTGCCGCCACCCGCATCAACCGCTTGGCCTGAGCAACTCGATGAGCGAGATCACCCCGCGTCTGGAAAGGGTAGCCGTCGAGCTCCGGGCCTGGCTGGAGTCGCTGCGTCTGGCACTCGGCGGCGAGCGGGCGTGCCTGTGGGTCCTGTCGGAGGCCGCCGACCGGCTGCGAGCCGCGCTTTGCACGCCGGAGCTGGAGGGCGCGCCGCTCGAGGTGTTGCTGCACGGTCATGCGTTGGGCTGGGTGGTTGTCGAGGGTGTGTCGCTCAGGGCTTCGCGCCGGGACATCTTCCGCGAAGCGCCGGACGGTTGGGTAGTGGCCGCGCCGGTGTCTGAGCGCCGGGGCGAGCGCGTCGGTTGCGTCGCGATGGAGTTCGATGGTGTGCCGCGTCTCGATGCGCCGCGCGCGCTCGAGTTGGCGGCCGAGCTTACGGGCCGCTTGCTGGGCGATGTCCGAGCGACGGAAGCGGCACTGGGCGACATCCAGAAGTACGAGGAGCTTTACGGCGCGATCCACGATCTCGACCGGGAGCTCGACCTCGGCGAGCTGGCCGCCGGGGTGGCGCGGCGCGCGCGGAGCGTTGCAGGTGCACGGGGCGCGGTGGTCGCCTCGTGGGACCCGATGGCGAAGCAAGGGGAAATTGTCGCCACCGAGGGCGACGTTCCGCGTAAGCTGTCCGGCGCCCGCCTGGATGGCGAGTCGTCCTTCCTCGGCCTAGCGGTGAGCAACGCCACCGTGTTGCCGCGCGACGACCTGACCGGCAGGCAGAGGTTCCCGCTCTACGTCGATGGTGTCGCCTCGCTGGCCGGCTCGGCGATTATCGTGCCGATGATCGTCGATGGCGACGCCATCGGAGCTCTGGCGGTGGAGTACGAAGCGCCACGGGGCTACGTCGAGCGGGACCTCGAGCGGCTCAAGGTACTGGCGCTCTTTGTCGGGCCCGCCTTTCGCAACGCCGTCGAGTTCGGAGAGGTGAAGCAGCTCTCGCTCACCGACACGCTCACCGGCCTACCGAATCGCCGCAGCACGGAGCGCGTGCTCGCGTCCACCATCGCCGTCGCCGAGCGGACCGGCAGTCCCTTCGCGGTGGCGGTGGCCGATGTCGACCACTTCAAGCGTTTCAACGACCGCTACGGCCACGAGGCCGGCGATACAGTGCTGCAGGCCGTCGCTCGCGTAATGCGAGAGACGATCCGGCCCGGCGACCACGCCGGCCGCTGGGGCGGCGAAGAGTTCCTGGTCGTCCTCCCCGCCACGACGCTCGAGGACGCAGCGCGCGCCGTCGAGCGGCTCCGCCGCAACGTCGAGCTGCTCCAGATCGATTGGGAGGGTCGGCCTCTGACCCTCACGATCTCGGCCGGTCTTACCGCCTATCCCGAGCTCATCCGCAACGCCGCTGCCGCCGTCGCTTCCGCGGACGCCGCCCTCTACAAGGCAAAGCGGGCCGGTCGCAATACCGTCGCCATCGCCGAGCTGCACGGCCCGGTCTAGTCCTCGCGATGAGCCTCGGCGGACGGTACTTCCCCTGAGAAACGGCGGGCTTAGATTTACCATATAGATACTCGTGGGGGCGAACAGGCTTCGACGGGTTTAGTGAAAGTGGAGTAGCGTGCCGAGGGCGCCTGGACCCTCGCAAATCAACTGGGCACACAATCAACTGCCAACGACAACTTGGCACTGGCCGCCTAATAAGGCTGCCCGCCTCCTGGTCGACCGGGCCCGAGGCCGGTCTTGAGGCGTCGATAAATCGGGCTGGCTAGTCCGTGCGGCCGCGGCACGGGCGGCGAGAACCAACAGCGGCTGGCTCTGGTGAGGCCGCCTATCGGCCGAGCCGGAGTAAGACAATAAACGGTAGGCTACGCACGTAGCGGCTCTGCCGGATCTACTCTCGGACGGGGGTTCGATTCCCCCCGCCTCCATCGGTGTCCCCAAGGCCCACAGCGTCTTGCTGCTCGTGGGCCTTTCGCAATGGTTGCGGTTGGGGAACGGTGGTCGGTAACCGGTAGCCGGTAGCCAGTAACTGCGAAGTTGGAACTTCTGAATTACCGGCCACCGGCTACCGGCCACTGGTCACCTTCCGCAATGGGCACGATATTTCTCAATTGTGAACGGGACTACTCTTGAACACCTAATCCTGCTACGCCCCTCCGGCGAGTTGGCGACGAAGTCGCGGCACACGCGGCGGCGGTTCCAGCGGTCGCTCGTCGCCGCTCTCGAGGACGCCCTCGCCGCGGCCGGGACCTCCTACGAGGTACAGGACGACTGGGGACGGCTGTACGTCCGAGCTTCGAGCCGTGCGGCCCTCGACGTGGTGGCGCGCGTATACGGCATCGCCTCCTTATCGGAGGTCGAGGCCACGACCGAAGCCAGCCTCGACTCGATCGTCGAGGTGGGTGAGCGCGTCTACGCCGACCGCGTGCGGGGCGGCACGTTCGGAGTGAGGGCGCGACGCTCTGGGAAGCACTCGTTCTCGTCCCGCGATGTCAACTACCAGCTGGGTGCGGCCCTCAATCGCTACGCCGAGGTCGACCTCGGGGACCCGGACGTCGCCGTGGGGGTCGAGGTGCGAGACGAGACGGCTTACTTCTACAGCAAGCAGTTCCCAGGGGCCGGTGGGCTGCCGGCTGGGGTCGAGGGCCCCGCCGTCGCCCTCGTTTCCGGTGGCTACGACTCGGCCGTCGCCGCCTGGATGATGCTCAAGCGCGGCGTCGCTCTCGACTACGTCTTCTGCAACCTTGGCGGCGGAGCGTACGAGCGCGCGGTCCTGGCTGTGGCCAAGCTGCTGGCCGATGAATGGAGCTACGGGCTCAGTCCGAAGATGCACGTCGTCGACTTCGCGGAGCCCGTGTTGCAACTCAGGGAGCGCGTACGCGAGAGTTACTGGCAGGTGGTCCTCAAGCGCCTCATGTACCGGACGGCCGATCTGATTGCCAGGGAGAACGGCGCCCACGCCATCGTCACCGGCGAATCGGTGGGTCAGGTGTCATCGCAGACCCTGGCCAATCTGGCTGCTATCGATCGCAGCGCCGTGACCCCAGTCCTGCGTCCGTTGGTGGGGTTCGACAAAGGCGAGATCATCAATCAAAGTCGCAAGATCGGCACCTACCCCCTGTCCGAGAAGGTGCGCGAATACTGCGCGCTTACCGAACTGCGGCCGGTGACCGAAGCGGCACCGGCGGACGCGGCGTCAGAAGAGGCGCAGCTCGACCTCTCGGTCCTGGAGTCCGCGGTCGAGGGGCGCCGGGTGCTCGCGCTGCGCGATCTAGATCCCAGCGAGCTGATGATGCCCTACCTCTACACGTCCGAGATCGCAGCCGCGGCCATCGTCCTCGATACCCGCTCCGCCGCCCAGTACGACGCCTGGCACTATCCTGGCGCCAGGCACTGCGACTTCTGGGACCTGTTCCGCGACCTGCGGTCTCTTGAAAAAGAAAGGACCTACGTCCTCTATTGCGACCTCGGACTAAAGACGGCGCAGCTGGCCGAGAAGATGCAGCAGGCTGGATACGAGGCGTATTCGTTTAAGGGCGGTGTCCGGGCTCTGAGGAACTACGTTGAGGCTCTCGGCCGGACTTAGTGGTCTTCTTTCAATATCGAATATCCGACATCCACTGCCCGACTCTCAACGACTGCATCAAGAGCCACTTATCAAATCTCGACGTCCGGGTGTCATTCGGAGACTGAAGCTTGGTGATTGTCACTCGAATAGTCCTTGATTACCCGGACATTGAGTATCGGAGATTGGATATTCGGATCAAAATACCTTGATCGAAGGAACGTACTTCCTGGGATTCTCCCGCAGTTCCTGAACCACCGCCTGCACATCCACCAATAGCTTCAGCAAACTCTCGTACAGCTCCTGGTCCGTCAGCAGCTGGCCCATCGTGCCTTCGCCCGATGCCAGAGAGGCGAGTAGGGAGTCGGCGCGGGCCGACGTCGAGGCGAGCTCGACGTAGAGGCTCTCATCGGTGAGCAGGCGCGAAAGGGTGCCCTCGCCGCCGACCAGCGCCGCCGTCAGCGTATCGAGTCCGGCGATCACCGAGCGCAGATCGTCGTACAGCGCCTCGTCCTGAGCGAGCTGGGCCAGCGCGCCTTCGCCGCGGCCCACGGCGCCGAGGAAGCTGTTCAGCGAGCGCGATGTGTTGAGCAGTTCGACGTACAGCGTCGTGTCCATCAATAGGCGGCCCGCCGTGCCGCTGCCGGCGAGTATCGTGTCGGCGATGGTGCGAAAGTTCCGGAGCATCACCGCCAGGTCGTCTACCAGCGCCGACGCCGAGGCGAGCATCTGCTCGAAATCGACGGCGACGGAGCTCTGCAGCGTGTCTCCCGCCTCGAGGATCCGTGCTTCAGGGGAACCGGGCGTCAAGTCGATGATCTTATCACCCAGCAGCCCTTGGGTCCGGATGCGGGCCTCGGAATCGGTGCGGATTTGCTCTTGGACCGCGAAGTCGACCGCCAACGTGATTATCAGGACGTGGTTGGGATGGCGGCGCTGCGCGACCGGCACGAAGGCGATGTCCTGTACCTTGCCCACGTCTTGGCCTGCCAGCCGTACGTTGGCCCCCTCGATGAGGCCGTTAGCGCTTGGCATCAGGGTGGTGAGATGATACCGCTCGCCGAAGACCGCTCCCGTCTCACCGACGAAGAAGATCGCCACGGCCAGCATGCCAAGTGCGACGGCGATTGCGAGGCCGACGCGGACCTGGCTCCAACTGATCCTCGATGCGCCATTCATCCTGACCGTGACCTCCCCGCGTTCAGTCTATGAACTCGCGTATGTAAGGATCGGAGGCGCGCACGAACTCCTCAGGTGACCCATAGAAGATGATACGCGAATCCCGGAGCATTGCTATATGAGTAGCGATTTCTAGGACGGCGCGCACATCGTGGCTGACGACCACCGACGTGACCTCGAGTTCAGCCTGCAGCCGCTTGATCAGCTTCACGATCGTCCGTCCCGTCAGCGGGTCCAGGCCCGTCGTCGGCTCGTCATACAACAGAATCTTCGGTTCGTGTATGATCGCCCGGGCAATGCCGACCCGCTTCTTTTGGCCGCCCGACAGCTCCGCAGGTAACCGATTCCCGAACTCCTCCAGCGACATGTCCACCAGAGAGAGGGAGTTCCCTACCTGCTGGACGATCTGCTGCTCCGTCAGCCGCCTGTGCTCGCGTAGCGGAAAGGCGACGTTCTCGAAGACGCTCAGCGAGTCGAACAACGCCGGCGCTTGAAAGACCATCCCCATCTTTTGCCGGACCTGCAGCACTTCCTCGAACGATAGCTGGTTGATATCCTCGCCGTCTATGAGCATCTGGCCAGCGTTCGGGACCAACAACCTCAGGATGATCTTCAGAATCGTCGACTTGCCTACGCCCGATGGACCGACGATCGCCAGCGCTTCGCCTTCCCGGACCCGAAACGAAATATCCCGGAGCACCACGTTGTCCCCGAACGTCAGGTCCAAGTTGCACGCGTCGATGACGAGGGGCGGCTGCACGGCCGTCCGACCGCCGGGCCGCTGTTGTTCCTGCTGTGCGTGCGTCGTTCTCGGGTGCTCATCCATCATTCGAACAGAACCGAAATCAACAGCTGGGTCAGGAAATAGTCCACCGCCAGGATCAGGATCGATGCGGTCACCACGGCGCGCGTCGTGCTAACGCCCACACCTTCTGTACCGCCGCGCGTTTGCAGCCCGAAATAGCACCCGGTCATGGCGATGATCCCGCCGAAGAAGAACGGCTTGATCAGCCCCTGAACTAGGTCCTTCGGGATATAACTAAACACGAAGCCGGTGTCGGCCAACGTCTGGTATACCGAGCGCATGTACAGGTCGGTCGTCAGGTTGAACTTGAGCGTGGCGATAAACATCCCGCCCAGAATCGCCACCACATCCGTGATCACCGTCAGCACCGGCAACATAACGAGAGCGGCGACCAGCCTCGGGGTTACCAGCTTCTTGATCGGGTCGGTGCCGATCACGTTGAGCGCGTCGATCTGCTCGGTGACCTTCATTGAGCCCAATTGCGCTGCCATCCCCGCGCCGACCCGGCCAGCGACCATCAGGCCGGTGAGCACCGGGCCCAGCTCCCGCACCGCCGCTGCCCCCACCAGGCGCCCGATGTAGATGCTGGCCCCGAACCGCTGCATCTCGATGGCGCTCTGCAGGGCCAGCACCATGCCGGTGAAGAGCCCGGTGAGCAGCACGATCCCCAGCGAGCCGACGCCGATCACGTCCATCTGCTGCAGCGTGTCCCGCCAGTAGAAGGGCCGCGCAAAGATCGCGCGCAGCGCCTTGGCTGTCAGGACACTGTATTCCTGAACACCCAGCACCGCCCCCTTGAGATAGCCCTCTACCAGGGTCCAGATTCCGGGCATCACCCTCCTCCCTCTGGCCTGCCGCGCCTCGCCCTGCCTTTGACAGCCAAGTTCGCTATGTCTTATCTTCGCGCGCCAGCTGACGCAAGGAAAGCCCCCAATCCCGGCCGCCGAAACAGCCCCAACCCCTGAGGACAGCCGGCCCCACAGCCGCCGATGGCATGGAGTTTGAACCAGTGTGGGCGCGAGCTGTGCCACTAAAACCGAGTTAGGGCCCGGGCCACCGCAGCAGGATGCGCCGTTGGGCCCGGCAGTGCCCAATTCGACCTTAGAGGCAGTACGAACCCCACGGGAAAAAATGCCACGTTCTATACCGCAGGACATCGAGATCGCGCAAGCGGCCAAGCTGAGGCCGATCACTGAGATTGCCGGCGGCCTGGGCCTCGGAGCCAATGACTACGAGCAGTACGGCCAATACAAAGCCAAGGTCTCACTCGAGCTCTCACAGCGGGCTCCCAAGGCGAAGCTGGTTCTGGTGACGGCGATCACCCCGACACCTGCGGGGGAGGGGAAGAGCACCGTCTCCGTGGGGCTAGCCCAGGCGTTGACCCGGAAGAAGGTCCACCACGTGCTGGCGCTGCGCGAGCCCTCGCTGGGGCCCGTGTTCGGCATCAAGGGCGGCGCCGCCGGCGGCGGCTATGCGCAGGTCGTGCCGATGGAGGACATCAACCTCCACTTCACCGGTGATTTCCACGCCATCACCAGCGCGCACATGCTGCTGTCGGCAATGCTCGACGCTCACGTCCACCACGGTAACGCCGCCGGTGTCGACGTACGCCGTATCACCTGGCCGCGCTCAGTAGACATGAACGATCGGGCACTTCGCAACATGGTGATAGGTCTGGGCGGTGCCGTGCACGGTGTGCCTAGGCAAGACGGGTTCGTGATCACAGCCGCCAGCGAGATCATGGCGGTCTTCTGTCTGGCGCAGGACATCGACGATCTCACCGAGCGGTTGGGCAGGATCGTCGTCGGCTACACCGCGGCTGGCGAGCCGGTGCGCGCGGCGCAGCTCGACGCGCCGGGCGCCATGACCGTCTTGCTGAAGGATGCGATGTCGCCGAACCTGGTGCAGACGCTGGAAGGCGGCCCGGCCTTCGTGCACGGCGGCCCGTTCGGCAACATCGCTCACGGCTGCAACTCGACCATCGCGACGCGGACCGGACTGGCGCTGGGTGACCTGGTGGTCACCGAGGCGGGCTTCGGTTCCGATCTCGGCGCCGAGAAATTCTTCAACATCAAGTGTCGCGCCGGCGGCTTCGATCCAAAGGTCGCGGTGATCGTCGCGACGACCCGTGCCCTGCGTCATCACGGCGGTGCGGCCAAGGAAGATCTCACCAAGGCCGATCCCGCCGCCGTCGACCGCGGGCTCGCCAACCTCGAGGCTCATATTCACAACGTCAAACAGCACGGCGTGCCGCCCGTCGTTTCGCTCAACGTCTTCGACGGTGACTCGGACGACGAGCACAAGGCGATCATGGATCGCTGCGCCGGCCTCGGTGTTCCCTGCGTCAAGACGGAGATCTGGGCGAAGGGCGGCGAAGGCGGTCTCGAGCTGGCCGACGCGGTGCTCGATACCGTCGAGAAGGGCGAGGCGAGCTACAAGCCGCTCTACCCGCTCGATCTGTCGATCAAGGAAAAGGTCCAGACCGTCGCCACCAAGGTCTACGGAGCGGGCGACGTCAACTACACGCCTCAGGCCGAGAAGCAGTTGGCTCAACTCGAGAAGCTGGGCTTCGGCGACCTGCCCATCTGCATGGCCAAGACCCAGTATTCGCTGAGCGACGATCCCGCCAAGCGCGCCCGGCCGCAGGGGTTCGACATCACGGTGCGCGAGGCGCGGGTCTCCGCCGGCGCCGGCTTCGTCGTCGTGCTGACTGGCGACATCATGACGATGCCGGGGCTCGGGAAGAAGCCGGCCGCAGTCAACATGCGGGTCAACGAGAAAGGCCAGATCGAGGGACTGTTCTAATGACGGATCGCAAGCGCATTCACACCGACGGGGCCCCGGCAGCCATCGGGCCCTACTCACAGGCGATCGCAAGCAGCGGCCTCGTCTTCACTGCAGGCCAGATCGGGCTCGATCCCGACACCGGCGAGTTCGTCGAGGGCGGCGTGGCGGAGCAGGCCGAGCGCGCTCTCAAGAACCTGTCGGCGGTGCTCGAGGCGGCGGGAACGAGCATGAAGAACGTAGTCAAGACGACCCTCTACCTGGCCGACATGGGCGACTTCGTCACGGTCAACGAGATCTACGCCGGCTACTTCTCCGAACCGTTCCCGGCGCGCTCCGCGGTGCAGGCGGCGCACCTGCCCAAGGGCGCCCTGGTCGAGATCGACGCCGTCGCACGAGTCTAGGCGGCGCTGGCGCGTCACCCCGCTGACCTCCCGGCCTGCGCTATCACGCTGCCGACCAGAGCGAACTCGGCCCGCCGATCTCCGCTAGGAAGTGTCCGGTCACCGATGCGTGCCGAGTCTTCGGTCCCATTGCCCGGCGCTCCCGCCCGTCGCATTCTACTCACGAAGAACACAACCGTGATGGCGGCAAGGAGCTGACCGTGGACAGGCGGCTCGTTCTTGCCGCTGTTGAGGTCCTGACCGGGGGAGCCGTGCAGAACGTGTCCGTGCAACGGCACGATCATGCTGGTCGAGGAGGATGAGGTTTATCATGAGATTTCGGCTACTGCTACCAGCGCTCGCCGTTGCGGCCCTGGGGTGCACCGACAGCGCGCCTACCGAGGGAACTGACGACACAAGCGAGCCACCGGCCTTTAGTGTCGCGACCCCCCAACGCGCCGCGACGCTCCAGGAAGGCACGATGGAGGTCTCGCCGGTCTCGATCACCGGTCAGGCCTGTCACCCCGACGACTTCATCACTGAGTTGGTCGTAAACGGCGTCGATATGCCTGTGTCCGGCACGCAGCGTTGTGAGGCGTTCGAGCTCAGTCAGGAGAGTCGCTGGGGGATGTCCGTCATCAGCGGCCGCGTCGAAGCGGAAAGCGGCCCACCCGGCTACTTGGCGCAGTCGTATCTGCGCAGCCCGACCTACTTCGCGCCGGCCGCGGCGCCCGACCCCGAAGCTCAGGTCGAGCACGCGCTCTTCGTTCAGTTGAACCAGGAGGCCATCGACGACGGTGACCGTCAGGACATCGACGATATGGCCACCCTCCTGTGGCTGGCCGCCGGCGGTGTCGATCTGAGTTCCGTGATCGACCCATCGACCCCGATCGCTAGTGCGTCCGGGTGGGACATATACGTGACGGGACTCACCCACGACCAGCCGGCGCTCAGCCTGACGGCCATCGACGGCGGGCTCCACTTGGTCTATGTGATCGGTAACCTGAGCATGCCGCTCGTCTTCGATTGTACCTGCAGCTTCCCGTGCGAGTGCTGGGTCGCGGGCGGCGATGGCACCGGCACGGCTCAAATCGGTTCGGTAAACACCGACAGCGATATCATGCTGAGCCTGGGGGAGGGTGGATCGGCGAACGCAGTCTTCGTCAACACCGTCACGCAGATCAGCGATCTGGACATCAGCGCGGATCAGTGGTGGCTCGATTTCCTGCTGTCGGTGGTTGAAGCGTCCATCGTCGACGGACTGGTAGTCGACCTCGAGGTTCAGATGTCGCAGATGATGGAGGTGCAAGCGGCGCCGCTCATCGAGGACGCAATAGCGAGCTTCAGACTCCCAGAGACGGTCGCGCTGCCGGGCGGCGACCTCAGCCTAGGCGTCGAGAGCGCGCTGAGCTGGCTCGAGTTCGCCGCAGGGTACGGTCAACTGGCGCTTAAGGTGCAGGTCGTGCCGCCGGCACTGGGACACGCCGCCCGGCAGGGAGCCATCGAGGCGGGCGGCGCGCCCCCCAGCTTCGACGCTGGCCCGCCCATCGCTGCAGGTCTCAAGGACGATCTGCTGAACCAGTTCTTCTGGGCGGCCTGGCAGGCGGGCACCTTCGATCTGAGTGACATCGCCATAGGTCAGGGCGTCACTATCTCCACCTTCGCCCACCTGCCTCCGGTCGTGATGCCGGGGGAGAGCGTGGACCAGATCGAGATCGCCATCGGCGATCTCCAAATCGATGCGACCGTCGATCCCGATCTGATACAAGGTGCCGGGGGCCTCTCGCAGCCCGTCGAGGTCGACCTCTATGTGTCAGCGTTGGCGACACTGTCGCTCGGCGTGGACCCGGGTGGGGGCAGAGTAACCGTCGTCGACCCGACCGTCGAGACCTGGGTGCAGGTCGCTGCGGCAGAAGGGGTGCCCGACCCGCAGGCGGCGGCGACCCCGGTGATGGCGCTCGCCGAAGCGCTGCTACCCTATCTCTTGGAAGAGTTGTTCACCGCCTTGCCGTTCCCCGAGCTCGACCTCAGCGGTATAGAAGGCGTTCCGCCGGGGACGACACTGGAGGCGAGCTTCGGCTCTATCGACCGCCAGGGCCGCTATCACCGGCTGAGCGGGAGCCTTGAGCAGGGCGGGGGCAACTGAGAGAACGCGGACCCCTGAGTTCGCCAAAACCGACCAGAGTCGGTTCACGTCGTGCGGGGGCGGATCGGGCCTGGTGGCTCGACTGGTCTTCAAAACCAGCTAGGCGGCTCAAAAACCGCTTGGTGGGTTCGATTCCCACACGTCCCCGCCATTTACCTCTTTCCGAGACCAGTCGCGGTTGCTCAGCGGCGGCCCTGCTGCAGAAGCTCGTCGGCCTGCAGGTTGCACTTGTTGAACTCGTCGGACGCGGCTGCCTCGTATTCGGCACGGAACCTGGAAGCGAGCGCCCGGTGCCCACAGCCGTATTGCTCCGCCTCCTGCTGCTTGGCCTCAGAGAGTCCCGTGTAGCGGAGTGAGTCTGCGCTGCTGCTAGCGAAGTTGAGGGCAGAATCGGCGTAGGCCAGCGCGGCGGCGTGCAGGGTGAGCAGCTCCAGGTATCCTCCCGATTGGCGCGCCTGCGTTTCCACCTGCTCTAGGTCGCTCTGCGCGTACCGAACATCGTTTTGGGCGTCGCGCAGGGCGTTCCGCGACCTCTGTAGCCGCGACTGTAGCTCGAAAGCGTCAGCCGTCGCCTCTGGGTCGGAGGTCTCCCTCATTAGTGCACGGTGCGCGGCGTCCGCCTCCGCCAGCCTGGCCTCTGCCTGTTCCAGGCGTGTCCTACGGGTGGCCAGAAGCTCCTGGACGTCGGGGGCCTCCTCTTCAAAACGCAACAGGTCGGCCCCGATGCAGGCGGCGCGTACAGCCTCGACCTGTGCCGGTGTGAGCGGCTCGCTGCCGCGACCGCAGCCGGCAAGAATGGCCAGGCCGATCAGTAGCTTGCATCCGGTCACTAGGCTGTGTAGATGGCTGCTCTGATTTCGCATGGGTCCCTTCTAAGCCTTCGTTTGCTGATGGCTGCAGGGTCGGCTGAGGCACTACTTGGCCACTAACGACAATGCAGCGAAGCGAGGGGGTTGTCCAGAGGGCAACGCCGAGCGCCAATCTTGAGGACGGAGCCAAGCACCCGGTTCGCTTGCCCGGTTGTAGCCGCTGCCCGATTATAAGCGCACGGGACAAAAGGATCGTGCTATCAGGCCGGGCCCGAGTTCCACGCTCCGGGCGAGCACTTCGCGTAACGGAGAGAGGTCAATGCTGAGACTTTGCTCTTTGACACTCGTACTGGCATTCTTCGCGACGATAGTTGCCGGTTGCGGGGGCGACGGCGGCGGTGTGGGAGGCGTGTTTGATGAGCTGTTCCCCGAGCTGCCAGCGGACCTGCTGGCACAAGTCTGCTGGCGCGGCGACGTGACGATTGGGCGCACGGTTTCCGGCGAGATTAGCGAAACTGACTGTGATGCCCAGGATGTGGACCCCGAAGGGGTGGGCTACTACGAGATCTGGCGCGTCCGGGTCGAGAGCCGCTCGTCGGTTACGTTCGATGTCAACTCCGAGTTCGATAACTGGTTGACGCTGCTGCGGCTCGTGTCCTACGACCCCAACACGCAAGAGGTCGTGGTCCAGTTCCTGGCGGAGAACGACGACAGGGCGGGCGGCGATCTGAACGCGCTGATAACCTACACGCTGTCGCCGGGCGTCGACTATTTCATCGCTGTATCGGGGTACGACTATCTGGAGACGGGGCCCTACACCCTACAGATTCGATGAGTCATTATAGCAGAGCAACAACAGGCTGATCTGGCGGCGCCAAACTGTGCGCCGTCGGCACGCGTAGCGTTTCCTACCGACACGCCCCAAGGACCGGCTCGGCACCCAGAGAGCGCTTCAGCACCGCGTTTTCCTGCCTTGCCGGCACGGCATCGAGTTTGCTCTAGCGCGAGAGCGCAGTCCGCTGGTTTAAGCTCAGGTAGCCTTCGGAATGGACAGGTGCACCCAGTTTCGACCGGAGGAACGGCCATGACGAGAAAGATGGTGGAGGTTGTAGTTCTCGGCTTGGCTGCAGGCGCGTTGACGGGGTGTGCGACGATATTCAGCCCCGGCCCGGATCCGGTGGAGTTCGGTTCCGACCCCCAGGGAGCTGAGGTCATCGTCAACGGCCAGAGGATGGGCTACACCCCGGTTACGCT
The DNA here is from genome assembly GCA_964345885.1 of uncultured Gemmatimonadota bacterium. Lineage (GTDB taxonomy): Bacteria > Gemmatimonadota > Gemmatimonadetes > Palauibacterales > KS3-K002. The sequence continues at coordinate 13,545 of CAYFSW010000002.1, read as the reverse complement.
GCAGTTGCGGCCGGAAAAGACGTACACGGTAACGTTCAGGAAGGATGGTTACGAGCCTTCTACCGTCACGCTGACGACCCACGTTCAGGCCGGTTGGGTCGTACTCGATATCTTCGCCGGAGTACTTGGCGTTGCGATCGATGCTGCAACCGGTAAGTGGAAAACTTTTGACAGTAGGCAGCAGTTCGTGGTGTTGGAAGCAGAAGACGATTAGCTGGCTCGGAGAGGCCTTCGGGTCTCGACTAAGGGGCAGCTTCCCGGCTGCCCCTTTTCTTTTCTTGTGCGCTTGCTGCCCGGAACCGGATGAAGGCGCTGGTTGTTCTGGGGCGATGGCTGGATGTGATCATAGATCATGCATGGAGAGACGTTATGAGAGGCTTTGCGAAGTTAACGGGACTGGCGGCGGCGGCTCTGGCTCTAATTGCCGTTTCACCGCTGGCGATGACGGCCGCAAGGGCGGCGAGCAGCCTGTCGTCGATGACCATCGACTACCTGATAGAGCAGGGCGACCGATTCGCGATACGAGGGGAGTACGAGGCGGCTCGAGCCGAGTACGAGATCGTGGCTGAGTTGCTCATCGATGAGGGCCGAGTGCCGGTCGCTGCGCTTCGCCGCATCACCACTTCCTACTACTTCGAGGGTGACTATGAGAGCGCTGCCGCGACTCTCGACCGTTTGGCGGAGGAGGCCGAATCGCATGGCGACTTGAGAAACCAAGCTTTGGCCCTCGCCGATGCGGCGTACATCGCGCGGTTGGCCGGTAACCGGGCGGAGGAGCTTCGCCGCCGCGAGCAACTCGCGTCACTCCTCAGCTCATCGGAGCTTCCGGACGGCGTAAGAGAGCAGATCAGGTCGAACATGAGATGGGACTTGCGAGTGTTTGCGCCGCATCTGTCTTCCTAGTACGCCGGCTGGGCCGGTTCCAGCAGCCCGGGACGGTCGCCCTCCGGCGAGGTTCCGGGTTTCTTCTGCTCGGTGTGGTGGGTTTCGGTGGGGCCTTCTCCCTGCCAGATTGGAACCCATGGCGAGCGAGCGGCATCTGGCGGTGATCGAACAGGGCGCCGCCGCCTGGAACGAGTGGCGGCGCAGGAGTCCGGGCGTCGTGCCTGACCTCATCGATGCGAGCCTGCCAGGCGCCGAGCTGGCCGGGGCGGACCTAAGGGTGGCGTTGCTGCTAAAGGCGGACCTTACCGGAGCGAATCTTGAGGGTGCGCAGCTGCACAAGGCGATTCTCGGGTCTGCCAGGCTGGGCGGGGCGAACTTGGCCGGTGCGGACCTCGAGCGCGCCGAGTGCCACGACGCGATGCTCGCAGATGCGGACTTCGGCGGTGCAACGCTCGACCACGGCATCTTTCTTGGAGCCAACCTCCACAAGGCGAAGTTCGTTGCTGCAAGCGTGGGGCACGCCTTGTTCCGTGGAGCGGACCTGCGTGAAGCGGACCTGAAAGGCTCATCTCACGCGGAAACCGATTTCACCGAGGCCGACCTCAGCGGCGCCGACATGAGTGATACGTTCGCCGGGCCGGTACTGTTCAATCGGGCCAGGCTCATCGGTGCGAACCTGAGGGGCGCTGTCCTCAACGGAGCGAGCTTCCGTGATGCATTGCTCGAGGAGGCGGACCTCAGGGGCGCCGATTTGACGAACGCCGACCTCGAGGGCGCCAACCTCAGAGGAGCGGATCTGCGGAAGGCGGACCTCAGCAAGGCTCGCTTGGTCCGCACGAACCTGCGCAATGCCAATCTCTCCGGCTGTTCGATCTTCGCTGTTTCCACCTGGGGCGTGAAGTTGCGGGACGCCAAGCAAGTAGATCTCCGAATCACCGACATGGGCGAACCGCTGATCGCCGTCGACGATCTCGAGATCGCTCAGTTCATTTACCAGCTCCTGCACAACCGCAAGCTCCGCGATGTGATCGCTGGCGTTAGCTCGAGCATCGTCTTGATACTCGGGCGGTTCACTTCGGATAGGAAGCCGGCGCTCGACGCGATTCGCCAGGCGGTTCGCAGCTACGACTACACGCCAGTGCTCTTCGACTGCGAGCCACTGGCTTCGCGGGATATCGCCGAGACACTGGCTGCCCTGGCGCGCATGACGCGATTCATCATCGCCGACTTGACGGACGCCAGTGCCGTGCTGAACGAGTTGCGCGTCGTGGTCCCCGAGCTGCCGACGATTCCCGTGCAACCACTGCTCCTGTCGGGTGCCAAGGAGGATAGAACCTTGCAGCGATTGAAGCGGCACTCATCCTTCCTTCCGCTGCACCGATACCGCGACGTCGAGTCGCTGCCGGAGTTGATTAAGGAGTCGGTGATCGGTCAGGTCGAGGCGGCTGCGCGGGAGTTGCAAGGACTGTAGCGGTGGAATCCGTCTCGCTGAGCTCGGGTGGCCAAGGTCCCGGCGCGCGACCACTCCTGGTTGTGGTATTCAACAAGCGAGCGTTGGGCGCGCGTGCACTGGGCCGCTCGGGCATGGCGGAGGGACTGCGCGAGTTGGGGATCGCGCATGAGATAGTCGAGGCGAAGGAGCGCGAAGGGGCGCGGGCGGCGGCGGCGGCGGCGGCGGAAGCGGGTCACGTGGCGGTCGCCGCGGGCGGCGACGGCACGGCACTGGACGTGGCCAACGGTCTGCTCGCTGCCGGAACGCCTGATCCGACGATGGGCTTGGTGCCTTTGGGCACCGGCAACGACTTGGCCCGGGCGCTCGGTAGAGTTGGCGTGGGATTGAAGCAAGCGCTCGACGCCCTGGCCGAATTCCGGGTGCGGCCAATCGATGTGCCCCAGGTCAAAGGCGGCGAGTACTTTCTGAACGTTCTTGGAGTGGGCTTCGATGCCGAGGTCTCCCGGCGCCGCAGCACGCATCGCATCCGTTGGCCCGGCTATTTCCCGGGCATCGCTAGAACGATTCTGGACTATCGACCGCAAGACTACAGGTTGACCTGGCCGGAAGGTGGACGCAAGGGAGCCGCTCTAATGGTCGCTGCGATGAACGGCATCTGCGAGGGTGGAGGCTTTCAGCTCGCGCCCCACGCCAGCCTCGAGGACGGTTTGCTCGATACCTATTGGATTGACCCCATCAGTGTCTGGCAGTTCGCACGCTACGTCTGGGCCGTGCGTTGGGGAACACACGAGCGGCTGCCTATGGTACAACGATGGCAGATGAGTCGGTTCACCGTGGAATCGGATTCGCCGATCAGGTACCATCTCGACGGCGAGTACCGCGAGCTAGCGGCCGGTGAGCCGCTCGACGTGGTGGTCCACCCGCAACGATTGCGAGTGATCGTATGAACTGCCGTGCCCTCGCCCTCGCGCTTGCCCTGGTGGTACCGACGCCGGCGAGCCTCGTGGCGCAGCAGGAGCAGGCAGCCGAGCCGGCGCGACCCGACTCGATCTTTCCCGAGCCGCCGCTTTCGCCGGGTGGTGCCTTTCTCCGCTCGCTGGTAGTCCCCGGTTGGGCGCAGGCGGAGCTGGGCGCGGAAGCGCGCGGTGCCTTCTACTTCTTCGCCGAGGCGTTCAGCCTGTTCATGGTCGCCCGCACTCAAATCCGCCTGGCCCACGCCGAGCGCAATCTACCCGACGATGATCCTCTCGTCTTGGGACGCCGCCAGCAGCGCGAGGACTGGATCGCGATGGCCGTGTTCTGGGCGTTCTTCGCCGCTGCCGACGGCTGGATCTCTGTGCACCTCTACGGGTTCGATGAACGGACGGGACTGGAGCCCGAGCAGGTGGCGTTGACGGTGAGCTTCAGGATACCGTTGGGGCCGTAGCCAGCACTGCGAAGGTACCGAGCCCTGAGGCCCAGCGGACGTCATTCGGAGTCGGCCCACTCCCGTTGGTCGATCGTATCTTCGGTGATGACCGTGTAAGTGCGGTGCGTTACCCAGTCGCCCGAGTTGATGTAGAAGCCGTTCGAGCCCACCGCCTTTACCTGCGGGATATGGCAGTGACCGAAGACTACGAGCTCGAGGTCGTCGCGCTCGTGCAATAGCTTAAGCGCGTGCTCTTCCAGGGCCTGGGCCCGCTCCTTCGCCTTGGCGAAGCTGCGGTGTGTACGCTCTTCCGTGCGCGAGACGCCGCGGGCTATCCGGCAGGCGATATCCGGATGCACCCAACGCATCGCAGCGCATACCGGACGGCTGCGCAAGAAGAACTTCAGAATCTTGTAGCCAGTGTCACCCGGCCCGATTCCATCCCCGTGGGCGACCAGTGTGCGCCGGCCCGCCAGGTCGAGCTCGACGGGGCCGTCTGCCAACTCGAGCCCGATCATCTCCTCCAAGAACGTGCCTACCCACGCGTCGTGGTTGCCACCGACGAGTATGATCCTCACCCCCGCTTCCCGCAGCTCGCTCAGAACGCGAAGCGTGTGAAAATGCACCGTTGGAAATACCGTTCGGTAACCGCACCAGAAATCGAACAGGTCGCCGTTGATCAGCATGGTGTCGGCGCGGCCGTGCCAACAGCGAGCGAAACGCTGGAACTCCCGCTGGACCGCGCTTGGCACGGCACCCAGATGGAGATCGGAGATGATCACCGCAGTCTTCGACATAGGCAGACGCAAAATTAGACACGCGGCCAGCGGACACAAGGCACCCACGGTTTTTTGACGCCGGCGGCATGAGGCCCTATCCTTGGCGAGTTCCGGATAGATGACCTCGAGACGAACGGGGGGAGCGTGCCGGAGAGCACCATCGAGTTCAGAGTCCGTTACGCCGAGACCGACCAGATGGGCGTAGTCTATCACACCAACTATCTCATCTGGTGCGAGATGGGACGCACCGAGTTGATGCGCCAGCTGGGTGCGACGTATGCGGAGCTGGAGCAGCAGGGTGTTTACCTCGTCGTCTCTCGCGCTCAGATCAGATTCCGTAACTCGGCTGGCTATGACGATCCCGTACGGGTGCGCACCCGGCTGACGAGGGTGAGGAGCCGAGGTGTCACCTTCCATTACGTGGTGGAGCGTGCCGAGGGCGAGCCAGTACTGGCGGAGGCAGAGACCGACCTGGTGTGCGTCGATTCCAGTGGGTCTCCGCGCAAGCTGCCCGGTTCGATCGAGGAGCTACTGGGTGCGGCCCTCGAGCCGCAGATTGCTTGACGCTATTCCCAGCGCCCGGTAATTTCGCAGCTCATTGAGAGCTAGAGAGCTTTTGCCGATCCTGGCCGTAGCCGCGGCCGCTTGCGGACCGCAGCTGCCCGATCCGGTGCCCATCAGCAATCCCGGCGCGCTGGAGAGTCGGCTTCGAGAACTCGCGACGCCGGACGAGCCCAAACTGATCGAATTCGAGTGGCGGTACTGGGGCCGAGAAGGCCGCTTCTCAGGAGAGGGTGGCGTTCGGGTCAACCCGCCGGACAGTGTGCGACTCGATCTTCTGGGGCCGGGCTGGTCCGGTGTGCAGAGCGCCGTCATGCTCGGCGCGGACGTCTACTACCTTGGAGAGCAGCGCATAACGTTGCCGCCCCCGACGTTCATGTGGACGATGATCGGGGCTTTCCGGCCGCCCGCCGGTGTGGAGCCGCAAGGAGCGCGGCGCGGTGAGCGGTCGGAGTTGACCTACCAGCTGACACCTCGGGCGGCGGTGGCCTTTCATTTCGATGGTGAAGGTCGGCTGATCGAAGGTGAGCTGAGAATCGACGGCGACGTAGTCCAGGAGATTCGCGTCGAACCCGGCAGTGCCGGCGATGGTCCCGGCGCTTACCGTTGGCCGATAGAGGCCCGCTTTCGCGACCTGAGAGACTTTTATGAAGTGCGCATCAAAGTGGTGGAAATCCGCGAGCACGAGCCGTTCGAGGGGCGCATCTTCGATGTGGCGGCTCGTTAGCCTGTCGCTGCTGCTAGTCGCCGGTTGCGGTGTTTACAGCTTGTCCGGTGGCGGCGGACTGCCCGGCCACATCGATTCCGTCGCCATCCTCCCGTTGGACAACCGAACGACCCAGTTCACTCTCACCCAGGAGCTCACCCAGGCGCTGCTCGACAATATTCCCGGCCGCCTCGGTCTGCGTCCGGCAGACGAGGGTTCAGCCGACTCGATCCTTCGGGGCGAGATCACACGCTACGACGACCGTGCGGTCAATTACCAGCCCGATCCCGAGGGACCGGTGATCTTTCAACGGCGCGTCGACATCACCATCTCGATCGAGATCTACGATGTCCGGGAAGAGCAGGTCCTCTGGTCGAGTAGGGCGCTTTCCGCGTCCGGCGAATACCAACCCGATCAGGGCCAGAGCGAGACCGACGGCCGCTTTTTGGCGATCGACAACCTGATCCAGCTGATCATCGATGGGGCACAGTCCCAGTGGTGAACCGATGAGACAGGGAGGCCGGCTGGCCCGGCGCGCCCGTCGTCGCCGCCTGCTGCTCTGGGCCGTCGCCGGCATCTTCCTGGTCGGAATTTCGGGCTACCGTGCGCCGACGTCCGAAGGGCTGCCAGCGTCCGACCCGGCGGCGCCGGTCGCGCAGATTGTGGCCGGGCAGGCCGCGGCTGCGTCGGAGTCGGGCGGCCAAGAGTCGGGTGCGCACACGACCGCACGCTTCCTGTTGATCATCGTAGCGATCCTGATGGTCGGGAAGTTCAGCGGCGAATTGGCGGAGCGGATCGGCCAGCCGGCGGTCCTCGGCGAGCTGTTGGGGGGCGTCATCCTCGGGGGCAGTGTGCTGGGGATCGTACCAACGGCGCCGGGCGACCCGATGGCCGAAATGGTCCACCTGCTGGCAGAGATCGGTGTGGTGATCCTGCTGTTCGAAGTAGGTCTCGAGACGGACCTAAAGGAGATGTTTCGGGTCGGCAAGGCGGCGGCGGTCGTGGCCGGCGTCGGCGTACTGGTACCGTTCGTGCTGGGCGCCGGTTACTGGTACTTTGCCAATCCCGATCTCGGCGCCCACCCCGAAGGTGTAAACCTCACCAAGATCGCCCTGTTCGTCGGCGCTACGCTCACCGCGACGTCGGTGGGGATAACGGCGCGTGTCCTCTCCGATCTCGATCAGATGCGCACGCGTGAGGCGCGCACGATCATCGGCGCAGCCGTCATCGATGACGTGCTCGGCCTCGTTATGCTCGCGCTCGTCGTCGGACTGGCCGCCGGCACCGACGTCACCATCGGGACCGTCACCTGGACGCTCGTAAAGGCGGTCGGCTTCCTGGTCTTGGCGGTGATCATCGGGAACTTCATCGGCCCGCACCTCTTCGATTTCGTCGATCGACTGCGCGTGCGAGGCGTCCTGCTGGTCTCTGCCTTCTGTTTCGCGCTGCTGCTGGCGGCGTTGGCCGATATCTCCGACTCGGCGATGATCATCGGGAGCTTCGCCGCCGGCATCATACTCTCCACGACAAACCAGTTCGACCTGGTAGACGAGCGCATCGAGCCCGTGGCGGACGTCTTTACCCCGATCTTCTTCGTCTCGGTGGGTGCCGCCGTGAACGTGCAGCTCATGCTGCCGTGGACCGACGAGTTCAACACTGGCGTACTCGTCATCGGCGGCGTCCTCACCGCCGTGGCCATCGTCGGCAAGATCGTGTCGGGCTTCTCTGTGCCGTGGGAGAAGATGAACAGCCTCGCGATAGGCGTCGGTATGATCCCGCGCGGCGAGGTCGGTCTGATCTTCGCCGACATCGGGCGCCGCGGTGGCTTGCTCTCCGATGCGGTCTTCAGCGCTATCCTGATCATGGTGATGGTCTCGACCTTCATCACGCCGCCGCTGTTGACGTGGATATTCCGCCGCGATGCCCGAAGCATGTGGCCGCCAGGAGCGGTGAGCGGCCCAGCCGGGATCTCGGGAGGAGGCTCAGCCTGACGAGCCCCGAGGTCGTACGCATCGCATCGCGAGGCAGCCGACTGGCCATGTGGCAGTCGGAGTGGGTGCGCGACCGCCTCGCCGCCACTTGGCCGGATCGCCGCTTCGAAATCGTCAAGATCGAGACGGTGGGCGACAAGCTTTTGGACCGCCCGCTACCTGAGATCGGCGGCAAGGGACTGTTCACCGAGGAACTCGAGTCGGCCTTGCGCTCGGGCGATGTCGATCTCGCAGTGCATTCCCTGAAGGACCTGCCGACCGACCTCGGGGCGGGGTTGAGGCTGGGCGCCGTTTGCCTGAGGGAAGATCCCCGGGACGCCTGGGTCAGCGCCCCAGGCGGCGCGTCTGACATCCGGGCGGCAGCGCCGAGGGCGAGGGTCGGGACGAGTTCGGAGCGGCGACGGGCGCAGGTCCTCGCGGCGCGACCGGACGTGCAGGTGGCGGCGATCCGCGGAAACGTCGAGACCCGGCTGCGCAAGCTGGACGAGGGGCAATACGATGCGGTGATCATGGCGGCGGCCGGGCTTCTTCGCCTCGGGCTCGCCCAGCGCATCACCTCATACCTGGACCCGCCCGAGTGGCTGTCGGCGCCGGGTCAAGGCGCCGTGGCGGTCGAGAGTCGCGAGGATGACCCGGCGATCGACCAGCTGTTGCGGCCGATCGAGGATGGTACGGCCAGGGCTGAGACCGCTGCCGAGCGCACTCTCTTGGCCAGGCTGCAGGGCGGGTGCCAGGTGCCCGTCGGCGCCCGCGCCTGGGCACGCGGCGACGAGCTGATCCTGCACGCGCTGGTTGCGACGCCTGACGGCTCTCGGGTAATTCGAGCGAACGGGAGCGGAGTCTGTAACCAAGCCGAGGAGTTGGGTGTACGCGTGGCCGACGATATGCTGGAGCGGGGTGGGGAAGCGATCGTCGCGACCTTCAGGGAACCGGGGAACGGAGGTTGAGCGTGAGCGCCGGAGCGGAGCTACCGGAGGTCTTGCTGCGAAAGATCCTGACCTGGGAGGCGGCGCTGGACGAATATGGGCCAGGTCGTGACTTCCGACTCGTCTTCACCAACGGCTGCTTCGATATCATGCATCGGGGTCACGTGCAGTTGCTGGTCCAGGCGCGCGAGCTCGGCGACCGTCTGCTGGTTGGACTCAACAGCGACAGCTCGACGCGTCGCCTGAAGGGAGCGGGTCGGCCGCTGCAAGCTGAGATCGATCGTGCCGCGTGCCTCGCGGCGCTCGAATGCGTCGACGCGGTAGTCGTGTTCGACGAGGATACACCGGCGGACCTGATCGCCGCTCTACAGCCCGAGGTCATGGTAAAGGGCGGTGACTATACGCCGGAGCGGTTACCCGAGCGCGATGTCATCGAAGCGAGCGGTGGCAAGATTGTGATCCTGCCCTACGTCGAGGGGCGCTCGACCACTGATTTGCTTGAGAAAGCTTACCGGTTGAACCTGCCATGAGTAGCGCGCGAAGATCCTCGGGGCGGCGGCCGGACGAGCTTCGGCCGGTTTCGATGGAGACGGGCGCAGCACCGCATGCCGAGGGGTCGTGCCTCATCGCCATGGGGGACACCCGCGTCCTCTGCGCTGCAACGGTTCAGGAAGGTGTGCCGCCCTGGCGTGAGGGCTTGGGCGGTTGGGTCACCGCCGAGTACGCCATGCTGCCCCGCTCAACCAGCCAGCGTACTCCGCGCGAGCGAAACGGGCCGCGTGCCCGGACGCAGGAAATCCAGCGCCTGATCGGGCGGGCACTGCGATCCGCCACCAACCTCGAGGCACTGGGTGAACGGACGATCATCGTCGACTGCGACGTGCTGCAGGCCGACGGCGGTACACGGACCGCCGCCATCACCGGCGGCTGCGTCGCCCTCCACTTGGCGGCGGCGCGGCTCGTTGCCGATGGGACCCTCCCGGCCGGTCCGGTACCCCGCTTCGTGGCGGCGGTGAGCGTAGGGATCGTGAAGGGCAAGCCCTGCGTCGATCTCGACTACGAGGAGGATGTCGGCGCCGATGTCGACATGAACTACGCGGCACTCGACGACGGCCGGATCGTCGAGGTCCAGGGTACCGCCGAGGGTGCGGCGTTCGGTGAGGGCGAGCTAGATACTCTCCTGACCCTCGCCCGTAACGGCGTGATTGAGCTTATCGACCTGCAGCGGCGAGCGCTGGAGTCTGCGCGGTGAAGTTGACGTTGGCCACACGGAACGCGGCCAAGCTCAGGGAGGTCGAGCCGCTCTTCCGTGACACACCCATCCGGCTAACGACTCTGGCCGAGCTCGACGTCGAGCGACGGCCGGAGGAGGAGCACCTGGAAGCCTTCAACTCGTTCGCCCAGAACGCGCTCGCCAAGGCGGAGTACTTCTACGATCGCACGGGGCTCCCGATGATGGCGGAGGACTCCGGCATCCGCGTCGATGCTCTGAACGGTGAGCCGGGCCCACGCAGCAAGCGATTCGCGCCACCGGAGATGCAGGCGAAGTACGGCGTCGATCGCGCCAACAACCTCTATCTGCTCCGCCAGATCCGCGATGTGCCTGACGAGCAGCGCACCGCCCACTTCCACTGTGCCGTTGCCGTTGTACTCGACCAGGAGTCACGCGTCTTCGGCGGCCGCGTCGACGGCGTTATCTTGCACGAACCGCGGGGAGAATCAGGATTCGGCTACGACCCGCTCTTCTATTTGCCTGAGCGCGGCATCACAACGGCGGAGTTGACCGTAGAGCAGAAGAACGAGATCAGTCATCGCGGGCAGGCGATGCGCGCGGCGCGGGACTGGCTGCTGGAGTATCTGGGTGCTTGAAACAAGAACGGGCCGGGGGGAGTAGTGGTCAGTGGTCACTAGTCAGTAGCCAGTAATCGGTGGACTGTTTGCCGTATAACATGGAGCGACGAGATGGACGAGAAACTACCGATGAAATCGGACCAGCCGGCGGAAGAGGAACGGACCTGGCGCGACGTGGCGGAGCGCTGGAAAGAAGTCGGCAAGCAAGTCAAGGACCTGGGCGATCGCCTGGGCAGTGCGTTCAAGGAAGGTTGGGCAACCGATGAGGTGAGCGAGGAAGAGACGCGCAAGGTGGTCGATCGGCTGCGCGAGCTCGGCGAGAAGATGGACCGGGCCGTCGACTCGATGCGCGAGGAGGCGAAGCAGCCGGAGACCAAGGCTGCGGCCAAGGAGACTTGGGACGCCACCCGCGGAGCCTCGACGGAGCTGCTGGACGAGCTGCGCGAGACGTTGAGCGAAGGTCTGCAGGAAGTCAACAAGCGCGTCGACGACCTGGTTCAGAAGCGGAAGGCCAGGAAGGGATCCGAGTAGCGCCCGCCAGCGCTACGCGGTTCGTCCAGGTCGTTTTGGCCTTCCGTCTCGGGTCATCCACCAAGATCTACACCGCCGAATCCGGGCGGTCGAAGCCCATCGATGAATGCAGCGTCGACCCAGTAGATGTCCGCGTTTCCGTTCTGCGGGTTGGTGTACGCCTCCCATAGCGACTCGGCCGTCAGTCTCTCCGGGAAGGACTTCAGCGGCCGTGTTCGCGAGGACATGAAGAAGAAATACCTTCCATCCCGGCTCACAAATGGAGACCACTCGCCGCCGCGGGGTGTGTTGATCGTCGCGCCCATGTTGATGGGCTCGCTCCATACATCGTCCTGGTTACGGAAGACAATGTAGTAGTCGGCACTTCCCAAACTGTCGTCGCGCCCGAAAACTCCGAGGATCAGATAGCTCTCATCGGGTGCGACAAAGGCGTTGAACTGCACCGCCGTCGAGTTGACCTGGGGAGGCAGCTTCTCCACCGGCCCATAGGTCCCATCCACCAGGCGCGATCTGTAAATGTGGCTTTCCTGGCTGCCGCTCGCCTGACGCGAAAAATAGATGGTCCCGTCGGCTGTGACCGATGGGAAGTACTCTTCGTCGCTCGAGTTCACCGGCGGCCCGAGGTTGAAGGGCTCGCTCCACCCGTCGGCGACTCGATCCATGACCCAGATGTCCTGGTTCACCCAGGTGCCCACCTCTTCCGGCTCGAGGGCGCCGCCTTCGATGGGACGGTTCGACAGGAAGAAGAACCTCTGGCCGTCCGGCGATATGTGCGGCTCCAGGTTCATGTATCCGGGATCCGCTGAGAACGGTGCCACCTCCGGTCGCGTCCAGCGTCCGTTCTCCAGCTTGGTTTGCATGATGGTCGTGAACGGTCCGATCGAGACACCGTAGTAGATCTCGCCCCCGTCCGGGGTAATGGCGATGTCTCGGGTATAGATGCCGGTCGATACGATGTCGGGAGCGAAGAGTTCCGGTTCTTCGCCTGGAGGGGTCTGGCCCAGGTATTCGCCGCTCAGCACTGGGAAAGCTCCAGAGTCGTCACCCGGCCCACAAGCGCTGGAAAGGGCAACGGCAAGGAAGAGGGGGAGTACGCGCTTAATCATTTTGCTGGCTCGCCTTCCGTGAAGTTCTGGACGAGGATCCGCCCGATGGGCTGTAATCGGGTTCCGGAACGATAATACCCGAATCAGGCTTCGTGAAGCGCCTCAAGGGCTGCACGCTGGTCCGCCACGATTTGCCTGTCAGGACAGAGTCGGCAGGGCATCAAGTACGCAGCCAGGGTGGAGGTCCAGGCGGCCGGCCGGCAGGGCGCTGGACGTTCGGACACGGGTCGCCCCATATTGGGGCAAGCCCCTCACAAAACGCCAGGACCCGGGACCGGGTAGTCGTGGAGATGATCAAGCAGGTGACCTCATCACGTCCTCGGTCGTGTGCCGGCGAGTTCCTCGTAACTCTTCAGACGGGGTTTGCCGGGCCCTTAATGGCCGGCCTGTTATGTCTTTGCGGTCCCCTGGCGCAGGCGGCCCGGGCCCAGGGGGCAACGGTCGGCGTGGCGTTGGTGACGGGCCGCGTGGTGGACGCTCAGAGCCAAGAGCCCATCAGCGGTGCGGAAGTGATACTCGTGGGGGAGGGGGGCGGAGATCCGACGCGAGACCAACAACTCCGGCGGCTTCATGTTACCGAGGGTTCCACGAGGCTCCTACGAACTGGTGGTGCGGCACCTGGCCTACGGAGAGCGCTCGCAGGCCATACAAGTCAGTAGCAGCGAACGCGTCGACCTGCAGCTGCGGATGACGATGGAACCGATCGAGCTGGAAGCGCTGGTCGTTTCGGTGCGTCGCCGCTACCTGGCCCCCAGGCTGCAGGAATTCTACGAGCGGGTGGACAAGGGCAATGGCCACTTCATCACGCGCGACGATATCGAGAACCGCAAGCCGGGTCGAATCACTCGCATGATCGCGGACTCACCCGGCATACAGCTCGTGCGGGGCGGCGAGAGCAGCCTGTCCCAGAGGCTTCACTTTCGGCGGCACGTTCGATGGGAGGCCGGCCGTACGATCCCCTGCTGGCCGACGGTCTACGTGGATGGCGAGCGGATCCAGGAGGGGGGACTCGAGGTCGCGGGCCGGCCGTCGAGCGGTATGGACATCGATGACTTGATCCTCCCCGCCGACGTCGAAGGTGTCGAGGTATACGACGGCGCCGGTGGCTTGCCCCCTCGATTCGGCGGCAGCTTCGGAGGCTGCGGCGTCATCGCCATCTGGACGCGAATCGGCACTTAGTCTTTCGCGACTCGAACGTCTGGGACCTACCAACCGCCCGCACAACAGAGTAACTTCGTAACCGTCCTCGAGGCCGGCAGCGGCCCGAGGCTCTTCGGGGCGTGGCGCAGTCCGGTAGCGCGCCTGCTTTGGGAGCAGGAGGTCCCCGGTTCGAATCCGGGCGCCCCGA
>CAYFSW010000001.1:0-18557 GCA_964345885.1 uncultured Gemmatimonadota bacterium | reverse complement strand
CGCCGCGACTGAAGAAATGCTCCGCGTCAACCTGGTCGGCGCACTGGCGTTGACACAGCGGTTCCTGCCTCAGTTACGCGAGGGGAAGGGCCGCATCGTCAACATCAGCTCGGTGAACGGGAAGCTCTCCGTTCCGTTCACCGGCGCCTACTCGGCGTCGAAATTCGCGCTCGAGGCGATCTCAGATGCCCTACGGGTCGAGCTCAAGCCCTGGGGAATACCCGTCTCCGTCGTCGAGCCGGGCGCGATGGACACGGATATTCGATTTGTTGCCATGCAGGGCTGGGGCGAGCAGCATGGGGGTCTGAGCGCGGCCGAGCGCGGGTTGTATGGGGACATGTACGAGAAGTTGCAAAGCATCGTAGACACCGTTCAAGAAACGGCCGCGCCTCACGAGCACGTAACCGAGGCCGTTCTCCACGCGCTTACCGCCGAGTCGCCGAAGACCCGCTACCAGGCCGGGCCGGATTGGGAACAGTGGGCGCCACTGCTAGCCCTTCCCGACGAGGAACTGGATGAAGCTTTTCTCAAGATGTTCGAGTAGAAAGGAGAGGCAGATGCGACTCACCACATCGTTCACGTTCACGATCGTCGCTGCCGGCATATTCGCAGCCTGCGCCGCGCCGCAGGTCGATGTGGCGGCCGAGACCGAGGCGGTCCGGGCCCGCAGCGAAGGAGTCGTGGCAGCCGAGGCAGCCTTTGACGTCGCGGCGGCGCTGGCCTTCTGGGCCGACGACGCCATCGTGCAGGGGACCGGGACGCCGCAGATCCAGGGAAAGAGCGCGATCGGCGAGCTGTACGGGCAGTTCTTCGAGAGCGGTATGGTGAAGGAGTTCTCTGGTGAGACGTCGTACCTGGAGGTGTCGGCGGGGGGCGACCTCGCCTACGAGTACGGGGTCAACAGGATGGTTCTGGCCGGACCGGAGGGCGACCTTCTGGACATGGGCAAGTACCTGGTAGTCTGGAAGAAGATCGACGGGGAGTGGTTCATCGCTGCCCTCGCCTTCACCAGCGACGCGCCGGCACCGGTCCCGATGGCCGGGGAGTAGCGAGCCGGCGGGATACCAGTTCGCGCATCCGGCGCTAACAGGAGGCGAGTCGCCATGAATCGAGTCGCATTCGGGGGTGCGTTTCTGGTTGTTCTCGGCGCTGGCAATCTGAGCCCGGCGACGCTGACCGCACAGGAGCCGTCCCAAGCTCAGCAGGACGTAGTGGCCATGCTGGACGAGTACACACGGGTGTCGATGGCCGGAAATGTGGACGAGATCATGGAGTACTTCCACGCCCGGTTCAGCGCCTGGGACTATGCTCAAGAGGGTCCGGTCGATCGGGCCGGGCTGCGCGAAATGCTCGCGTTCTACCTCGGCCAGTACAAGCAGACGGCGTTCAATGTCGAGCCTGCGGCGGTATATGTGCACGGGGACATCGCGATATTGCACGCCAACTACGACGAGGTATTCACGGACCAGGCCGGAGTCGAGACGCCCATATCCGGCCGTTGGACGGCCACGCTGCTGAAGGAGGAGGGCAAATGGCTGTTTCTTTCTTGGGCGTGGGTCGAGACTGATGGATAACGCCGACCCCAAACGCGGCTATCAAAAGGCGGCCATCGGCGGCGGTGCCCTGGTCGTCGTATTCCTGGCCTGGCTGGTCTCGACCCGCACACCGAGCGAGGTAACGCTTCCCGGGAACGTCGCCGCGGCGGGTGCCGGCGTGGAGCAGCGGGAACAGGGCGACCGGCCGCCGGCGGAGCTGGTAGCGAGCTTCGACGGTCTCGGTGTGGGCTTCGAGGGACCGCACGGGGGCTGGACGGGGCGCAACCCCTCAGACAACAGCCTGGCCGTGGGCCCGGACCACATCGTCCAGATCGTCAACACGCGCCTGGCGATCTTCAGCAAGCGAGGCTCGCGGTTCGACACGACCGGGCAGGTGTTGTATGGCGCCGTGCCGACCAACACGGTCTTCCGTGGCTTCGGCGGTACGTGCGAGGCCCGCAATAACGGCGACGCCGTCGTGCGCTACGATCAGCTGGCCGAGCGCTGGCTGATCGTCATGCCGATCTTCCGCCGGGCGCCCGAACGCCCGGACCAGCCCGAGGTCTGGGAAGCGGGTGAGCGCGTCTACCTCAGTCCCCCGGGCGTTGCGGGCCAGCCGGGTCCGGCCGCTCCGCTCTTCGTGCCGCCGCCGGCCCCCAGAGACACTGCGGCGCCGCCCGAGGCCGTGCGCCCGGCGACGACGCCGCAGCGGCCGCCGGAGGAGACCGGCCCCTACTCGATCTGCTACGCGGTGAGCACGAGCCCCGATCCCATGGGCTCGTACTACCGCTACGAGTTCCTGCGGCCGCTCTTCCCCGACTACCCGCGCCCGGCGGTGTGGCCCGACGGCTACTACGTGCCGACCAGCACGGGCGATGACGTGGTGCAGAAGCACGCCTGCGCCGTCGATCGCCTCCGCATGCTCGCCGGCGAGCCCGCCACGGAGCAGTGTATCGTCATCGACGAAGTCGGCTTCCTCAACAACGCCGACCTGGATGGATTGACACTACCGCCAACCGGCGCGCCGAACATCGTAATCGCCACGGGCGGCACCCAGTTGCGCGGCGACTTCGACGACGACGCGATCTACGCCTGGGATTTCTACGTCGACTGGGAGACGCCGGCCGCCAGCAGGCTGGTCGGTCCCCAGCGGATCCCCGTCGCCCCTTACCACTACCTCTGCGACGGGCAGCTCACCAACTGCGTGCGTCAGCCCGGGACGGACCGGCACCTCGACTCACAGGGCGACAAGATCATGGCCCGCCTGGTCTACCGGAATCTGAACGGCCGCGAGTCGATCGTCGCCGTGCACTCGGTGGCTACCGTCGTCGGCGCCGGCGGCGTCCGCTGGTACGAGTTCACAGTAAACGACGACCGCAGCGTTGAGCTGCGGCAGCAAGGCACCTACGCGCCGGACGGCTACTACAGGTGGATGGCGAGCCCGGCGATCGATCGCTACGGCAACATCGGCATCGGCTACTCGTTCGGTGGCACGCCGAACTTCGCCGGGCAGAGGTTCGCGGCGCGCACGGCGAACGATCCGCTGGGCGCCCTCACCCTACGGGAGGCCGTGCTGGTCGACGGCGAGGGCGCGCAGACCAACACCTTGCGCTGGGAAGACTACACCCAGACCGCGGTCGACCCCAGCGACGACTGCACGATCTGGTACGTGGGCGATTACCTCAAGCAAGGCGCGGAGACCTACTCGACGCGCATCGGCGCGTTCCGGCTCCCGGGCTGCTCCGGATGACGACCTGGCGGCGCCGCGCCCATCGGCCGGAGCCGCCAGCGCCCGCAAATGGGCGCGCTCAGCCTCCGTAGCCTCGTCGCGGATCTCGAGCGTCCAGCTCCCGTCCGGCGCGAAGCGGAGACCGTACCAGTCCAGCGCCTCCGCATAGTCCAGCTCCTCGGTCGTGGCGAGCGCCCGGTGGAACCACTCCCTGAGGTCGATGCCGGCGACCTCTTCGGCCGTCGCCCGGAACTCATCCGGCGTGAAGCCCCGCGCGCCGCCGTAGCGTTCGTAGGCCAGCCGCATCACGTCGTCGAGCGACTTGCGGCCGCCGGTGGCGTGCCGAACCCTGGCATCGAGCAAGAAGCCCACCACCATCCCCTTGTCATAGTAGTTCACCGTGGAGTCACCGGCGCCCACGCCCGACAGGCTGTTGGTCCAGACGTTGAGCGACGAACCCTCGAGCGTCTCCAACAGTCGGCCCGGCGAGCTCTGCAGTCGCCGGATCGTGGCGGACAGAGCGGCGAGTAGATCGGCGGCGTCCCCGAGGCCGGATCGGGCGAGGAACAACTCGGCGTAGTACGACGTGACGCCTTCGGCTTGCCAGAGGCTCGCCGTTCGCGGTCCCTCCTCGTAGTCGAACGGCCCCAACTCCACGGGCCGCAGCCGCTTCACGTTGAAGGCATGGAAGTACTCGTGCGCCATGAACGAGAGCCAGCGGCGGTAGCCGGGCTCCGTCGCCAGCCGCTCGGCGTTCGCCGTGAGCAGTGTGGAATTCGCGTGCTCGAGACCGCCGCCGCCGCGCCGGAAGACGTTGAGGAAGACATACCGCTCGTACGGCAATCTGCCCCACAGCGGTAAGGTCTGCTCGACGATCCGCTCGAGATCCCTGGCCGCCCGCGCCCCGTCCCACGCGCCGCGTGGGCCGACGTCCACCAGATAGTGCGGCACACCGTCCACCATGAACTCGTGGGTCGAGAGATCGCCGGCCACGATTGGCGCATCGACGAGTGTGTCATAGTCGTCGGCGCGGTAGTGGTAAGGTTCGCCGTCGGGTGCGGCGGTCAGCCCCGTAGCGGCGCGTTTCCACGCTGGAGGCAGCTCGAGTCGTACCTCCTGGGGGCGCCCGGTCCCATCGGCGAGCGTGATGAAGGTCGCCGGCCCGTTCAGCACGCCGAGCTCGGCCGACACCCAATTCGTCGTCACCGATCGCCCAACCGAGATCAACTCGTAGGAGAGGACGACGCGCGACGCACCGCCCGTCGCGATCCGCCACCGGTTGGCGCGCGTGCGCTCCACCGCGAGCGCATCGCCATCCGCAGCGCGAGCCGACACGGTCCGGACCTGCGCCGCATAGTCTTCGATCCGATAGAACCCAGGGGACCAGATCGGCATCACGACCTCGATGACGGCTCGGCCTTCCGTCGGCAGCGACGCCTCGAGCGTCGCGATCTGGGCTTCGGGTGACGGGACGCGGATCGTGTAGACGACGGGCTGGGGTCCGGCTGCCGGCGCGACTTGCGCAACGGCCGATAGAGGTCCGAGCAGCGCGGCGCACCAGAGCAGGGCAGCGGCGATCATCCGGTCCGTGCGCATGGATCCTCACTGGTTGACGGAAGGGAGCTCGGTGGGCCGACTCGCTCCAAATGCTGGGAGACATAGCCGATCCGCCCAAGCCCGGCAACCTTGTTGTGAGCGGCGGTTGTGGCTGCTCGAGCTAACAAGCCCTGGCGGCCCGCCCGGGCCACGGCCGACGCAGCCAAGCTGCGCTGCTACCATCACGTGCGCCTCACATGCGCGCTTGCTGCCCGGCCTTGTACGCCCCATCCTGACGCTGGCCGAGATGTTGCCCAGAGGACTGCCCCCGGAGGTGCATTGTATGTGAGCCGAAGTCGAGTACAAAGGGATGACATGATGACGCGGCGACTCCGGTCGGCCAGAGAGCTAGAATGACCCCGCACGTCCTCTACTACGTCGCCTGCAGCCTCGACGGTTACATCGCTACGACCGACGGTGGCGTCGATTGGCTCGAGCCCTTTCAGACCGGCGGCGAAGACTACGGGTTCGCCGAGTTCTCCTCGTCGGTCGACGCCCTGGTGATGGGGAGTCGCACCTACGAGTTCATCCTCGAGCACGGGCCGTGGCAGGCACCCGACAAGCCGAGCTGGGTCTTCACGCGCCGCGACCTCCCCATCGCGCATCCCAGCGTCACGCTGACCTCGGAGGATCCGGCACAAGTCATTGGCGCGATAGGCGCGCGTGGGCTGAAGAGAGTCTGGCTGATGGGCGGCGGCCGGCTCGCCGCATCGTTTCGAACCCGCGGGCTCATCTCACGCTACATAATCGCGGTCGTGCCGGTCATCCTCGGCGGTGGTATCCCAATATTCGCCGCCGCCGCGGGACAGGACTCCCTCAAACTGATCGAGCTCAAGCCCTATCCGAGCGGCCTTGTCCAGCTGACTTATCAACCGGAGACCGGAGATCACGCATGACCACCCAGAAGCTCCTCGTCGCGACTATGTCCGTTCTGGCCTTCTCATGCGCTACCACTCTCCACGGGCAGGAGCGGTACCCGGTGCGACGGCTGACTACCCATCCCGCCCAAGAAGGATTTCCCTCCTGGTCTCCGGACGGGAAGACCATCATCTATTCCTTCGGGACCCGGGGTGACAGCGCGTGGATGACCGGGTTGTGGAAGGTGCCGGCGGAGGGCGGCGATCCCCGGCAGTTCACCGACTTCATCGGCGAGCATCCCGATTGGTCGCCCGACGGTAACTACATCGTCTTCGATGCGGACTCGGGGAACGCCATCAGACTGATATCGTCTCAGGGCGGCCAGCCGATTCGCATCGTTCCCGAATCGATCCCCATCTTTCGTGGGGGGAACCCCAACTGGTCTCCGGACGGGCGCCGCATCGCCTTCAGGGAGGGATCCAACCTTTGGGTCTTGGACATTCGAACGGGTGAGTCGACGATCGTCTTCAGCCAGGAGGAAACGTATCCCATACCCGGCTGCTGGTCGCCGGACGGGAACGAGATCTACGTAAACGTCAGAGGCATCGAGTCCTACGAATCGACGATCTGGAGGGTTTCCACGACGGGAGCGGAGCGACGGCAGCTGACGTTCGAGACCGACCGCCCCTATCGCTACATGGATCTGTCACCGGACGGCACCATGCTGGCGTTCAGCGCCTGCGAGGGCCGCAACTGCGATCTGTGGGTGATGCCCGCGGACGGCGGAAAGCAGGTTCAGCTGACGTTTCATCCCGCCTACGATGACACACCGCGCTGGTCGCCGGACGGGACGAAGATCGCCTTCACCAGCACCCGCTCCGACAGCTTCGACGTCTGGATCATCGAGCCGGATATGGAAGAAGTCAGGGCGGCACTCGAGTCGAGGGACGAGTAGTCGGCAGGCACAGATCGAGTTAGGTCGGACAGATGCGAGTCATCACCCTGTGCGCAGGATTGATCTTCACGTGCCTGGTCCCGTCCGCGAGACCGCCCGCCTGCCAGACCGCCCAGGTCAGCGACTCTATCTTCGTGGTAGCTCCTACAGCGAAGACGCAGTGTTGCGGTTCCTAGAGAAGTGGGCGCCGCGTCGTTGATCCGGCGTTAAGATTGGTGCCGCCCTGCGAGCTCGGCGGTCAATCCACCCTCTCGTACGTGAACAGCCGCGTGCCCTGCAGCACGAGCGTCAATCCCGTAATCGACCCCGTCGCGTCCCTATCGACCGCATAGCGGTACCCGAACGAGACGGAGACGAGTAGGTCCGCCGACAGGGGCAACAGCTCCTCCTCCCGGTCTCGATCGCTGACGCGCTGGAGGATCCGTCCTCCTGCCACGGCCAGGACCCGGTCCCTGCCATGATACGAATAGCGGCCCTTCAGCTCCTCGAGGACACCGTCGGCGAGTTGCGCTACCTCAATCTCCTCCGGCACGAGATCTGGCCACCCGTATTCCAGCGCAATGGCACGCAGGATGTGCGCCTTCACGCCTTCCCCGTTCGATGAGTTGGTCATCACCACTGCGCCCATGCCCTGCGATACGTAGGCGAAGAGATCGGACAGATAGTTGTTGCCGTGCCCCTCCAACCTGAAGAAGCGCCAATCCCCTTCACCGCCGACCTCGAAACCGAGCCCGCGGTTCTCGAACTGCTGAGCCACCATCTCCGCGGCCGAAGCCTGTGAGATGATCCTGTCCGATTCGCCGGCATACGTTCGTTGCACCTCGATGGCCAGCCGGGCGAGGTCGGAAGGCGTCGTCCACATGCCGAGCGCCGCCAGCTGCGGATAGACGCGCCAGCGACCGGGGACCGGCTCGTTCGTCGGCTCGTAGCCGGAGGCGGCGTTCGCCGCCAGCGCTTCAGTCAGCGGTTGGGAGTGGAAGCTGCTCCGCATGTCGAGCGGCGCGAGCACCGCGGCGCGCACGAAGTCGGCGTAGGAAGATCCCGTGATGTCTTCCAGCAGCCGCTGCAGGACGACGTAGCCGCCCAGCGAGTAGCGCTGTCGCGATCCGGGCGTGTGCAGCACTCGGATCGGCTCGTTCGTCGCCGGAGTCACGCCGTCGAGTATCTGCTCGATCGTGGGCAGCGCGTCTTCGGTGGAATACCCGAGCGTGGTGGGGACCGAGAGGCCGGAGGTATGTGTCAGTATCCGGCGTAGTGTCACCTTCTCGGTCGTGGTGAACTCGTTCTCCGGCACGTCCCAGGCGGCGAGTCGCTCGTTCACGTTCTGGTCGAGACCGATGAGTCCGTCCTCCACGAGTTTCAACGTTGCGAGCGCCGCGACACCTTGCCCGATGTGGCCCGCCAGAAACAAGGTCGTGGTGTCGACCGGCGCGCCGCCGACCTCTCTCACACCGTACCCCTTCGCCCACTCCAGTCTGCCGTCGTTGATCACCGCGACACTGAGGCCGGGAACGTGGTAGCGCGCCATAACCTCCGCTATCGAGGTGCGCGGCATCTCCGCCCCGCGCGCGAAGACGGCCGGCGGCAGTCCGTTCTCGACATTCCGGATACGCTGTAGAACGGCCTGGCTGGTGGGCGCTCCACTCGAGCAGGCACTCACCGCCATCAAGGCAAACGGAGGCAGGAGAATGTATCGCAGTGTTCTCATTGGATCACACCCCACATATTGCGCCACAGCTTCCAGGAGCCGTCCGACTGCTTCCTCAGGATCATGAGCCACGAGCCACTGAACGCACTCGCCTCACCCTCGCCCTTGGGCGTCACGGTCTCCTCGTAGAAGGCACGCAAGACCGCCAGGTCCCCGGCAACGACTATATCGTCGACGCGAGCACTGAACTGGAAGGCGAAGGTCGCGAACACGGCTTCGTACCTCGGTCGGATTTCAGCCATGCCGCCGATCGGCAGCTCGTCGGGCGGCATGATCACCGCGTCGTCGGCCACGAACGTCATCCAATCTTCCAGGTCGCCTCTGTTGACCGCGGCGAGGTAGCCCTCGAACCAGGCCCTGACGGCCTCGACATCGGGCCCGCTCGTAGTGGCCTGCCGGTCGATGCCGGACGGCTGGCAGGCCATGGCGCCGGACAGTATCAGCGGTAGCATCATTCGGCGCATGATGAGCTCCCCAGAGAGACCGACTGCATGTTCCGAGATCGGTTGGGGTCTTGTGGGCCCGACTTACGATGATCGTCGACCACTCACTCCGCGCGCAAGGCCGTGACCGGGTCGGCGCGACTGGCGCGCCGGGCCGGGACGTAGGCGGCGACGGCACCGGTGAGAAGCAGCACGAGGGCCCCGGCGGCGAGGGTGAGCGGGTCGAGCGCCGAGACGCCGAACAGCAAGCGGGAGAGCCCGCGCGAAACGAGGAGGCCGGCGGCCAGCCCGACGCCACCGCCGAGGATGACGAGGCGCATCCCCCCGCGCAGCATGAGGGCGACGACGCCGCGCGGCTCCGAACCGAGGGCCATGCGGATCCCCATCTCCCGCGTCCGCATCGCCACCGCGAAGCTCACCACCCCCCAGAGCCCGACGGCGGCGAGGAAGAGTGCCAGTCCCGCCATGGCGCTGGCGAGCAGCGCCGAGAGGCGGCGCGCCACGTGCATGATCCCGATGTGCTCGGCCAGCGTGGTGCTCTTGGTGACGATGACGTCGGGGTACGTCGTGCGGAGGAGCCGGTGAAGTTCCCGCGCCGTCGCCGTTGGATCGCCGCGGGTGGTGGCCAGCACGGTGACCCAGTAGTTGAACTCCTGGGCGAACGGCAGATAGATGAAGGGGCGGGGACTCTCTTCCAGGCTGCGGATCTTGGCGGTCCGCGCCACGCCGATAACCATCGGATCCGGGAAGCCCGCCTCGAGTTGGATCGTCCGGCCTAACGGACTCTCTCCCGGCCAGAACCGTCGCGCCATCGCCTCGTTGATGATCGCCACCGGCGTTCCGTCACGACGATCCTCCTCCCTGAAGTTCCGACCTTCGAGTATCGGGATTCCGGCGGCGGCGAAGAAGTCGGCATCCACCGACGTGAAGTCGACGCTATGGGCCGACCGTCCCGGCGGCGGCGCGACGCCGTCCACCCGCGCGTCGATGATCATCCGGTTGAGCGTGTTGAGGTGCGGGTTCGAGATCGCGCCGGCCCGCGTCACACCGGGTAGCGCTTGCACGCGATCCACAAAGGACGTCACCAGCTGCAGCCCCTCTTCGTCGGAGTAGCGCGACGCCGGGACCATGAACGACAGGAAGGCCGTCGGCTCGTAGCCGAAGCCCGGATCGACCAGCCTGTTGGCGCCGAAGCTGCGGATGAAGAGCCCCGCGAAAACCAGCAGCATGGCGGAGACCGCCATCTGACCCGCCACCAGGGTCCGACTGAGGGCGACGGTCCGCGTCCGGCCGCTTTGCGCCCCCTCGCTCTTGAGGATGGGAGCGACGTCTGCGCGGGTGGCGTGCAGCGCCGGCACGAGCCCCACGGCGAGCCCGGTGGCCAGCGACACCGCCGCCGTGAACGCCAGAACCGTCCAATCGATGGAGAGATCGAGGCCCACGGGGATCAGGAAAGACTGGGTGGCGGAATTCGCGAGCTGCAGGACCCACGGCGCGAGCAGCAGCGCGCCCGCGCCGCCCAAGAGGCCCAGCAGCGCGCTCTCCGTCAGCAGCTGGCGCACCAGGCGGCCACCCCCGGCTCCCATCGCCAGGCGCAGCGCCACCTCCCGGCGCCGCTCCACGGCGCGCGCCAAGAGCAGGCTGGCCACATTGGCGCAGGCGATGAGCAGCACGAGGGCGACCGCGCCCAGAGCCAGGAAGTTGACCGACCGCACCATCCGGTCGACGCCGGGGTTGATCACGACCGACTCCGTGGGCACCGCCAGAAGGCTGTCACCCACCTGCCATACACTGGGGTAGGAGCGCTGGAGGTACTCGGAGACCCGGGCCAGCGAGCCACGCAGTTCCGGCAGCGTGGCGCCGGGGGCCAGACGCCCCACCGGCGTGAACGAGTTCGAGCCCCGCGACTCCAGCGGGTCCTCCTGCAGCGGCATCAGGTCGCCCCACATCATGATCGGCGCGAAGAAGGCGGGCTGCGCCCCGCGCACCGACCCGCCGAAGTCCTCGGGGGCCACCCCGACGATCGTGTAATCCCTGCCGGCCAGGTGCAGTGTTTGCCCGACGACCGCCCGATCGGCGCCGAAGGCGCGCCCCCAGTACTCGTATCCGAGAACCACGACCGGGTGCGCGCCGGGAGCCACGTGATCCTCGGGGGTGAGCGGCCGCCCAAGCTGCGCGCCGACGCCCAGCATGCTCAAGTAGCCGCCGGTCACCATCTCGCCCACCACCACCTCCACCCGGTCTCCGACTTCTCTCTGGGTGAAGACGTACTGATACCCCTCGAGCTCCGACAGCACACCCGAAGTCTGTCGCTTGAGCTCCAGGTAGTCGGGGTAGTTCATCCAGTAGAGCCAACCCTCGCCCTGGTCGCGGTAAATCGTGACCAGCGTCCCCGACGCCCGATACGGATTGTCCCGGAAGAGTATGGCGTTCACGACGCTGAAGATCGCCGTGTTCGCTCCGATACCCACGGCCAGCGAGATGAGGGCGACGGCCGTGAAGGCGGGACTCTTGCGCAGCATGCGCAGCGCGAAGCGAATGTCCTGCAGGGTCGAATGCATCTGCCGTCCCCCAATACCTACCGCGGTCGCATCTCCTCGATGAAGTCGGCCCGCGTCCACCAGATGTCACCGCTCCCGATGAAGAACATGAACTTTCCGTCGGCGGTGACGAGGGGACAAAGCGGGTCGTTCACGGGCGCCGTGATCCGGTCGAGCGGCTGCGGTGCCGACCAGCCGCCGTCCGCCTCGCGGTAGCTGATGACGAAGTGGAACATCCCCTGCGTCGGCCCGTGAGCGGACGAGGCGAAGATGAGGTAGCTCTCGTCCGGCGCGATGAACGGGGTGTGCTCGTTGCCGTCGGTGTTGATGACGGGTCCCACGTTCTCGGGCCGTTGGTGGACCCCGTCTACCCTCCGCGAGCGATAGATGTCGCGGCTGCCGTACCCACCCTCGCGGACGGACGAGAAGTAGAGGGTTCCGGCCTCGGAGATCGAGAAGAGCCAGTGGTGGTCGAACTCGTTCACCACCGGGTCCAACGGCCGCGGTTCCGACCAGCCGTCACCCTCGCGCGCCACGTACCAGATGTTCTCCTTCCCGGGCTCGGCGCCCGGCTCCAGCGGGCGCATAGAGAGGAAGTACAACCGCTCCCCGTCGGGCGCGAAGATCGGTTCACCCTCACCGTACTCCGAGACGAAGGGGGCCGGCCGCGGCCTCGTCCAGCGGCCGTCCTCCAACCGGGAGTAAAGGATCGGCCCCCGGAAGGCCTTGGTCCAATAGACCTCGCTACCGTCGGGCGCGAAGGCCGCGGGCGAGTGCTCGGAGTTGAACCCGTGCCCCGAGACGATTCCCAGCGCGAACCGTTCCGGCGCATCGCCCGGCTCCGGCTGTCCCAGCCAAGCGCCCCGCAACTCCGGGAAGACCGCCCGCTTGCCCACGGCGCCCAGCTCCACCAGGCGCTCCGCCACGCTGTCGTGCCCGCTCTCCCGGGCGAAGTGCAGTGCCGTGAGGCCCTGGACGCTCGCCTCTTCCAACGAGGCGCCGTGCTCGACCAGGAACTCGACGAAGGCGCGTCGGCCGTTCTCGGCGGCGATGTGAAGCGGCGTGAGCCCGTACATGTTCTTCTCGTCCACCGCGTGGCCGCGGGCCAGGAGCGCCTCGCCGATGGCGACCGAACCGCCGCGCGCCGCGGCGTGCATCGGCACGTGCTCCCACCAGGTGATCTCCAGAGCCTCCGCCGCCTCCGCCGCCATGCGGAACACCCCCTCGAACCCGTTGGCCGCCGATAGGTACGCGGCCTGCACCACCGAGCCGGCGTCGTCCGGCAGCCGGGCGCCCGCGGCCAGCAGCGCGTCGATGATCTCGGGGCTCCCGTAGTAGAGGGTGGAGAGGAGCACCTCTTCTCCCCGCAGCGTCCGGTCGTTCACGTCGGCGCCGGCCGCGATCAGCCGCTCCACCGCCTCGACGTTGCCGCCCCAGTTCACCGCCAGGTAGAGAGGCGTTCGCCCCCGCATTTCCCTGGCCATGACGTCGGCCCCACGAGCCAAGAGCAGCGCCACCAGCGCCGCATCGCCCGCGTAGGCGGCGTGGTGAAGCGGGCTGTAATTCCAGGCGTCGGCCGCCGAGATGTCGCCACCGCGGTCCAGCAGCAGCTCCGCCAACTCCGCGTGGCCGCCCAGCACGGCCAAGTGCAAAGGCGTCCGCCCCTCCCCGTCCCTCACGTTCACCAGCTCCGGGCTCGCCTCGAGCAGCGCCTCCAGCTGCTCCAGCGCGCCGGCCCGGGCCGCTTCCAGGATCCGCTCCGCCGCCTCACCCTGGGCCACGGCGGTTCCCGACCCTCCAAGCAGCAAGGTCGGAGGCAAGAGGAATACAGATAGGACGTAGCGCAGGGCGAGGCGGCGGAACGAGCGGTTCATCTTTGAGATACCTCCTGCAAAGCCGTGGGGCTCGCGCATTCCGGGCGCAGCGAAGTGAGAGGCACAGAGCGTGCCAGGACCAGCGTCTCTAAGTCGTTCTCGGCCGGGGCGTTGCGGCCGCTGCCGCCGCACAGACCGAGCACCCTGTCCGATCTTGGAACTCGGGTGCCCGGATGCGGAATCGGCGGTGAGCGCGACGCCGATGGGGCGGCTCAGCGCTCCCTGGTCGCGACCTCGTCCTCCCCCGTCTCCCGGTGCATGACCATGCGCACGATCCGGCCCGCTTCATCCTCCTCGAACGTGATGAACGACAGGCTCGAGGTGTAGAACAGTGTGTCGGCGGACGCGGCGAAGACCTCGATCCTCCTGCCGTCATCGCGCTGCGTGTACATACGGGAACCGTCGACGATGACACTCCGGACACTCGACGCGCCGATTCGGTACGTTCCTTCGAGGCGCGCCAGCTCGTCCGCCCGAAGGGTGACCGGCTCCCACTCCGGAAACGGATCTCCCACGACGAGGGCGGCGATCCGCTTCGCAAGCGGATCGAGCTCGCGAGTCGTCTTCCGCGGGTTATTGGACAGGATGGCCACGTATACCCGCTCATCGGGAAGATAGAAGCTCGAGGCGTGGAAGCCGTACGCATCGCCACCGTGCCAGTAGATAGTCCTTCCCTTCAGGCGTCCGATGAAGAAGCCGAGGCCGTACTGGGTCGTGCCCGACAAAACCTCTCGAGTTTCCGACGTGAACAACGCCCTCGTGCTCTCGGGGTTCAAGAGGTCACCGCGGTGCAGGCCGAGATGGAAGCGAGCCAGATCATCGACCGACGACAGCAGGCCGCCCGCCGCATACAGTATCGAGCCCGACAAGCTACCATACGGATTGCGGATGGTGACGGTGTCGTCATCGAGATATCCGGGCACGCGCCCCGGGATGACGTCGACGTTGCTGTAGTAGCGCGTGCTCCGCAGGCCCAGCGGCTCGAAGATCGCCTGGGAGAGGAAGCGTTCGTACTCGAGACCGCTCGCCTGCTCGATCAATCGACCGAGCAGGAAGTAGCCGCCGTTGCTGTAGGCGAAGGCGGAGCCCGGGGCGAAATCGAGATCGCGATGAACGATGAGCTCCAGGAACTCGTCTACCTCCACCTCGTC
This sequence comes from uncultured Gemmatimonadota bacterium, assembly GCA_964345885.1. Taxonomy (GTDB): domain Bacteria; phylum Gemmatimonadota; class Gemmatimonadetes; order Palauibacterales; family KS3-K002. Next base: position 4,168 of record CAYFSW010000001.1, on the reverse strand, counting down.
GTTGACCAGCGCGAAGAACTTTTCTTCCATGAGATCGTAGTACGGCTCGCCGAACATCTCCGGCACCCCGGACGTGTGGCTCAACAGCCGCCGTATCGAGACGGAGTCGTAACGCACGGGCAGATCCGGGAGATGCTTTCGTACGGCGTCGTCCAGTGACAGCATACCCCGTTCGACTAGGATCATCACCGCCACCGCGGTGAAGCTCTTGGTCTCCGAGCCGATCCGATAGACCATCTCCGGGCGGACCGGAACGCCTAGCTCGAGATCCGCCAGGCCGTAGCCTCTCCTATATATGACAGAACCGTCCTTCACCACGATCGCCGCCGCCCCCAGCTCGTTCCGATCGAACGACGCGGCGAGCACGCGGTCGATCTCCTCCTCGAGCACGGCCTGCCGGCCACCTCCGGCGGTTAGATTGGCCACGGCAAGGACCAGCGCGACGGACGTAACTCCCGCTCTCACAAGATCACGAATCATCGATCAGCCCTCCGACTGGCGCGGCGCGGCCCGCTCAACGTTGGCGATGACCAGATGGACCCACTCGTCTCCCGCGTTGCGGTACTCGTGGCCGCGATCGGGCCGGAACACGATGGTATCGCCCGCCCGCGCCTCCACGCTCTCGTCCTCGACCCGCAGGGTGAGATCGCCCGCGAGCACGTAGACCATCTCGACGGTACCGGGCGATTGCGGATCCGCCTCGTACGCATCCCCGGGCGCCAGCCGGAACTCCCACAGCTCCAGCGGACACGGCTCCTCCGACGCACCCAACAGCCTCCCCTCCCCTCCGCCCTCCCCCTCCCAAAGCACCACGTTCCCGTCTGGGGGAACGAGGCGCACCGCTGCGGGCGGACCCAGCTCCAGCAGCTGGGGGAGGGAGACGCCCAGGGCATTTGCCAGTCGACAGAGCGTGGCCAGGCTCGGGTTCGTCCGCCCTTGCTCGACCTGTACCAGCATCCCCTTGCTAATGCCGGCGCGCGTCGCCAGGGCGTCGAGGGTCAGGCCCTGATCGAGCCGCATGGCTCGCAGGTTTCGGGAGAGTGCCGCGCTGACGCTTGCTGGGTCTCGGGAGAGGGTCATGGGTTCCTCAAGGTCGAGAGGGGAGTCGAGGTCATTATATAATACTATCTAGTACATTATAATGCAATGTTCTTCGGGGGGGTTGGAGGGAAGGGTTGGGGTGTAGTTCGCCAAAACAAAACGGTTGCTCGCTTTTAAAAACGATCATATATTCTTTACAGGAGGTCCCTATGCCTAAAGTCACCGAGGCTCACGTCGAAGCCCGACGCGCCCAGATCGTCGAGGCCGCCTGTGCCTGCTTCAGCGAGAATGGGTACCACCAGACGACCGTGCGTGAGATCTGCGAGCGGGCCGGGCTCAGCCCCGGCGCGGTCTACGGCTACTTCAAGAGCAAAGACGAGATCCTCGAGGCCGTCGCCGAGCTGGGGCGGCAGAACACCCGCGCCGCGCTGGGGTTGGACGGCGACGAGGGTGAGGCGCCGCCGTCGCTGGCGGAGATCGTGGGCAAGGTGATGGGGTTCGTGGATTCGGAGGTGATCCGCGAGAGCTCCCGCCTGGACGTTCGGATGTGGGGCGAGGCGCTGCACACCCCGCAGCTGCGGAAGCTGTTCCTCGAGGCGGGTGCCAACGTGATCGAGCCGTTCGCCGATGCTGCGCGACGGGGCCAGGAGCGGGGAGAGATCGCCGCCGGTCTCGACCCCGAGGCGGTGGCCCGGGTCTGCGTCGCCCTGGCCCTGGGCTTCACCGTTCAAGTCGCCATGGATCCCGAGGCGGACCTCGCCCGTTGCCCCGCGGTGGTGTCCGCCCTTTTGGACGGTTCCTTCGCCGTGAGGAGTGACGCGTCATGAGCGCACGCGCGAAGCTACCGATCGAGAACGACGCCGCTCTGACGATCGCCGGGCTGAGCAAGCGCTACCCGGGCGGCGTGCTGGCGAACGACGGGGTGGACCTGCGGATCGAGCGTGGCGCGGTTCTGGGGCTGCTGGGCCCCAACGGGGCGGGCAAGACCACGCTGGTCAAGCAGATCATCGGTCTGCTGAAGCCGACGTCGGGGAGCATCGTGTTGGACGGCCACGATCTGGTGGCGAATCCGTCGCTGGCTCGTCAACTGTGCGCTTACCTGCCCCAAGGCGCCCTGCCGCTCAGCTCGTTCCGGCCGGGTGAGGTTATCGAACTGGTGGGCCGGATCCGCGGCGGCGATCGTCGGTCGGTGCGCCGGCGGACCGCCGAACTGACGGAGGCGCTGGAGCTGGATGAGTGGACCGACACCTTCGGCGCCCGGCTCTCAGGCGGCGTGAAGCGGCTGGTCGGGTTCGTGATGACCGCCGTCTGGCCGGCCCCGCTGGTCATCCTCGACGAGCCGACCAACGACGTCGATCCGCTGCGCCGGCGGCTGCTCTGGAAGCAGGTCCGGCGCCTGGCCGCCGAGGGCTCGACGGTCTTGCTGGTGACCCACAACGTCCTCGAGGCCGAGCAGGCGGTGGACCGCCTCGCGGTGATGGACCGCGGCCGCATCATCGCCGAGGGCACGCCGGCCTCGCTGCGGGCGCGGAGCCGGCAGCGCCTGCGGCTGCAGCTCGACCTGCCGCCCGGCGCCGCCGCGCCGCGGCTACCACCTCTCGTGCGCGACCAGGTGCGGTTGGGCCGGCGCCTGCACCTGCTGATCGACGAGCGGGACGCGGTGGAGGCGATCCATTGGGCGCGCTCGCTGGCCGAGGAGGGGCGCGCCGAAGAGTACGCCCTGGGCGGGACGACTTTGGAGGACGTCTATATAAGACTCATCGGCCGCGAAGACGCCCTCGAGCTGGCCGGCCGCGGGGAGAGCTGAGTCATGACCTATAATAGGATCGCGGCGGAGCGAGCGGCCGGGCTCTTGGCGCGCCGCGCGCCGGGGCGCTGGCTGCGCAGCTACTTCCTGATGGTCGTCTGGGAGCTGCAGAGCCTGCGCATCGTGCTCCCCCTCGCCCTGGTCGCCCAAATCATCTTCGGCGCCGGCCTGGTGATCGGCTTCGGCTACCTGGTCGGCGAGATGCCGATGACCCAGGCCCTCTTCCTGGCCACCGGCGTCACGGTGATCTCGATGATCACGCTGGGGCTCGTCTTGGTCCCGCAACTCATCGCCGGCAGCAAGCAGGCCGGCGTCTACGACTACCTGTGGTCGCTGCCGGTACCGCGGACGGCGTCGGTCGCCGCCAGCCTGACGGTGAACAGCTTCATCGCGGTGCCGGGGATGGTGCTGGCGCTCATCGTCGCCTGGCTGCGCTACGACCTGACGTTCAGCGTCAGCCCGCTGATACTACCCGCGGCGCTCTTGGTTTTGATCATGGCGGCCTCGGTAGGCTTCGCCATGGGGCACGCGATTCCCAACCCGATGACGACCTCGCTCATCACCAACGTCCTGGTGTTCGTGATCCTCCTCTACTCGCCCATCAACTTCCCCGCCGACCGCTTCCCCGGCTGGCTGGCGGCCGTCCACCAAGGGCTGCCCATGATGCACGCGGCCAACGTGGTGCGCGCCGGCCTGACCGACGGCCTGGCGTCGGATGTCGGTACCTCGTTCGCCGTGCTGGGGGTCTGGGCGGCGGCCGCCTGGACGCTCACCGCCTGGGTGGTGGGCCGGCGGTCGTGAAACGGCGCCGGCGATGATCCACGAGGACCGCGGCAGCTTGCCGCGCTTGACAAAGGCGGGTTCCCGGCACATACTACGTGGCACGAAGTATCATGCCACGTAGTATTGCGAGCTACCACCGTGCTCGGCCGACCCGGCCGGCGGGCGACGGTCGCGGAGCACCAAGCGGGAAGGCTAGGCCTGCCATCTTCAGTTCCGAACTCAAACGGGGAAGCCTCGAGCTCCTGATCCTCGCCGTCCTCAAAGCACAGCCCCGTCACGGGTACGAGATCGGCAAGCTACTGGAGCGTAGCTCAGACAGCGAGCTGGAGGTCGGGATCTCGACGTTGTACACGGTTCTCTACCGCCTGGAAGAGCGTGGCTGGATCCGGGGGCGGTGGGTGGAGAAGAAGGGCGAGCGGCGGCGCTGCTACTACAGCCTGACGCGGGAGGGAGAGGAAGTACTCGCGCAGCAGCGTCGCGAGTGGCGCGCCTTCGTGGATATCGTGGATCGCGTGATCGCGATGAGCGAGGGGTAAC